>NZ_JACVOO010000009.1 GCF_018882405.1 Polynucleobacter sp. 31A-FELB | reverse complement strand
TAGATAACCACACCCGTGAGTGCCTAGCAATTTATCCTGCGCAAAACATTCGAGGCGATGATGTTGCGCATCTGCTAGAGCATATCGTCTCGCAAAGAGGTAAGCCCACGCGGATTCAAGCGGACAACGTACTAAATGCAAGAACTTTTTCCAGCGATAGGCAAAGCCATCCCGTAACTGCAAAATGCAGTTAAAAAATCAAACTTACTACTTCACTCCACCCAAACGGCCACTTCCACAAATACATCAGGGGTCCCGATTAACCATAATGAACACAAGATCCGCCACTTTACGTTTTGGTCTTTACCCTACTTAAAACAATCTGAGGTCCCAGTGGAAGGTCCAAACATTATCTACGAGGTCCTTGCGGCCTCTACGGCCCTACAGAGAGGGATCGATCCACTGGGTAAAGCTTTTTCATAGTAACCTTGATACATCTGTTTTGACTTCACTAATCCGTAAACTACACGCGCCATCTTCGCTGCCACCGCAGTCCTTGCCTTGCGCTGTAAATCTTTATCTTGAGGCGCACTTTTAATATAGCGTAGATATTTTTGCTGGAAACTGTTCTCAGGTTGCTGGATGGCACGGTTGACTGACATCCACAGCGCTAAGCGCAGGCGCGCATTACCCCGTTTGGAGATTTGCTCTTGACCACGGTAGTTGCCTGATTGGTTCTTCGCTAGATCAAACCCGCAATACTTTAAGAACTGACGATGATGGATAAAGCGACGCAGATCGCCACCTTCCGCCAGAATCGTTAGGGCATTAATCGGACCAATCCCCGGCACACTTTGCAAGATGGCGGAATCCGGGTTATCGGCCAATACCATATGAGCCGTCTCTTCTAATTGCTTGCGACAAGCATTGATCTCTTGATAGCGTCGCAGTTGTATTTGAAATGTTTTGCAAGCTAAAGACTCTGCTTCAACGGGAAGTCCAATGCTATGCTGAGCAGTCTTATAGAGCTCAATAAGCTTAGCCGCCTTATTAACCTTACGGCCAACAACAGGACTGGCAATCTCGCAAAACTCTTCTTGAGAGTGCTTCGTTACTGCGCTAGGAATTGGAAACCGTAGTAAATAATTAATCCACCAGTCTGTGCGAGTACTGTTCCACCATTTACCCATCTCCGGAAAATATAAAGGCAGGTAATGAGTGAGGAGGGAATGTTGCAAGCGCGTGCGACTCAAGGTCACTTGATAGTAGGTTTTAGATAACTCCTGGAGATCATGATGTCCTGCAATTAATGGATCAACATAACGTTGAGTAATCCCTTGCTTAAGCAGTTCCAAAAGTACTGCGGCATCCTTGGGGTCATTTTTATCCCAGGAGTTGAACATCACCTCCCGATACCGGGCACTCGCTACCGAGGAAATAAAACAGACTTCAAACCCCGCCGCTACCAAGCGATGCCCTAATGCTCGGTGGTAATTGCCGGTTGCTTCAAAGCCAATGATGCAAGGCGAAGGCAAAGTTCTGAGATAAGAAAGGAGGCGGTCATGGTCAGATGCAGAATTAGCCATCCGAAAATGCTGTCGTTTACCCTCTTTAGTCTCGCTTAACACGGCATTAAAGTCCTTGGCAATATCAATTGCAATCCATGCCCCATAGGGTTTATTGTTTAAGTGGTCAGCCATAGCAATACTCCTTGTTTATGATCTCGCAATCACAAGCATGGCTTAAATTGCTGCGGCTGACTACCATTCTGCATGTACTATGGTCCAGAATTTATCTCTATTGCGCTCGATCGCTGGGCTTACGATAAGCAAGTTGTCTTAGATTTTTCAAGACCAGGTAAACCTACTGACAATGCGTTTATTGAATCATTCAACGGCAGCTTAAGAGACGAATGTTTGAACATCCACTGGTTTATGTCGCTGGAAGACGCACAAGAAAAGCTTGAAAACTGGAGACAGGATTACAATTGTTTTAGACCGCATTCATCGCTGGGGGATCTCCCACCAGCGATGTTTGCAAAGTCATTTTGTAGTTCAACCACACCGCCCGATTTTCTGGCTCAGAGCTGACCGGTTTGTGGGAGGAGGTCAAACTTACTATGGAAATAATTTTACCTATGGCAGTAGCGGTCAATTAGTTGGTGGCACGCTTACTGGATTGGATGAATATAGGAATTATCGACTTGACTATACAGCTAGAGATGTGAATGTTAGCGCTGTTACTGCTGCAAATTTAATAAACTCAGGAAATGCATACGGAATCACATCTTTGGCGCTAGTTGGTAACGATACGATCAATGGATCAATTTATGCTGACTATTTAATTGGTTATGCAGGCAATGACCTTATGAGGGGAAATGGTGGTAACGATTACATTGATGGTGCTGTAGGGCTGAATACTTCAGCATATAGTGGTGCATCCTCAAGTTACACCATTACCATCCAGGGCATCAATTTTTCTACAGTAAGTGATTCATCCTCGGGAAGGGATGGGTACGATACTCTTGTAAATATAGAGCGTCTTCAATTTTCCAACACAATGGTTGCAATTGATATTGGCCCAACACAAATTGCTGGATCTGCCTATATGTTGTATCAGGCTGCTTTTAATAGAACTCCCGATGCGTCTGGCCTTGGTTACTGGATAGCGCAGCTTGATGCTGGTGCAAATATTGTGACCGATGTAGCCCAAGCCTTTATTAGTAGCCCTGAATTTATCGCTCAGTATGGCGCCAACCCAAGTAATGCATCTTATGTAAACAACCTTTATTTAAATGTTTTGCATCGACCTGGAGAGGCTGGGGGTGTAGCGTACTGGAATGCTGAATTAGATGCTGGTCGAGTTTCCAAGGCTTATGTTTTAGAGCAATTTGCTACTCTGCCTGAGGGAGCTGCTTTGGTAGCACCTGCAATAGCACATGGAATTGCTTATACCCAGTGGGTGGGTTAAGGCCTATTAACTTCTGCCCTAATTCGCTCAATCGTATCGACCATTGAGGCGCTTAGAAGCACATCTAAACCTAAAGCTCTGCCGATATTATTGATTCGTATGGGGTCGGTTGGGATACCTCCTTGATCGATAGCAGCGAGAAGTTTTTTCGCCTGCCCAACAGGGCTAGAGTCTTCAACTTGTTCTGGACTTTCTGGCGGTAAATTCTTAATCAGAGCGCTGATCCAATCAGTCCAGTTCTCATCAGGTGAATTAGGCATGCAATTCATACCTATGAAATAGCTAAGCCTCAAGTCTACAGGGTGGTTGCTCAAGGATTCCTTATGCGATAGGATGAATGCTACGGAACCTACGGAAGCATTATGAAAACATATCTCTCCAGAGAGCAAATCCAAGAGCGGATTAAAGCTCTACCCAGATATCCTAAATACCTCACTAGAGAACAAATTAGGCAGCGAATTCAAGAGCTGGCTACAACTAATCTACCTAAGAAGTCAAAGAATGCTCTTTGGGGTGTGTTATGAGCTGTGGTGCTATGACTCGTAATGGGACCCCATGTAAGAACGCTCCATTAATAGGCGGAGCAGGGCAAAAATGCAAATTTCACGGGGGAATGTCTTTAATGGGAGCTAGACACCCTAATTGGAGGCACGGTAAATGTACTAAAGAGGCAAGACTAAGGAGCAAAGCGACAACAGCAGAGCTTAGGTTTCTTAGGATGTTGGTTATACAGCTTGGAATGATTGAGTCATAGTAATAGGATGTACCCGCTCAAAGGATGACTCCTCAGTAGATATTGCGCTAGTCCATGGAGAGAGTTCAAATACCACTACCTCTTTTTAATGTCCTTAGACCTACCGACTTGCCGTTGAACAATATCGGTAGGTTTACATCTCACTTCGCAACAGCAACACAGGATGTTGTTGTCACTGCCACTCTGTTTTCAGTAAACATGGGCATTTAACAAAATACCCAAAGCATCTAAAAACGGCTCAGGACGTGATTTGACTGCTGTCTTGAAGGGTTGCCATAACTTACCCAGTTTCTCACGATAGTGAAGTTTCTCGAGTTCTTTAATGGCCTTTTCAGCTGCTGATTTCTTTGCTGCACCTTTAAGATACATGCTGTAAGCAAGGCCAAATTCTGCTCCAACCTTTTCATATAAGTCGTAAGACCTTTCTCGACTGCATCCCTTAAATCCAAGAATCTTACTGGCGGGCAGATGATTGCCTTCTATTGGAACCATGATGATATGAATATGAGGGACATCTTCATCATAGTGAATGACTGCATGGGCAACTGGACAATAAGGGAATTTATCCATCAGCCAATCTAGGCACCGCATATAAAGATGATTGAAGTCGCATATAAAGCCTGGGGTGACAGAGAAAATCCACTCAATTGCATACCCCTTGTCCTTTCGTTTAAAAGTCCCCTTTGAAGTATTGATGCCAGCACCAACAATTAAATCTTGCACTGTAACTTCAAGTGATTTGTTAAGTGGAACTATCTGTTTATTTAAATATGTCTTAGAGGGATCGATCTTATCTCTTGCATATAACTCAATAGGGATTTTTCTATTGTTGTGAGCTTCGGCAAGTACAAGCGTTTGGCTATTGCCATTCAGATATAAAAGATGTCCACGAAGGTCTAACTTAAACATTCTGACCTCCTTGATCGATGATCTTTTGGAGCCTCTTGGCTTGCTTTTCCCAATAATTGCGACTACCCATAGTCTCTGCAGCTCGATTTTGGTACCAATTTCGATCATCTTTTAGAGTTCGATTATCAATTTCTAGAATCCTGTTGGCCTCTCTTAGCTCCTCAAGAGTTTGGACGATATCAATTTTTTCAATTTCCGAAGCGTTCCATTGGCCTATTGAGATCTTGTCCTTTAGCAGGGTGTTCTCCTCAACCAATGATTGGATGGTGTCAGCCAATCCCTTGAGCATGTCATCTCTAGGGTCATAGTTTTCTGCAGGGTGAATATTGCGATTTTGCATTTTGTTTCTCCAAAAAAGAAACGCTATGCAGGGTATGGATCCGTAAAAAAGCCTGCACAGCATTTCTGCTGATGCAAGCCTCAGATACCTCGGAGCAACTTGGTTTTGTTCTGCTCCCGCTTTATTCCCTCTAAGGGGAACCCTTAATTTATAACATTGTCCTCTGTTACGTAAAACATCTCAGGGGCTTGAATCCTTTGATGCCAGCTTGGTTATGGCTGTGACTGTAATCTTGATATTAATTCTATACAAGTGTAGTGCTGTTATCAATAGTCCAGCTAAAAATTTATTGATTGACTGTCAAGTATTTTGGAGAGAAAACTTAACCTATTTTTTTGGCTAGCTGCTCCGCATTTGGGTGGTAGTAACGCTTGAGCATCGCTAGACTCTTGTGACCAGTAACAGCTGATAGCTCAAGTAGATTCGGTAGCTTCTCTGATAGTCGAGTGGCTGCGGTATGTCTGAGATCGTGGATTCGTAAATCAATTAATCCAGCACGCTCCCTAGCTCGTTTAAAGTTGGTTTCTAGTGCTGCAAAGTTAATGGGCAGAATTCTGCCATCAATACTTCTAGGTAGCGACTGGAGAGTCTCTATGGCTCTCGTAGATAGGGGAACTCTTCGAGATTCACCATTCTTGGTAAGAGCTAAATAGGCGGTTCTAGTTTGGTAATTGATGTCATCCCAGCGAAGGCTCAAAATCTCCCCTCTACGCATAGCAGTCTCAATGGCAAGGATTACAAATGGTCTTGTGTAGATATTACGGTTGGCTTTCGGGGTGCATGCCTCAAGCAGAATCTTTTCCTCATCGTAAGTCAGTACCCGATTTCTTCCCTGCGGTTGAGTAGGCTTTCTGACACCCAAAACGGGATTTGGAGTGTTTAAACCCCATTCTCTACGAGCATGGTTAATTATGGAAGAAAAGTAGGCCAGTTCACGTACCACAGTACTGGGCTTGATCTCTTGTAAACGCTCATCACGATACTTGGCAATCTTGCCAGAAGTTAGCGTTGCCATATTCACCTTGGCAATCGGTCTTCTCATTATGGCTTTCAGGCGAATGGTGTCTGCACCAGCTCCACGCATCAGTGGTGTTACTTCTCTTAAGTAACGTTCTATAAGTTCACCAAAGGTAGTCTTTTGGGCTTGGTGAATATTGGTATAGGTTCCTCTGTCCCATTCCACTTCAACGCTTCTTGCCCAGCGTTCGGCACCTTCTTTTGATTGGAATGTTTTGACTAGAGATTGTTCCCCTTTGCGAGAAACACGAGCTTGCCACTTGTTACTTCTAAATCGGATTGATGCCATTTCTTATCCTTCATTTGGACAAGATTTGGACAAGACTAAAAGTTACATGTTCTGGATGCTGCTTAGGTTAGCGTTTACTTCCCCGCTTTCCATTCGCCAGACTTGCCACCACTCTTCTCAAGTAGATGTACATCGCCCATCACCATGCCTCTATCAACAGCTTTTGCCATGTCGTAGATGGTGAGTAAAGCAACTTGGACAGCGGTGAGGGCTTCCATTTCTACGCCAGTGGGGCCAGTGGTCTCAGCTCTGACTTGGCAAGTGATGCTGCTGGCATCCTTATTGAGGGTAAATTCCAGGCTGACGTGCGTGAGAGCTAGCGGGTGACAGAGGGGGATTAAGTCTGATGTCTTCTTGGATGCCTGAATGCCTGCAATGCGGGCGATACCTAAGACATCCCCTTTTTTATGGGTACCTGCCTCGATCATGCTGAAGGTTTCTGGCAGCATGGTGATCTTGCCTGTAGCAATGGCAATCCGATGGGTATTGGGCTTATCTCCAACGTTGACCATATGGGCTTGCCCGCTGGCATCAAAATGAGTTAGTTTGTTCATGGGATAAGTTTTACCATATAGGGATGCAAGTCATAAAGACACCACAAAAATCATCGTTATTTAAGCGAATTTTGGCTGGCCAGCTGATTCTGGCCTTGGCTTGTCCAAGTGCTGGCTTCGTATATGCTGCTGGACCAACACCCTTATCGGTAACGGGTGATGTGTCTGTGCAAGGTGAGTCAGCTGCATTGCAAAACTTGGGTAGGGCAGTTCAGTCACCTGATGCCCGATCTTCGAATCTTCCCTCGCGTAATACACCTCAAACTCAAGGAGCCTTTGTTCTTCCTGATATGGGTGATCCTGGTGGCGATAGCTTAAGCCGCATGGATGAGAAAAAATACGGCGAAATGATCATGCGTCAGATTCGTCCGGATGCAGATTATTCGAATGATTTACCAATTTATGATTTTTTAAATCAAATGGAGCGACGCCTATTGCAAGCAGCAAAACGTTTGCAATTGGGCGGTGCCAATGAGCAGGGCAGCGGAGCCTATAACTTTGAGGTATTCGCCGTTAAAGACAGCAGCATTAATGCGTTTGCATTGCCAGGCGGGTTTATTGGATTTCATACGGGGCTATTGGTTAGTGCTGAAACGGATTCAGAAGTGGCTTCGGTGATGGGTCACGAGACTGGTCACGTCTTACAGCGTCACCTTGCGCGTCAAATGGACAAGCAAACCACCAATATGATGATCGCTTTAGCTGGTATGGTGCTGGGCGCATTAGCAGCGTCCCGTAATCCAGGCGCCGCCTCTGGGCTTATGCAGGGTGGACAGGCTTTGGCTGTAAATAACCAACTCTCGTACTCAAGAGATGCTGAGCGCGAGGCGGATCGGATTGGCTTTCAGATTCTGGCGGCGAGTGGTTATGACGTTAATGGCGCACCAGGTTTTTTCCAGCGCCTACAAAAGGCTACGGGGATTATGGATAGTGGCGTTCCATCCTATGTGCGTACTCACCCATTAACCACTGATCGTATTGCTGACATGCAAGATCGTGCTCGTAACATCGCCAACAGGAATGTGCCAACATCCGTGGAGTTTTATTTCATAAAAGCACGTGCTCGCATGGAGCAGTCTGGAAGCTCTAGTCAGATGTATGACTTAAAAAACACCTTTGATGGTTTGAGTAAGCAGTCGGCTCCCGGCAAGCAGATGGAAGGATTTTATGGGCTTGCATTGGTTGCGCAAAAACAAGGTAAGTTCGATCAGGCTTCCAGTTACCTACAACAAGCGCGCAATCTGGCCAATAGTGCGAGTGCACCAGGATCACCTATTCAGCGACAAAGCCTCTCTTTAGATATTACGGCGTCAGAGTTGGCATTAGCTAGGGGTAAGGGTGATGAGGCTCTGCAAATTGCCCAAGCAACTTTAAAGGCCTACCCGCAGTCCTATGCTGCTGGAGCGGCAATGATGAATGCCTATCTCAAACTCGGACGCACCAATGACGCCATTACTTGGCTAAAGGCGCGCACAAGGTTACAGCCCAATGAGGTGGTTTGGTGGGCTATGCTTTCTAATGCGTATGACCAAGCAAAGAATGTGCCAATGCGCCATTACGCCCTTGGAGAAAAGTATGCGCTTGAAGGTGCATGGCCTTCAGCCATTGAGCAGCTCAAGATTGCTAGATCTTCTGGTGGGGCGGATTTCTATCAGGCTTCCAGTATTGATGCGCGCCTACGTGAAATGCAAAAGCAATATCAAGAAGAGTTGAAGGAGCAGGGCAAAAACATGCCCGGCTAATTAATTGCTTGGTGCTTTGATAAAGCGAAAGCGTTCACTGAGTTCTAGCGAGTGAATGGGTTCAATCGGTAGTTCTTTGCCATCCCATTGCCAAGAACCTCTAAAGCTACAGGCGTCCTCCATCACTTTTGACTGATCTGAGAATAGATCCAAATCATGATCATGTAATAGCGCGACTGATAGTGATTCTATTTGGCTGAATACGGTGCTATCGATTTGATCGGATAGTGATTGCACAATAATTCCAGTAATGTAGATATTGCCTTTTTCATCGCTCAGAGCCCCCTGCGGTTTAATTTGCGTACCGCATTGTGTCAATAGTTGAGGGCCACTTTCACTTGGAATGATTCTGGCAATCCATGGCGTGGCATCTAATGTGATGAAAACTCTTTGAGGACCATTCTGAAAGAAATATCTACCCAAAGAATCGCATGCGTAATTTCTGGAAATGAATTCATTAAGAGCTGCATGCTGGATGACACTCCCAGTCAATTGATTGGTTTGTGCAAATTCATCCCGCATACGCCATTGACCGCGACGATCTAATGCAAGCCAGCCAAAGCAATGCGGAACATTGGGCCACTTGATAAGGGATCGCAGTACTTGCTCATCCATGAGATGGCAACCTTTTTGGCATTAGTAATTAATGCAGTCCGTGTGGTGTGGACGGTGCGTCGAAGGTCTCTTCAGTCGAGTGACTTGCATGCAGGTGGGCAATGCGCCAGCCTTGACTGTCTTGTAATAGCACTAAGGTGATGTTGAGAAAGAACTCCGCTTCAATTTGATCGGCACGTAGATGTACTGCTTCAGTTGTATCATAAACGGCTGCGCCTAAAACCGAATGGCTAATACAGGCAATGGGCTCCAAAAACAGAGCTTGTTTGGCCAAGAGACGCTCTAAGCCTGCGCGAATTTCTGCATGACCGCTTAGGCGTTGACCTTCTGGTAGCACGCAAGTAATGGAGTCATCATCCAGCCAGATAGCTAAAGCACCTTTGACATCGCGATGTTTTAAAGCATCGCGCCAAGCATCTACCACTTCATCGGCATTATGAAAAAGTCTCGCTAGTTTTGGCATGGCTTACTTTCTGGTGACTTAAGTTGTTGTGAGCTTAATGAAGATTCTGAATTACTTCAAATACATTCTCTGGCGAGATATCTTTTAAGCACTTGAGGTGTCCAAGGGGGCACTCTCTTTTATGGCAAGGGCTGCATGGCAAGTTGAGATAAATGACTTTAGCTTTAGCGGATAGCGGCGGTGTATGGTGTGGGTCGCTCGAGCCAAAGATTGCTACTTGCGGCACTTTTAAAGCGGCGCCAATATGCATTAAGCCAGAGTCATTGCTGACTAAGGCTTTACTCATACCGATGAGCGCAATTGCTTCATCGAGTGAGGTATCGCCACACCAGTTATATATTTTGGGGGCATCATTGGCTTGAGCCCTAATGCCCTCACCCAAAGTGTAATCGCCCTTACTGCCTAGAAGAATGACGTGAGCATCTGCATTATTGGTGATTAGCTGCTGCGCAAGCGTGGCGAAGTGTTCGGTAGGCCAGCGTTTTGTTACCCCGTACTCAGCGCCTGGGCACAGAACATAAATTGATTTGTTTTCGATTGCAGCCGCTTGTAACTTATTGCTTACAGACTGCTTGGCTATAGTTGAGATGTTGAGTTGAGGATCTGCTGATTGATCACTATCAATCTCTTTCGAATGACTTATTACATTGCAAAGCGCAAGGTAATGATTGGCCATTGGTGGACGATTGGTTTTGCTCGGATTGTCTAAAGCAAAATTAATGAGTCCAAAGCGCATCTCTCCGCGATAGCCAATGCGTAGCGGAATATTGGCAAGCCAAGGTATGAGTGCAGACTTGAAGCTGTTAGGCAGAACAAAGCAGGCATCGTATTGATTTAATTCGAGTTGCCTTGCGAGTTGCTTACGCAGGCCCCATTGCAATTGCTTGTGCTCTAGTCGCGCTTCAATGACTTGATGAACTTCTGTGCAAGCGCGATAAATGGGTGCAACCCAAGGGCTTGCTAGAACATCAATTTGTGACTGTGGGTAAATTACTTTGAGAGCCGCCAGCAGGGGCTGGGACATTACGGCATCACCAATCCAGTTGGGGGCGATGATCAGAATACGATTCATATGAGGTATCCCGAAACAGCACCCCGCTCTGAGGTGCTGATGGACTTAATGCCCGTGAGGCTCGGTACCAGGGATGAGTTTGTACTCAGTGCCGCAATAAGGACACTTTGCTTCACCCGTCTTAGCAACATCGAGAAATACACGTGGATGTGAATTCCAGCTAGGGGTTTTATTGGTTGGGCAATGCAAAGGCAAATCGGTATTGCCATTCACCATTACAACTTGAGCTTCACTCATTCTCTGATTTCCTATTACTTAACGTAAGTTAACCAAGACTTGTACTTGTCACTTCTGCCGTAGACTGCGTCAAAGTAGGTCTTCTGAATTTTCTCAGTAATCGGTCCGCGCTTACCGTCACCAATAGTGCGGTCATCTAATTCACGAATTGGTGTTACTTCCGCAGCAGTGCCGGTAAAGAAAGCCTCATCAGCTGAATACACTTCATCACGAGTAATGCGCTTTTCACGCAACTCATAGCCAAGATCTTTAGCTATTTGCATAATGGAGTTACGGGTGATGCCATCTAAACAAGAAGCCAGATCAGGCGTGTAAATAATGCCGTTATTAACGATAAAGATATTTTCGCCAGAACCTTCGGATACATAACCCTCTGTATCCAGTAGGAGCGCTTCGTCGTAGCCATTGGCTGTTACTTCTTGGTTGGCCAAAATGGAGTTGATGTAGTAACCAGAGGCCTTGGCGCGCACCAGTGAGGAGTTCACAAAGTGGCGAGTAAATGAGGAGGTTTTAACGCGGATACCCTTGTTAAGGCCGTCTTCACCCAAATATGCACCCCATTCCCAGGCAGCGATCGCAGTATGGATGCTGTTACCTTTTGGAGAGATGCCCAGTTTTTGTGAGCCAATAAAGATAATTGGGCGGATATAGCAAGATTCCAGCTTATTGCTGTTAACTACCTCAATAATGCCGCTGGTGATCTGCTCAGGGGTCCAGGGCATATTCATCTGGAAAATCTTGGTTCCATTGAATAGGCGCTTTACGTGCTCTGGAAGGCGGAAAATGGCGGTACCTTGGGGGGTTTTGTAGGCGCGAATACCTTCAAATACACCCATTCCATAGTGGAGACTGTGGGTTAGCACATGAATATTGGCCTCACGCCAGGGAACGAGCTTCCCATCGGACCAAATAAAGCCATCGCGGTCGGACATCGACATTTTCTCTACCTTTTAAATATGTAATAAATAGGGTGATTCAATTCGGTAAAACAGGGTGTCAAGCCACTGGGGAGCCCCTGGGCCTGAAATACGTCTCAGCCTTTATTGTAGAGCAGGGAGCGGGGCGGGGTAGTCCAATTCCTTTGGGGTCTCAAGCCCAGACGATTTAGAATGGAGCATTCCCAATAAACCACTAAATTTGCCCATTCTCATGCCGGAAACTCTCTTTAAAGTAAAACGACTAAGTGAACTAGCTGCAGCAGGTCTTCTCAAGGGAAAGCGGGTTTTAATCCGTGCCGACCTCAATGTTCCTCAGGATGATGTGGGCAATATCACCGAAGACACCCGAATTAGGGCTTCCATGCCTGCGGTACAAATGTGTTTGGATGCCGGTGCGGCGGTTATGGTCACATCACACTTGGGTCGTCCAACTGAGGGCGAATTTAAGCCTGAGGATAGCTTGGCTCCGGTAGCCGATCGCATTGCTACGCTCTTAAATCGCAAAGTGCCTTTAATCAGTGATTGGGTAGATGGTGGTTTTGAGGTCAATCCAGGCGAGTTGGTATTGCTTGAGAACTGTCGTCTGAATGTGGGCGAGAAAAAAAATAATGATGAGTTGGCTAAGAAGATTGCCGCTTTGTGTGATGTCTATGTCAATGACGCCTTTGGTACGGCTCACCGTGCGGAAGCAACTACGAATGGTGTAGCCAAGTTTGCACCAATTGCTTGTGCTGGTCCGTTGATGGCCGCAGAGTTAGACGCATTAAGTCGTGCGCTAGCAAGCCCTAAGCGTCCATTGGTAGCGATTGTGGCGGGTTCTAAAGTATCTTCAAAGCTCACCATCCTTAAAGCTTTGGCTGATAAGGTAGATGAATTAATTGTGGGTGGTGGCATTGCCAACACATTTATGTTGGCAAAAGGTTTGCCAATCGGTAAGTCGCTAGCAGAGCCAGACTTAGTTGATGAAGCGCGAGAAATTATGGGGATTATGGAAAAGCGCGGCGCGCATGTTCCTATTCCTGAAGACGTCGTGGTTGCGAACGAACTCTCTCCATTGGCACGTGCTAACCGTGTCCCAGCTGATCAGGTCGCAGAAGACGACATGATTTTGGATATCGGCCCTAAAACTGCTGCCCGTCTGTCGATCATGTTGGCGCATGCTGGCACGATTGTATGGAATGGCCCATTGGGCGTTTTTGAGATTGACCAGTTTGGCGGCGGAACCAAAATGTTGGCAGCAGCAATTGCCCATTCACCAGCGTTTTCAATTGCAGGTGGTGGTGACACCTTGGCTGCAATTGCGAAGTACGGTATTGAAAATCAAGTGGATTACATCTCGACTGGCGGCGGTGCTTTCCTAGAATTTTTGGAAGGTAAAACCTTGCCAGCCTTTGCAGTACTAGCTGAAAGAGCGAAAGACTAAATATGTTGAGAGCAACAAAGATCATTGCCACATTAGGGCCTGCATCAGAAAAGCCTGAAGTTTTGCGCGAGATGATTCGTGCAGGTGTGGATGTTGTGAGAATGAACTTTTCTCATGGCACTGTTGCTGACCATAAGGCGCGTCATGATTTGGTGCGCAGCATTTCCGCTGAAGTTGGCAAAGAGGTTGGCATCATGGCCGATCTTCAAGGCCCAAAAATTCGCGTAGGTAAATTTGTTGATAGCAAAATTCTTTTAAAAGAAGGCGCGCAATTTATTCTGGACGTCGCTTGCGAGCTGGGTAATCAAGAGCGCGTGGGGTTGGATTACAAAGAGTTGCCACAAGACGTCAAGCCGGGCGATCGTCTTTTATTGAACGATGGCTTGGTTGTATTGCGCGTTGAGAGTGTGAAGGGTGGAGAAATCTTTACCTTGGTGGAACAAGGTGGCCCACTCTCTAATAACAAGGGTATTAATCGTGCTGGTGGAGGCTTAACTGCTCCAGCGCTGACAGAAAAAGATATTTCTGATTTGGATGCAGCGATCGCGATGGGCGTAGATTTTCTGGCGATTAGCTTTCCAAAAGACGGTGCTGACATGGCATATGCCCGCAAGCTGGCAGATGCCGCTAGCGCAAAGCATGGCGTCGGTAAAGTCCGCACGATTGCAAAAGTTGAGCGTGCTGAAGCGATTGAGCCTGATGCGCTCAATAGCATCATTGCCGAGAGCGACGGCATTATGGTTGCACGTGGCGACTTGGCGATTGAGGTTGGTAACGCAGCTGTCCCAGCTTTACAAAAGCGCATGATTAAGTTGGCGCTCGAAGCTGACAAATTTACGATCACCGCTACACAAATGATGGAGTCCATGATTAATGCTCCAGTACCTACGCGTGCTGAGGTGAGTGATGTGGCTAATGCGGTATTAGATGGTACTGATGCAGTGATGTTGTCTGCAGAATCTGCTGCCGGTATGTATCCAGTTCAAACAATCAAGGCGATGGCTGAGATTTGTGTTGAAGCAGAAAAATCAGATCGTGTAAAACTAGATACCGATTTCTTGGATCAAACCTTCTCACGTATTGATCAAACGATTGCCTTGGGCGCGCTCTTTACGGCGCACCATCTCAATGCCAATGCCATTGCTGCTTTGACGGATTCAGGATCCACTGCGGTTTGGATGAGTCGTCACAATATTCATTTACCTATTTTTGCTTTAACTTCAAAGATTACAACTCAGCGCGCCTTGAGTACTTACCGCAATGTGTTCCCCATTGGTCTGGATTACACCAAGCAACGTGATACTGCCCTGCAAGAAGTAGAGGATTGCCTCAAGAAGTTAGGGGCGGTGAAGAAGGGTGATGTAGTGGTATTGACTTCAGGTGAGCCTATGGGTGAGCCTGGCGGTACGAACTCACTCAAGATTATTCAGGTGAAGTAGTTCACTGCTTAAAACATTTATTCAAATTATTTATTACTAACATTTTTAATTAAGAGATCAATATGGCTTTAGTTTCTTTACGACAACTCTTGGATCACGCTGCTGAAAATGGCTATGGCTTGCCAGCATTTAACGTTAACAATTTAGAGCAAGTTACGGCAATTATGGAAGCTGCTCATGAAGCAGATTCTCCGGTGATCATGCAAGCTTCTGCTGGTGCTCGTAAATATGCTGGCGAATCATTCTTGCGTCATTTGATTTCTGCTGCAGTTGAGGCTTACCCACATATTCCAGTTGTGATGCATCAAGACCATGGACAAAGTCCAGCGGTTTGTATGGCCGCAATTAAGAGTGGCTTTACTAGCGTGATGATGGATGGCTCCTTAGAGGCCGATGGTAAGACCGTTGCGAGTTATGAATACAACGTCGATGTCTCCAGGGAAGTGGTGAAATTCTCACACTCTATTGGGGTTACGGTTGAAGCTGAGTTAGGTGTTCTCGGTTCATTGGAGACAATGCAGGGCGACAAAGAAGATGGTCATGGTGCTGATGGCAAGATGACGCGTGAGCAGTTATTGACCGACGTTGAGCAAGCTGCTGACTTTGTAAAATCTACTCAGTGCGATGCTTTAGCGATTGCGATTGGTACTAGCCACGGTGCCTACAAATTTACTAAGAAGCCTACTGGTGACATCTTAGCAATTGAGCGTATTAAAGAAATTCACACACGCATTCCAAATACGCATTTAGTCATGCATGGTTCTTCCAGTGTTCCCCAAGAATTGCTCGCAGAGATTCGTGAATTCGGTGGCGATATGAAAGAAACTTATGGCGTTCCTGTTGAGGAAATTCAAGAGGGCATTAAGAACGGTGTGCGTAAGATCAATATTGATACCGATATTCGTTTGGCGATGACTGGTGCGATCCGCCGCTATATGTTCGAAAATCCAAGTAAGTTTGATCCACGTGATTACCTCAAGCCTGCGCGTGAAGCCGCTAAGAAAGTGTGCATTGCTCGCTTCAACGCTTTTGGTAGTTCGGGTCAAGCATCCAAAATTAAGCCAATTCCCTTGGAAAAAATGGCTGAGCTGTATAAGAGCGGCAAATTAGCCCAGATCGTTAAGTGAGATAAATATGCCAGCTTTGTACGCCACTTCTATTAAGTCCTTGCCTTTGCTCTCCAAAGGAAAAGTGCGTGATGTATACGCGCTTGGTGATGACAAGCTACTCATGATCACTACCGATCGCTTGTCTGCCTTTGACGTAGTTATGGGTCAGCCAATTCCTGAGAAGGGTATTGTGCTCAACCAAATGGCTAACTTTTGGTTTGACAAGTTAGCCCAGGTAATTCCGAATCACTTGACTGGCATTGATCCTGAAAGTGTTGTGCCTGCTGATGAAGTAGACCAGGTTAAAGGCCGTGCAGTAGTAGCGAAACGACTGAAGCCAATCTTGGTTGAAGCGGTAGTACGTGGTTACTTGGCTGGCAGCGGTTGGAAAGATTACAAAGAGACTGGAAAAGTTTGCGGGATTGCATTGCCAGAAGGCTTAGAAAATGCACAGAAGTTGCCTGAACCTATTTTTACCCCTGCCGCCAAAGCAGAGGTAGGTGAGCATGATGAAAATATCTCCTTTGACAAGGTAATCGAGATGATTGGTGAGAAGTTGGCCAATCGGATTCGTGAAGTCAGCATTCGTTTGTACAAAGAGGCTTCTGAATATGCCGCGACTCGCGGGATCATCATTGCTGATACCAAGTTTGAATTTGGCTTAGATGATGCTGGCCAGCTGGTATTGATGGACGAAATCCTCACTGCTGACTCTTCCCGTTTTTGGCCTGCTGAAACCTACTATGTGGGTGCTAATCCCCCTTCCTATGACAAGCAATTTGTTCGTGACTGGCTCGAAACTGCCATGGTTGATGGCAAGCTTTGGTCAAAAACAGCCCCAGCACCTGCTTTGCCTGCGGATGTCATTGATAAAACGGCGGAAAAGTACCGCGAAGCCCTCGCTCGCTTAACTAAGGCCTAATTTCCTTGAAGCCCTAAAAAGGCTGGGATAATAAGGCCTTAGATAGATTAACGATGTAGATCAGGGCATTTGGAGAGGTAAATGAGCAAAAAGCCAGTAGTCGGAATAGTAATGGGATCCAATTCAGATTGGGACACCATGCAGCACGCTGCTCAAATGCTGGAGCAATTTGGCATTGCACACGAGGCTAAAGTAGTTTCCGCTCATCGCATGCCAGACGATATGTTTGCTTATGCAGAAAATGCGTCTAAAAATGGTCTCAAGGCCATTATTGCTGGTGCTGGTGGTGCTGCGCATTTACCGGGCATGTTGGCATCAAAAACAATTGTGCCTATCTATGGCGTTCCAGTTGCTAGCAAATATTTACGCGGTGAAGACTCACTGTATTCCATCGTACAAATGCCCAAGGGCATCCCGGTGGCGACATTTGCTATTGGTGAAGCAGGCGCTGCCAATGCAGCGTTGCATGTGATTGCTAATTTGGCAGTCAATGATGCTGCTTTAGCAAAACAGTTAGAAGAGTTCCGTGCGAAGCAGTCCGATACCGCGCGCTCTATGAATTTGCCGGGATATTAAAAGATGGCGGATCGTTTGGAGCCCATTTTGCCGGGCTCATATTTGGGGATTTTAGGTGGTGGTCAATTGGGGCGGATGTTTACACAGGCTGCCCAAGCGATGGGTTACAAGGTCTGCGTTCTGGATCCTGGGTCTGACAGTCCTGCCGGCTCTATTGCTGAAAAATTTATTCAAGCTGATTACACCAACTCCGCTGCATTAAAAGAGATGGCGACATTATGCAAATCCGTAAGCACTGAATTTGAAAATGTTCCTGCTCAAGCTTTGGATGAGCTCGAGTCTTTGGGTGTCTTTGTGGCGCCCCGTAGCAGTTGCGTGTCTTTGGCTCAAAACCGCGTTGCTGAGAAAAAGTTCTTAGCTACCTGGAAGGCAGAAACCAATATTGGCCCTGCACCTTACTGTGTCATTGAGCATGATGCAGATATTGAGCATGTGCCTGCAGATCTATTTCCTGGCATTCTGAAGACAGCCCGCATGGGTTACGACGGCAAAGGTCAAATTACGGTTTATGACTCCGCCAATCTAGTTGCTGCTTGGGCTGAATTGGGTAGAGTGCCTTGCGTGCTGGAAAAGCGCATGGATTTGGATTTTGAAGTATCCGCATTGGTAGTGCGAGGATATGACGATGCAGTAGTGGCTTATCCAGTTTCTCAAAATATTCATCGCGATGGTATCTTGCACACTTCTACGGTGCCAGCGCCATCACTTAAGCCTCCCCAAGAGAAAAAAATTATTGAGGCTGCTAAAGCGCTCATTCGTAAGATTGATTACGTGGGTGTTTTATGTGTTGAGTTCTTTGTGCTCAAGAGCGGCGACATCGTTGCAAATGAAATTGCTCCGCGTCCGCATAACTCGGGCCACTACACCATGGACGCCTGTGTCAGCAGTCAGTTTGAGCAGCAAGTCAGAAGTATGGCTCGCTTGCCTTTGGGCGACACTCGCTTGCTAGCGCCGGTCTCTATGCTTAATCTCTTAGGAGATCTTTGGTACGAAGGTAGTGAAGATAGTGCAAGAGAGCCTGCTTGGGATAAGGTGCTATCTCACCCGGATGCCAAGTTACATCTATATGGCAAATCCGATCCACGCATGGGTCGCAAGATGGGGCACATCAATTGTTTGGGCGAGTCGCTGAATCAAGCGCGCCAAAATTGCGCAGCCGTCGCTGTTGAATTAGGGATCGAGCCCTAGAAATGTCCAGCGATAGTAGCGCACTGCATTCATCTGCGGTAATTAACGAAGCAGTACAAAATTTGCGAGATGGTGGCTTAGTCGCCTTCCCAACTGAGACGGTTTACGGCTTGGGCGCGGATGCAAAGAACCCTGATGCAATCAAACAGATTTTTACTGCCAAGGGCAGACCATCTAATCACCCGTTAATTGTTCACATAGCAGCCCCTGACAAGTTTGATCAGGCGCAAGTTGATTGGCTTCCGGTTTTAGCGCCCTGGGTTAGGGACTTATCAGAGGACGCATTAAAACTCATCAATGCTTTTTGGCCGGGTCCACTAACTCTAGTCTTTAAAAAAGATAAAAGCGTTTTAAATGAACTTACTGGTGGTCAGGATACGGTAGCGATTCGGGCGCCTGCCCATCCGATTGCGCAAGAGTTACTCCGTAAATTTAAGGGTGGAGTAGTAGCCCCCTCTGCGAATCGTTTCGGAAAAGTATCTCCTACGAGAGCTGCCGATGTCCGTAGCGAATTTGAAGGCATGTTAGACCTGATGATTTTGGATGGTGGTGATTGCGAAGTCGGTATTGAATCGACCATTATTGATTTATCTTCCGGTGATCATCCGGTCTTATTGCGTCCAGGCTTGATTACTCCTGGAGAAATTTTTTCTAAGACGGGTATCAAAGTTTATTTACCTGGTGAACTCAACTCAACTAAGCAAGACGATGGCCTGCCAAGAGTCTCAGGTAGCCTGCGTGCCCATTACGCCCCGACAACTCCATTAAGAATGTATGCGCCAGGCAGAGTCTTAGATGCCTTGAGTGAGTTCCCGGATATCAAGTCACGGGTAGCAGTTGCGGTATGGGATTCAGATTCTTCTTTAGGTGAGGATGGACATCCATCTGTGCATTTTGAGGAAGTGATTGTGCCAAGCGATAGCACTACATTTGCAAGTCGTTTGTATCGTTCTTTGCGAGACTTAGATCAGCAGGGTTGGGATTTAATTTTATTTCCAGAACCGCCAGCAGGCGAGGAATGGGATGGCGTCAGAGACCGACTTCAGCGCGCTTGTTTTGGCTCTGGACCATCATCTAGTAGCCACGCCAATAATTGATCATGCGCCTCTAAACCTCTCCAAGCATTGGGGTGGTTAATGAATGAAGTCACTGCATACATCTTTCCAGATTTGCTCATCACGTATCCAGAGATTGCCCTGACATCGGCAAGTGATCCCGTCTTGATTCGCGCCTCAGGCCTTTTCTTTAAATGCAAAAATTTTCGTAAATGTGCCATGAGGCGATTACGCATCGTGCCATCTGTACCTGCAATCGGTAGGCTGTTATAAAAAGTATCTGCTACAGGTAAGTTTCGAGCTGCAACCAATAATTGCGTCATATGCTCGGCAGAGATTGCTTCGTTGCGTGATAGGCCGGAGCCGTTCTCGATCACGAGTTCCGGGAACTGAAGTCCCAGTCCCTTTAACCAACTCTGTATTACAAGCTCCCCATTTTCAGTGGTCGCTGGTTTACCCATCTTCTCCAAGGCTAAGGTCAGCATGAGTTGTCTGGCCATGACGTTATTTGAATACTTATTAATGTCTTGTACGTCATCAGCCAAAGGAATGCCTTCAAACTGCAACAGTAACCGCGCTGCCAGAGGGACGGCGCTAGACTTTCCGGTGGGTGCTTGAGTCCAAGTTCCGCCAGATAATTCCCAGGCTGCAGCAAAACCTTGAGTAAGAAAGGTGTTGGCATCCAAAGCAACAACGTTGTAGTTCACTCCCTTACAGGTATTCGGAAAGCTGCCGGAGAACTGCGCAGTCAGGAGTTGGTTGGTAGTGGCCCCATCTCCTTCGGGATCAAGGTTAAAGCGAATATTGCTTTTCCAGTTATCGCAGGACTGATCAACTAATTGCATTTGGTTGATCACTTTGAGTTGGGATAGTGGCGGCGTATAGCCAATATCAATAAAGTCTGCAGTACGCGATTTACCCAGTTGAAATGAAAGCGTTCTAAAGGCGTATAGCAGGGGATCGGGTGGCACGTTATAGGCGCGCAGCGATTCGCCGTCGATGGTGTTGTGCTCCATGACATTGGGTGCATAAGCGCTTCTATCAAAGAACAGATTGCCATCGATTTTCTGAATGCCCAGATTTTGTAGGGCCTTCATCATCTTGGCGAACTCTTCAGGAACTAGCTTTGGATCGCCAGTACCTTGCAAATACAGATTGCCTTTGAGAGTACCTTGACGAATAAGTCCATCGGTATAGATATTCGTGCGCCAGCGATATTGAGGTCCAAGCACATCTAAGCCCGTGAGGGTGGTGACGAGCTTCATCGTAGAGGCAGGGTTCATGGCCTGCTTAGAGCGCCAATCCACTTCGGTTTTTGCAGTTACTTTCCCTGGGCGACCTGGCTCAATTTCAACTACTGAAATGCTGATCGCCTCTTTGGGGATCTGATTTTTTTCAAGGCTCGCAGCTACAGCTTTGGGGATGTACTTTAAAGCGGTCTCTTGGGACACCAGATCAGCCGAATAAGTCTTTGGGCCGAGCAGTAGGCAGGTCAATAGACCGGCTAGTAAGGCGGCGGTAGAGGATGAAATGTTCTTGGTGCGCATTCCCTATAGGATAAACCTTGCGGCTCAATCACCTACAAGAGCTTCAAATTAATGTTGGTATCTTTTCTTGTAGATGTCGATAGTTTGGTTTTGTTCTTTGAGAAGATTGGTGAATCGCTCAAGGCGCCCTGAAAGCGGTCCTTCAACTTCAAGTAATTCACAGGCATGGATAAATCCAGTAGCTTGTAGCAACTGCGCCCCACCTTTGACTTTATGAACTAGACCCTGAAACTGCTTCTCATCTATTGGGGTTTTACTATTGTGAGCGGCTAGTTGATCCAGCGCATCTAAATGCACCTTTTCTATCTCCTCGAGGATCACAATGATTTGGAGTGGGTCGTCTTTGATGAGATTGGAAAATGCATCGAATGAATAGACCTCATTAGGAGCGGCGGGCTCTTGGCTGGTTTCAAAATAGCGCAAGAGTTCATTCTCAAGAGCGCCCAAGCTTAGTGGTTTGATAAGTACACCATTCATCCCAGAGGATAAAAATTGATGGCGAGAGTCTAAGGCGTAAATGTCGGCAGTGACACCAATGATGATGAGGTCACGATTGCCTTGAGATCGAATTTGTTTAGCTAATTCAGAACCTTGCATGCCAGGCATGGATTGATCTGTCAGCATAAGATCAAAGTGATGGTCTTCTAGTAACTCTAGTGCCGCCGTTGCATTTTCACAAACGCAAGTATTGATGCCAAGCGCTTCTAATTGCAGGGACAAAATTTGGCGGCTGGCTGGGTGATCTTCGACTACCAAAGCATGAATGCCACAGCTTTTTCGGCTTGCTCTTTTCGAGATCAAACTTCTGGATGACGCTGCGAGTGAATCAAAGTCAGTAACCTGGGGAGCGGCAATGCTCGTTCTAGGAAAGGCTACTGAAAAGTGAATATTGCTTCCAAAGCCTGGAGCACTCTCAAAATAGAGGTGGCTGTTCATGGAGTTCACCAGATGATTGGTGATGGTCAGTCCAAGCCCTGTGCCTCTCTCTTGCTCTGATAGAGATGAGTCTTGAGTAATGGGCAATTGCTCAAAGGCCTGTAGAGCTAATTTGATTTGCTCACTGCCCATGCCTACCCCGGTATCAATCACCCTGAACTCGAGTAATTGGCCTGCATGATCGTCCGCAAGGACAGTGATGGAGAAGTACACCTCACCCTCCGTAGTGAACTTAATTGCATTGCTGAGTAAATTCTGAAGCACTTGGCGCAGGCGCAAGGAGTCAATCATGAGGACTTCAGCGATTCTTGGGTCAATCGAAGTGTGGAGTAATAGCCCCTGTTTCTTAGCTACCGTTGAAAACGCGGTATGAATATCCATAATCAATTGATGTGGATTACAAGGCTCTAAATTCAGAGTGAGTTTGCCGGCTTCAATTTTGGAAATATCCAACACTTGATTGAGCATGCCCAAAAGAGATTCGGCTGACGCTTGAGCGCTCTTTAATAGCGACTTATCTTTTTGAGGAAACTGCTCGCTGCCCAGGAGTAGTTCTTGTACTCCGAGAATGGCATTCATCGGCGTACGAATTTCATGGCTCATAGTTGCTAGAAAAGCAGACTTAGCCGCATTTGCTTTTTCGGCTAACTCCTTGGAGTGCAGTAATTCAACGGTAGCTTGCTTCTGATGAAAATACTTTCTTTGGAGTTGGTAAAACATCGTCCCACCAAAAAGGAAGAGGAGGATGGCGCCCAGCCAAGGTAGCATGCTTGATTTTTGTCTAGACTCACTTTCTAGTGCAAAGAGTTGGCGAGAAGCAATGGGATCTAAGTCCTCGAGAAAGTGACTCAATATATTCTGTAAAGGAGCGGCGTGATCGGATATCAACCATCGATAAGCAAAAGGATCTCGGCTGTATAGCCCATCTATTTTTAAGTCTGAATTTTGATACTCTTCTAGTAATCGACGCGCCAAGCGAATAGGCATGACTAGCGCCTCGATATCGCTTTTAACGAGTGATTGAATTAAGGCTTTAGCTGATTGTGTTTCTTGGTTTTGATCATAGTTATCAGCACTGGTAGGTGCATTCTCAAGACCCCGATCAAAGTAGGCGATTTTGAGATTGACTGAGTCCAGATTGCTTGAGGTTTTAGTGACAATAACATCATGCCCCCAAAAGATGGCTTCTGATAAGGACCCGAATTGCAATACGTGATCATCAATGCTTGGTGGATCAATGATGAAATCTACTTCGCCTCTGCTGAGTTGCTTCAAACCTTCTGAATCTGTTTTTCTCCATACGGGAACATATTGCTGTCGGGTGCACTCTTCCATTCTCGACAAGAGGGATTTAAATGGCCCTGCACTTTCTCCTTTATTGGATTCGGCGAGATAAGGCGCATATTTTTCATGAATACTAAATCGTACGATTGGGCGGGCATCGATCCATGATTGCTCTACCGTACTAAAAGGCCCAGCATGCACTAGGCCTCCATAGATGCAGCAGAGAGAAAATACTTTTTTCAATATAAATCGATGCATACCAACTTTAGCTTTCGATGATGTTGTTCATGCGGCAGAACAAGATCAAATCGGCAATATTGTTAATGCCTAGTTTGTCAAAGACTCTGGTCTTGTAGGTTGCCACCGTCTTATTACTAATGTGCAGTAGGTCTGATATCTGTTGGTTCGTATTCCCTTTTCCGAGATACTTCATGACCTGCAGTTCACGATCAGATATCAATGCCAACTTATCGTTATCGCTTAAGGAGGTATTACCGTTCTTCCCGTGTGTGAAGAAGGTATATCCCTGCGAAATAGCAACGCATGCAGCCAAAATGACATCAGCCCCAGCGGTCTTATTGACAAAGCCATGGGCACCCAAGGATCGCACTCTGCCGCCATAGACTGCTTCATCCAGACTGGATAGGACCAAAATGCGAACTTCTGGATGCATCAAACCAATTCGGCGGATGACATCAAAGCCGTCCGTCTTGGGCATATCCAAATCTAGAATCACCATATTCGGATTTACTTCTTTGATTGAGCGTAGACATTCCTCCCCATGCTGTGCCTGTCCTGCTATCTCAAAAAGCAATTGATCCTGCAACATACTTTTTAATGCCATCAGCATAGCTGGATGGTCATCTACCAACATCACGCGTTTTCTCATTACTTGTCTCCGTTTAGGTTTTATGAGGGTGCAGCGAAAAAATGGCTTTAGCGATGCGGCTATCGCTCGTGTGTAGCATTTGATGTCGACTTACCGGTGGCATCATTAGTCCGCCATAACAGTGGTGCGCTCCCATTGCCATGACATTTTCTAAATCCTTCACCAGGGTGATGTTGCTGGCATAGATTTGGGTATGGAATTTCTGACCAAGCGAAATCATTTCGTTTGGTAAGCCATCAGTACGAAATTGCCCCATCTCAATATGAATACCCTCTGGCTCTATTTGCTCAATCCATTGAATTTGTGAGCTGGCACCACAAAAATCGAGGGCATGGATTAAGACGCCAAGGCGGCGCATGCGTAATAGACCTTCCATGCAGGAATTCATGGAGTCAAGCTCGTTGAGCTTGTGCGCGCCCAAACTCACAAGACCAACAGGTAGTCGAGAATTCAAAATCAGGTCACTCAAGGCATCTATAAAGTTACCGGAGGCTAGATGTTGCGCTGGAATAGGCAAGATGCCTGGAATGAAGCGACCACTACGGTACCAATACGTAATAGTGTCCAAGCCCTCCATGAATAGTCTGAGGAGCTGTGTGTCGGTGGCGGTAAGTAATGGTCTAAATAAAGAGCTCGTCAGCTTAGTTCCTTGGCTGTTAAAGATGGGTTCGTTACTAATCGCTTGTCGCTGGGACCAGGATTGGTGTTCTTCGAGCGCTTCGCCGCTAAGACCAAGCCAAGGCTGGCCGCAGGCATCGCGCACTTCGTGGAAGGGTTTGTTCTTCCAAGCCTTTACAAGCGTGTACAGCCGGGATTTCGGGCTCATCAGCATTCTCCAATCATTGAATAGCCAGTCTAGGCAGGACAGATTGGAGGGGTAAGGGCTTAAGGCTTATTTATGTGTAGGAATCTCCCTACTTGCCTGCCTCCATTATAGAAAGTGCAGGATGCCCATTTGAAATTTAAGGTGAATTTGCTCTTGAAATCCCTGGAATCAGACCTATATAATCAGCACTCACTACACGCGAGTGCTAAAACAGGCTTATTCAGCTGAAAAGCTTATTGCCTTCGTGTTAAGAGATTGCAACACATTGATTTATATTGGTTTTTTAATTAGTTAACACTTACTAACATAGGAGAAGGAATGAATCTGCGTCCTTTACATGATCGCGTAATCATTAAACGTTTAGATCAAGAATCAAAAACTGCCTCTGGAATCATCATTCCGGACGCTGCTGCTGAAAAGCCAGATCAAGGCGAAGTATTGGCAGTTGGTCCAGGCAAACGTGATGACAGCGGCAAGTTGAATGCACCAGACGTCAAAGTTGGCGATCGCGTGTTATTCGGCAAATATGCAGGTCAAACAGTTAAGGTCGGCAGCGACGAGCTTCTCGTAATGCGCGAAGAAGACATCATGGCTGTTGTACAGAAGTAATCGGTACCTAAGAAAGGAACTCAATCATGGCAGCAAAAGACGTCGTATTTGGAGATAACGCCCGTACCAAGATGGTAGAAGGCGTAAACATTCTTGCGAACGCAGTAAAAACAACTTTGGGACCAAAAGGTCGCAACGTAGTTATCGAGCGTTCATTTGGTGGCCCAACTATCACTAAAGATGGTGTGTCCGTAGCAAAAGAAATCGAACTCAAAGACAAGCTCCAGAACATGGGTGCTCAGATGGTGAAGGAAGTTGCTTCCAAAACCAATGACATCGCTGGTGACGGTACAACTACCGCTACTGTTTTGGCTCAATCTATCGTACGTGAAGGCATGAAGTACGTAGTTTCAGGTCATAACCCAATGGACTTGAAGCGCGGTATTGATAAAGCGGTTGCAGCTGCAATCGAAGAGCTCAAGAAAATTAGCAAGCCTTGCACAACTACTAAAGAAATCGCTCAAGTTGGTTCAATCTCAGCTAACAGCGATCACAGCATTGGTCAGCGTATTGCTGAAGCAATGGAAAAAGTAGGTAAAGAGGGTGTTATCACTGTTGAAGATGGCAAGTCATTGGAAGATGAGCTTGAAGTTGTAGAAGGTATGCAGTTTGACCGCGGTTACCTCTCCCCATATTTCATCAACCAACCTGAGAAGCAAGTTGCCGTATTGGAAACACCATACGTTCTCTTGTTTGACAAGAAAGTTAGCAACATTCGTGATTTGCTCCCAGTACTCGAGCAAGTAGCGAAGTCTGGTCGCCCATTGTTGATCATTGCAGAAGATGTTGAAGGCGAAGCCTTGGCAACTTTGGTTGTGAATAACATTCGCGGCATCATCAAGACTTGTGCTGTTAAGGCTCCAGGATTTGGCGATCGTCGTAAAGCTATGTTGGAAGACATCGCGATTTTGACTGGCGGCACAGTGATTGCTGAAGAAATCGGCCTCACACTCGAGAAAACAACTCTTGAGCATTTAGGTCAAGCGAAGCGTATTGAAGTTGGCAAAGAAAACACCATCATCATTGACGGTGCTGGCGATGCTAAAGCAATCGAAGCGCGCGTGAAGAACATCCGTGTTCAGATCGAAGAAGCGACTAGTGACTACGACAAAGAGAAGTTGCAAGAGCGCGTTGCCAAGTTGGCAGGCGGTGTTGCAGTGATTCGTGTTGGTGCTGCTACTGAAGTTGAAATGAAAGAAAAGAAAGACCGCGTTGATGATGCATTGCACGCAACTCGTGCAGCGGTTGAAGAAGGTATTGTTCCTGGCGGTGGCGTAGCGTTGTTACGTGCGATGCAAGGTATCAAGGGCTTGAAAGGCGATAACGCTGACCAAGACGCAGGTATCAATATCGTATTGCGCGCAATGGAAGAGCCAATCCGTATCATCGTTTCTAACGCAGGCGATGAAGCTAGCGTAGTTGTTAATGCAGTGTTGGCCAGCAAGGGCAACAACGGTTACAACGCGGCAACTGGTGAATACGGCGACCTCGTAGCTCAAGGTGTGATCGACCCAACTAAGGTAACAAAAACTGCATTGGTTAATGCCGCTTCTGTTGCAGCCTTGTTGTTGACAACTGATTGCGCAATCTGCGAAGCACCAAAGGATGATTCCGCTGGTGGTGGCATGCCTGATATGGGCGGCATGGGTGGTATGGGTGGAATGGGCGGCATGATGTAATTGCTGCAAATTTCCTCAGCTATCTGGCTGTAGAAACTAAAACGCCTGGTTCAAAAGACCAGGCGTTTTTTATTACTGAATCAGATTGATTGCTAAGCCTACTTCTCACGAATAGTCAGAGGGCTTCCAACCGTTCCCGCATAGACAACAATTAAGTCAACTGGTTCGGTCCCTGGGTTTAAGCCGTAGTGCCATTCTTTAAAGAGTTCAACCAGTGGCTCACCGGATTTGAGGGCTATCTTTTCACCAGTTTTTGTAAAGATTTGTAGCTCACCCTGAGGTAAAACGCCAGCATTAATGACTGGGTGCATATGCATTGGTATTGATGCGCCCGGTGCAAATCTATATCGGATGATGGTGATTTCAGGTTGACCTTCCCCATATGCGGGTAGCTTGGCACCATTCCATGATGTTGTAGTTTTGATTAGAACATTAGCTTCAATGCCTGGGATATCGGTGTAATAGTGCTTTCGATTGTCATCAGCATGAGCATGCTGAGATAGCAATAATACAAAGGTAATTATGAGGTACTTGAGTGAGCACATGAGATCTTTCTTGGCATCTGGCATAAAAAAATGGCTAGTAAATTTTTACTAGCCATTCTGATTCACTATCGTGACATCTTCAGTTTATCTGCATTAGCTGACAGACTTGACCATATCTTCCACAACTTTCTTCGCATCACCGAAGACCATCATGGTTTTATCCATATAGAAGAGTTCGTTATCAAGGCCTGCATAGCCTGCAGCCATCGAACGTTTATTCACGATAATCGTTTTTGCCTTAAAGGCTTCCAAAATCGGCATACCGAAGATTGGGCTGCCAGGAGTGCGAGCAGCAGGATTCACCACGTCGTTTGCACCAAGCACTAGCACCACATCAGCTTGACCGAAATCACTATTGATATCTTCCATTTCAAAAACTTGATCGTATGGAACTTCAGCTTCAGCCAAGAGAACGTTCATGTGACCAGGCATGCGACCTGCCACCGGGTGAATCGCGTACTTCACGGTGACGCCATGGTGAGTGAGCTTCTCTGTCAATTCTTTCAGAGCGTGTTGAGCGCGGGCAACTGCCAAGCCGTAGCCAGGAACAATCACAACAGTGTCCGCATTCTCCATTAGGAAAGCTGCATCTTCTGGGGAGCCAGTTTTGTAGTTCTTTGGACCGCCATCATCAGCACCACCAGCAGAGGCTTCAGCACCAAAGCCACCAAGCAATACTGCCAAGATGGAGCGGTTCATCGCCTTACACATGATGTAAGACAGAATTGCACCAGAAGAACCTACGCAAGCACCGGCAATAATCAATACTGGATTGTTCAATGTGAAACCAATACCTGCAGCCGCCCAACCAGAATAGCTGTTGAGCATGGATACAACGACTGGCATATCTGCGCCACCGATTGGGATGATCAAAGTCACACCCAATACCAATGCGATTGCACACATTACTAAGAATGCTTCGTGGCTTCCTGTCATGAAGTACATGACGCCACCAGAAACCATGCCAATCGCAAGGATGAGATTGAGCAAATGCTGACCAGCAAAAGTTACTGGCTTACCGCTAACTTTGCCGGAGAGTTTTCCGAAGGCGATGACGGAAGCTGTAAAGGTAATTGCACCAATAAATGCGCCAATAAAGAGCTCAATCTTTTGCGCGCCAGTGTGGTCATGGGCAGGGTTGTATACCGCCGCAATCGCAATCAACACTGCTGACAAACCAACAAAGGAGTGCATGAGCGCTACGAGCTCAGGCATCTTGGTCATCTGTACACGCTTAGCTGCGAGTGTTCCGATGATTGCGCCGCCAACAATTGCGCCAATGATTAAAGAGAAGACTGGCTTAAAGTCAGGAATCATGAAGGTGGTGATCACGGCAAGCAACATACCGATCATGCCAAAGGTATTACCTTGACGTGAGGTTGTTGGTGATGACAATCCACGCAGGGCGAGGATGAAAAGCACCGATGAAATGAGATAGGAAATCGCTGTTATGTTTGACATTATTGTGGTCTCTATAAGATCTTGTTCTAGTTTTATTTAGTTCCAGCCGCGTCAGCCTTAGGAGCTTTTTTCTTGAACATCTCAAGCATGCGACGGGTGACCATAAAGCCACCAAAAATATTGATTGAGGCTAAGAAGACTGCCACTGCACCAATGATGCTGGTGAGGGTGATCTCATCGCCACCAATTACTTCGGTTTGAAGTAGGGCACCAACAATAATGATTCCAGAAATAGCATTAGTAACAGCCATGAGTGGAGTGTGAAGTGCGGGTGTCACATTCCAAACTACGTGATAGCCAACAAAAATGGCCAATACAAACACGGTGATGTTTTGGACTGTGAGGATGCTTTGAAACGCAGCGAGATCCATGATGTTTCCTTTGAAAATTCTTTATTAGTTTTTACGGACGGCTTGGCCATCACGACACATGAGGCAGGCAGTTACGATGTCATCATCAGTTGGGATAACTAATTTCGCTTCTGCATCAACGATGAGTTTCATGAAGTCGAGCAAGTTGCGTGCGTAGAGGGCGGAGGCATCTGCAGCCACCATACTTGCAAGGTTGGTGTAACCAATGATCTTCACACCATTCTTTTCAACAATCTTGTCTGCCTCTGTCAAAGGGCAGTTACCTGAACCGTTATCACCGCGACCAGCTGCTAAGTCGATCACGATAGAGCCTGGTTTCATATTAGCAACGGTGTCGCTGTGCAGTAAAACTGGCGGTTTGCGACCTGGAATCAAGGCGGTAGTAATCACGATGTCAGCTTGTTGAGCACGCTCTGCAACTAAGGCTGCTTGACGCTTCATCCAAGCTTCTGGCATTGGACGGGCATAGCCTCCAACACCTTGAGCAATTTCACGCTCTTCATCTGTTTCATAAGGCACGTCAACAAACTTGGCGCCGAGAGATTCAATTTGCTCTTTGGCAGCAGGGCGCACATCAGACGCTTCGATGACGGCGCCTAAACGCTTCGCAGTCGCGATAGCTTGGAGGCCGGCAACACCAGCACCCAAGATTAGTACACGTGCTGCTTTAACAGTTCCCGCTGCAGTCATGAGCATTGGCATAAAGCGTTGATATTCATTTGCACCAACCATCACTGCTTTGTAGCCAGCGATGTTGGCTTGTGAAGACAGGACGTCCATGCTTTGAGCACGAGTGGTACGTGGGGCAGCTTCTAATGAGAATGCAGTTACACCTTGTGCAGCCATGGCGGCAATATTGTCGCTATCAAATGGATCGAGCATGCCAATGAGCACGCTGCCAGATTTAATTTGCTTGAGCTCTGCAGCTTCAGGCGCGCGCACCTTGAGAACGATCTCCGCCCCAAAGGCGTCAGCTGCGCTTCCAATGGTTGCGCCAACTGCTTCATAGGCAGAATCTGGTTGGCTGGCTTTAACACCTGCATCCTTTTGAATAACGACTGTGTGGCCTTGGCCAATCAGTTTCTTTACGGTTTCTGGTGTCGCGGCAACGCGAGTTTCCCCGGGTCTGATTTCTAGCGGTACGCCTATGCGCATGGCATGTCTCCAAATGCAAATTTTTCGAAAAATCTATTTTAGTTAAATAGGTCAACAACTACCTATCTATTTACCCTGATCACCATTCGTTTGGCATTCCTTCGAATCTTGGTAAGTTTGAAGGAAGACTTCTACAATGGGGTTTTCAGCTTATATTGAATTCTCGCATTTTTTGATGATCCCGCTCAATTCTTCCGCAATACCGGCCTCAAAACCATCCAAAGTCGTCGTTGGCATGTCTGGAGGGGTGGATTCGTCTGTTGCGGCATGGATGCTCAAGCAGCAAGGCTATGAAGTAATTGGCCTTTTCATGAAAAATTGGGAAGATGACGATAGCGATGAATATTGCTCCGCACGCCAGGATTGGCTAGATGTCGTTTCCGTGGCTGACATGATTGGCATTGATGTCGAGGCCGTCAATTTTGCTGCTGAGTACCGCGAGCGTGTTTTTGCCGAGTTCTTGCGGGAATATGCTGCTGGCAGGACACCAAATCCCGATGTTTTGTGCAATGCAGAAATTAAGTTCAAAGCCTTTTTAGATCACGCCATGAGTTTGGGCGCAGATGCTATCGCCACGGGCCACTATGCGCGGGTTCGACATGAAGGTGGTCGAGTGCAATTATTAAAGGCATTGGACGCTAGTAAAGACCAAAGTTATTTCTTGCACCGCTTAAGCCAAAGCCAATTGGCAAATGTGCTTTTTCCTTTGGGGGAGATTCCAAAGACGGAAGTACGAAAGATTGCCGAGCAAATTGGTTTGCACAATGCACGTAAAAAAGATTCCACGGGAATTTGCTTTATTGGTGAGCGCCCTTTCCGAGAATTCTTAAACCGCTACCTGCCACGTACTCCGGGCCCCATCAAAACCCCAGAGGGTAAAACGGTTGGAGAGCATATGGGGCTTGCCTTCTTTACCCTGGGACAGCGTAAAGGGATTGGCCTGGGCGGTAGCCAAGATGGCAATGGCGATGCTTGGTATGTGGCACGTAAAGATGTTGCTAACAACACTCTGTATGTTGCCCAAGGCCATGAGCACCCATGGTTACTAGCTAATCAGTTATCTGCGATTGATGCTAGTTGGGTTGCCGGTGCAGCTCCTGCGCCAGGACAATATTCAGCAAAAACCCGTTATCGTCAATCAGACTCTGCATGCTCACTTGCAACAGGATTGGAAGGGCCTCTCAGTTTTGAACTGGCTTTTCCGGAGGCTCAGTGGGCGGTCACCCCTGGCCAGTCTGCCGTTTTGTACGACGGTGATATTTGCTTAGGCGGCGGCATTATTTCCGCCTAGGGATTTAGGCTGCTGGGGGCGCTGTTTCAGCAAAGGAAGGCCTTTGCATTAACTTTTGATACAAGGCATCCAGATTGGGGTATTGAGCCTGCCAAGCGACATTGGGGAAGCGGAACAGCATATAACCCAGGGCACAGCCCACGGCAATATCCGCCAAAGTCATCTGGTTACCATGGCACCAGGTGTTTTCGCCTAATTCACGGGACATTTGGGCTAAAGCGGAGTCAATTTTGCCCATTTGGCGCGTAAGCCAGTCCGGACTTTGCTGCTCTGGGGGCCGTAAGGTCACTTCTAAGCGGGCCAAAATACCGGCATCTTCCACCCCATCAGCTAGGGCTTCCCAGGTTTTAACCGTAGCGCGTTCGCGACTACCTGTTGGAATAAGCTTACTGACTGGACTAAGAGTGTCTGCATACTCAGCAATCACCCGAGAGTCATAAATAGCCTCGCCATCATCCAAAATCAAGCAAGGAATCTTGCCTAAAGGATTGTTATGGGCAATTTTGGTGTCTGCAGCCCAGACATTCTCGAGTTCTAGGTCTACATCAACCTTTTTTTCCAAGAAAACAATGCGTACCTTGCGTACGTAGGGGCTAGTGAGGGATCCGATGAGTTTCATGTGGCTTAGTATAGCCACCCCAGCCAAATTGGGTTGCCTTCAAGAACGATTAAAATCAGGGTTTATTGACACATTCAATGTAAAGGCAATATTCGTGAGTCAGCCGATTTCTACCCTCAACGCACTTTCCCCTTTAGATGGCCGTTATGCAGGAAAACTAGATGCCTTGCGCCCTTGGTTATCCGAGGCTGCATTTATGCGTCAACGGGTGTTTGTGGAGATCCATTGGCTCTTGGCTTTGGCTTCTGCAGGTTTGCCGGATGTTCCAAAAATCAGCGCAGCCGATGAAGCGTTTTTATTGGCCTTGCCAGAAAATTTCTCAGATGCAGATGCTCAACGCATTAAGGATATCGAGGCAGTTACTAACCATGATGTCAAAGCGGTCGAATATTTCTTAAAAGAAAAAGTAGCCGGCCGTCCAGACCTATTGAAGGCCAGTGAATTTATTCACTTCGCTTGCACCTCTGAAGATATCAACAATACCTCGCATGGTTTGATGTTGCGTGGGGCGCGTGACGAAGTGTTGTTGCCGCAACTCAGAAAAGTACTTTCTGTTTTAACGGATTTGGCGATTGAGAACGCTAAGGTACCTTTGTTATCACGTACCCATGGTCAGCCCGCTTCCCCAAGTACATTGGGTAAAGAGTTAGCAAATATCGCTAAACGTTTAGAGCGTGCGATTGCAACGATTGCCGCAGTTCCGCTCCTAGGAAAAATGAATGGTGCAGTTGGTAACTACAACGCGCATTTATCTGCTTACCCCAATTTTGATTGGGAAAACTTTTCTAAAAATGTAGTTGAGAAGCGCTTGGGTCTTACATTCAATCCCTATACGATTCAAATTGAGCCGCATGATGGTATGGCTGAGTTGTTCGACGCGATTGCTCGTGCCAACACTATCTTGTTGGATATGGACCGTGACTTCTGGGCCTATATTTCGATTGGTTACTTTAAGCAGCGCACTAAAGCGGGTGAGATTGGATCTTCAACCATGCCGCATAAAGTGAACCCGATTGACTTTGAAAACTCTGAAGGTAACTTGGGCGTAGCTAACGCCTTGTTACGTCACCTAGCTGAGAAGTTACCTATTTCTCGTTGGCAGCGTGACCTGACTGATTCAACAGTATTGCGTAACCTCGGCCCAGCCTTTGGCCATAGCGTTTTAGCTTATGACAGCGCTTTGCGTGGTTTGGGTAAGCTAGAGGTAAACCATGCGGCGATTGCTGCTGACTTAGATGAGTGCTGGGAAGTATTGGCAGAACCAGTGCAAACCGTCATGCGCCGTTATGGCATTGAGAACCCGTATGAGCAACTTAAAGAGTTGACTCGTGGCAAAGGTATTAACCAGGCTGATTTACAAACCTTTATTCGTGGATTGAAGATCCCGGATGATGCAAAAACTCTTTTGCTTGAGATGACTCCATCTTCTTATTTAGGCAAGGCGGTCGAATTGACCGAACGTCTTAAAAAGTGAGTTTGACTCCAAACCTTGGGCGCACACCGCAGGATTCGCAATACGGTGCCCGCCCCAAGTTCTGGTTTGCTGTTTATCAATTGCTTTGGCATCTACTCTTGCCATTCGCATTTATTCGTCTGGCTTGGCGTACACGTCACTCATCTGAATATTTAAGTCATTTCGCTGAGCGCCTAGGCTTTGCTTATGGGAAAAATATTACTCAGGGCTCAGTATGGATTCATGCGGTATCCGTTGGTGAGACTAGAGCTGCTCAGCCTCTGATAGAAGCTTATCTAGAGCGTGGTGAAACCGTTCTGCTAACACACATGACTCTCAATGGCCGTCGCACTGGCGCCGCTTTATTTGCAAAAGCGATTGCCGCAGGTCGGCTACGCCAAGTTTATTTGCCTTATGACCTTTGTTGGTCTGTAGCCAATTTCATTCGTGCATTCAAGCCCAAATTCGGCTTGTTTATGGAGACTGAAGCCTGGCCAACCGTAGTGTTCTATTGTGCAGAAATCGGCCTGCCATTATTTTTGGTGAATGCGCGCCTATCTGAGCGTAGTGCTCGTCGAGTGAATCTATTTGGTAAAGCTGGTAGATCTTTATTTCAGGCATTTGCAGGCATCTTGGCTCAAACACAATTCGATGCTGACCGCTATCGCAGTCTTGGTGTTAAAAAAGTGGAGATTGTTGGCAACCTCAAGTTTGATGTACCGCTTGATCCAAGCCTGGTTCAACAAGGTAAATCTTGGAAGCAAGAGTTGCATTCCAAACAGCGCCTAATGGTCTGCGCTGCCAGCACTCGCGATGGTGAAGAGGGAGTCATTCTGAAGGCTTGGAAGGATTTGCTTCTTAGTAATGCATTTGATATTGCCCCATTGCTGTGCTTGGTGCCTCGTCACCCTGAGCGTTTCTCGGAAGTAGCCAATCAAATTGATGATGCTGGTTTGAAGTTTCGACGCCGCACGGAATGGCTGGAAACACCAAAGAGTGATGCGGGGGTTGATGTGATTCTCGGTGACTCGATGGGTGAGATGCCCATGTATTACAGCGCCGCTGATTTAGTGGTGATGGGTGGCAGCCTGCTCCCCTTTGGCGGTCAGAATCTCATTGAAGCTTGTGCTGCTGGCTGCCCCGTATTGCTTGGTGAGCATACTTATAACTTCCAGCAGGCTGCATTAGATGCAATAGAGATGGGTGCTGCAAAGCGCATCAAGGGCGAACTGCCATTGAGCGAGCCAATTGCCTTGATGGAATCTTTAAAAGAATTGCTATTGAATGCTGCCGAACTGGCAAAGATGTCGAGTGCTGCAATGGCCTACTCGATTGAGCATCAAGGTGCGACTAAGAAAATATTAGCCGCCCTTGAGCATCAGAATTTCACACTTAACTAATCAGTTAAAACTTAAAACTTAAACCTTAAACCTGCGCCCCGAAGTTTGGGTCATCATTGCGGCTTGTGTCTTCAGGCTTGCGTTCACCCTTAACCAAATCCTCGCGAGTTACTCCAAGCCACATCGCTAGAGCTGCTGCCACGAACACTGAAGAGTAAATGCCGAACAAGATACCAATGGTGAGCGCTAAGGCAAAGTAGAAAAGGGTAGGGCCACCAAAAATCAACATAGCCAAAACCATCATCTCAGTACTACCGTGAGTAATCACGGTACGGCTGATGGTGCTGGTAATCGCATTATCAATAATCTCGCGGGTATTCATCTTGCGGTATTTGCGGAAGTTTTCGCGAATACGGTCAAAGATCACCACGGACTCGTTAACTGAGTAGCCCAATACCGCCAATACTGCAGCTAATACGGAGAGTGAGAACTCCCACTGGAAGAAGGCGAAGAAGCCAAGAATGATCACAATGTCATGCAAGTTCGCAATGATGCCGGCGACAGCAAATTTCCACTCAAAACGGAAAGAGAGGTAAACCACGATGCCAATGATCACAAATAGCAGCGCCATCAATCCGTCTATTGCCAGCTCACGCCCAACCTGTGGACCTACGAACTCAACACGTTGCAACTTCACACCGGAAGTTGCTGGTTCAAGCGCCTTCATCACTGCTGCACTTTGATCCGCAGAGGAAATCATTTTTCCTTCAGCATCTTTTTGTAGCGGTAGGCGAATCATCACATCGCGTGAGCTACCAAAGTTCTGAATCTGGGTATCTGCGTAACCTAACTTTTCTACATTTGACCTAATGGAATCTAAAGGGGCTGTCTGGGGGTAAGAAACCTCCATCACCGTACCGCCTGTGAACTCAATCGATAGATGAAGTCCGTTATGCCAGAGGAAGAAAACAGCAGCTAAGAAGGTAATTAGAGAAACCGCATTGAGCGCCAATGCATGGCGCATAAAGGGAATGTCTTTTTTGATCCGGAAAAATTCCATGGCTTATTTCTCCTGTGGACGCCAAACTTGGCCGATAGCGAGTTTCTGAACTTTTTTACCTCTGCCGTACCAGAGGTTAACCAGGCCACGTGAGAAAAAGACTGCTGAAAACATTGAAGTCAAAATACCAAGGCAATGTACTACCGCAAAGCCTTTGATTGGGCCTGAGCCAAATGCCAACAACGCCAAGCCGGCAATTAAGGTGGTGACGTTTGAATCTAAGATGGTTGCCCAAGCTTTATCAAAGCCAACAGCGATCGCCGTTTGCGGAGCGGCACCATTGCGCAGCTCCTCACGAATACGTTCGTTAATCAAGACGTTGGAATCAATCGCCATACCCAGCGCCAAGGCCATCGCAGCGATACCTGGCAGAGTTAAAGTGGCTTGCAACATCGACAACACAGAAATCAAGAGTAGCAAGTTCACTGCCAAAGCTACCACTGAGAAAGTGCCAAATAAGAGGTAGTAGGCAATCATGAAGACAGAGATTGCTGCAAAACCAATGATGAGGGATTTGAAGCCCTTCTCAATATTTTCTGCGCCAAGGCTTGGTCCAATGGTGCGCTCTTCAATGATTTCCATTGGGGCTGCAAGTGAACCTGCGCGTAACAAGAGGGCTAAGTCATTTGCACTCTCGGTAGTTGGTTGACCAGTGATCTGGAATTTAGATCCGAACTCGCCTTGAATGGTAGCAATCGTGAGAACCTCACCTTTGCCTTTTTCAAACAAGATCATGCCCATTGGCTTGCCAATATTTTCACGAGTTACTTCTTGCATCACGCGACCACCAGCAGCATCTAAGGAGATATTGACAGCAGGACGTTGGTTTTGATCGAAGCCAGCGCTCGCATCGGTAATACGATCGCCGCTGAAAATGACGGATTTTTTGAATACACCTTGGCGTGTTTCGCCAAAGCGGAATACATCCATGCCTGGAGGTGGAGTCTCACCAATCGCAATCGTAGAAACAATTGGGTCAGCTAGTCTGGACTCAAGAGTTGCAGTACGACCAATAATATCTTTGGCGCGTGCAGTATCTTGCACGCCTGGTAACTGAACAACAATGCGTTCAGCGCCTTGTTGTTGAATCACTGGTTCTTTAACGGCCAATTCATTTACGCGTTTATTCAGTGTGACGATATTTTGTTTTACGGCGTTGTCTTGAATTTCTTTCAAGGCAGTAGGTTTAAATTCGCCGACCAACTTAGGAGACAGGCCGGTAGGCTTAATTTGCCAAATGAGTTCAGGCTGGCTAGTCATTAAAACAGAGCGTGCCTTTTCTGCGTCTTCAATGCTGCCGAAAGTCAGGGTGATGGTGTCCTGGCCGCGCTCAATACCTTGCTGGCGAATTGATTTGTCGCGTAACTGGCTACGAATATCGGTTGCTAAAGAAGTCACCTTCTTTTGAACTGCGCCCTTCATGTCCACTTGCAGCAAGAAGTAAACGCCGCCACGCAAGTCAAGACCCAGTGGCATTGGTAAAGCATTGAGTGCATTCAACCAACTCGGAGTATTGGAGAGTAGATTTAATGCAACTGTGAAATTGGGTTCGTTCTGATCGATATTCAACTTTTGTTGCAGCAAGTCGCGGGCACGTAATTGAATGTCGGTGTTGTTAAAACGAATTTTGATTGAACCTACATTGCCTGCGGATTCAAAGAAGATGCCGGTATTGCTAATGTTGCCATCAGTCAGAATCTTTTCGACTCGAGACTGTGTCGCCAAATCAACCTTGATGGTTGGTTTGGCGGACGAGACTTGAACCGCTGGAGCCTCTCCGTAGAAATTGGGTAATGAATATAGTCCTCCAATTAATAATGCAAAGAGGATGACTATGTATTTCCAGAGAGGGTAGCGATTCATATTAAGATACTTTTAAACAAACGTATTAAGCAGACTTCAGTGAGCCTTTTGGCAATACTGTTGTGATGGCACCTTTTTGCATCTGCACTTCAGTGCCAGCAGAAATTTCAACAGTAACAACTTGATCTTTCAATGCGGTAACTTTGCCGATGATGCCGCCAACAGTCACTACTTCGTCGCCAACAGATAAAGACTCAAGCATTGCTTTAGTTTCTTTTTGACGCTTCATTTGTGGGCGAATCATGATGAAGTACAGAACTGCAAACATCAAAATAAGGGGAAGGAAGCTCATTAAGCCACCAGAATCTGCACCCGCGGCTGGAGCCTGGGCAAAAGCGTTACTAATCCACATACAAAACCTCCATTAATTACCAATTGGAAACTGCTTCAGTTTTAGGCTTTTAAAGCGAAGCCGTAAACCCGCAATTCTAAACTGTATGGGGCTTTGAGGGCTGATTTACTGCCCTAGGGGTATTAATCCTGTCCAGGCTCTACGCCCCGTTGGCGATTCCGATGAAATTCCTCGCGGTAGGCGCTAAAACGGTCTTTAGACAGGGATTCTCTGACCTCCTCCATTAGCTGGAGGTAGTAGGAAAGATTGTGGATGGTGTTGAGCTGCGATCCAAGGATCTCATTCGCCTTTTGGAGGTGATTTAAGTAGGATCTGGTGAAGTTTTTACAGGTGTAGCAGGCGCAGGTAGGGTCAACAGGGCGATCATCGTCCTTGTACCCTGAATTACGCAGCTTCAGGTCGCCAAAGCGGGTAAATAGCCAGCCATTGCGGGCATTGCGAGTTGGCATAACGCAGTCAAACATATCGATACCCAGACTGACGCCCAGCATCAGATCCTCAGGTGTCCCAACCCCCATCAAGTAATGGGGCATGTGCTCTGGCAGCTTAGGGGCCGTGAAATTGAGGATGCGCTCAAACTCGGGTTTGGGTTCTCCAACGGAGAGGCCGCCAATAGCTATGCCATCAAAGCCTTGTTGGCTGACGGCATCCAAGGAGAATTCCCGCAAATTTTCAAACATGCCGCCTTGAACGATGCCAAAAAGGCCATTGCCTGTCTCGAGTTCGCGAAAGCGTTTTAAGGAGCGGTCACCCCAGCGCAGCGACATTTCTAGTGAAGCGCGTGCAGTTTTTTCTGATGTTGCTTGTCCTTTGACTTCGTAAGGTGTGCACTCATCAAACTGCATAGCAATGTCACTATTGAGCACCGCCTGAATTTCCATCGACACTTCTGGCGACATAAATAATTTATCGCCATTGATTGGGGAGGCAAAGGTCACACCTTCTTCGGAAATTTTTCTCAGCGCCCCCAAGCTAAAGACCTGAAAGCCACCGGAGTCAGTAAGGATGGGCTTATCCCAGCCCATGAAGCGGTGTAAGCCGCCATGCTTCTTAATGACATCTAATCCAGGTCGTAGCCACAGATGAAAGGTATTGCCCAAAATAATTTGTGCTTTGGCCTCATGTAAATCCCGCGGAGTCATTGCCTTCACGGTGCCATATGTGCCCACTGGCATAAAGATCGGTGTTTGTACGCTACCGTGAGGAAGATCAAGTTGGCCAAGGCGTGCAGGGCTCGCTGAGTCGCGCGCGAGGATATTGAAGTGAACGGGTTTAGTCATGAGTTTGTCTAGTTAAGAACATCGCATCGCCGTAGCTAAAGAAGCGGTATTCATTTTGAATGGCATGTTGATAGGCATTGCGGATATTGTCTACGCCAGCAAAGGCGCTCACCAACATTAATAGGGTTGATTTTGGCAGATGAAAGTTTGTAAGCAAGCAATCCACAGTTTTAAATGTGTAACCAGGTGTAATAAATAAATTGGTTTCGCCACTGGCTTGTTGGCTTTGAGCTTGGCTTTCTAGGGCACGCAGGCTGGTTGTCCCGACTGCAATGACTCTGCCACCTGCTTTGTGAGTAGCCCCTATTGCCTCAATAGTTTCCATCGGAACTGAAAACCATTCGTAATGCATTTTGTGTTTGCTGAGGTCTTCTTCGCGAACTGGCGTAAAGGTGCCGGCACCCACATGAAGGGTAACGGTGGCCTGCTGAACTCCGAGTTCATTTAGCTTCTTGAGAATAGCTTCATCAAAGTGCAAGCCTGCCGTAGGGGCTGCGACAGCACCGGGGTTCTTAGCGACAACAGTTTGATAGCGGTTAGCATCTTCTTGATCCGGCTGATGCTCAATATAAGGCGGTAGTGGCAATTCGCCAAAGCGCTCAAGTAAATCAAATACATTCTCGGGGAAGCGCACTTCATAGAATCGGCCGTCATAGCCAATCATTTCTACTGGGAAAGTTTCCCCTGACTTATTGTGTATATGAACAATACTGCCGGTCTTAGGAACCTTTGAGGCTCTAATTTGTACCCAGGCCTGCTTGTCACCGCTAATGCGTTCGATCAGGAGCTCAACGTTGCCCCCAGTCTCTTTTTTGCCATGCAGGCGAGCAGGAATAACCTTGGTGTCATTAAAGACGAGTAAATCCCCAGGCTTGATAAGGTTAAGAATGTCGGGAAACTGCCGATCGATCAGTTGGGCGACATTATCCCCATTCGCCCTCAGCTCTAGGAGGCGACTATCCGTTCTATTGGCCAGGGGATGCTGGGCAATTAGTTCGGGTGGGAGGTCGTAATTGAAGTCGGAAAGTTGCATAGCATTACCATCAGGTATTGGATTTTAACGATGACGACTAAGCCACCGCCAACTGCACTCGAAAAGATGGGTTTAAACACCCCTATGGCGCTTGCTTTGCACCTGCCATCCCGTTACGAGGACGAGACTGAGCTTTTCACTATCGAGGAAGCTTTGGGGCTTGGAAGGTTTCATTCGATTCAGACCCAGGGTGTTGTGATTCGCAATCAGGTCACGTTCCGCCCTAGAAGGCAGCTCTTAGTCACTATTGAGGATGACACTGCTTCGCTTCAACTCCGATTCCTCAATTTCTACCCGAGCCAGCAAAAGCAGATGGCGGTGGGCGCGCATGTGCGGGTACGAGGCGAGATTCGCGAGGGTTATCAAGGTCCTGAGATGGTGCATCCTACTGTCCGCGCTGTTGTACCAGAGGCGCCCTTGTCGGCTAGCTTAACGCCGGTATACCCAGCTAGCGCTGGTCTTTCACAAACCATTATTCGTAAGGCAGTGTTAAAGGCTCTTCAGGATGCCAGTCTCAAAGAAAGTTTGGCGGAATTTTTACCACCCAAACTCATGGCAGAAATTTTGCCAACTAATGATTGGCCACCACTCCAAGATGCAATCACCTACTTGCATCAACCACCTGCTGATGCCAATACCCAATCACTTCTGGAGCGGACCCATCCTGCGTGGCGCCGAGTGCAGTTTGAAGAATTGCTCGCGCAGCAGATTTCTTTGAAGCGAGCCCATGCTATTCGGAGAGAGAGACGTGCTCCTAGTTTTGCGAAGGGTCAGGAAAAAACAAAATCATCAAACAAAGTAAATCTTGGCATTGAAGAGGGTTTACTCAAAGTCCTACCATTCGAGCTAACTGGCGCTCAAACTCGTGTTTGGTCTGAGATTGGGCTTGATCTATCCAATACCTTTCCAATGAACCGTTTATTACAAGGCGATGTGGGTAGCGGAAAAACAGTGATTGCAGCATTGGCTGCTGCGCGTGCGATGGATCACGGATATCAAGCTGCCATCATGGCGCCCACAGAAATTCTGGCTGAGCAACACTACCTCAAAATGCAAGAGTGGTTTGAGCCTTTAGGAGTCAAGATTGCATGGCTCTCGGGTAGCTTGAAGGCAAAAGAAAAAAAACTTGCACAAGAAATGATTGAGAGTGGTGAAGCTCAACTGATTATTGGTACTCATGCCCTTATTCAGGATAAGGTGAGTTTTGCTAAGTTGGGTTTGGCTGTAATTGATGAGCAACATCGTTTTGGCGTAAGGCAACGTTTAGAAATTCAGCAACGGGTTGGTTCTGAATTATTTTATTGCCACCAATTGATGATGTCGGCCACTCCAATTCCACGAACCTTGGCGATGACCTACTACGCCGACCTAGATGTTTCGGTCATTGATGAATTGCCCCCGGGTCGTAAACCAATTGCCACCAAAGTAGTAAAGGCGGCGCGCAGGGATGAAGTGATTAGCGGCCTATATGATTGGCTGTCCAAGGGACTACAAGCCTATTGGGTTTGTCCTTTAATTGAAGAGTCTGAAGTATTGCAATTACAAACAGCCGTTGAAAGTTTTGAGCAGCTCACACAAGCGCTGCCAAATTTCAAAGTGGGATTAGTGCATGGCCGCTTGAAGAGCAAAGAGAAGGCTGCGGTGATGGCGGCATTCAAAGCCAATGAAATCCAGCTCTTAGTTGCTACTACAGTGATTGAGGTCGGGGTTGATGTGCCCAATGCGGCGCTGATGGTGATCGAGCATGCCGAACGTTTCGGCTATGCGCAGATTCATCAGTTGCGTGGGCGCGTAGGGCGCGGTTCGGCGGATTCAGTTTGTATTTTGATGTATGCAGAACCCTTATCTTTAGCGGCTAAAGAGCGCCTACAAACTTTACGAGAAACTTCAGACGGATTTGTGATTGCAGAGCGCGACTTATCGTTGCGTGGTCCTGGTGAGTTATTGGGGGCAAAGCAGTCAGGCGATGCGATGCTCCGGTTTGTGGATCTTCAACGCGACGCCTGGTTGATCGAACTGGCCCAGACTGCAGCAGAGCGCTTGCTGGCAGAGCATGGTGATTTAGTGGAGCGACATCTTGAGCGCTGGTTAGGCTCCCGCACAGAATTCTTAAAGGCTTGATAATTTAGCTATGAATATGAAAAGAGATTTTCTCTGATGCGTGATCGTATTGTTGCTTACGCCTATTTGATCCGTTTGGATAAGCCGATCGGAACCTTGCTTCTATTGTGGCCAACCTTGTGGGCGCTTTGGCTAGCGAGCGGCGGCTTCCCCCAATGGCATCTCCTAATTATTTTTATCTTGGGAACTTTCTTAATGCGTAGTGCGGGCTGCGCTATCAATGATTATGCGGATCAAGACTTTGATCGCCATGTCTTGAGAACTAAAGATCGTCCCATTACCAGTGGCAAGATTTCCGGAAAAGAAGCGTTGATGGTGGCTGGGAGTCTTGCTCTGATAGCTTTTCTACTGATTCAGCCTCTGAATGCGCTAACCAAGGAACTTTCTTTCTTTGCCTTGGCGGTTGCGATTCTCTATCCCTTTACCAAACGTTTTTTTGCTATTCCGCAGGCAGTTCTGGGCATTGCCTTTGGCTTTGGGATTCCGATGGCCTATGCGGCGGTATTGGACTTTATTCCGCTGGAGGCATGGGTTTTGTTTGTCGGCAATATCTTTTGGGCTATCGCCTATGACACCGCCTATGCCATGGTTGATCGTGATGATGATTTGCGCTTAGGTTTGAGAACCTCAGCCATTACATTTGGCCGCTTTGATGTGATCGCAATTGCCCTGAGTTACGGCGTGCTATTTCTGAGTCAGATTTGGGTTGCGCAGTTGGCAAACCTCAGTAATTACTTTTGGGTGGGTTGGGCCTTGGCGCTTGCTTGCGCTATTTACCATTTGAAACTAGTTTCTACTCGCAAGCGCGAAGAATGCTTTAAAGCATTTCGCCACAACAACTGGCTTGGCGGATTCCTATTTCTAGGAATCCTATTGGGTCTGGCTCGCTTTTAGTTCTTTCCTAGCTCATCGCCCATGGCTTTGCCACGTTGACTGGCAGCATCAATCGCTTTTTCCAGTGCGCCATGCCAATCGAGTTGCTTAAGCATATCTAGTGCGGCAGCTGTAGTGCCACCCTTGGAAGTGACTCGCTCGCGCAATACACCTGCATGCTCATCGGAGTTATGGGCGAGTTGTGTAGCGCCTTCCAAAGTTGCATAAGCAAGTTTGCGAGCAGTAGCCGCATCAAGCCCAAGTTTCTCGCCGCTCGATTGCATTGCCTCTAAGAAAGCAAAAACATAGGCTGGGCCACTTCCAGATACAGCGGTAACAGCATCCATCAGTTTTTCTTCATTAACCCAGACTGCTTGTCCAACTGCATTGCAAATGGTTTCCGCTAAGGCGCGATCTAAAGCATTGACTGCAGCATCGGCAAATAGACCGGTAATACCTTTACCAATGAGGGCGGGGGTATTTGGCATAGCGCGAACGCAGCGCTCGTGGTCAAGCCAACGACTCATGTCTTTGAGGCGGATACCTGCGGCAATACTAAGGATCAGCGGACCTGGCGAAGTTGCATGCTTGAGCTTTGCGCTCAAAGATTTGGCAACTACATTGAAATCTTGGGGCTTGATAGCCATCACTACGACATTGTTTTTGGAGAAATCAAAAGCGATCTGATCTAGTGCACCAATGATCTGCACGCCAAAATCTTGATGTAATTGCAGGCCAGTGCTGGCATTGGCTTCAACCACAGAAAGTTGCTTAGCTTCAAAACCGTTGGCGAGTAATCCGCTAATTAATGCGCGACCCATATTGCCACCACCAATAAAGGTGATGTGGGCATTCTGGTTTGTTTGTTGTGTGCTCATGCTTTTATCTTATCGCGCTTCCCAAAAATGGCGCTTCCTATACGTACCATGGTGCTGCCTTCAGCAATTGCAGCCTCCATATCATCCGACATCCCCATCGAAAGGGTGTCAAAGAAATCATAACCAAGATCATGGCTATGCTTTACTTTAATACCAGTAAAACACTCCCTGACTGCCGCAAAGGCTTGGCGTTGTTGTCCTACGTCTTCGCTGGGCGCAGGGATAGCCATGAGTCCGCGAAGAACGAGATTGGGGAGTTTGGCGACTGCATTGCAAAGCGCCTCTACTTCCTCAAGAGCTATACCGCTTTTGGATTCTTCTTCGCTCACATTGATTTGAACGCACACTTGCAAGTCGCCCAAATCTGGAAACTCTCCGCGCTGGCTAGATAGTCGTTCAGCAATTTTGAGTCTATCGATACTGTGAACCCAATCAAAGTGTTCTGCGACATCGCGCGTCTTATTACTTTGTAGTGGACCAATGAAGTGCCACTCAAGCCAAGGACGCAATTTAGCGAGTTGCTGAATTTTCTCAACACCTTCCTGTACGTAGTTCTCACCAAAAGCGGTTTGCCCTGCATGCATCGCCTCTTCAACCGCCAGAGCGGGAAAGGTTTTACTTACCGCAAGCAGCTGAATATCTTCGGGTTCGCGCTTGGCTGCCAGTGCCGCTAATTCAAGGCGCTGTTTTACCAACATCAGGTTGGCGGTAACTTGACTCATTATTTAGTTCGGCCTGCTTGGCTAATGAGTTGATCAACGATCTCGATCCAATGTAAGACCGGAGTATCTTTCTGTTGGAGATGGGTAATGCAACCAATGTTTCCAGAAACAATCACCTCAGCCCCCGATTCTTCACAAGCGGCATTGAGGTGTGCAAGTTTGTTCTTGCGTAATTGCTCTGATAGTTCTGGCTGGGTAACTGAATAGGTTCCCGCTGAACCACAGCACAGATGACTATCAGCACAGAGGCGAACGCCAATACCAATGCTGGATAGAAGACCTTCAACCTTGCCTCGAATTTGTTGGCCATGTTGCAATGTGCAGGGCGGGTGGTACACCACGCCAGGCTTAGGATCCGCCCCTACAAGAGATATCAACTCACCTTCAAGTGCTGGCAAGATTTCTGAAATATCTTTAGTGAGATCAGAGATCTGTTTTGCCTTGCTTGCATATTGCGGGTCATTTGCAAATAGATGCCCATAGTCTTTGACCATCACGCCGCAACCAGATGCAGTCATGACGATGGCTTCTACACCTTGCTCGACTTGCGGCCACCAAGCATCGATATTCTGTTTAGCGTTATCTAGGCCGCCAGCTTGATCGTTTAGGTGATAACGTAATGCGCCACAGCAAGTGGCATTGGGTGCACTAATCAATTCAATCTTGAGTGCATCTAAAACACGAGCTGTCGCAGAGTTAATGTTTGGCAACATGCCTGGTTGGACACATCCCTCGAGCAATAGCATCTTGCGAGAGTGACTTGCTTGTGGCCTGGCGTAGGGATCGGTGCTGCTAGCTAACGCTTTATTTTTAGCTTCTGGAATTTTGCGTTGGATACCGGCGGGCATGAGTGGGCGAACTAAGCGACCAATTGCCATTGCAGAATTAAATAACTTAGGACTCGTTAATCCTTCTTTCAATGCCCAGCGGGTGAGTCGCTGACCAATAGGGCGTTCAGGTGTATTTTCTTCTGCCCACTTGCGACCGATATCCACTAGGTTGCCGTACTGCACGCCGCTTGGGCAAGTGCTTTCACAATTGCGACAAGTGAGGCAGCGATCTAAATGCATGCGTGTTTTTTCAGTCGGGACTTGGCCTTCTGCAATCTGCTTAATTAAGTAGATGCGACCACGTGGTCCGTCGAGTTCATCGCCCAGAATTTGATAGGTAGGGCAAGTGGCGGTGCAGAAGCCACAGTGCACGCACTTTCCAAGAATTCTGGCGGCCTCTATACCTTCAGGAGTATTGGCGAATTGGGGGGCGAGTTGAGTTTGCATATAAAGACTTAAGGAAGGCGTGAAGTAGCAAATACGCCTGCTGGATCAAAGGCGGCTCTTAGGCGTGCTTGCACTGCCTCTAAAGCAGTTGAGTGCGCTTGCTCACTCAGGAGGGTAAAGCGTTGCTTGCTTGGGTCAACACTGCTTCCTTGCTTAAAGCGTGTTGCATGTCCACCGTTAGCATTAGCTAAAGCTTTAATGGATGCAAAAGTAGCATCATCACCAGGCGCTGTAAACCAACGTTGCTGTCCATGCCATTCCAAAGCGATGTCGCCACTCGTATTTTGAAGAGCAAGTGGTCCACAGGCAGCAGGAAGTGCCAGGCGATACAAAGTTTCATCACTACTGAGTTTTGAGAAAACGGGGAGTTGCTGTTCGCGCAAAGCAGACCAAAATTCTGTAGCAACCTTAGGTTCCAATTCCGTTGCATTGACTGCTGCGCCCATCAAAGGTATCGCTGCCTTAACTGCGGCAGCTGCGCCAGCCAAACGAATGGTGAGCTCACCATCGCCACCCTTGGAACTTCCAATCCAGCAACTAGCTGATAGCGGCAGTGGTTGTCCTGCCCATTCATTTAAGAGTTGCAGTGCACGTGCTTGAGTAATATTGCAGCGAAGAGATGTTGTGGCTGCTGGTCGTGGCAGAACCTTTACAGAGGCCTCGAGCAATAGTGACAATGTGCCCATGGATCCAGGTAGCAAGCGTGAAACGTCATATCCGGCTACGTTCTTCATCACCTTGCCGCCAAAAGATAAATCTTGACCTTTGCCATCCAGAATGCGCGCGCCAAGAACAAAGTCACGCAAGTTACCAACGCTAATTCGTCCAGGCCCTGCTAAGCCTGCTGCTATAGCGCCGCCAAAGGTTGCGGTATCACCAAAATGGGGTGGCTCAAATGCGAGCACTTGATTCTTCTCAGCTAGAGCTGCTTCAATTTCCTTTAATGGCGTACCGGCACAAGCGGTAATTACCAGCTCTTCAGGCTGGTATTCCAAGATGCCAGAGTAAGGACGGGTATCTAACTTGGCATAGGAATTAGCATTGCCATACCAAGACTTTGTGCCGCCACCTTCAATTGATAAAGGCGTTTTGTTTTTGGCTGCCGCCAAAATTTGCTCACGAAATAAATCAATATTCATATTATTGGATTGAGACATTAGAAGCGCTCCAACTCGGGATGCGGCAAGTTGCCACCACTAATGCGCATACGACCATATTCAGCGCAGCGATTCAAGGTTGGGATAGCCTTGTCTGGATTCAATAGGCGCTCCGGATCAAATGCTGCCTTAACACCCCAGAATGATTCACGTTCACCTTCGCCGAATTGAACGCACATGGAATTGATCTTCTCAATGCCAACACCATGTTCACCAGTAATCGTGCCATCAAGCTCAACACAGGCTTCTAAAATTTCAGTACCAAACTCTTCCGCACGGTGCCACTCTTCTTGGTCGGCGCCGTTAAATAAAATGAGGGGATGCATATTGCCATCGCCCGCATGAAATACGTTCAGACAAGCAAGACCATATTTCTTTTCCATTCCTTGAATGCGTCTTAGTAGGGTGCCAATATTTCTGCGTGGGATCGTACCGTCCATGCAGTAGTAGTCGGGCGCTAAGCGCCCAGCCGCAGGGAATGCATTCTTACGACCGCTCCAAAACTTCAGGCGCTCGGCTTCATTCTGAGAAATCTGAATACCACTAGCGCCAGCTTGTTCTAGCACTTTCGTCATGCGCTCAATTTCTTCTGCAACCTCTTCGGGCGTGCCATCTGACTCACATAAGAGAATAGTCTCGGCTTCAAGGTCATACCCTGCATGAACAAATTCTTCTACGGCACGAGTGGTGGCTTTATCCATCATCTCTAAGCCGGCTGGAATAATGCCAGCAGCAATGATGGCAGCAACTGCATCTGCACCTTTTTCAATATCGTCAAAGCTCGCCATGATGACGCGTGCCAATTTTGGCTTAGCAATTAACTTCACCGTAACTTCAGTGACAACCGCAAGCATGCCTTCGCTACCCATCACGATGGCTAATAAATCAAGTCCTGGGGAGTCTGGAGCAAGACTGCCAAATTCCACAATCTCGCCGTTCATCAAAATGCCGCGGACTTTTAATACGTTGTGAAGCGTGAGTCCATATTTAAGGCAGTGCACACCACCAGAGTTTTCGTTCACATTGCCGCCAATTGAGCAGGCAATCTGCGACGATGGATCTGGAGCGTAATAGAGCCCAAGATGGGCAACTGCTTCGGAGATGGCCAAATTCCGTACGCCTGGTTGCACCACCGCAGTTCTGGTGAAGGGATCAATACTGACGATCTTTTTGAGCTTAGCTAGTGAGAGCACTAAACCCTGAGAAATAGGCATGGCACCACCAGATAGGCCTGTGCCAGATCCGCGTGGGACGATAGGCACTTGCATCTCAAAGCAAATCCTCAGAATCTGGGCAACCTGTTCCTCAGTCTCTGGAAGGGCAACAGCCAGTGGCATACGCCGATAGGCTGCTAAGCCGTCACATTCGTAGGGAATCGTGTCCTCAGGCTCCCACAGCAATGCATGCTCCGGGAGGATGGGGCGCAGGGCCGATACCAATTTAGATTGAAGGGCTGTAATAGCCGCGAGCTCGGGGGGCGGGGTCACCATATTCATAGGAATCATTTTAGCCATTTACCTATAATTAGTTTTATGGGAAATCGACTTTCAAAAATAGCCACCAGAACTGGTGATGCAGGCATGACTGGGCTTGGTGATGGTAGCCGGGTGGAAAAGGATCATCTGCGCATCTGCGCTATGGGTGATGTGGATGAATTGAACTCTGAAATCGGTGTTTTGATGACTGAATCGATCCCCGAGAGTCTTGCTGAAGAGCTAAAAACTTTATTTTTGCAAGTGCAGCATGATTTATTTGATTTGGGTGGCGAGCTTTGCATCCCCAATTACACCCTGCTCAAACCAGAGCATGTTGCTCAGTTAGATATTTGGCTTGAAAAATACAATGCCACTTTGCCCCCTTTAACTGAATTTATTCTCCCGGGTGGAACGCGTGCTGCTGCTCAGGCCCACGTGTGCAGAACGGTTTGTAGGCGCGCCGAACGTTCGATTGTGCGTTTAGGTTGGGAAGAGCCTCTTTACGATGCCCCACGTCAATACGTCAATCGCTTATCTGATCTCTTGTTTGTATTAGCGCGTGTGCTTAATCGTGCGGCGGGTGGTCAAGACGTTCTCTGGAAGCACGAAAAAAAAGAGACTAAATAAATTAGTCTCTTTTTAATTTATTAAAGCAGCCTCGCTTTATTTCACAACTTCTTATTTCTTTGCTTTTCTGCGGTTCTTTACTGCTAAAGCTAAGCGTTGTAATACATTAACTGAATCTTCCCAGTTAATGCAGGCATCAGTAATGCTTTTGCCGTACTCCAATTTGCTCGGATCATCTTTTCCAGGTGAGAACTTCTGAGCACCATCATTCAAGTGACTCTCGATCATCACGCCAAAAATTTGACTTGAGCCAGATTCAATTTGCTCGGCAATGTTTTCAGCCACCACAATTTGACGCTCATGTTTTTTGCTAGAGTTTGCATGCGACAAGTCAACCATCAAACTGGCTGGAAGCTTTGCTGCTGCTAGCTCAGAGCAGGCTGCTTGCACATACTGCGCTTCGTAGTTAGGCTCTTTACCACCGCGCAAAATTACGTGACAGTCTTTATTGCCTTTAGTTTCCACAATAGAAACTTGACCATTTTTATGTACTGACAAGAAATGGTGTGGGCGGCTAGCCGCTTGAATTGCATCGGTAGCAATCTTAATGTTGCCGTCAGTACCATTCTTAAATCCGATTGGCGCAGATAAGCCTGAAGCAAGTTCGCGGTGAACTTGGCTTTCAGTTGTACGTGCTCCGATAGCGCCCCAAGAAATGAGGTCAGCAATATATTGCGGGGAAATAACATCCAAGAATTCGCTACCTGCAGGCATGCCAAGACGGTTAATTTCCATCAACACTTGACGAGCAATTCGCAAACCTTCTTCAATGCGATAGCTTTCATCTAAGTACGGGTCGTTAATCAAACCCTTCCAGCCAACAGTGGTCCGCGGCTTTTCAAAATAGACACGCATCACAACTTCGAGTTCACCAGCAAAACGATCACGTTCAGCAAGGAGTCGTTGGCAATACTCTAGTGCTGCACGGGGATCATGAATCGAGCAAGGTCCGATGATGACGAGAAGACGATCATCTTTTCCATGAATGATGTCGCGAATCTTTTTACGCGTTTTGCTAATGAGGGCTTCAGTAGGTGTTCCCGAGATTGGGAAGAAGCGAATTAAATGCTCTGGTGGTGGCAGAACAGTAATGTTATGAATGCGTTGATCATCCGTGTCTGACGTTTTGTCGACGGCAGCGTACCAGTTTGCGGGATTAGTATTTTGTTGGCTCATACGGCTATTTTAAGCCGTATTAAGCGGTTCCCCCGACAGTCAGGCTGTCGATACGTAAAGTTGGCTGCCCAACGCCCACGGGGACGCTCTGACCTTCTTTGCCGCAAACCCCAATGCCACCGTCTAATTTCAGGTCATTTCCGATCATGGAGACCTGTTTTAGGGACTCAGGACCGCTACCAATAATGGTGGCGCCTTTAACCGGATATTGAATTTTGCCGTTTTCTACCCAATAGGCTTCCGAGGCTGAAAACACAAATTTACCGCTAGTAATGTCGACTTGACCGCCCCCAAAGTTCACCGCATAGAGGCCGCGCTTGATGCTGGCTACGATTTCTTGGGGGTCATCTTTGCCAGCCAACATGTAAGTATTGGTCATGCGGGGCATTGGTAGGGAGGCAAAACTCTCGCGTCGACCGTTTCCAGTCAGAGGCATATTCATAAGACGGGCATTCAGACTATCTTGAATATAGCCTTTCAAAATGCCGTCTTCAATTAGGGTGGTGCACTGGGTAGGTGTACCTTCATCATCAATATTGAGTGAGCCGCGGCGACCAGAGAGGGTTCCATCATCTACGACGGTGACGCCCTTAGCGGCAACGCGCTGCCCAATACAGCCAGCAAAAGCAGATGAACCCTTGCGATTAAAGTCGCCTTCAAGGCCATGACCTACTGCTTCATGTAGTAGCACGCCAGGCCATCCTGGACCCATGACTACGGTCATTGGTCCGGCAGGAGCAGGGCGAGAGTCTAAGTTAATCAGTGCGCCATCAACAGCTTCATCAACATATTGATTAATGAGTTCAGTATTGAAGTAATGGTAATCATGACGAGCACCACCACCCGAGGATCCAGATTCGCGACTGCCATTTTGTTCGGCAATCACATGTACTGATACTCGTACTAGAGGGCGTACGTCGGCAGCTAGTAAGCCATCAGCTCGAACTACAAGCACCACATCAAACTCGCCAGCTAGGCTGGCCATAACCTGAATGATGCGGGGATCACGGGCTTTTGCGCGACGCTCAATACCTTCAAGTAAGGCAATCTTTTCTTGTGGTGCCAGTGAATCTAAGGGATTTAAATCTGAGTAGAGTTCGTTGGATACGGGCGTAAATATTTTGCTCGCAACAGCACGTGTACCGCCTTGAGGCCCAATTACACGGGTGGATTTAGCTGCCTTGTTGAGAGCTTCTAAATTAATTTCATCAGAGTAAGCAAAGGCGGTTTTATCGCCATAGATCGCGCGCACCCCAACACCCTGATCGATGCTAAAGCTACCGGATTTCACGATACCTTCTTCTAGGCTCCAGCTTTCACTGCGGGTATGTTGGAAGTAAAGATCAGCATCGTCGAGCTGGTGCGTAAACATATTGCCGAAGGTGTGATGCAAATCTTGCTCGGAAAGGCCGGTTGGCTCAAGCAGAATAGATTTGGCCAGCTTAAGGAGGTCAGCTTGTTTCTTGGGCTTAGTCCAATCACTCGGAAATAATGCTTCTGGTGCTCTCATCTTTATTTAGCTGAACTTTCTGTATTAAAGCTTGCGGTGTTTTAGTGCGGGTAGCTTAGAGCGTACCTCTTTTAATTTATCTTTGCTGAGTGTGCCTTGAATAAACCCCTCTCCTTCAGGAAGCTGGCTTAATATCTCCCCCCAAGGATCAATAAGCATGCTTTCACCCCAGGTGCGGCGCTGATTAAGATGAATGCCGCCTTGGGCTGAGGCTAGAACATAGCATTGGTTTTCAATAGCGCGGGCGCGCAGCAGAATTTCCCAGTGGTCTTTGCCGGTAGTGTAAGTAAACGCAGCTGGAATGATGTGGCAATCAACTGTCCCAAGAGAGCGATACAGTTCAGGAAAACGTAGGTCGTAACAAATGCTTAGGCCAAAACGCCAGTCGACTTCATTGAGCCTGATTGCAAATTGGCCCGGTTGATTACCTGCAGCAATAGTTTCGGATTCTTCGTAGCGCTCTGTCTCAGTTTGAAAACCAAATAAATGAATTTTGTCGTAGCGGGCGATTTGCTTGCCAACAGGGTCAAACACCAGGGAAGTGTTGAGAACTTTGTTCGACTCTTTAGCCTCTAAAGGTATGGTGCCTGCAACTAGAAAGATATTATTTTCTTGTGCCATTGCTGCCAAGCGTTCTTGAATTGGGCCTGAGCCTGCAGCTTCCCTCGCATTTACCTTATCGGTATCTTTTAATCCCATCAAACAAAAATATTCTGGGAGAACGGCAAGTTGAGCCCCGCTGTCCGCAGCCGCTTTAGTTAAGCGTGCCGCAACTTCGAGATTCTCATTGAGATTAGGGGTCGATACCATTTGTATCGATGCCATGTTAAGTTCAGAAGTATTTCTTGGCATGTTCATCGACTTAGCCTGGCATTTGGGTAGAAAGGCCTGGGTTTGCGGGCGGGCTTGCAGGCGCAGAATTAGGTGAGCTGGGTTTTGTTTGCTCTTTCAAAAGATTTTTAGTGCGAATCGTCTCTAGCGTTTTCGCATCAAGGGGTTGACCCTTCTGATCGAGTGGAATCACTTCCGGATTGTTCCAAGAACCCTGAATCAAATAATCCGTTTGCAAAGTGCGATTAATTTGATTGGTAATGAGGTACTGACCCACTACCGCTCCTAGGCCGATGATAGGGTTGATCACGAATGCCGCTAGTGAGCCAGCGGTGGCATCAATTGTTGGGAAGATGGTAACGCGAAGATCTTGTGTTTGTTCTGGAATATTAATTTGACCAGTCATGGCTACACGTGCCTGATCCAGGATCATTGTGAATTGCTTAGTTTGCGCAATTCCCTTTGTGATTTCAAAGTCGCTATTGATCGAATTAAAAGGGGTGCCTTTGGTTGCTAAGCTGCCTAGACTGCCCTTTAAGTCGAAAGTGGCAAATCTAAATAAACTTTGTAGACTTAGAACGTCTAGTAACTTTGCTCCATCAGTATTGACTTCAAGTAGGCGACCTTTTGTCAGGTTGATGCTGGCATCGCCTGCCAATGAATCATATGCTGGCGCAAAGAGTGGTCCTGACCACGAGAGTGAGGCGTTGAGTGTTCCTTCCCCACCTTCCACAGGCTTCTCACTACTCCAGTGGGTAATGATTTGGCCCGCATCTTTGATGTTCATATCGACGGTGATAGAGCTCTGTTCGGCAGCGTTTTGAGTGCGCGCACTCCATTGACCCTTGATTATCGAGCTACCTTGTGGATTATTGATCTGAATAGACTCGACCTTCATGAGATCTTGACTAGTTTTCGATTTGATTTTTACTGCACCTAGTTTTGCCTTAGTCCAACTTAGATCATCAATTGTTAAATCCAGGCTGGGGATAGCATTTGGGCTGACAGGAGTCTTAAGGTTTGCTAATTTTTGCGGGACATTTTCCTTCGGTGACGAGTCTGCGAGTGTGCGCTGATCTGGCAGCTTCAGGCGTGCAAGTCGCCCAGCAATCAATCCGCTGGGGTGATCACCGCTGCTTGGGTGCCATTGCGCTTGACCAGCAATTTGAGGTGAATTTAGACGCAATTGCCAGACCGAATTTTTTTTCTGTGACTGTAGGTTGACGTCAACCCAATCGCGATCCAGTGCGATTAATTTTTTAACTTGGGCTGAGATTTGAATATCTTCTTCTGGAGTATCTGATTTTTTTACTTCACCCTTATGTTTTCCTGCCCCTAAAAACTCTATCCATTGATCGAGGTCCAGTTCATTACTTGCCAAGTGAAGTGAAGTGCCTTGTTGTGGCAAGGGCGCTAAAGATCCAACACCTAAGGCATTTTTTACTTCGTTGGCGAAATTCAGATTGCCTTGAATGAAATACTGATCCCCTAATTTTCCAGACCAATCTGCGCGCACTAGATTATTTTTGCTTGCTGGGTAAGTTTTTAAATTGAACTCACCAGACATGGGGGTTCCTGCTAATTTCTTTGCGGGAGCGGGGGCAGCACTTGCCCAATTACGCAAATCAAATTTTAGATTGGCCTGACTTCCCGCCTTATTAAAGTTGATCAAACCATCATATTTTGCTGATCCGCTCATTGCGGACAGCAGTGCTGGATGGGCACGAGACTTTAAATTTCCTGAAACATAATCTTTAATAAAGCTAGCATTGATATCGCCGCCGATGCTGAAGCTTGAATTTCCTGCTGTAGAGGGCGCGCTTGAAATCTTAAAGGCGCCACCTAAAAAGTTTGCAGTGACATTATCAAATTCTGGATTGACTTCAGTGATTCTTATCTTGCCCTTTAAATTATCCATTGGAGGCACTTCCCCCCATTGCGCTTGATTTCCTGGGAGGGTAACTTTTGCATCGAAATTGACATCATCACTTCCAGACAAAGGAATCTTTAAATCAAGACCTAGGCTAACTGGACCCTTCAATGTGAGGTTCTTGGCCAGATTGGCTTGCTGTACACCTACCGGGGATGTAAATAGATATTCCAGCATTTCGGAAGCATCACCCTCAGCTGAGCCATTGATCGATACGGTTAGATTTTTAGCGCTGAGATTGGGGATTTTTGATGTGACATTCGTCAGAGTCACTTTTTTGTAGTTGGCTTTATCAATTTCAACATTCAGGCTTGCTTGCTTCATGTCGATATTGCCACTGACGTTGCTAAATGCTTGCCAAACCCCCTGGCTTTTTGGTAGCAAGGGCGCTGGTTTATAGATTGCTTTTGAAATGGGGAGATGAAGAGTGAGTTCACCAACCGTTCCCGTAGGGAATGGCACCTGGTCGGGGTCTCCCTTTATGTGGAGGGAGCCATTCTGAATATCTCCCGCCTCAAATGCTTTGCTAAGAAATTGCCTAGTTTCTTTATCAATATTAACTGGCAGATAGCGATGGGCTGTCGCGAGTTTGGCTTTAACAAACTCCATGTCTAGCGTCATTTGATCGGGCTGCTTAGGTCCACCAATGAGGTAACTCAAATCAAAATTGGTGGTGATTTCAGAATTGCTGAGCTGTAATTTCTTGGCATTGATGAGCCAGCCGCCTTTTTGTTTGGACCAGCTAATGTCACCCTTCGCTCGATCAAGTTGAATTTCAGGAGCTGATAAAAAATCATTCATCTCCAGCTCAAGATTGCTGGAGTCAAGTGTAAAGTTACCCTGCTTCTGATTACTGACTAAGTTGCCAGATAAATGCGAAGCCGAAGGCATTGATTTATTTACCCCAGTAAAGCTAATGTCATTGAGCTTTGCGCTGATGGTGAAATCGAGTTTATTGGAAGAAAACCAATTGCCTGGTATTGGTAAGGCTGAGAGAGTGGATTGGCTTTCAGACCAATTCATATCCAAATTCTGCAGCTCACCATCTGCCTCAGAAATTTTGATCCACTGATGAATCTTTTTCGGGAGCGGAAGATTGAGTGCGAAGAGTGCAATATCTTCCACTTGTATTTTGGGCGAGGAGAAACCGAACTCTTTAATTTCGCCACCATCTTTTGGTGGACGCCAGCGGAAAGTAATCGGACTTAATTTATCTAAGGGGGCAGTGGCAGGGCTATCGATATTGCGCCATGACAAAGTTTTTGTTGTGATGGAGTTGAGGCCGCCATCCGTATCTTGGACTAAATCTGTCTCTAGTCTGCCAAACTCAAGGGGATCCTCCCCCTTGTTTAATTGCACTCTAAGTTGATCGGCTGTTAAGGACATTTGTCCACCATTCGCCTTACCGCCATCAAGCTTCAGACTGCCTTTGGAGTTGAGTTTTCCAGCTAAGTCATATAGCGGAAGACTTATGTCTTTGGAAATTTGACTGAGATTAAGTTCAGCAAGATCCCATGAAAAATTTCCGACCCAGTCATGCCAATCTCCTGCTTGTCCAGCAAGGTGATGTACAAAGTCGGCTTCGAGTTTAATTGGGTTTGGGCTCCAAGGTGTTTGCGCAACTAGCTGACCTTCATGGCTACGCATGCCATTACTTAGATGGACATTTTGAATATCAATGGAAGTCTTCAGCTTTTGACTTTGCTGATCCTCCCAAAAAATTTTCGCATTATTTATTTGAATATCAGTTTGAGCAAGCAACCAGTTCCCAACTGCAAAATTATCAGCATTGTTAAGAATTGGAATTCCGGCAATAGAGACTACGCCTTTGGTATCTCGTTGAGCGTACAGTTGAACCTGATCAAATGTGATCTCGTGGAAGTAGGGGGCTAGGTGATAAAAAGATAGCCAACTAAGTTGCCCGTTGATATTTTGAATCAGTAAGGGTGGAGTAGAGTTAGTCCCGCCGTTAAAGCGCAATCCTTGAATCGCAAATTTCGGACGAATTCCAGTCCACGAAACTTGCACTGCATCCATCGTGACCTTGGCACCTAAGCGAGCGCTCATTAAGCGCTCCAAGGAGGGCTTTGATTTTTCGATCTGAGGCCATAAAACAAAACGCACCCCAAGATGGCCGACAACAAAAAAAGCTACTGTGACACCAGCAAGAATGAGGGCACGCTTACGCCAACGACCGCCAGAACCTGGAGGACGTTTTTGAAGCACGCTCTGCAGGCGAGTCCGGATAATATTTCGAAGCATGGCCTCTATTATCCGTCAGCCCTTGGGCGATCTCCAAGCTTCTATAGTTTGAGTCTAGAGTCGGATTAAGATGGAGGAATGACCGATTCTGCCGCCCAAATTGAATTTTTAAAGCAGCACTCTAGCTATGCTCAACGTTGGCTTAATTCTCGTCCTGAATGGGAGGATTGGCTCCAGTCCCAGGCCGCCCTCAAAGTCGATGTTGCGGGTATTCGGGGTTTATTAAGCCCTTGCCAGGAAGCTTTAGCTATTCCCGAGCAGAATGAGGCTCAATTTATGGCAGATCTGAGGCTGGCTAGACAGCGCCTCATGCTCTGGATTGCCTACCGAGACCTTAATGGCCTAGCTGATCTCAGAGAGGTGACCCATGCGTTGAGTCATTTTGCAGAGGAGGCACTAGCTCTTTCTATTGCTTATATTCGGGAGGATCTGCAGCGTCGTTTTGGCATTCCTTGGAGTTCAGTCACAGACTCGGAGATGCCCTTGATGGTGGTGGGTATGGGCAAGTTGGGCGGTCTAGAGCTCAATCTCTCCTCTGATATTGATCTCATCTTTTTATATGAGCATGAAGGCGACACGCAAGGCGGACCCAAAAGCTTGTCTTATCACGAGTGGTTTACTCGAATGGGTAAACGTTTGATTAAGCTCATGGCAGAGCATGACGCAAACGGCTTTGTATTTCGGGTGGATATGCGCCTGAGACCAAATGGAGATTCGGGTCCTTTGGTTTGTAGTCTCGATATGCTTGAGGAATATTTATTGGTGCAAGGTAGAGAGTGGGAACGCTATGCTTGGATTAAGGGCAGGTTGATTTCACCTTTGCCTGACTCGCCTGCCTTTGCTTATTGTGAGCGTGAGCTCGATCAACTGATTCGCCCCTTTGTCTATCGCCGTCATTTGGACTATGGCGTGATTGCCTCTATCCGTGAATTACATGCACAGATTCAGCATGAAGCTGAGAAACGCTCGTCAAATCATCACGGTCGATCCAGGGATATCAAGTTGGGCCGTGGCGGTATCCGTGAAATTGAGTTCTTGGCGCAAATGTTTCAGCTGATGCGTGGCGGCACTGATCCACGTTTTCGTATTCGACCTACCCTAGAAGTGTTGGACTTGGTAAAGCAGCAAGCAATTTTACCGGCCAATGAAGTGGATGACCTCAAGACCGCTTACGTTTACTTGCGTCGCTTGGAACATCGGATTCAGGTGTGGGAGGATCAGCAGACACACTATTTGCCTGAAGATGAGGACGCTCGTACTCGCTTAGCAGCGAGTATGGTTGGCCCCGATCAAACTCAGGAGCGATCCACTTTTTTGTCCGTACTCGACAAACACCAAGCCGCAGTAGCTCAGTACTTTGAAAAAGCATTTGTACTTGATGATGCTGCGCGTCTGGACAATACAAGCTTACCGGCGGGATGGGAGCCTGATGGCACGATATTCCCAGAGTCTGCAGCACGTTGGTTGGCTTGGGCTGATAGCTCCAAGCAAAGACAGCTACCAGAGAAAAGCAGAATCATTTTTAATAACCTAATTCGTAAGGCTGCAGATAGCTTGCAAGCGGATCCGCCTGCCTCCATCAGCGCAGACCAGACTTTGCTTCGTTTCTTTGATTTATTGGAGGCGGTGGCTCGGCGTAGCGCCTACCTATCCATTTTGTCTGAGTACCCTCAGGCGCTATCCAATGTATTGGCGTTGCTGAAGGCCTCTCAGTGGGGCGCAGAGTATTTAACCAGACACCCTCATCTCCTAGATTACTTGCTCAATTCAAGAACTGAGAAGGCGTTGATTGAACATCCGGAGCAATATTGGCAAGAGGTGAAAGCCACGCTAGAAATGCGTCTTGATGACGTGATGGCAGATGGTGATGGCCCTGAACAGGCGATGGACATTTTGCGCATTACCCATCACACCGAAACCTTTATTACCTTGTTGGCAGATTTGGGTATTGGCGTTGATCATGAGCTTTCTGTGGAAAAGGTCAGCGATCATTTATCCGCTTTGGCCGACTTAATATTGCAGACTACTTTTGAGCGTGTGTGGCCAAGCGTAGCCAAGAAGTTTGAATTACCACTTGATGCAACTGTGCCATTTGCGGCGATCTCTTATGGAAAGTTAGGCGGCAAAGAGTTGGGATATGCCTCGGACTTGGACTTGGTATTCTTATATCAAGCCGAAGAAACAGATTTTGCCGCCCAAGAAATTTATGCCTTACTCGCCAAGCGGATGATCAACTGGTTAACCGCTTATACATCGGCTGGCAGCCTGTTTGAAATCGATACGCGTCTGCGCCCAAATGGCTCTGCAGGATTCTTGGTAACAAATGCCGATGCTTTTAAGAAATATCAGTTGCGCGAGGGTGATAACGCAGCTTGGGTTTGGGAGCATCAAGCCCTAACGCGCGCAAGGTTCTCTGCGGGAAGTAAAGTGGTTGAAGCCTTCTTTGATGATGTGCGCTTTGAGGTCTTAAGTCAGAATCGCGATATTGATCAGTTACGCCATGAGATTTTAGAGATGCGTCGCAAAGTTCATGCTGGGCACCCAAATCCCACTCCCGATTTTGATTTAAAGCATGATGCTGGCGGAATGGTAGATATTGAGTTTATTGTGCAATTTTTAGTTCTGGCATTTTCAAATACCTATCCACAGCTTATTGGTAATCTGGGGAATATCGCCTTATTACGAATAGCTGGAGAGGTGGATTTAATTCAAGCTTCAACGGCTCAAGAGGTAGGCGATGCCTATCGCCTACTACGGGCTCGTCAACATCGCTTACGGTTAGATGGCGCTGAAAAGACGCGGGTAGATTTGGGGCTTGAGCCTCAACTAGTTCAAGCAAGAGAAGTGGTGCTAGCTTTATGGCAAGAAATCTTTCTTGCCCCCTCGGACGCTTAAAACCTAGTTTTGTTCTAACAGTTCTCGAGCGTGTCGACGCGTAGTATCGGTAATCGTTGCTCCGCCCAACATGCGGGCAACTTCTTCCACTCGCTCAGACCTTCCAAGCGGCATGACTTGAGAAAGAGTTTTATCATCCGCCTGAGATTTGCTTACTTTCAAGTGATGATTACCTTGTGCAGCAACTTGTGGCAAGTGGGTCACACAAAGAATTTGATGTGATTCGCCAAGTTGACGCAATAATTTTCCAACTGTCTCTGCAACAGCCCCACCAATCCCAGCATCGACTTCATCAAATATCAGGGTTGGCGTAAATGATGCTTTGCTGGTGATCACGCTAATGGCTAAGCTAATACGAGCCAATTCACCGCCGGAGGCCACTTTTGCCAATGAGCGTGGGGTGCTGCCAGCATGACCTGCAACCAGAAATTCAATTTGTTCAAGACCTTGGGCGCCACCTTCAGATAGGGGTAGTAAAGCAATTTCGAGCTGTCCGCCTGCCATTGATAGGTCTTGCATTGCGGTGGTAACTTGCTTGCCCAAGTCGAGTGCAGCTTTGTTCCGTTTTTGGGAGAGTTGCTTTGCTTGCTTGAGATAGGCTAACTCTTCTTGTTTCACTTTCTCACGTAAAGCTTCTATATTTTGAGAGGCGGTCAATGCATCTAAACGTTCGGTAGTGTCCAAAAGTAATTTTGGCAAGTCATCTGCTTCGGTGCGATATTTTCTAGCTGCGCTATGGAGGGCTTGCATGCGCTCCTCTACTTCACTGAGGCGTGCAGGATCTAAATCGATTTTTTGCAAATAACGATTGAGGCTATGCACCGCTTCATCTATTTGAATTTGCGCTGACTCTAAAGCTTGACTGATATCGCTGAGCGCAGAGTCATGTTCTGCTAATGCACTCATATTGGTGCTGACTTTAGAGAGGGTTGACTCTACTGAGTTATCCGCCTCGCTCAGAGCATCGATCGCTTCTTGGCAACCACTAATAATTTTTGCGCCATTAGCTAATCGAGCATGCTCACTTTGAATGGTGACCCATTCACCTTCTTGCGGAGAAAGTTCGCTGAGTTCCTCCAATTGCCACTCCAAACGCTCACGTTCGCGTTCAATATCCTGGCCAGCATTTTCGGCTTGCTCCAGTCTGCGACGCGATTCACTTAGAGTTTTAAATAATTGAGAGACCTCTGCAACAAGATCGAGATGATTCGCATGACGATCTAGTAGTTCACGTTGCGCGCCACCCTTGAGTAATAGTTGATGCGCGTGTTGCCCATGAATATCCACCAATTGATCGCCTGCTTCACGGAGCTGGGCTAAGGTTGCCACGCTACCGTTAATGAATGCTCTGCTACGACCATTGACTTCTACGGTTCTTTTGAGGAGCAGGCTTTGCCCTTCATCTTCAAGCGGAAAGCCTTGTCTATCAAGCCATTGATTGAAGTGGTTAATTTGCTGTGGATCAATCCGAAAGAGGGCGCTAATTTCTGCGCGGTTACAGCCTTCACGAATTTGACTGCTATCTGCACGCTCGCCCAATACGAGGCTGAGTGCGTCTAAGAGAATTGATTTGCCGGCACCAGTTTCACCGGTGAGCACCGTGAAGCCTGAGGAAAGATCTAGCTCTAGCTGGTCAACAATGACAAAGTCGCGAAGCGATAGGGTTTGAAGCATGCCTTAGCGTACCGAAAAATTCGACATCAGAATGTCGATGGATACTCATTCCAATGTAACTTTTCTCGCAAGGTTTTGTAGTCACTATGGCTGCGAGGGTGAAGTAGGGTGATTGTTCTTTTAGATTGACTAACTTCAATGATGTCGCCCGATTGCAAGTTGGTTTGGGATTGCATATCAAAGTTCACAATCACTTCTCTGCCATCAACCACCTCGATGCTCACCACAATATCTTGCGGCAATACGATGGGGCGATTGGATAAAGAATGTGGGGCAATCGGTGCCAATAGAATGCCTGCTACCCGCGGATGCAGGATGGGGCCGCCGGCTGACAGGGCGTAAGCAGTTGAGCCGGTAGGTGTTGAGACAATCAAACCATCGGAGCGTTGGTTATACATAAATGAACCATTAACGCGCACTGCAAGCTCGACCATTCCGGAAATTCCAGAGCGATTGACTACGACATCGTTGAGCGCAAGGGCTTGATTAATCTCTTTCCCGTTGCGCATCACAACTGCATCAAGCAGCGTTCTAGTGTCAGCTTCGTATTCACCAGCAATAATTTGTGGCAAGACAGTTTGAACGTTCTGAATCGGGATATCGGTCATGTAGCCCAAGCGACCCATATTGATACCAACCAGAGGTACGTTGCTACCAGCCAATTGACGTCCAATGCCAAGCATCGTCCCATCACCGCCCAAAACAACTGCTAAATCGATGGCGCCCGAAAACTCCCCGACTTTTTTGACTGGATAGGCGGTCAGCCCCAAATGGCTTGCAGTAGCACTCTCGACATAGACTTCACAGCCTTGCTCGGCTAATAGGGTAGCCAGGTCCTTGAGGCGCTCTTGCATGCCGTCAGCCTGATATTTGCCGACGAGCGCAACCCGGCTAAATGCCTTTTTGCTGGAATTTGGGGATGGGCTTAACATATAACGATTAAACCATACGCATAAAATCCCTTCCACTATGGATGATCGTTCCCGCGCCTTACTGAAAACCCTCATCGAGCGCTATATCGAAGAGGGGCAGCCTATTGGCTCACGCACCCTATCTCGATTCTCGGGATTGGATCTTTCTGCGGCCACGATTCGCAATGTCATGGCGGATTTGGAGGAAATGGGCTTGGTTACCAGCCCCCATACTTCTGCCGGACGTATTCCAACGCCAAGGGGCTACCGTCTCTTTGTGGATACGATGGTGACCGTCCGTCCTCTAGAAGAAATTGCTACCCGTGAGATGGAAAAAGGCCTTTTGCCAGATTCCCCGCAACGGGTAATGAACTCTGCTGCACAAATTCTGTCCAATTTGACTCATTTCGCTGGGGTGGTGATGACGCCTAAGCGTGCGCAAGTGTTCAAACACATCGAGTTCTTACGACTTGGCGAAGGCAAGATACTGCTCATCATGGTGACCCCTGAGGGTGATGTTCAAAATCGCATCCTTCCTACTACACAAGACTACACACCAAGCCAGTTGGTAGAGGCTGGCAATTACATCAATATGCAGTTCGCTGGTAAGAGCTTTGCTGAAGTGCGGGCGCATCTGGCTTCTGATCTAGATAACTTACGCAGTGATATTTCTGGTTTGATGGCCTTGGCGCTCCACAGTGGCGTCAGCGATTACGGCATGGGTCAGGGGGACATGCTCCTATCAGGTGAGCGTCGTTTGCTTAATGTCGGCGACCTCAGTACTAATTTAGATAAGCTCCGCAAGATGTTTGACATGCTGGAGCAGAAGTCAGTACTCATGCAGTTGTTGGATGTATCTAGTCATGCGGACGGGATTCAGATCTTTATTGGCGGTGAAAGTGATTTACTGCCATATGAAGATTTAGCAGTCATTAGCGCGCCATACAGTGTTGATGGGCAAATCGTTGGAACGCTTGGAGTAATTGGACCTACTCGCATGGCATACGATCGAGTGATTCCGATTGTCGACATTACTTCTAAATTGTTATCAGGCGCATTGAGCTCCCCAGTGGGATCTTGATAGCAATCTCATTTTTAATTCTCTTTAATTAAGACGGATCCTCCTTGAATCAAAACCCTCACTTACGCCCTTCTAAGACAGCAGTGTTGTTGCTGAACTTGGGCACTCCTTCCGCGCCAACTGCTAAAGCGGTGAGAGCTTATCTCAAAGAATTTCTATCAGATCCTCGCGTTGTAGAAATCCCTCGCATTATTTGGTGGTGCATTTTGAATGGCATTATTTTGCCGATTCGTAGCGGCGCTTCTGCAAAAAAATACGCTTCTATTTGGTTGCCAAAACTAGGCTCTCCATTGATGCATTACTCACGCTTACAGGCAAAAGAGTTGGGCGAGAAATTCGCTAATCATGGAGAAGTGGTGCTGGTAGATTTGGCTATGCGCTATGGTGAGCCCTCGACCCAGCAAGCCCTGGAAGCCTTGCAGGCACAGGGCATGGAGCGACTTTTGTTGTTACCGCTATACCCGCAGTATTCAGCGACAACAACTGCCTCCAGTTTTGATGAAGTATTTCGTGTGCTCGGAACATGGCGTAATCAGCCTGAGCTGCGCTTAGTAAAGCACTATCACGACAACCCTGCTTACATCACTGCGTTACGTGATCAAGTACTCGGCGCATGGGATAAAGATGGGCGCCCAGACTTAGCTGCTGGCGATCGTCTAGTGATGTCATTTCATGGTCTGCCTAAACGTAATTTGATGAAGGGTGACCCCTATCATTGCGAGTGCTTAAAAACCGGTCGCCTGCTTGGTGAGTCTTTGGGCTTAGAGCCCGGACAATATTTAGTTACCTTCCAATCTCGGTTTGGTAAAGCAGAGTGGCTTAAACCCTATACAGCCCCAACAATTGAAAAGCTGGGCAAAGAAGGTTGCAAGCGAGTAGATATTTTTTGCCCAGGCTTTCCGGCAGATTGTTTGGAGACTCTAGAAGAAATTGCCATGGAAGCACGTGAGATCTTTTTAGAACATGGCGGTAAAGATTACCGCTATATTCCTTGTCTCAATAGCAATCCAAAATGGATCGAAGCGATGTACGAAATTGCCCAGCAGCATTTATCAGGTTGGAGCTTAGGTATGGAGTCCGATGCGGTATTGCAAGAACGTAATCGCCTCGCTGAGTTAGCTAAAGCAAAAATTGCTTAAACTCGGTCGCACTTGAAATTGCTTTAATCGGCCCCATATTGTTGAGAAGTAGCCATTCTGATAGAAAAGTGAATTTGCACCTATGACCCAAGAAAACCAAAATCCATCTCCTGAGCAGGAAAATATTGCTGCTGATCCTCAGGCCGAGGCTGGTGCTGATGCTGCTTCTGCAGAAGCCGAAGTAAAGACGCCAGAACAAGAGATTGCCGAGCTAAATCAAAAGCTAACAGAAATGCAGGATAACTACCTCCGCGCAAAAGCTGAGGGTGAGAATATCCGTCGTCGTGCTGCTGAGGATGTTTCTAAGGCGCATAAGTTTGCGATTGAGAGTTTTGCTGAGCATCTCGTGCCAGTAACAGACAGTTTGTACGCAGCCTTGAACGCAGAGGCGGTCGATGCAAAAGCCTTTAAAGAAGGCTTGGAGATCACTCTCAAGCAGTTGCTCTCCGCCTTTGAAAAGGGTCGCATGACTGAGATTAATCCTGCTGTGGGTGACAAGTTTGACCCTCACCACCATCAGGCAATTGCTTCCGTACCATCGGATCAAACGGCTAATACCGTGGTTTCAGTGCTTCAGAGGGGTTATTCCATCGCCGATCGCATTTTGCGCCCAGCTTTGGTAACCGTGAGCGCACCCAAATAAGCCATTTAAACCTCTAAATTAGGGGTTTTTCACCAAAAAGCGGGATAAAAAGGCAGAAATCTGCCTTTTTTGCATTTTTAGCCCTTGAATTCCCTCTTTTTGACCCCATTTATTGAATATCGATTTATTCACAGTTTTACGAAATTACACATAACTTAATTTTTGGAGCCATTATGGGAAAGATTATCGGAATTGACTTAGGAACCACAAACTCGTGCGTTTCCGTTGTTGAAAACAATGCACCTAAAGTTGTCGAGAACGCAGAAGGCGGCCGTACAACTCCATCCATCATTGCTTACGTTGAAGACGGCGAAGTATTGGTTGGCGCACCTGCAAAACGCCAATCAGTTACCAACCCTAAAAACACTATCTACGCAGTGAAGCGTTTGATGGGTCGCAAATTTACTGATGCTGAAGTGCAAAAAGACATCGGTTTAATGCCCTACAAAATTGTTCAAGCGGACAACGGTGATGCTTGGGTTGAAGCACGTGATAAAAAAATGGCACCACAACAAGTGTCAGCCGAAATCTTGCGCAAGATGAAAAAGACTGCAGAAGATTACCTTGGTGAAGAGGTGACTGAGGCAGTGATTACTGTTCCTGCTTACTTCAACGACAGCCAACGTCAAGCGACTAAAGATGCTGGTCGTATTGCTGGTTTAGATGTCAAGCGCATCATCAATGAGCCAACTGCTGCAGCGCTGGCATTTGGCCTCGACAAGCAAGACAAAGTAGATCGCAAGATCGCTGTGTATGACTTGGGTGGCGGTACATTCGACGTCTCCATCATTGAAATCGCTAACGTTGACGGTGAGAAGCAGTTCGAGGTGCTCTCTACTAACGGCGATACCTTCTTGGGTGGTGAAGACTTTGACCAACGCATCATTGATTGGATCATTGCTGAGTTCAAGAAAGAGCAAGGCGTAGATTTGAGTAAAGATGTATTGGCATTACAACGTTTAAAAGATGCTGCTGAAAAAGCCAAGATCGAACTGTCATCTGCACAACAAACTGAAATCAATTTGCCATACGTGACTGCTGATGCAGGCGGTCCTAAGCATTTGAACTTGAAGCTCACTCGCGCTAAGTTGGAGTCTTTGGTAGAAGAGTTGATCAACCGCACGGCTGGGCCTTGCTTAACTGCAATTAAAGACGCTGGCGTAAATGTGGCTGACATCGATGACGTGATTTTGGTTGGCGGTCAAACCCGTATGCCTGCAGTTCAGGACAAAGTAAAAGAGATTTTTGGTAAAGAGCCACGTAAAGACGTGAACCCAGACGAAGCAGTTGCTGTTGGTGCTGCGATCCAGGGCTCTGTATTGTCTGGTGATCGTAAGGACGTATTGCTCTTGGACGTAACTCCATTGTCATTGGGTATCGAAACCTTGGGCGGTGTAATGACCAAGATGATTCCAAAGAACACGACTATTCCTACTAAGCATTCACAGGTTTACTCCACAGCGGAAGATAACCAGCCTGCGGTAACCATTAAGTGTTTCCAAGGTGAGCGTGAGATGGCTGCTGCCAACAAATTGCTCGGTGAGTTTAATTTGGAAGGTATTGCTCCAGCACAACGCGGTATGCCACAAATTGAAGTGACTTTTGATATTGATGCCAACGGTATTTTGCATGTAACTGCAAAAGACAAAACGACTGGCAAAGAGAACAAGATCACCATTAAGGCAAACTCTGGTTTGACTGAAGAAGAAATTCAGCGCATGGTGAAAGATGCTGAAGCGAATGCCGATGAAGATAAAAAAGCATTGGAATTAGTAACAGCGCGTAACACTGCCGATGCTTTGGCTCACTCAACCAAGAAAGCCTTGGAAGAGCATGGCTCTGCTTTAGAGGCTTCTGAGAAAGAAGCAATCGAAGCTGCCCTGAAAGAATTGGATGAGGCAATCAAGGGTAGCGATAAAGCTGCTATTGAAGCTAAGACTGAGGCTTTGGGTAAAGCTAGTCAGAAGTTAGGCGAAAAAGCCATGGCTGCTGAACAAGCTAAAGCTGGTGGCGCCGCTCCTGGTGCAGCCCCTGGTGGCGCGCAAGCTGCTGCTCCGGATGCTGACGTAGTGGATGCGGATTTCAAAGAAGTGGATGACAAGAAGTAATCCCGGAGATTGAAAGCCATTTAACGTAGTTTAGAAGTACTTAAATAACAAGTCGGCCTCGTGCCGACTTGTGTCATTCAGGTTGTTGAGAGGAATTTTGTGCCTAAAAGTAAACGCGATTATTACGAAGTGCTTGGTGTTGCGAAAGGTGCCAGCGATGAGGAGCTAAAAAAGGCTTATCGGAAAATGGCGATGAAGCATCACCCCGATCGCAACCCCGATAGCAAAACAGCGGAAGCGCAATTCAAAGAAGTTAAAGAGGCGTACGAAACCCTCACGGATCCAAACAAGCGCGCAGCTTATGATCAGTACGGTCATGCGGGTGTGGACCAATCCAGTGGATTTGGCGGTGGCGGTTTTGGTGGCGGCGGTTTTGCGGATGCCTTCGGTGATATCTTCGGCGATATTTTTGGCCAAGGTGGTGGACGTCAGTCGGGACCACAGGTTTATAAGGGTGCCGATTTACGTTACAACATGGAGATCACCCTCGAGCAAGCTGCCGAGGGTTACACCACGCAAATTCGAGTACCAAGTTGGAGTGACTGCAAGCCATGTCACGGGACTGGTGCTGAGCCTGGTAGCAAAGCTGAAAGATGTACTACTTGTGATGGTCATGGCCAAGTTCGTGTCCAGCAAGGCTTCTTCTCCATGCAACAAACTTGCCCTAAGTGCCGCGGTACAGGCGAGTACATTCCGAAGCCATGCAAAACTTGTCATGGCAGCGGTAAAAACAAAGAACAAAAAACACTTGAAATCAAAATCCCTGCGGGTATTGATGATGGCATGCGCGTGCGCTCCGTTGGTAACGGCGAACCTGGCGTGAATGGCGGACCATCTGGCGATCTCTATGTAGAAGTCAGAGTTAAGCCCCATAAGGTATTTGAGCGCGATGGTAGTGATCTGCATGTGCAAATGCCGATCTCTTTTGCAACTGCGACCATTGGCGGCGATATTGAAGTGCCAACGCTGTCAGGGCGCGTCGAGTTTCCGATTCCTGAGGGAACGCAGACTGGTAAAACATTCCGTTTGCGTAATAAGGGAATTAAAGGACTGCGCTCTACGATGGTGGGTGATCTCTTCGTTCACGTTGCCGTTGAGACTCCGGTCAAGCTAACTGATGAGCAAAAGAAATTGCTGCAAAAGTTTGATGACAGCTTGAAGTCTGGTGGAGACAAACATAACCCCCATCAAAAGGGTTGGTTTGATGGTGTGAAGAGTTTCTTTAGTTAACTAATAGTTCAAGCTTATCCAGCAAAGCCGTGTTCGGGTCCGGGGAACTTTCCGGATTTCACTTCTCGAACATAGGCTTTGACTGCTGCCTCAATTGAGGTATGACCATCCAGAAAGTTCTTAACAAACTTTGGTGGCTTCCCAGGGCTGATACCCAGCATATCTTGTAGTACTAATACCTGGCCGGAGCAATCTGCTCCTGCGCCAATTCCAATCGTAGGAATGGAGAGCGACTCGGTAATCAGCCTACCCAATGAAGACGGAATTGCTTCGAGCACAATCATTTGCGCACCAGCTTGCTCGCAAGCAATCGCTTGTTCGAGCATTAAGCTTGCAGCGTCTTTAGATTTACCTTGAACCTTATAGCCGCCCAGAAGATGAACGGACTGGGGCAATAAACCCAGGTGCGCACAAACAGGAACGCTACGCTCTACCAAATACTGAATGATGTCGATTTGCCAATCACCACCTTCAAGCTTGACCATATCCGCACCAGCGCGCATGAGTTCTGCGGCTGAATCCAGGGCTTGAACCGGATCGCCATAACTGGCAAAAGGAAGATCGGCAATGATGAAAGCGTAAGAGTTGGCGCGGGCCACGCACTCGGTGTGATACGCCACTTGCTCAACAGTTACGGGAGTAGTGCTCGAGTGACCTTGAATGACATTACCCAGAGAATCCCCAATCAGGATGGTTTCTACCCCGCAGCGATTTAACAGGGCTGACATTGTTGAATCGTATGCTGTCAGCATAGTAATTTTTTCATCCTCAGCACGCATGGTGAGGAGCTTAGAAATCGTAATTGGCTTTTCGCCTTGTAAGTAACCCATGGCGTGAGTTTAATGAATTAATGCGCTGATTGGCTATAAACGTCTTTTTCACCACAATTACAGTTGCGGCAAGGGAGTTTTTCGATGCGCTGATCCGCTACATTGGGTAAATAAGCCTTGAGTTCGCCCCAGTTCGGTAAAAAGAAATCCGGGGCAATTTCCAATAAAGGCAGGAGTACAAAAGAGCGTTCAATGATTCTGGGGTGAGGAATGGTGAGTTCGCTATCTGTTTGGGATACACCCTCAAATGCCAGAATATCCAGATCAATCGTACGGGGTGCATTGGCGTAAGGGCGCTCACGTCCAAATTCTTGTTCAACCGCTTGGCAGACGTGCAATAAGCCGTAAGGACTTAATTGCGTTTCAATTTCAATTACCGCATTGATGTAGTCGCCACCGGTAGCTTGGAAGGGTGCACTTTGGTAGAAGCAGCTTTTGGCTAGAATTTGGAGTTCGCAACGCTGTGCAAGGCACACAATCGCGTCAGTAATAAGCTGACGCGTGTCACCGATATTGCCGCCAAATCCAATAAAAGCTCGAGCCATGCTCATTCCAAATGAGAGAAAACTACACGAAACTACCGAATCTACTTTACTGAATTTTTCTCAAGTCTGCTTAGTCTGCTGCACCTTCAGTGGGCGTAGCTACTTTGGGTTTTCTACGGCGACGTCGTTTTGTGGGGGAGGCGCTATTACCGGCCTCATTTTTGACGCTGGCCATTAAGGCTTCCTGACCTTCTGGATCGGTAGAAATGAAGTCAGTCCACCATTGGCCTAGAGAGGGGTTTTTCTCACCAGTGGCGCAGCGCAGCAACATAAAGTCATAACCCGCTCTAAAGCGTGGGGATTCAATCAGGCGATAAGGGTAGCGTCCAACACGCTTTTCAAAACGGGGCTGCATGGACAAGATTTCTCGCATGTCACTTTCGAAGCGGCGTTGGATCACCATGCCACTACTTTGGCTTGCAATCGTTTCATCCATCGCATCATGTAGTGCTGGAATATTAGAAATTCCTTTGGCGATATTCTTTTTCCAATTGGTCAATAGATCAGGCCAGAGTAAAGTCGCAAACAAGAATCCTGCGGAAACACTTTTCCCGGATTGAATGCGTTGATCAGTATTCGCAAGAGCAATGCGAACAAAATCATTCGCTTCCTTAGAATCTGCGCTTTTATCCAAGATGTGATCCAGCAAAGGCAGTAGGCCGTGATGTAGTCCCGCATCTTTCAGGCCTTGAATCGCAGCCCATGAGTAACCTGACATGAGTAGCTTAAGGATTTCATCGAAGAGTCGAGCAGACGGAACATCATGAATCAACTTGCCTAATTTGGCGATAGGAGCGCGTGTTGCTGCATCTAAAGTAAAGCCTGTCTTCGCGGCAAAACGAACTGCCCGCAACATGCGAATCGGATCTTCGCGATAGCGTTTAGCAGGATCGCCAATCATGCGCAAAGTTTTCTTCTGCATATCAGCCATGCCACCGTGATAGTCGAGCACGGTTTCGGTAGCTGGATCGTAATACATCGCATTAATGCTGAAATCTCTGCGAGCAGCATCCTCATGTTGGCTACCCCAGACGTTATCGCGTAAGATGCGGCCATTTTCGGCTACGTGCTCGCCAGCGTTTTCCAGCAAGGCTCTGAAGGTGGAGACCTCAATGATTTCAGGTTGTCCTTTGCCAAAGAAGGTCACGTGCACAATCTGAAAGCGACGACCAATCAGGCGTGCTTTACGGAACAACCTTTGAACTTGCTCGGGCGTGGCATTGGTCGCCACATCGAAATCCTTGGGACCAATTCCTAAAGCTAAATCTCGTACTGCACCGCCGACAATAAAGGCATCATAGCCAGCTTGCTGCAATGTTTGGGTCACCTTCACGGCATTTTTAGACAGCAAATGCGGATCAATACGATGAGATTTTTTAGGGATTCGTTTCGGTGCGCCAGAGGTATGGGCCGCAGTATGTCGGACCATTGGGTCGCGACGCAAAATACGTTTAATAAATTTGGTAATCATGCAAACAGTTCAAGTATGGGCCAGTGACGTTTTGCGGCTTCGTCACGTAGGCGAGCATCTGGATTAGTAGCAATAGGGTTGCTAACTTTTTCCAGGAGAGGTAAATCATTCATAGAATCTGAATAAAAATAACTTTTTGGCAATTGGTCTAATGCGAGATTTTGTGTGGCAAGCCAATCATGCACTCGTTGAATCTTGCCTTCTCGAAAACTCGGGATGCCTTTAACTTCGCCAGTGAAATTGGCAAGAGGCTCGTCTCCTATGGTCGCAGGTTCGGTGGCCACGAGATGTTCAATGCCAAAACTTTCTACGATAGGGCGAGTAACAAAGCTATTGGTTGCAGTCACTACACAGCAAAGATCACCGGCATCTTGGTGGCGTTTTACTAAATCCAGTGCTTGTTGTCGTAGCTGGCCAGTAATCACTTCTTGCATGAACGCGTCATGCCATTCTTTGAGCTGTGCACGAGAATGCTCTGACAGCGGCTTCAAAGCAAAGCGCAAGAACTCCTGAATATTCAGCTTGCCATCTTTGTAATCTTGATAGAAGCGCTCATTTTGCTGTGCATAGTATTTGCTATCTACTACGCCAATACGTGCCAAGAACTGACCCCATTCGTAATCGCTATCGCAGGGGAGAAGGGTGTGATCTAAGTCGAAGAGTGCTAATCGGGTCATTAATTTATTTGGGCTGTAAAAGCTCTCTAACGAGAGGCAAGGTGACAGCACGTTTTGTTTCTAGTGAATAAGCATCCAAAGCATCAATCAAGGCCATGAGGTTTGGCATATCGCGATAAAAGCGATTTAACAACCAAGGCAATACATCTGGGGATAAAACCAAGCCGCGCGCTTGCGCCGCTTGCTGTAAGGCCTCCATTTTCTCATCATCGCCCAAAAGATGAGTTTGAAAGATCAAACCCCATCCTAAGCGGGTACGAAGGTCTTCTCTGAGGCTTAAAGCGCCAGGGGCGGCATTACCTGCCATGAAGATGTGAATGGCTTTGCTGCCCTGAATAGCATTCAGAATGCGAAATAAAGCAGCTACCAAGCGCTCATCAAGTCGATCCACGTCATCTACAGTGATTACAGAGGGCTTATCGCTTGCACAGAGGGTGGGCAGTCTTTCTTCTAGGCGTACCCAGGAAATCGGTTCATTGGGGGTGAGGGGGAGGCACTCCAAACCCAATTCCTGGGCTGCATCGCCAATAGCGCTAAGCAAATGGGTGCGACCAGAGCCTTCTGGTCCCCACCAATAAATCCAGCGTTGGTTCAGAGGATTTTCGCTAGCCTCTCTTGGGGCGTTTATTTCCCAAGCTTTGACTAAAGCTAACAAAGCTGAGTGCAGTGCCAGATTTTCTCCGGCCAGAAAATTGCTTAAAGTGGGTTTAGGTGTGTGACCAATATCAAGCGCAAACTGTTTTGGTAGTGAGGAATTATTCATTACTGCGAAAACTTATTTTTGATACCAAGAACTTTGGGTATAGCGTGACCAACCATACTGCAGTAGCACCAAGCTGACTGCGCTTGTTGGTAATGCCAGCAGCACACCAAAGAAGCCAAATAATTTCCCAAATAGCAGTAACGCAAAAAGCACTGCGACTGGATGCAAGCCAATTCGCTCGCCTACTAGGCGTGGCGTGAGGAAGAAGCCTTCAATGAATTGCCCTAGTCCGTATAGCACTAGGACACCAATGATTGCACCCCCAGGCCCAAATTGTAAAAGGGCTGCCAGGATTGCCAAGGTGAAACCTAAAGTGATGCCAATGTAGGGAATCACAATCATGAGTGCCGTAAAGACGCCCAATGCCACAGCGCCTTTAATTCCAATGATGCTCAATCCAGCACTGTAAAAAACGGACATGATAGAAATGACGATCAGCATGCCCCTGAGATATTGAGAGAGCAAACCATCAGCATGCATGGCGAGGTGGTGAATGGTTTCTTGTGCACGTACTGGAACAATTGATTTGACGAGTTTGAAAAAATGGTCCCAGTCGATCAATAGATAAAACATTACAAATAGCGTTAATACAGCATTTACGAATCCTGTAATTACCGAGCTACCTGACATCAATACTGTCTCCAATGTGGAGGACATCAGTGCATCGGAATTGTCATTGAGGTGTGCGGTAATTTTTTGAGTGGCACTTGACTTGAGAGTATTCCAATCCACATTAATGTGAAATTCACTTAACTTAGGCCCAAGCCAAGATTGGGTGTTTTGGATCCAATCCGGAAATTGGGCCTTGATGAGGGGGATTTCAGTTTTGAGGAGGGTAATAAACAGACTCAAAATCATAAAAAACACGCCCAAACCAATAATCATGGCAATCCCGGCAGCCGCTGCGCGGGGTAGGCGATGCCTCTCAAGCCACAAGCAAACTGGGCGTAGGGCGTAAGCCAGAATAAATGCAGTCAGAAAAGGGGTAAAAATTTCAGCCATCGTGCTCGAATCCTCTAGAATTCAATGATTCTACCGACCAAGTAGTGTTTTTTACTAATCTTCTATCTCTGCCATGAACTCATCTACTAATTCTTCCTCAAAAGGCCTTTCCTACCGTGACGCTGGTGTCGATATCGATGCTGGGGATGACTTGGTGGATCGCATCAAGCCTTTGGCCAAGAAAACCATGCGCGAAGGCGTATTAGCCGGGATTGGTGGCTTTGGCGCCCTGTTTGAAGTGCCAAAACGCTATAAAGAGCCAGTATTGGTATCTGGCACTGACGGCGTTGGTACCAAACTGAGATTAGCTTTTGAGTGGAATCGTCACGATACGATTGGCCAGGATTTGGTGGCGATGAGTGTGAACGACATTTTGGTTCAGGGTGCTGAACCCCTCTTTTTCTTGGATTACTTTGCTTGCGGCAAGTTGACTGTAGATACTGCTGCCACCGTAGTTGGCGGAATTGCTAAAGGTTGTGAGTTGTCTGGTTGCGCATTAATTGGCGGTGAAACAGCTGAGATGCCTGGCATGTACCCTCCAGGCGAATATGACTTAGCTGGCTTTGCTGTTGGCGCAGTTGAAAAATCCAAAATTATTACTGGCGCAACCATTACTCCTGGCGATGTCGTTTTGGCAATTGCTTCGAGTGGCGCGCATTCCAATGGCTATTCATTGGTTCGCAAAATTATTGAGCGTGCGGGTGCTAAGCCAACCGATGATTTGGGTGGTCGCTCTTTGGGTGATGTGGTGATGGCTCCTACGCAAATTTATGTAAAGCAGTTGCTGAAGTTGATTGGCGAGGTCAATGTGAAGGGTATGGCGCACATCACTGGCGGTGGCTTGGTGGACAACGTACCACGCGTGCTCCCAGAAAATACGCAAGCTGTATTGCATCGCGATAGCTGGCAAATGCCAGAGCTCTTCCGCTGGTTACAAATGAAGGGTGGCGTAGCGGATGCAGAAATGGTGCGTGTATTCAACTGCGGTATTGGCATGGTGGTGATCGTCACCGCCGATCAAGCGGATGCTGCAATCCAATCGCTCAAAGCTGAAGCTTTACATGCTTGGACTGTTGGTGAGGTTGTAGAGCGTCCGGCTGGTGCACCACAAACTATCGTTATTTAATATTCAACAAAGCCTATTTGCTTAGGCTTTGTTTGCAGTACTCTATGGCCGCTTTCAACTCATCTGAGTTGAAAGGGTCAAATGTCTTTCTTCCGGCAATCGCACGCAACCAAGTTAACTGTCGTTTACCAAGTTGTCTAGTCGCGGCTAGTGCTTTGTAGCGCATTTCAGCTTGATCTACTTCACCAGACAGATATTCCCAGACTTGTCGATAGCCAACAGAGCGAATGGCGGGCAGGTCACCATGCAGGTCTGGATTCTTTCTGAGTAATTCAACTTCCTCTAGCAGTCCGCCGACTAGCATTTCATCAAATCTTTTTTCTAAGTTCTGATGCAGGCGCAAACGATCGCTTGGCTCTAGTGAGATGAGGTCAATCCATTCTGGGATGGATGAACCTTCTCGGCCATCTTCGCTTGGTGAATCTGCCAACAGCTCCGACATGGGTTTGCCAGTAATTTCATAAACCTCTAAGGCACGTTGCACGCGTTGAGAGTCGTTGGGCTGTAAACGTGCGGCGGTAACGGGGTCTACTTTAGCTAGCTCAGTATGCATCGCAGGCCAGCCAATCTCTTTTCCTTGCTCATCGAGACGGGCGCGGATCTCTGGATCTGCTGGCGGGAGAGAAGAGAGGCCATATGCCCATGCGCGCCAATACAACATCGTTCCACCCACCACAACTGGAATATTTCCGCGCTCCCGAATTTCCTGACACAGCCGTTTGGCATCATTTGCGAAGCGCGCGGCTGAATAGGATTCAGTGGGATCCAAGATGTCAATCAAGTGGTGCCGAACCGCAGCTTGTTCTGCTCTAGTTGGTTTGGCGCTACCAATATCCAATCCGCGATATACCAAGGCGGAGTCCATGCTGATTAATTCAACGGTTTGACCCATGGATTTCGCATGCTCTGCTAATGCCATTGCGAGATGTGTTTTGCCTGCGCCTGTGGGGCCAACAATACACAGTATGGGTGGCTGATCAGATGGATGCGTAGGCTGAATGTGAAGTTCAGTTTGCATACCGCATTATAGGAATGAAATGCCCCGATCGGTATTGCTAGCCTGTTAATATCCTTGCAACTAATACATGGAGCACGATTTGATCGATACCTTATTGCAGTTAGGCGATTTGCTGTTGCACATTGATCGTCATTTAGACGTAGTGATTCAGCAATATGGTTATTGGGCTTATGGCCTACTTTTCGCTATTGTGTTTGCCGAGACTGGTTTGGTAGTCGCTCCATTTTTACCCGGCGATTCATTATTGTTTATTGCCGGAGCCTATTGCGCTACTGAGCACTTTAATCTGTGGACCTTGTGCATTGGATTGTTAATCGCTGCCATTGCTGGCAATACCGTGAACTACTTTATTGGTCGCTGGATTGGCGAAAGAATTTTTAGTAGCCAATCTCGCTGGATTGATCAAGCAGCTTTGCGTAAGACACATTCTTTTTACGAGAAGCATGGCGGCAAGACAATTATTGTGGCCCGCTTTTTGCCGATCATTCGTACCTTTGCGCCATTTGTTGCTGGCGTTTCGGCAATGAACTTCTCTCGCTTCCAGTTATTCAATGTGACTGGTGCGCTCTTGTGGGTCTTTGGTTTAGTTGTTGCTGGTTACTTCTTTGGCAACATCCCCATCATTCGCCAAAATCTGAATGTGATCGTGTTGATTGGTATTGGTGCGGCAGCTATTCCAATTGTGCTGGCCGCGCTATACAAAATATTTCAGCGCAAAAAGAAATAAAGATTAGAAATAAGATCGTTGAATTGGGCTGCTTAGTGCAGCTTAGTCTGACTCTCTAGCGTAGCGATATGCTCACGAATGTCTGCTGCATCTTCTGCGCCAGGCATTTCGCTTAAGTAGCGATGCAGATCCGCTATCGCAGGACGAACATACTCTAGTTGCGCAAAGATCAAACCACGATCACGAACCTCTTCAGTTGAATCTGGCAGCAAGATCACTAGACGCTCTTGAATGCCCAGTAGCCGCTCCCAGCGCTCATCTTCCGAATAAATCATTTTGAGATTTCTCATGAAGCGCGAGAGGATTTCGCGAGAGCTAGAGGCTCTCAAGAAAATATTCAATGGCAGGCTGAGATCGCCGCGATAGCCTTTGGCATCGAGGTATGGATCGAGCATCTCTTGCAATTGATTTTTTGAGAGGGAGTCGCCATTCAAGGGATCCATGATGATTTCGCCTTGTTGCAAGGAGATGCGCATCATGAAGTGATTTGGGAAGGATACCCCACGAATATTCAAACCAATTTGCTGTCCGAGCTCCATCATCAAGATGGCTAGAGAAATCGGAATGCCGCGACGATTCTCAATGATCTGATGCAGATAAGAATTCTCGGGCGCGTAGAAGTCATTCGGATTAGGGCCAAAGCCCAACTCGTTATAAAAGAAATGCTTGAGTAACTGCAGGCGCTGAATCGGTGGCGTATCCGGAGTAATGCGTTGCTTTAGTTTATTGCCCCACTGATCGATCTGATCAAGCACTCCTTGGACATCGAGGTCAGGGTAGGCATGTTGTGCAACTGCTACCGTCGCCTCGGTTAAAGGGAAGTGCTCGTCTTCAGCAACGAGGGATGTGAAATAGTCGAGTTGTTGTGTTGGCATAAAAGCTATTTTGCATGACGTAGGAATTTTTGCCAGCGAATACCGACAAGACCTAAAGCTGCAAAATAAACCGCTGCAGCAGCAGCTAGCCAGGCAGCTACTAACCCTACTCGAGTCCAGGGGGTAGATTGAAGTGCTATCCAATCATGTGCGGTGGCTGCGTAATACAGTAGGAATGCAAAAGGAATTAAAGCCAGCAATAACTGCCCTAGATACTTAAGCCAGGCAGCACTGGGTAGGGCGCCACGTCGATGCAGGCCAACCCAAAGGAGCGTTGCGTTCAGACAGGCGCCAGTACCAACAGAGAGTGCAAGACCGGCATGCCCCAACCAAGGAACAAAAACTAAATTGGCTAATTGGGTTGCCACCAAGACTAGTAGGCCAATCTTTACTGGCGTGCGGATATCTTGCCGTGAGTAAAAACCGGGAGCTAAGATCTTCACCAAAATGAGGCCAATCAGTCCAACGCCATAAGCTGCTAAAGCACGCTGTGTCATCAAGACATCCAAGGCGTTGAACTTGCCGTAGTGATACAGAACTGCTGCCAGTGGCTCACCAAAAATAAAGAGAGCAATTGCGCAAGGAGCAGCTAGCAAAAAGGTGAGTTGCAATCCCCAAATGAGAAGTTCACCAGCATGTACTAAATCATTTTTTGCATTTGCTTTGCTCAGGCTTGGCAGCAAAACCGTTCCCAGAGCCACACCTAAGAGGGCCGTCGGAAACTCCATCAGGCGATCCGCATAAGAGAGCCAGGACACGCTACCCGCTTGTAAGCGAGAAGCAATATTGGTATTGATGATGAGGGAAATCTGAGCAACGGAAACTGCAAACACCGCAGGACCCATTAATTTCATGACGCGCCTTGCGTCCGGATTTTTAACTGCTGCTTTGATAGCGCCTGGCAAGAGACCCACTTTTGGCAATAAGCCTAGGCGGGATAGCGCTGGCACCTGAATAGCGAGCTGCAAGAAGCCGCCCAAGAGCACGCCAATGCTCAGAGCGTAAATCGGCTGTTCAAGATGGGGCGCTAAAAAGATAGCGCTCCCGATGAGGGCTAAATTGAGTAAAACCGGGGTAAATGCCGGAATGGCAAAGCGGCCAAAGGTATTGAGGATCCCGGCTGACAGGGAAACCATGGAAATAAGGCCGATATAGGGGAACATGATCCGGGTCATAACTACGCTTGCTTCATAGGCGGGACCACCTTCAAAGCCTGTAGCAATAGCCAGAATCAGCAGGGGGGCGCCAATAACCCCTAGGAGTACCGTAAGGAGCAAAGCCCAGAATAAGAGCGTAGCAACGGCATTTACGAGGATTTGGGACTGTTTTACGTCCCCTTGGCTCGAAATTTCTCCCAAAATAGGCACAAATGCCTGGGAAAAGGCTCCCTCGGCAAAGAGTCGACGTAGCAGATTGGGTAGTCTGAAGGCCACATTAAAGGCATCCGTCCACTCTGAGGCCCCAAAACTACGGGCAATCAGGGTCTCCCGGAGTAGTCCGGTGATCCTGGAGAGCATCGTGAGGGAGCTGACCTTGGCGGCAGCAGAAAGCAGATTCATGGGCTAATTTTCCCCTATTTATCAGGCGACTGGGCTTTTTTAGTCCTTTAATGTAAAATCTTGGGTTTTGGTGAGTCAGCTTACAAATTTGGCGAACCCACGCAGATTTTCAGTTAATCGTATTTTGTAATTTTTATATAGCAAGGTTTAAAGATGGCCAATACCGCACAAGCGCGTAAACGCGCACGGCAGGCAGTAAAACAGAATGAACACAACTCCAGTTTGCGTTCAAAGCTTCGCACTTCCATCAAGGCAGTACGTAAAGCAATTGAAACTGGCGACAAGGCTGCTGCAGCTAAAGTGTTCGCAGCAACTCAATCAACAATCGACAAGATTGCTGATAAAAAGATTGCTCACAAAAATACTGCATCACGTCAGAAGTCACGTTTGTCTGCAGCTATCAAGGCAATGGCAGCGTAAGACTTTTATAGTTTTAGGCAGACTCTAGAGAAATCGGAGTCTAAGCCCGCTCCTTATCAGAGCGGGTTTTTGTTTTTAGGACTGGGATTGTGAATTCGGTTCGAATTCACAGGCTTCTTCGATTGGTAGGCCGTTGTCTTTGGCAAAGTTCATGACAAAGTCGAGCGCTCTCGGATCAAGATCTCTTAGTCTGGTATCAATAACAACGCATTTCACTTTTGCAATAACCACTGGCCTGACATAGGGCGAGTAAGTGAAGCGGGGATCGCCAGCATCGCCTGGTGGGCGAAAAGTGGCCATCACCCCGCAAAGACGTTCGGCCCAGTCGCTGGGACGAAAAGGTTTGCCAGAAGTTGTAATGCCTTGAATGAAAAGCTTTTTGTGGTTCAAGTTGGCGTAGAAATCGTTGTAAGGAATCAGTGTTGCTCAGCCCTCTAGCTTAACAGTCTGCGAAGGCCTTAAGATGACTTTAGGAACTATTTTCGTGCAGTTCGATGCTCCAAACAAAAAATGCAAGCTAAAACTCTAGTAGAAAGCTCAACAATGACATCTTTGGCAAAGCCCCAAGTGCCTGGCCAGGTTAAGCATTACTTGCAGTTTGCTGACCTGACGCGCGAAGAGTATGACTATCTCCTTAAGCGCTCTGCTTGGCTCAAGACCAAGTTCAAAAGTTATGAGACTTGGCATCCTTTGCACGATCGCACTCTGGCGATGATCTTTGAGAAGCATTCGACTCGTACTCGCCTTTCTTTTGAAGCGGGCATACACCAGCTTGGCGGGCACGCCGTATACCTGAACACCCGTGACACCCAGTTGGGTCGTGGCGAGCCCGTAGAGGACGCTGCGCAGGTAATTTCTAGGATGACTGACATCATCATGATCCGCACTTTTGGCCAAGAAATTATTGAGCGCTTTGCTGCCAATTCTCGTGTCCCAGTGATCAATGGTCTAACCAATGAATATCACCCTTGCCAAGTATTGGCCGATATCTTTACCTTTGTAGAGGCGCGTGGCCCGATTCAGGGCAAAACCGTTGCTTGGGTCGGTGACGCCAACAATATGGCTTACACCTGGATTCAGGCGGCGGAGTGTTTGGACTTTCAAATTCGTTTCTCTGCCCCTGGTGGCTACCAGCTGGATGATTCCAGATTGACTGCTAAAGCATTAAAGCATCTCACCGTTTGTAGCGATCCAAAAGAGGCTTGCAAAGGCGCTGACTTGGTTACTACTGATGTATGGACCAGTATGGGCTATGAGGATGAAAATACTTCTCGTATGGCTGCCTTTAAAGACTGGATGGTGGATGAAGAGTTGATGTCTTTAGCCAAGCCAGATGCTTTGTTCATGCATTGCTTACCAGCACATCGTGGTGAAGAGGTTTCTGCGGAAGTAATTGATGGTCCTCAAAGCATTGTTTGGGAAGAGGCTGAAAATCGTTTGCATGTTCAAAAGGCCTTGATGGAGTACTTACTCTGCGGTCGTTTGGACTAATTTAAGTAATTTGTTTTGTTGGTTATTGATTAATTTTTGATTGAATAGAAATCATGTCTGATATTAAAAAAGTAGTTCTAGCGTATTCCGGTGGTCTTGACACTAGCGTGATCTTGAAATGGCTTCAAGATACGTACCAATGTGAGATCGTGACTTTTACCGCCGATTTAGGTCAGGGCGAAGAGCTTGAGCCGGCGCGCGCTAAAGCGCTGCAGTTTGGTATCAAACCAGAAAATATTTTTATTGATGACTTGCGTGAAGAGTTTGTGCGCGACTTTGTATTCCCAATGTTCCGTGCCAATACGATTTACGAAGGTGAGTACCTTTTAGGTACCTCCATCGCACGTCCATTAATCGCTAAACGTCAAATTGAAATTGCCCGCTTGACCGGTGCAGACTCCGTGTCACACGGTGCGACTGGCAAAGGAAATGACCAAGTTCGTTTCGAATTAGGTTACTACGCACTTGAGCCAGGAATCAAAGTCATTGCTCCGTGGCGTGAGTGGGATTTGCTCTCTCGTGAAAAATTGATGGCCTATGCAGAAAAGCATGGCATCCCAGTCGAGATGAAACACAAGCAAGGCGGCTCACCATATTCCATGGATGCCAACTTGTTACATATCAGTTACGAAGGTCGTCATCTCGAGAACCCAAATGCTGAAGCAGAAGAATCTATGTGGCGTTGGACGGTCTCTCCCGAGAAGGCTCCCGACACCCCAGAAATTATTGAAATTGAATTCCGTGCTGGTGATCCAGTGGCGATTAATGGCAAGGCTTATAAGCCTCATGATTTGTTGGCTGAACTCAATCGTATCGGTGGTATGCATGGCATTGGCCGTCTCGATTTGGTTGAGAACCGCTTCGTAGGTATGAAGAGCCGTGGCTGCTATGAAACCCCTGGCGGCACAATTTTGTTGAAGGCGCACCGCGGTATCGAAAGTATTACCTTGGATCGTGAAGTGGCTCACCTCAAAGATGACTTGATGCCACGTTATGCCAGCTTGATCTACAACGGTTTATGGTGGGCGCCAGAGCGCCTCGCATTGCAAACCTTGATTGATCACACTCAACAGATGGTCAATGGTGTTGTGCGCCTGAAGCTCTACAAAGGATCTGTCTCCGTGATTTCACGTGATTCAGCAAACACGCTGTTTGATCAGACCATTGCCACATTTGATGATGACGGCGGTGCCTACAACCAGGCTGATGCTGGTGGCTTCATCAAGCTCAATGCTTTGCGTATGCGGATTGCTGAAACTGCAAGACGTAAGCGTGCTAAATAATTTAGATAACTAACTAGTAATTCAGATTAGAAAGAATAAAGATGCAATTTGATCAAGTTTCTGTAGGTAAAAAAGCCAATGTATTTTTTGATGGTAAGTGCGTATCTCATACTGTGACTTTGCCAAATGGTGTTCGCAAGTCAGTTGGCGTAGTGTTGCCAAGCACTTTGCGTTTTGATTTAAGCACTAAAGAAGTTATGGAAGTGGTTGATGGCAATGCTTTCGTTAGTATTAACGGCGCTCCAGAAGTCGAGTTCAAGGCTGGTCAAAGCTGGGAAGTGGAAAAGGGTGGTTATTTCATCATCCGTGCCGAGTCTCCAGTGCACTATGTTTGTCACTTCGAATAAGCAAGATGCTTGTTTCTTGTGCCTTCAAAGAAAACGCAGACCTCGGTCTGCGTTTTTGTTTTTGTAGATACTAATAAACTTTTATTTCTTAGGCAGTCCTTGAATGACCGTGCCGGGCGCGATGACTCTCTCGGAGAACCACTGTTTGTTCATCTCTAGTGCGTAACGTACGGCCGCCTTAGGGCAGTGGTTATTAGTGGTCTCGGCTTGCATCTCTTCGATATTTACAATCTTCCCATCATCCGCAATGAAGGCGATGGAAAGCGGAATCTTGGTGTTGTTCATCCAAAAGCAATGCCCTGCCTTTTGTTCAAAGATAAAAAGCATGCCGGAGTTGGTGGGCATACTGGTCCGATTCATGAGTCCAACTTCACGGGCCTTAGGTGTGTCTGCTAGCTCTGCCTGAATGCGATAGATTCCAGCTTTAAGTTCAATCGTAGGTAGGCCAACATTTTGCTGTGCAAACGCAGCGCTTGAAAAGCTGCCGACGATAGCTGCCAATGAAAATACGAATTGTTTGATGTTGGGTAAGCGCATGTTGTTTTAAGTGATTGGTATGAGTGGGGGTAATTCTAAGGCAGGGCTGGTATGGCAAGAAAATACAGGCGAAAAAAAACCCAGGAACAAGTCCTGGGTTTTAGTAATGATCTAAAGCAGATTAAGCTGCTTGGATATTAGTAGCTTGTTTGCCTTTAGGGCCTTGGGTAATGTCAAACGTTACCTTTTGGTTTTCCTTGAGGGTTTTGAACCCAGGCATTGTGATTGCGCTGAAATGCGCAAACAACTCTTCTTCACCATCATCAGGTTTGATAAAGCCAAAACCTTTTGCATCATTGAACCACTTAACAATTCCGGTCGCCATGCGAACTCCATTACATAAACTTAAAACAACCGTGATGAGGGTGAATACTTTTTAATCAGTCTCGCTCTACAACACGCCTAAATAGGACTTCAAATAAAGCCTACCCCCTGATTGTTTGCCCTTTATGGTGGGGTGTCAAGGGGTTGGGCAAAGATAGTTACTGATAAAGCCCCCTTTTTTTATCGAAAAATGCCCCAATATGGGGTTAAGAGCCCTTTCTTGATGGTTTTTTGCAACAAAGCCCTCAAATCCAAATTTTTATATCTGTGTTTAGAATGTTTCTCATGAGTCGTACAACGAAAAATCCCACGGTTGGCAATCCAAACAACCCTCACATCGAAGACACCATTCTTCTCGAAAAGCAGGCCGAGAAACTAAAAGCGCCTTCGATGTATAAAGTTTTACTATTGAATGACGATTACACGCCAATGGAATTTGTGGTGATGGTTATTCAGGAGTATTTTAATAAAGATCATGAGACAGCTACACGGATCATGTTGCAGGTTCATTTAGTTGGCAAAGGCATTTGCGGTGTATTTACACGTGATGTTGCGGCAACAAAAGTGCATCAAGTTATCGAGCTCTCCCGCGAAGCGGGTCACCCACTGCAGTGCACTATGGAGGAAGCATGATTGCCCAGGAACTAGAAGTCAGTTTGCACATGGCGTTTGTTGACGCACGAGCTTCAAGGCATGAATTCATTACGGTAGAGCATTTACTTGCCGCCTTGCTAGACAACGCAACCGCAGTCGAGGTTTTAAAAGCCTGCGCTGTCAATATTGCCGAGCTGCGTGCGCAACTCAAGAACTTTATTAATGACAACACACCCGTTGTCCCTGGTAACGATGAAGTTGATACGCAGCCAACCTTAGGTTTTCAGCGTGTGATTCAGCGCGCTATCATGCATGTGCAATCCACCTCAAATGGCAAGAAAGAAGTTACTGGCGCCAACGTGCTCGTAGCTATCTTTGGTGAAAAAGATTCGCATGCGGTGTATTTCTTGCAACAGCAAGGTGTGACTCGCTTGGATGTAGTGAACTTTATTAGCCACGGTGTACGTAAAGATCAAACCGAGAGCGTGAAGCCAGCTGAGGCTGCTCAGGAGACTGAGGAGGCTGGATCTTCCGGAAAAGAGAGTCCTTTAGAGCAATATACCCAGAACCTCAATGTTCTAGCTAAGCAAGGCAAGATTGATCCACTGATTGGGCGTGACAGCGAAGTTGAGCGTGTGATTCAGGTGCTGTGCCGTCGACGCAAAAATAATCCGCTATTGGTGGGTGAGGCTGGCGTGGGCAAGACCGCGATTGCTGAAGGTCTAGCCTGGAGAATTGTGAAGGGTGATGTACCTGAGATCTTGGCTGATGCCACAGTCTATTCATTAGACATGGGTGCGCTATTGGCGGGTACTAAGTACCGTGGAGATTTTGAGCAACGCTTAAAGAGTGTTCTCAAGTCTTTAAAAGACAGCGAACATGGCGTTTTATTTATTGATGAGATCCATACCTTGATCGGTGCGGGTGCTGCATCAGGTGGCACCTTGGATGCGAGCAATTTGTTAAAGCCCGCATTATCAAATGGTCAGCTCAAATGTATCGGTGCAACTACCTTTACTGAGTACCGTGGCATCTTCGAAAAAGATGCAGCCTTGTCACGCCGATTCCAGAAGGTGGATGTAGTTGAGCCAACCGTAGATCAGACAGTGCAAATCTTGCGTGGTTTGAAGTCACGCTTCGAAGAGCATCACGGCGTTAAATACGCCTCCGCCGCTTTGGTAGCAGCGGCTGAACTGTCTTCGCGTTACATCAATGATCGCCATTTGCCTGATAAGGCGATTGATGTGATTGATGAGGCTGGTGCCGCGCAGCGCATTCTGCCGAAGTCTAAGCAGAAGAAAACTATTGGCCGCCCAGAGATTGAGGAGATCGTTGCAAAGATTGCTCGCATACCGCCACAGTCTGTAACTGTGGATGATCGTAGCAAGCTGCAAACATTAGATCGCGATATTAAGAGTGTGGTGTTTGGTCAAGATCCTGCCATTGAGGCATTGGCGAGTGCTATTAAGATGACTCGTGCTGGTCTTGGCAAGATCGATAGACCAATTGGATCATTCCTGTTCTCTGGCCCAACCGGTGTGGGTAAGACTGAGGTTGCTAAGCAGCTTGCTTACATCTTGGGTATTGAGCTTCTTCGCTTTGATATGTCTGAGTATATGGAGCGTCATGCAGTTAGTCGCTTAATCGGTGCACCTCCCGGATATGTAGGCTTTGATCAAGGTGGATTGCTAACTGAGGCTGTCAATAAGAAGCCACATTGCGTTCTCTTGCTTGATGAAATTGAAAAAGCTCATCCAGATATTTTCAATATTCTCTTGCAGGTAATGGATCACGGTACTCTTACGGATAACAATGGCCGCAAGACTGACTTCCGGAATGTCATCATCATTATGACTACGAATGCTGGTGCTGAAGCGATGCAGAAGTCTACGATCGGCTTTACCAATGCGCGCGAGTCCGGTGATGAAATGGCTGATATTAAGAAGTTCTTTACGCCAGAGTTCCGCAACCGTTTAGATGCGATTGTTTCCTTCAAAGCGCTTGATGAGACCATCATCATGCGCGTGGTGGATAAGTTCTTAATGCAGCTAGAAGAGCAACTCCACGAGAAGAAGGTAGACGCCACATTTAGTCCGGCATTACGTGCGCATTTGGCTAAACATGGCTTTGATCCACTCATGGGCGCAAGACCAATGCAACGCATCATTCAAGATACGGTGCGTAAAGCTTTGGCTGACGAGCTACTTTTCGGAAAATTGGCACAGGGCGGTCATGTTGATGTTGACATTGATGCTGATGGCAAAGTTCAGCTCCAGTTTGATGCCCCAGTAATTCCGGGTAAGCGGCCTAAAGCAGATGTAGCTCCGGTTGAGGAGATCTAGGTATTGCGTATTCAATACCAAGGTATTGAAAGACCGTAAAGACCACCTTCGGGTGGTTTTTGCATTTCACAATAGCCCTAGATAATTAATGTTACCTTCACAATCTGTGACTTAGGCCTCATTCATGTGCCCAGAAGGTCTTTAGGAATGAGTTGTATCTATTGTTGTACTTAGGGAGTATCTTCAGTACAGTCCAAGGCTGATAACTGTTACAGCACTGGGTTTTTCAACCTCACGTAACAGTCGTCCTCTCTAGCGAATTAGAGTAGGTCTCATCCCTCTCAGAAAATTCTTATATGTTTAAAAAACTTGCATTGGCAAGTTTGATTGCGCTCGTATTTACTAGACCATATGCTCAAATTACAGTCAACACTACTGGCGGTACTACCGGTGGCGCTGTCACTAGTAGCCCTCTGAGTAATTCTGTTTCAAGCGTAGGTAGTCTATCTACGGGAGCCTCTACCTCGGCTGGCGGTGCTGGCGGTACCGGCGGATCGGTAGGTAATTTAACAACTGGCGCCTCAACATCTGCTGGCGGTGCTGGTGGGTCTGTTGGCAATACCACTTCTGGTGCCTCAAGTTCACAAGGCAATACGTCGGGGAATACAACCATCACGTCAACCTATGTTGCCCCTAAGATTCCTGTTGCTACAGCATTGACCTCCTCCCAATAAATTGGACACCCTAAATTAGAAAAAATCGGCGATATTATCCCTAAGGAGGGGTGCGCCATGAAGAGGTCAAAGTTCACAGAAGAGCAGATTGCTTTTGCATTGCATCAA
>NZ_JACVOO010000008.1 GCF_018882405.1 Polynucleobacter sp. 31A-FELB | reverse complement strand
ATTGTCCCGTTGCTAGGCCGCGGGAGATCTCTTCTCGCTCAGCCAAAGTTAGCGCTAAAACGGATCGAGTTCGCTCTGGCGGTCTGATGCCACCACTTTCAGCCAAAATACGCTGGATAGAGGAGTGACCCCGATCAAATAACTGCGCTATCTGATGAAGGTTATCGCCTTTTTGCCACCGCTCCCACATTAAAGCCTTCTGGGTGGCCGTGTAATAGATTCGAGGTCGTTGTTTCATGAGCAACACTCCTTGCGCTTACGCAGTTTGTAGTGTGTTGCATCGATCAGTTGAATTCAAGGCCGAAAGCAGTCATCGGCCTTTTGCCGATTTACCAATAACCAATCGTTAACACCCAAGGAACCCTGTCTAAAGCCAATTCGACATTTTTAAGCCCGTTGGGAACAATAGACAATATTGGGTCGTTGTGAGTGGGAATGTTAAGCACTGATTAGCCGTGAGCGTCTCGAAACACGACGGTTGTCGGGTTAACCGACATAGTAGGATGCCGTTAGCAATGGACCGATAACGACCCAAAACCAACTATAGATGGGCGCTGTCTTTACTATTCAGCGAGGTTAATCCAGATCATTTAGGGCGACCCAGAGTACAGACTAGATTGAGCTGATTTAGGCTATAAATTAAATCCTGCTGTAATCACTTTCGCTTTTATCTTGATAACTGCTATAGCCTTAGCTCCCTTGGGAATAGCGAAATTACCTTTCACTTCCAATTTGCCTCCATTAGGCAGTAGCTCATAATCTTTTTTATCTGATCCAATTAAGACTGTCAGCTTTGCGGTCCCACCATCTATAGGTATCGGTTTACCGTGGTCCGTCAAATACAGCGATAGGCTATCAGGCTTTGCAACCAATTCAACATCAATGTCCTTAGCCTCTACTATGACACCGCCATGCATTGGCTTTAAATCATGGCCGGCTCCAGCATGGGCTGGACCAATAAAACTGATTAGCAAGGTTGCAATCACCATCATTGATTTCATATAAACCCCTTTAAATTAAAATACTTCGTTAGTTTTCATATTGCTCAAGGCTATTTCAGATGCTTTTTTCCCGTAAAGCCAAAACATGGCTGGCGTTAAAAAGGTATCCAATAAGGTAGAGCTGATGAGCCCGGAGAAAATAACAACTGCTACTGGATGCAATATCTCTGTACCAGGACGCTCTGCTTCAAATAACAATGGTGCCAAGGCAAAAGCTGTGACCAAAGCTGTCATTAGTACAGGACTTAAGCGCTCAATTGATCCGCGAATAATCATTGCCAGACTAAACGATTCACCTTCTGACTGCATCAAATTTAAGTAATGGCTAATTTTTAAGATTCCGTTACGCACAGATATTCCTGCTAGCGTGATAAATCCTATTAATGCAGCAATCGAGAGTGGCTGGCCTGAAATCCACAAACCAATCACTGCTCCGACCATAGCTAAGGGAATGTTAGACATAATCATTAAAGATAGGCGCATGGACTTATAGCGGTTATTTAAAACCGCAAACATCAAAAGAAATGATCCAATCGATAGCAAACCAATTACTTTAGATGCCTCTTCTTGCGCTTTAAATTGACCATCTAAAGTAATAAAGTAACCCTCTGGAAGAGTCTGATTAGAGATCACAGTTCTAATATCAGCCACGATATCTGACAGGGCACGCTTGGAGGCATTAGCCGATAAGACAATTCTTCGCTTACCGCCGTCTCTGCTAATTTGATTTGGGCCATCCCCATCCTCAATGCTAGCAATTTTGGAGAGTGGAATTTTTCCATTTGGCGTATCAATCAAGATATCAGCAAGCCCTTCTAAATTTCTTGCTGAGTCTGGTAACTTGATCACTAAGGCAAACCGTCGATTACCCTCAATAATTTGCGAGAGCCTCTCCCCTTCAACCATGCCCTGCAAGGTGGCCATAATCTGAGATGTTGAAACTCCATATTGCGCCGCCTTATCGTAATCAATTCGGACCTTAATTTGTGGTGCTAAAACCTGCTTTTCTATTTCTAGATCAACTAAGCCTTCAATGCCTGCCAATTTCGATCTTAGAAGGTCGGCTTGGCTACGCAGCACGTCCAAATCATCGCCAAAGATCTTAATAGCAATTTGCGATCGCACTCCTGAAAGCATGTGATCTATTCGATGTGAGATTGGCTGACCGATCGCAATTGCAGCGGGTAAGTTAACTAATCTTGACCTGATATCTGCCTGTATCTCAGCCATGGAGCGATCTAAATCTCCCGCAGGCTTTAAACCAACATCTAACTCGCTCACATGTACACCTTCCGCATGCTCGTCCAATTCTGCGCGGCCACTCCTGCGTCCAACATAAGTCACTTCTGGAACCTGCCTGACTAACTTTTCTGCTTGGCTAGCTACGCCCGCCGATTCAGAGAGAGAGACACCAGGATTTAAACGCAATCCGATCAGTAAAGTCCCTTCGTTAAAGGGCGGTAAAAATGCGCTCGCCATAAAGGGAACACTGGCAGCAGCGACTATGACGGATGCAAAAGCATACATCAGAGGCTTTTTAGGCGCCGCCAATAACCTTGATAACTGAACCTCATAATGGCTTTTAAGCCAAGTGACAATCTTTGTATCGTGATCCCTCAGGGACTGCATTGAGGGCAGCAAGTAAAAGCAGAGTACTGGCGTGATAGTGACTGAAACTAAAAGCGATGCAAGAGTAGAGACTATAAATGCAATACCCAAAGGCACAAATAGTCGCCCCTCTATACCTGGTAATGCAAATAATGGGATGAATACCAAAACGATGATGGCTGTAGCATAGATAATTCCGGTTCTTACCTCAAGCGATGCGGCTCTCACAATCGCTAGTGGACTTAATTGGTCTAAAGATGCTTTATCTAGATTTACTCTAAGGCGACGAATTACGTTTTCCACATCAACTACTGCATCATCAACCAGGCCGCCGATTCCAATGGCTAAGCCTCCTAAGGTCATCGTATTAATTGATAAACCAAAGTACTTAAAAACTAGGGCAGTTAAGAGAATTGAAACTGGAATTGCTGTTAATGAGATGAGGACCGGGCGAATTGTTCCTAAAAAGAAATACAGCACTACAGCAACAAAGATTGATGCGCCAATCAGCTTACCCTCTAAAGTGCTAATGGATGCATCAATAAAGCTCGCCTGCCTAAATGTTACTTTTGGAGCTTCCATGCCAGTTGGCAAGCCCTGCTTTAATTCTGCAATAGCCGATTCAATCTTTTTTGTTAGCGCTACCGTATCTGCTGAAGGTTGTTTTTGTACACCTAGAATGACTGCTGGCCCACCTTCATAACCGGCATCGCCTCGCTTAACTGCTGGTGCAAAAGTAATATCTGCAACTTGTCTTAAAAGTATTGTTTGTCCATTGCGGTTCGATACGGCAATGTTCTTTAAATCTTCAAGGCTAGAGGTTCGCCCTATATGACGAATAAGATACTCACGATTATTGGACTCAAGAAATCCACCAGACGTATTTGCAGAGTAGCCCCGCAATGCATCTTCAATCTGCAATATGCTAAGGCCTAGCTCCGCCATACGGCGAGTATTGGGTTGCACTTGAAACTGCCTGACTTGCCCACCTATAGGAATGACTTGCGCTACCCCGGGGATAGCCATCAATCTGGGTCGCAAAACCCAATCAGCATACTCGCGAACCTGCATGGATGAAATCTTAGATTCATCAATCGGAATGGCAATTTGCATAATCTCACCCATGATCGAACTAATGGGCCCCATGCGCGAAACAATGCCATCCGGAATTGCTCCCTCCATAGATGACAGTCTTTCTGAAACCATTTGTCTGGCGCGATAGATGTCTACAGTCCAGTCAAAAGTAACGTATATGAAAGAGAGGCCGGCGCTAGATACTGAGCGAATAGCCTCTACTCCCGGTAAACCATTCATAGCCGTTTCGAGTGGGAATGTAATGAGTTGTTCAACTTCTTCTGAAGCCATTCCGCCAGCCTCGGTCATGATGGTGACAGTAGGCTTATTCAGATCGGGAAAGACATCCACAGGCATCTTGCTTAAGGTGTAGGCACCATAGAACATAGATATAGCACCGAGCAAAATCACTATCATGCGATTTTTTAAGCTGAAATCTAATAACCAAGTAAACATGTCTTAATCCTTAACGAATTTGATTGATGAGGGATGCCCCATCAGTAATGACTCGTTCACCATCTTTAATACCACTAGTAATAACAATGCTCTGACCATCTAAAGGCTCATATACAACTGTTCTTGGCTCAAATATTTCTGGGGACTTTTTAATCCAGACAATTGTTTGGTTCGAGCTGCTTTTGACTAATGATTTTGAAGGCGCCTTTACTCCAGTGATCTTGCTATCGGTATTTACAAATACTCGAATGGGCTGACCTATGGGTAAAAATTGGAGATCGTCCGATTTAGCAGAAAAAGTTAGAGGTAAGGCTTGCTCTCTGAGGGTCTGTCCACCACCAAGATACTTGAGCTCAATCACTTTGCCATTGACATCCACCTTGCCATCAGCAATGTTCTTACTCAGACTTGAATCGTAGGCAAGCGCTTCTATTAATAGCTTGGATGGATTAACGACCTCAAAGATTAGATCTCTTGCTTGCACTACTTGGCCAGATACGACACCCGTAGTAGAAATAATTCCGCTGACTGGGGCTCTTAATTCTTCATTAGCAACAGCGGCTTCTGCCTCTTCAATAGTCTTACGAGGGACCGTATCGCTCAGATCTCGCAAACGCTTTAGTCGACTTTCCGCAAGTGATCTTGATTTTCCTGGGCCAGCCTCTGGCGTTACATACGCCAAGACATCGCCTTTACTAACCTTCTGTCCGGGCAATGGAAAACCAGCTGGTCCCGGCGTAATACGGCCAGCAACAATCGCTTGCACCTTACCGCCAAAGTTAGGATCCATAATGACTTTTCCAGCTAAATCATAGGTTTTGGCATATTCGCCGAACTGGCCAGGAGCTGTCATCACGTGTAACTGGCGTTGCGCAGGCTTGGGAATAAAAAGACTGCCGTCCGACTGTCTTTTAGGGGCGTCACCTTGAACTTGGGATACTTCCGACTCGCCATGACCCGGCCCAGCATAAACCTTAAAAGCAAATAGCGCCACAGATAAACTAATGAGGACAATGGGGCGAAATACAAAATCTCTCTGTTTGCGATTCATACCCGCTCCTTAATTTGTTTGATTAGTTTTTTTGTATTCGTCATCAACACCTCTTTCTTGCGATAAGACAAATAGGCAATTGCCATCAAGAGGCTGAAATAAAGCAAGATCTTTATTGCTGATTTCCAAGTGATCAATGAGGAGCGCTCAAAGGAACTTAGATCTATAGTGGCTGCTAGTATGTCGGTAACATCATCATTAATCGTGATGGTGATCGCAGTAGGCTGATCTTTAATTTTATTTTTTAGGCGAAAGAGATACTCTCCATCGCCATGAGGCTCTGAACTAATTTTAGAGCCCTCAAGCTCAATTTCAACCTTGGCTCCTTTGACCAATTCATTGGAGGAGTAGCGATCTAGGTAGAGCGTGATTTCCTTGCCGTTAATCACTCCTACCGCCTCATAGAGATCAGATTCAGCATAAAAGCGAGGTAGTGATTGAGTTTGTGCAGTGGTGGGTTTTTCCTCCCCATGACCAGGACCTGCATAAGTTGCCGATGCGATCGTCAGAAATAGCGCAATTAATAGTTTTGACGCCCACTGACTATATTTGTTCAATAAATTCATAGTTAAAGTGACCTTACTCTGGTAACAGGCCAAGGGCCTGTCGTAAATTTGAAACTGAAACTGCGTAATTGATTTTTGCAATTGCAGCCTGCCTATTTGCATCCACTGCTTCTAGCTCAATACGTAGTCTTGTGGGCAAATCGGTTTCACCAAAGCGAAATGATTTGTCAAAAAATTGACGTGTTTCATTGGCTAAGTTAGACCTCTTATCTGCAGCGCCAAGCTTCATTTTTGCCGACTTCACTAAAGCCACATTTGACTCCACATTACTTAATGCAGACTCTCGCTCATAGGACAATCGAACCTCTGAATCGACCATCTCAGCAGTAGCACTGGCCAATCTATTGGTATTGCGAGCATCAGAGCCAAAAGGAATTCTTAACCCAACAGCAACTGATTGCTGATACGGAACGCCATAGACTTCACGGCCCTTAGTAGTCCATATTTGCAATTGTGGGGAAGCCCGAGTTTGAGACTTTGCTAGGTCAACTGCTTTTTTAGCAACCTCTAACTGATCTACAAGGGCTGCAACGATTGGCAAACTAGAATCTAGTCCTGACAGGTTTTCAGGAACCTTAGGTAGCGGTTCAATATTTTTAGCAATGTCACCGAATTGAATTTTCTTGAGATACTCACTTCCTAATAAAGTACGCACCCTTTGCTCAGCATTAATTACGTTGGCCTGCGCTTCGACCAAAAAAGCTTCTGATGATGCGAGGGCACCATTGGCCTGATGAAGATCAGCGCGAGATAAGTCTCCAGCCTTAAATCTCTTTTCAACATCAAGAGCTAAGCTCTTTGCATTCTCATTTCTGCGTAGCGCTAAATCAGACTCAATTTTTGATTTCTGGTAATTCCAATAGGCATCCCTTACTTCAGCTGCAATTCTCAATTGGGATAGATAGTATTGAGACAAAAGCTTTTTATATTCAGCATCCGCTAAATTAATTGAGCTTGACCGCTCATTCCATAACCACAGGGGGATATCTAAACCCAGTATGGTTTCACTAGCGCCTTGATTGCTGTTAGTTCTATCGGTCTTTTGCGACACTTCAACCGAAGCTGGGCTTACCAAAAGGCTGCTAGCAATTTTTTGCTTAGCAAGCGCGGCCTCTACTCGATACTGATAGGACTTGTAGTCAGGTTGGCGCTCCCATGAAGATTCATAGAAGGACTTTAAGGTCGATCCACCTTTGAGCTCGGCATTAGCCAGCGCTATTGGCGATCCCAATATAAATACCAATCCAGTAAATTGAATGACGCAGCGACGAACTACGCCCGAATACTCTCGCAACATAAAAACTCCATTTGTTTGTTCAAAACAGAGTTAGCGAGAGGAGAAGAATTAGGTTAAGGCTCTCGCTAACTTAGGCGAGAGCGAGCCAATTGGGTTTTTCGGGGCGGTGAGGAGAAATATCGACTAAAAACTCTACTCGTGCATCTTCATAATGAAAGATGGTAGAGGTAACTGAAATGCTAAAAGTGGAATGCAATGCTGGAGAATGCGCCAAATGACAGACCCCACAATCAGAATCGTAGCTTGCAGAATCGCTAGCAGAGGCAATGCTGACTGGCTTCTCATGCTCGTGATGTGAAACATGAGAAGCTGCTGCCTGCTCTTCTTGGCAGTAAGCAGAAACCGTAGCATAGGATGTTTGTATCGATAAAGCTAGCAGGGCCAGAATTATCAGGATTTTTCTCATTAGCTAATTACAGCATATTTCTTCGTATTTTGCATTTAGAGCTTTTCCATACAAGTCAAATGGATTAATCACTCACATAGCTGCTGTAATGCCACAACCCCCTGAATACCCAATGACTTGGTGGAAGAGGCGGCTCAACAACTTCAGAAGGTCTCTTAGTGGCCGGACTCGGCCGGTCGTCAATTTCGCCTGAACGACCGTTTTTAGCTATATAAGAGACTGCCCTCTATTTATATAGGGAGCCATTAATATGACACCCATTACCCACAAGCTACTGAAAAAAACGCTTTTGTAATTGACTGGTATTGCTAGAAATATGCTGACTCAATCTCTCTACCATTGTTTTCTCAGTACCCACCGGTGTCGCTAAATTCATTTCTACTGAAATTGCTCCAATCTGCGACTGCAAATCTTCGGATAACTCTTGGCCAATTTTCAAAACATACCGCTCTTTAAAGCCCAGCTCTTTCGCCATTAAACAAAGCTCAGCTCTTCCAATATGAGCAGGTTTATTCTCCCCTCCAATTTTGAAAGCAAACTGATTCGATAGACCCGGGTAGATGGAGGTACTTAGAAGATCATAAAAGGGGGTTAGCCGCGCACCTAATCTAGGTGGAAAATAAACCGATAAGTTCTTTGCATGGCTATCGTTATTTCCAACGAATAAATTAAAAAAGATCCATTGTAAAAAGCGTTTGATATCCGATGCAGGCACCCCGCTCTCTTTTAATAACTCATAGCACCTTAACAAGCTAGGACCCCCATCAGTCTCATACTTTACCGTCGAGGGTTTTTGATCAAGCTGGCAAAGGTCCATCTGATGAATTTTTTGTATGTCATCCGCATTATTTATAACGCGATCATAGCGCTTGATAATGCAGGACTTTGCAGTGGGTTGATACATGACTGGCGCAACATCTAAACCAAGGCGGTTGGCTAGCTTCATTACAAAAGTTTCATTGACGGCAGACGCCCAGACACCCTCTATTCCTGCAATATCAGGTTTGACAATATAGGTTGATGGCGCACTACCCAATGGCAAAGAGATATTGCCTTGGGCATCCAACACAATTCCAAGCTTCTTTTGAGCACCTGCCAATGAGATGCGCATGCCCTTTTCCTGTTGGGCCACTTGAACTGGACCCGATGACGATTTAAAACTTAAAGCCACTTCATCCCAATTTATGGCTTGATACTCTGGCTTATTCGGCCTCTCACCTTCAGGCAGTATTGTTAAGTCACTCGCAGTATCACCACCGATAACCCCAAGCAATCCAAAGGTGCTCGTCACCTGATATTTCAGCTTCAATAACTCACGAATTCCGGCCTCCGGAAGAAGATTCTCAAAATAGGACTCCACAGGCAGACCGCTAAATTCCTTCTCAGAAAAATTCAGTGTCGGTGAGATGGGTTTACCTTGACCATATAACCAAGATTGAGCGTATATAAATTTAAGCTCTGGCTCATCAAGTAACTGACCCACCAAATCATCACCTCGACATACATCAAGCTTTTTGATATCAGCCATCAATTGCCACCCTTCCTCTGGATAATCATTTCCAATCCAAGGGTATTTAAAACATCGAGCACTTTTTTAAGTTGGACTGTTTCTTTGCCATTTTCAAGCTCAACAATGAATCGATTGCCTGTATTGGCTAGGCCCGAAATATCTGCCTGAGTGATTTTCTGGGATGAGCGAAATTGCTGAATGAATAGCCCCAAGTCTTTCGCAGACCCAATCTTGATAGAGAGATCCGCTTGATTTTTAATATTGGCCATCATCTATCCAAAAAGTTACCGATAGGTAATATCTTAAGTGATTTTCAGAGATTTGCAAGAAATAATTACCGATAGGTAATTATTTGAGAATGATGAGCCATCAGAGAATTGCTCCCTTTTTTGCCCCAAAATTAAATAAAAAATAGAAATAAGTATATTTTATATGATTTAAAAGGAGGTGTTGCTCCAATCCATCATGGGGGCTACTGCTAAACGTTTCTGTGGGGGCTTGCTCATAAACTTCAATATAAGGGTGATTTACATGACATTTTAAATGGATAAGGACAACCGAAGTTGCCCTTACTGATGTCACTTTAGCAACTAAGTTACTTTGTTAGCTTAGCCTCTAATTCCACCGCAAGATCTAATGCACCCATGTAGCCAGACTTGAGGTGACTTGGCAAATCAGGGTCACCCACCATAGCACCTAAAGTTTCCACCAAGCTAAAGACCAGCCCTTTAGCTGCACTAGCTGCAATCGTATTGTTTGCTACAGCCTCATCAATATGATTAACTGCATCCAAGAAATAGTCGTGCCCTGGAAGGCCATCGGGTCCTAAAACTTCTTTACTCATTTGTAATTTCCTCTGAAATGGTGATTTACATTATTAGTCCACTGTATAGAAATCTTCGACTTATAGGTAGAATTTTTTATCAGCGAGGTAATCAACAAATACTTAACTCTTGATTTGTAATGAAATGACGTGCATTACCGGTGACAGGATCTAAAAAAGCAACTTCCCTAGCCAGCAACTGTAAGGGCTTAGAAAAGTCCAAATCGTATTCTTGGTATGGCGTGAGCATGGGATAGATCTGGTCATGCCGAATAGGTATTCCCAGGCTATTGAGATGACAACGCAATTGGTGCTTCTTTCCACTACCAGGGGTAAGGCGGTACCTAGCCCAGGGCTTTGATGTTTCCAGCAACTCAATCAAGGTATCAGTATTAGCCTCGCCCTCCACCTCTTGCATTTGCAGAAAGTGTTCAGACTCCTCTAGCCTGCTTTGATACGTCATCGGCAATTTATTGATGAGCTCTTCTGAATGCGGCGCAATAGCTTCATAGACTTTCTTGACTACGCGATCTCTAAATAGATTCTGGTATTGCGCTCGCTCTTTTGGATTGACTGAAAAAATAACTAAGCCTGCAGTATCGCGATCAATCCGATGAATGGGGCTTAGCTCTTGAATACCCGTTTTTTTCTTTAGTCGATTGAGTAGAGTTTGATGCAGATAAAGACCGCTTGGTGTTACTGGTAAAAAATGGGGTTTATCAGCAACCAGAATATGTTCATCCTGAAACAGGATGACTTCCTCAAAAGGAATTTCTGGCTCACGTGCCAAGCGTCTGAAATATAGCAAGTGGGTATTCGGAAGGTAGGCCTCATTAGCCTGGACGGGAACTCCATCCACAGTCATTACCAAGCCTTCTGCAAAACGAGCTTCCCACTCGCCTCTATCAATATGCGGAAAATTGAAAATAAAGAAATCCAGCAAGCAAGCGTGGTTCTGCCCGGCAGGCAAATACACCCTTGATGAGGAGACTCCTTCAGAATTGACTTTCATATGAGCTAGATTATCCAATCAATCAAGCTGCAACACTAATCTGAATACACCCCCAATAAAACCCCTCTAAAATAGGCCGGCACCAACTAAAAGAACTAGAAAATTAATAGACAACATGCTTGAACTCTCCACATTCGACCTTGGCTTATTGCTAGCCTGCGCATTATTTGCGGGATTGGTCGACTCCATCATTGGTGGGGGCGGCATGATTCAGGTTCCAGCCCTATTTGCAGTTCTGCCAGGCCTTCCGCCAGCCACCCTACTCTCAGTCAATAAATTTGGCTCAATCGTTGGAACGATTGGTTCAGCAATTCAGTACAGCCGCGCCAATAAGAGCCCATGGGGTCTAGTGATTATTTCTTCAGCCTTTGCTTTTTTTGCATCTGTTGCGGGCGCATATCTTGTAACTCAACTTCCGACTGAGTGGCTCAGAGGAGCCCTACCATTTTTATTAATAGCGTTATTGATCTTTAATATCAAATCTAGTGCCGGCCTGGTTCACGCACCCAAGCACGATCACCATAAACAAAAAGCTATTGCCTCTACTGGCGCCAGCGTCATTGGTTTTTATGACGGCTTCCTAGGCCCAGGAGCGGGTGCTTTTTATAAACTCTTCTATACCCGTGTATTAGGATTTGATTTCTTGCGATCTGCAGCGCCTGCAAAGTTTCTTAATATCGCCTCTAATTTAGGTGCACTGTGCGTCTTTTTCTATCTAGGCTACTTTGATTGGAAGCTCGGCTTACTGATGGCTAGCGCTAATCTTGTAGGCGGTCAAATTGGCACTAAGATCGCCATCAAACATGGCAATGCCTTCATACGTAAAGGCTTCTTTATTTTGGTGACCATCCTCATCATCAAAACCTTCTATGACGCCTATCTGAGGTAAACACCAGTCTAGATGGGGCGCAACAGATCAAGTACTTTTTTCATGGATTTATGACGATTTTCGTAGTAAATTAGTCATATGCAGTTGCAGTTTATTTATTACAAAAATAGAGGGACACATGAAAATACTATTGCCGGTTGACGGCTCAAAATCTTCACTCAACGCAGCCAAGCATGTTGGGAAGTTAGCCAAAGATTTACGCAGCAAATGCACTGTAACATTGGTCAGCATTCATGACGATATTGGCCTTGGTCACGTGAAACAATTTGTTGCTAAAAGTGTGGTTGATGACTACCTTCGCGAAGTGAGCGAAAAAGAGCTCAAGCCAGCCCAGAAGGCGCTTGATCTTGCCGGCGTCAAACACAGCATGGTAATTAAGCGCGGTAACGTTGCTAATGAAATCATCGCCCTAGCCAATAAAGAAAAATTTGACCTCATCGTTATGGGCTCAAAAGGTAGAAGCGGTATTGTTGATGCTCTCATGGGCTCTGTTGCTCAAAAAGTGGCCAATGCAGCTAAGCAGCCTGTTTTGCTGATCAAATAAGCACTAAGGTTAATTCGACGAATTAACTTCAATAGGCCGTCCGTGTGACGGCCTTTTTTATGGGTTACTAAATGAGTATCTTGCTTTTCATATTCGCGCCAGCAATTTTTGCCATTTACTGGCTTATTCGCCTACAGATATGCCTATCTAGAGCTCGCTATTTAGTAGATACCTACGGCATGGACCGTAAAAAATTACGCAAGCTGTCTTGCAAAGAGCTTAAGAAGCTCAGAACATCCATCGATGAGCTGAGGCATACAAATGATGCCTTTGGTTTAGAGGCGCTTGTTAGGCCTTATAGGGCATAACTAATAAGAGCTGCAAATGGTTTATTCCTTAGACCAGATGCAATTCAACTTTCTTACCTAAGGCCGCAGCATATTTTCGAAGCGTGTTTAAACTTGGGGAATGCTTTCCAGTTGCCAAAGAGCTTTCCAGCCTAGCTATAGCGGGAGCTTGTGTACCCATTCTACGAGCCACTTCAGCCTGGGATAGGCCTGCAGCTTTACGAGCCTGAAGAATTTCATCAAGAATAGCAAACTCTTCTTTATTTAATCTCTCAACCTCAGTCTTAACTGCAGAGTTTTTTAACATCTTGGCAACGGCCTGCTTATGACTTAATGGCTTTGTCTTCATAACTTCAACTCCTTCATTCTCAACTTGGCTAGCTTTAACTCCCGGTCAGGAGTTTTCTGCGACTTCTTAATAAAGCTATGCAACATTACGATCTCTCGATCCACCAATGTGCAAAAGAAAACTCTAGCGATTCCCTCGGCACCTTTTAGCCTTAACTCAAACAACCCACCGCCAAATGAATCGGTATGCGGCAACCCCAAATGCGGCCCATATTCAATCATGCGCTGAGTTAAAGCAATGTACCGTGCCTGCAAAGAAATGGGTAAATTAAATATTTGCTCCAATACATCGGAACTGTAATAGCTAATGGTATAGTTCATTCATTGATGCTAACAAATATGTTAGCATCAAACAACCATGTTGTGCAAGGGCCAGCCAGCCTCAGGGTTATTTAGACCGAAAAGAAGCGATCCTTAAACCACAACGCCACAGTTACCAAGCCAATCATGATGGGCACCTCTACTAAGGGGCCTATGACTGCTGCAAAGGCAGCTCCAGAGTTGATTCCAAATACCGCAATAGCAACAGCAATCGCCAGCTCAAAGTTATTGCTGGATGCTGTAAACGAGAGTGTGCAGCAACGCTTATAGTCAATTCCCATTCTGCCTGTCACAAAGAATGTCAGCAAGAACATGATGAGGAAGAAGATAAGAAGAGGGACGGCAATGGTGACTACATCCATAGGTAAAGTGAGGATCAAATTACCTTTGAGACTAAACATCACCACGATAGTGAATAGCAAGGCAATCAAAGTAAGTTTACCGATACGCGGCACGAACTGCTCGTGATATCGATCTTTGGAGATGAACTTCAACATCACCACACGAGTCAAAATACCTGCAATACAAGGCACACCAAGGTAGATAAAAACACTCTCTGCAATCTGCCCCATGCTCACGCTCACATTAGATCCAGCCAATCCAAAGTAAGGTGGCAAGACGGTAAGAAAGAAATAAGCGTAGACGCTAAAGAATAGAACCTGAAAGATTGCGTTAAAAGCTACCAAGCCAGCCGCATATTCAGTAGAGCCTTTTGCAAGATCATTCCAAACAATCACCATTGCAATACAAGGCGCTATACCAATCAGAATCAAGCCTGCCATATATTCAGGTTGATCTGGGACAAAGTTAATCGCCAAAAAGAACATTAATGTTGGGGCAATAATCCAATTCATAAGCAATGAGATCAAGAAGATGCGCTTGTCCTTAAAGACATCCGGCAAATCCTCGTAACGCACTTTGGCAAACGGTGGGTACATCATTAAGATCAAACCAATGGCGATTGGGATATTTGTTGTTCCCACCTGGAAGGAGTTAATAAACCCCTCAATGCCGGGCATAAAGTGCCCCAGTCCAATGCCAAAGGCCATAGCAGCAAAGATCCATACCGTGAGGTAGCGATCAAGAAAGGAGAGTTTATTAGTTAAGGTGTTCATGCTTTTGTGTGCACCTCTTTAAGACTCATAGAGTCCAATTTGTCGAGCGGCATCGCAGCCAAGATATCCAATCTTTTCTTGAGGCCATTCATAACCTCGATGAAGGCAGCCTTCTTCTCAAGATCGCTACCCTGCACTTGCGAGGGATCCGGAAAACCCCAATGCGCAGTGGCCGGTTGACCAGGCCAGAATGGGCAAACCTCACCAGCCGCATTGTCACAAACCGTGATGATGAAATCCATTTTCGGCGCGTTGGGCTCGCCAAATACATCCCAACTTTTTGACTTCAGAAGAGTCCGATCCATGCCCAACTCCACTGCAATATCTGCAGCAATCGGATTGACGCTCGTACCTGGAGTTGATCCAGCTGAATAACCTACAAACTTGCCACTCGGGTGAGTAGATGCCAAAGCTTCGCCCAAGATAGAACGTGCGGAGTTATGCGTACAGAGAAAGAGGATGTTGTAGGTTTTCATGTTGACTTAGTCTTGCGTGTGATTTTTTCAGGGGTGCAGGATTTACCACCACAACAGTTATCAAGAAGAAAGTTGCTGAGGTCTTGGACTAGAGCCGCGTTTGGGCGATAGATGAGGTTGCGACTTTGACGCTCAACTAAGAGCAAATTGGCCTGCATTAATTCTTTTAAATGAAAGCTCAAGGTAGCATTAGGAATGCCCAGCTTTTCAATGATTTGAGTAGGCGTTAAACCAACATCACCCTTTTGAACAATGAGGCGAAAGATATTTAATCGAGACTCCTGCCCTAAGGCCAAGAATGCTGCAACCGCATCTGTATTTTTCATATTTCCAATTATATAGAAATATATTACAGATTTATGACGGATGCCAATAAAGATAAGGGGGCTTTCTGAACTGACCCACAAAAGTTGGACACCCAATCCAACTAAAAGGGGTCAGCTTCATGTCCAAATACAGCAAAGAGTTCAAACTAGAAGTTATTCAGTATTACCTCTCCGGTAAGGGTGGTTTTAAAGCAGTCGGAGATCGCTACGGCGTTAAACACACCTATATTCAAAGATGGGTTCATGCCTATAAAGCTCATGGTCAAAAGAGCCTAACCAAGACTTACACACATTACCCCGACACCTTTAAGGTGTCTGTGCTCCAGTCTATGCAACAAGACCAACTCTCCATCAATCAAGCCGCAGCCCGGTTTAATGTGCCAGCCCCCAGCACGATTAGTCTTTGGCAACGCCTCTACAATGAAGGTGGTATTACAGCCCTAGAACCCAAGCCCAAGGGACGGCCGCCAATGTCAAAACCCTTCAAACCATTTACCCCCACCAATAAGCCAGTCACCCAAATGACTCCGCAAGAGCTCATGCAAGAGCTCGAGTACCGCCGAGTGGAGACTGACTACCTAAAAAAGCTCGAAGCCTTAGCCCAGCAAAAGCACTTGGCAAACAAGAACAAGCCCAAGTAATTACTGAGTTAAGGCAGCAATACCCTTTGCAGACCATATTGGCAGTAGCCAATATGGCGAGAAGTGTTTATTACTACCAGCTAGGGCTAAGCAAGCAGGCCGATCCTCATCTTGCAACAAAGACCCAGATCCAAGTGATCTACCAGCGCCACAAAGGTCGTTATGGCTATCGACGAGTCCATTTAGAGCTTAGCAATCAGCAGTGTTACCTCAACCCCAAAACCGTACAAAAACTGATGGGGCACCTCGGCCTTAAATCAACGGTGCGCCCTAAACGCTACCAGTCTTACAAAGGGTCTGTGGGTAAGGCAGCCCCAAACCTATTAGAGCGCAACTTTGCAGCTAAAGTACCCAATCAAAAGTGGGTCACCGATGTGACTGAGTTCAACATTAAAGGCGAGAAGGTTTACCTCTCGCCAATATTGGATCTGTATAACCAGGAGATCATCTCTTATGAGATTGCCGATCGTCCGCAGATCGGCATGGTGAGTGCCATGCTAACTAAAGCCTTTAAGCAACTCACTCAGACCGAGAAGCCGATGCTGCACTCTGACCAGGGGTGGCAATATCAAATGGGGTTTTACCAACAAGCCTTAAAGGCACAAGGCATTACTCAAAGCATGTCTAGAAAAGGCAACTGCTTAGATAACGCCGTCATGGAAAACTGGTTTGGGATTATGAAAACAGAGTTCTTCTACCAAAAGAAGTTTGCAGATGTTCAAACATTTAAGACGGAACTAAAGAGATACATCCACTACTACAACCACGACCGAATTAAACAAAAACTAAAGGGATTAAGTCCGGTGCAATACCGAACTCAATCCCTCGTGCTAACCTAATAAAACTGTCCAACTTTTGTGGGTCAGTTCATTCGCCCCCTTTTTTATCTTGCTTTCATTTGCCTTATTACTTCTTTAGCTTCCCAAAGGCTGCCGCCATCGCATTATTAATTGGGGACGCAGATCTTCTATCTTCCTGTGGCTTTCTGGGCTCTGGGGATCTTGGAGTGCCCGGACGATTTACCCTTGGCTCTGGCTTTGTGCCTGGAGTAGATTTAGGCGCTTCATCAGAGAGTCGCATAGTCAATGCAATACGCTTACGCTTTTCATCTACCTCTAATACTTTGACCTTAACAACCTGCCCTGCTTTAACTACGGTGTGTGGATCTTTAACAAAAGTATTGGCTAGCGCAGAGATATGTACGAGTCCATCTTGGTGAACACCAATGTCTACAAATGCGCCAAATGCCGCAACGTTAGTCACAACCCCTTCCAAAATCATATCCGCCTTGAGATCGCTAATTTTTTCTACGCCATCTTTAAATGTCGCTGTAGTGAACTCAGGTCGAGGGTCTCGGCCTGGCTTTTCTAATTCTTTGATGATGTCGGTGACAGTTGGAACGCCAAACTTCTCATCGGCATACTTTTCTGGGCTGAGGCCTTTCAGAATAGTTGCATCACCAATCACTTCTTTGACACCCTTCTTAATATCTTTCAGGATCTTCTCCACCAAGGGATAGGATTCTGGATGGACTGCTGATGCATCTAGAGGGTCTGTGCCGTTCATGATGCGCAAGAAACCAGCCGCCTGCTCGAAAGTCTTCTCACCCAAGCGTGGCACGCTACGTAAATCTGCCCGCGTCTGAAAGGCGCCATTGCTATCTCGGTACGTCACGATGCCTTCTGCAACGGCGCTACTGAGACCCGAGACTCTTGCCAACAAAGGCGCTGAAGCCGTATTGACGTCGACACCCACCGCATTTACACAATCCTCTACAACCGCAACCAGTGACTTAGCCAACTGAGTCTGCATCACATCATGCTGATACTGACCAACACCAATCGACTTCGGATCAATCTTCACCAATTCAGCCAAGGGGTCTTGCAATCTTCTCGCAATCGATACCGCTCCACGCAAAGAAACGTCCATACCGGGCAATTCTTTTGAGGCGTACTCAGAGGCGGAGTAAACCGATGCCCCTGCTTCTGAGACCACAATCTTGGTGAGCTTGAGTTCTGGTTTAGCTTTAATTAAATCTTGCGCCAACTTATCCGTCTCACGTGAGGCGGTACCGTTACCGATCGAGATTAAAGTTGCCTTGTGTTTCTCAGCCAATTTCGCAAGAGTATGTAATGAGCCGTCCCAGTCGTTCTTAGGCTGGTGTGGGTAAATAACATCCGTATCGACTACCTTACCAGTAGCATCCACAACCGCTACCTTCACACCCGTTCTCATACCAGGGTCTAGGCCAATAGTAACCTTTGGTCCTGCAGGTGCGGCCAGCAGCAAATCTTTGAGGTTGCGAGCAAAGACATTAATTGCCTCAGTCTCAGAACGCTCACGTAGTGCGCTCATTAACTCTGACTCCAAATGCATAGAGCACTTAATCCGCCAAGTCCAACGCACAGTCTCTGCTAACCACTGGTCTGCAGGGCGGCCTTCATTCTTAATTTTGAATTGATTAGCGATGCGGGATTCGCAAGGATTATGAGGTGCATCCCATTTTGGCTTTTCTTCTTCTGTGTCTAGGCGTAAATTTACCATCAACATTTGTTCACGACGACCTCTAAATAAAGCCAAGGCACGATGTGATGGAATTGCAGAAACGGGCTCCGAGTAATCGAAGTAGTCGGCAAACTTTTCACCCTCTTGCTCTTTACCAGCAATAACCTTCGATTCAACAACGCCATGTTCTTGCAAATAAGTTCTCAGTGATTGCACTAAGCCAGCATCTTCTGCAAAGCGCTCCATCAATATCTGACGCGCACCTTCAAGGGCAGCTTTGGTATCAACTACGCCAGGGTTCTCACCTTGATCGGATGTAAAAGCTTCTTTGAGATATTTTGCGGCCTCCACTTCCGGATCTAGCATGGGGTTAGCCAATAAGTCATTTGCCAGAGGCTCTAAACCAGCCTCTAAGGCAATTTGCGCCTTAGTACGACGCTTGAGCTTGTAAGGGAGGTAGAGGTCTTCTAGGCGCGTTTTATCCTCTGCCAACATAATGGCTTTAAGCAACTCAGGGGTCATCTTGCCCTGCTCTTCAATCGAAGCAACAATAGCCTTGCGACGCTCCTCCAACTCGCGTAAATAGCCCAGACGATCTTCCAATAAACGTAGCTGCGTATCATCCAATCCACCGGTTACCTCTTTACGATAACGGGCAATAAAAGGAACTGTTGCACCCTCATCCATCAGCGCGATAGCGGCGGCCACTTGGGCAGGTTTAGCAGATAACTCTTGGGCAAGGCGTTGTTCAATGGATGGCAGCATGAGGATCTATTTTTACTATTATTTTTGGAATATGGATTTCAATGAAGAACAAAAGCCACCCGGAGGTGACTTTTGTTGTGTAGCTTGAAGTAGCTTAGTCGCGTGATGCTTTTTTACGCTCATGCTCCTTGAGGTAGCGCTTACGAATACGAATACTCTTCGGCGTTACTTCTACCAATTCATCATCATCGATAAATTCAACAGCGTACTCAAGGTTCATTGCGATTGGCGTTACCAAGCGCACTGCTTCGTCAGTACCAGATGCGCGAACGTTGGTTAATTGCTTACCCTTAATTGGGTTAACAACCAAGTCATTGTCACGGCTATGAATACCGATAACCATACCTTCATACAAAGGATCGCCAGGGCTCACAAACATACGGCCACGGTCTTGCAATTTCCACAAAGCGTAAGCAACTGCTTCGCCGTCATCTTGACTGATCAATACGCCGTTATGACGCTCACCCAAGATACCGTCTTTTGCAGGCGCATAAGAGTCAAATGTGTGGCTCATCAAACCGTTACCACGAGTCATGGTCATGAAATCGCCTTGGAAGCCGATCAAACCACGCGCAGGAATGCGGTACTCAAGACGTGTGCGACCTTTACCGTCACTCACCATGTCGAGCAATTCACCTTTACGTTTGCCCAAGTCTTCCATTACGGCGCCTTGGGTCGTATCTTCTACGTCAACTGTTAAGTTCTCGTATGGCTCCATCTTCACGCCATCTACTTCATGGAATACCACGCGTGGACGGGAAACTGCCAACTCGTAACCTTCACGACGCATTGTTTCTACCAAGATGGTGAGGTGCAATTCGCCACGACCTGACACTTCAAATACGGTGTCATCGTCAGTTTCTTTTACACGCAAAGCCATATTGGATTTCAACTCGCGGTCTAAACGCTCACGAATCTGACGGCTAGTAACAAACTTACCTTCACGACCGGCTAATGGGCTGGTGTTCACCATGAAGTTCATGGTCAAAGTAGGTTCATCAATCTTCAGCATTGGTAATGCTTCAGGGGTATCTGGTGCGCAGATCGTTGTTCCGATTGCCAAATCTTCAATACCGTTTACCAATACGATGTCACCCGCTTGAGCTTCGTCAACCAACTCACGCTCTAAGCCACGGAACTTCAATACTTGGTTAATACGGCCTTTACGTTGAACGCCATCAGGACCGTCCATGAAAACCACATCCATCAATGGCTTCACAGTTCCACGGTTTACACGACCTACGCCGATCTTACCTACGTAAGTGCTGTATTCAATAGAAGTAATCTGCAACTGCAAAGGACCTTCTGGATTGTCATCACGTACTGGAACATGCTTGAGCACAGTGTCAAACAATGGGCGCATGTCGCCTTCGCGAACATCATCAGTCAAGCCAGCATAGCCATTCAGACCAGATGCATACACAACTGGGAAATCTAACTGCTCTTCAGTTGCGCCTAATTTGTCAAACAATTCAAAAGTGGCATTGATCACATAGTCTGTTCGAGCGCCTGGACGGTCAACCTTGTTAATCACAACGATAGGCTTCAAACCGAGGGCCAAGGCCTTTTTAGTAACGAAGCGAGTTTGTGGCATTGGGCCTTCAACCGCATCAACCAAAAGCAAAACACCGTCAACCATGGAGAGCACGCGCTCTACTTCACCACCGAAGTCGGCGTGTCCTGGTGTGTCTACGATGTTGATATGTGTGCCGTCATACTCAACCGCACAGTTCTTGGACAAAATAGTAATGCCACGCTCTTTTTCCAAATCGTTTGAGTCCATGACGCGTTCAGTCATTTTTTCATTTGAACGGAATGTGCCAGATTGGCGCAAGAGTTGGTCAACCAAAGTAGTTTTACCGTGGTCAACGTGGGCGATGATGGCGATATTACGAAGTGCGCGTTTAGTCATGTGAAGCTTCTGAAGTTAAGAATAAGGTTAATAAATAAAGGGGTTGAATGTATTTAATGTGCTGAAGAAATCAAACGCTTAGGATGTAATACCCCAGAGCGCCAATCTCCAGTACCAATAAAGTTATGTGGAGCAGCGGTTGCACGATAGATACGCACCAGCGCTTCTATCGAAGGAAGATTGAGAGGGACTCGTTGGCCCATCTCCAAACGTTTTGCTTGTTGCTCGTCCACAGTTAAGTGTGGCAATGTCTGCAAGAGTGCGTCGACTGGCAGGATGTAACTTGAACTATCTTGCAAGCCTTTTTGAATGGATTCAATGGTGAATGACTGCTCTAAAGTGAGATGACCTACTTCAGTACGGCGCAGACCAACTAAATGGGCACCACAACCTAATGCCTTACCAATATCTTCTGCCAATACGCGAATATAAGTACCTTTGCTGCAACTCACTTCTAAAGTGGCTTCTGGCCAATTGACATTAGTCCAACGAATTGCATGAATCGTGATATCCCTTGGAGCGCGCTCTAATTCAACACCAGCACGAGCGTACTCATATAAAGGCTTGCCATCACGCTTGAGAGCGGAATACATTGGCGGAACTTGGCTAATCGGACCGGTAAAGGCCGGTAATAAGGCATCTAAGGCAGCTTTGATAGTGGCTTCATCAGCAAATGCAGGTAATGGGAGCTCTTCGATGACTAAACCTTCAGCATCACCGGTATCAGTACGCTGACCAAATTTCACTTGAGCGATATAGGTTTTATCAGCCTCCAATAAATCTTGAGAGTACTTAGTTGCTTCACCCAAACAAATTGGGAGTAAGCCAGTAGCCATTGGATCTAAGGTGCCAGTGTGCCCTGCCTTTTCTGCATTGAAGGCACGCTTCACAGCAGTGACTGCGCCTTGCGAGCTCATGCCAGCAGGTTTATCAAGCAAGACAACGCCATCGATACGTACAGACATAGCTATTTACGCGTTCTCGTCTTTGCGATCACTATCCACCGCTTGATCAATTAAGCGAGACATTTCAATGCCGTGCTCTACAGAACTGTCGTAGTGGAAATGCAGGGTTGGCACAGTATGAATGTGCAAACGCTTAAACAATAAGGAATGTAAGTAGCCTGCTTTGTCCTGCAGAGCTTTCAATGCCACTTCAGGCTCAGCGCCTAAGACGGTAAAGAAAACTTTTGCATGCGCCAAATCTGGCGTGAGTTCAATACTTTGCAAAGTAATCAAACCTAAGCTTGGGCTACGCAATTCACGAGGGATTAGCTCGGCCAGGTCTCGCTGAATTTGATCGGCGAGACGCTGGTTACGATGAGGACTAGTTTTATGCATTAACTCAATAGCTCTTAAAGTGTTCTAGCGACTTCAGTAACTTCAAAGGCTTCAAGTTGATCACCCTCTTTGATGTCGTTATAGCCTTTTAATGACAGACCACACTCAACACCGGCGCGAACTTCTTTTGCGTCATCTTTAAAGCGCTTGAGAGAATCCAATTCGCCAGTCCAAATTACGACGTTGTCACGCAAGAGGCGGACACTAGAGGTGCGCTTAACAACACCGTCAAGCACCAAGCAACCCGCAATCGCGCCAACTTTAGATACCAAGAAGACTTGACGAATCTCCACCATACCGGTGATTTCTTCTTTCTTATCTGGTGTCAACATGCCGCTTAGAGCTGCCTTCACTTCATCAACCGCGTCATAAATAATGTTGTGATAACGAATATCTACACCATTGTTCTCGGCTAACTTACGTGCTGCACCATCCGCACGAGAGTTAAAGCCAATAATGACCGCCTTAGAAGCAACTGCTAAGTTAACGTCAGTCTCAGTAATGCCACCCACCGCTGCGTGAACGATTTGAACCTTCACTTCTGCAGTAGATAATTTTTGCAATGACTGTGACAGCGCTTCTTGAGAACCTTGTACGTCTGCCTTGATGATCAATGGCAACAACTTCGCCTCAATAGCACCCTCTTCCATGTTTTCCATCATGGTTTCGAGTTTGAATGCTTGCTGTTTAGCCAACTTCACATCACGGAACTTACCTTGACGGAAGAGTGCGATCTCACGTGCTTTACGCTCGTCAGGAACTACTTGCACTGCCTCACCCGCTGCAGGAACTTCCGATAAACCTTGGATCTCTACAGGGATAGATGGGCCGGCTTCGTTACACGGCTTGCCGTTTTCATCCAACATCGCACGAACGCGACCGTAAGTTGAGCCCGCCAACAACATATCACCACGCTTGAGCGTGCCAGACTGAACCAAAATAGTGGCAACAGGACCGCGACCTTTATCCAAACGCGCCTCAATAACGAGACCTTGCGCAGGAGCATCTTTCGCTGCCTTGAGTTCCAAAATTTCTGCTTGCAAGAGTACGTTCTCAAGCAAGGCATCAATGCCGTCACCTGTTTTAGCGGAAACGCCAATGAATGGCACATCGCCACCGTACTCCTCTGGAACCACTTGCTCAGCAACCAACTCAGTTTTAACGCGCTCTAAGTTTGCTTCTGGTTTATCAATCTTATTAATCGCTACAACAATTGGAACGCCACCAGCTACTGCGTGAGCAATCGCTTCTTTGGTTTGTGGCATCACGCCGTCATCAGCTGCAACAACCAAGATCACGATATCCGTTGCCTTAGCACCACGAGCACGCATTGCCGTAAAGGCCTCGTGACCCGGAGTATCAAGGAAGGTAATCATGCCGCGTGGAGTTTCAACGTGATAAGCGCCGATGTGCTGAGTAATACCACCGGCTTCGCCAGTAGCAACCTTAGCCGCACGAATCTTATCGAGCAAAGATGTTTTACCGTGGTCAACGTGACCCATCACCGTTACAACTGGTGGACGTGGCAATAATTCTGCATCGTGACCAGTAATACCGAGATCTAAATCTGGATCATCCAACTTAGCAGCATGGGCAGTATGGCCCATTTCTTCTACGATGATCATGGCAGTATCTTGATCCAAGATCTGGTTGATCGTTACCATTTGACCCATGCCCATCAAGAGCTTAATCACTTCTGCACTCTTCACGGCCATTGCATGAGCTAACTCAGCAACAGTAATGGTTTCAGGAACATGAACATCACGTACAACTGGTTCTGTTGGAACTTGGAAGTTGGTATCGACGTTGGCTTCTGCAATTTGACGTTGCTTTCTTCTGCCACCACCTGAACGCCAACCGCCCACACCACCAGAGCTGTCGCCGCGAGTCTTGAGGCCACCAGGCTTCTTGGCGCCCTCTTCTTGCCAAGTAGATGAAGTCTCTGCAGACTTAATCGTCTTACCACCAACCTTAGCAACTGCTTTTTTCTTATCATCCGCACCTTCAGCCTTAGCAGGCTTATGAAGGGTGCCTTTTTTCGCCTCTTCAGCAGCAATTTCACTTGGTGCTTTGAGAACACGTGCAGGCGCACTCATCATGTCGCGAATCGCTAAAGCTTCAGCTTCAGCAGCGGCACGACGTTTTGTAATATCAGCCAACTGCGCTTTATTAGCGTCAGCAATATCCTTAGCAGCTTTATCCGCTTGCGCTTTTTTGTCGGCAGCTTTTTCAGCAGCCGCTTTAGCAGCAGAAGCATCGTCATCAGACTTAGCCGCCTTCTCAACAACTGGCTCAACTACGCTTGCAGCAGCTACAGCATCAGCTTCTTTTTGGCGAGCATCTTCTGCCGCTTTCATTTCCGCTTCTTGACGAGCTAGTAACTCAGCTTGACGAGTCGCTTCAGCTGCGCGTTTTTCTAACTCTTCAGCAGAAAGAATTGGTTTAGCAGGCGCTGCAGGGGCAACTTCTTTAGCAGCTGGAGCTGGGGTCTCTTCAGGAGCTTTATCTCCTGCTTTAACTAGCACGCGCTTTTTACGAACTTCAACCTGAACGGTGCGAGTACGTCCAGCAGAGTCTGCCTGACGAATCTCGGAGTTTTCGCGCTTGATTAAGGTGATCTTTTTACGACTACCTGTATCCGCACTGCCATGCTCTTTTTGCAAATGCTCAAGCAGGACAGTCTTGTCCTTTTCGGTAATGCTGTCGTCCTCAGAACCTTTTTCAATACCGGCCGCCTTCAATTGCTCCAGAAGGTCAGGCGCGGTACGTTTTAATTCTTTAGCGAGTACTTTTACTGTTGTTGCCATGTACTACTTCCTCTCATGAAGTAAACCAATGTTCGCGCGCTTTCATGATGAGCGTTTTCGCGGTTTCTTCGTCAATTTGTGTCGCCTCAACTAGCTCATCAACAGCCAGTTCAGCTAAGTCGTCACGTGTGTGAACTTGATTGTCAGCAAGCTTGGCAATCAACTCAGTAGTCATTCCCTCGAGGGAACGTAAATCTTGTGAGACTTCGCCAACGCGCTCTTCTTTAGCCAATTCCATGGTCAAGAGGGAGTCACGCGCACGAGTACGCAATTCATTTACTGTGTCTTCGTCGAAAGAATCGATTTCTAACATTTCAGAGAGGGGTACATAAGCAACCTCTTCTAATGTGTTGAAGCCTTCTTCAATCAAGATGTCAGCAACTTCTTGGTCAACGTCCAATTTGTCCATGAACAATTGACGTACAGAAGCAGCTTCTTTTTCAGTTTTCTCAGCGGACTCTTCTGGAGTCATGATGTTGATTTGCCAACCAGTCAACTCGCTAGCTAAACGAACGTTCTGTCCGCTACGGCCAATCGCGATTGCCAAGTTCTCTTCGTCAACCACCACATCCATGGCATGACGCTCTTCATCAACCACGATAGAAGACACTTGAGCTGGAGCCAAAGCGCCAATCACAAACTGCGCTGGATCTTCAGACCACAACACGATGTCCACTGCTTCGCCAGCCACTTCGTTACGAACTGCAGTAACGCGTGTGCCACGAACGCCAACGCAAGTACCGATTGGGTCGATACGCTTGTCATAAGTAATCACGGCAATTTTTGCGCGGATACCAGGGTCACGAGCTGCACCTTTAATCTCTAATAAACCTTGCTCCATCTCTGGAACTTCGTTCTCAAACAACTTGATCAAGAAATCAGGGCAAGTACGTGAGAGTTCGATCTGTGGGCCACGTGCTTCACGATCCACTTTCAAAATGTAAGCGCGTACACGATCACCAGAGCGGAGGTTCTCTTTTGGAATCATTTGATCGCGGCGCAACAATGCTTCGACACGGCCAGATTCAATAATCAAACCGTTCTTGTCAGCACGCTTGACGGTACCGGTCATGACTTTTTCGCCACGCTCAAGGTAGTCGTTCAAAATCTGCTCACGCTCAGCATCACGAATACGCTGCAAGATCACTTGCTTGGCAGCTTGTGCACCGATACGGCCAAAGGCTAAAGATTCGATTTGCTCTTCAATGAATTCGCCAACTTCCATGTCAGGAAATTGCTCGAGTGCTTCAAAATGAAGGATTTCTTTATCCGGCTCTTGGAGACCTGCTTCATCAGGAACAACCAACCAGCGACGGAAGGTTTCGTATTCACCAGACTCGCGATCAATCGATACACGAATATCCACATCTTCTGTCGGATAACGTTTCTTAGTGGCTGATGCCAACGCCATTTCTAGCGCCTCAAACACAATGGCTTGATCTACGTTCTTTTCACGCGCTAAGGCGTCTGCCAACATGAGAACTTCTCGGCTCATGACTTTCTTCCTTTGAAATCAATAACAGGGACCAACCGAGTCTTATCGACCTCGGCTAAAGAAAACTCCAATTGAGATTCAGTGCCATCAGCACCTTCAAACAACAAACCAAATTTCGCATCAGGCGAGTCCAACTCACCGCTCAGCAAACCTTGCAACACACCACGAAACTTCTTGCGATCGCCAACGGCAACACGCAACTTCAAATCCACTTCCATTCCAGAGAAGCGCTCGTAATCAGCCGCTGACTTCACAGGGCGATCTAAACCAGGAGAAGAAATCTCTAGACGCTCAAAGGGAATGTTTTCCACCGGCAGGGTGTAGCTCAGCTGGTGACTTACCTTTTCGCAATCCTGGACATTAATCAAGCGCTCGTAATCGGGGTTTTCAATCGTGACGCGCAGCAAACCTCCGGCTTCACGCTCGATATCGACTAGCGTGTACCCTAGGTTTTCTACCTCTGCAGAAATAATCCGCTGATCTTTCACGAACACCCTTCAATCCAAAACGGCAAAAAAAAATGGGCTTTGAAGCCCATATTCTCGAAATTCAGAACAGGCCGACTTACGTTGATCGCAACATCAGTCGGTAACAACTCAAAACAGCAGCGAACTACTGTAAGACCAAAATTATAGCCGATTTAGAGGAAAACCGATAGAAATCAGAAGCTTTCGCTTGGATTTCTTGGTTTTCTAGGGCCTTTATTAAAGGGTTTTCGCCCTTTTGGTGCCCCCCGTTTAGGGCCATTTCCTGGGCTTTGAGGGCTTGCCGTCACAAAAGCTGACTGTCCATGATGGACTTTCTTACCTTTATTGCGGTTTTGACCTTGGCCACCCTGACCGCCACCCTGGCCACCTGCGCCTGGACGACCGCCCTGAGTACGACCCCGGAAAGGACCTCGACCTTCACCCGAACCACCGCCACCAGGTTTACCACCCCTATTTTGATGGGTTAGGGCACCATGGCCACTGGCCTGGGTTAAAGCGTCCCGCGAACCCCAATAAGAAACTGAGGTTTGCATTGGGTCAGGCTGAAAGTCCTCGCTAGCAGGAGAACGGCTATCGCGACCTTGTGCATTCGGATTGCGGCCCTTATCTTGTGGCTGAGGCATTTTTAAGCCCGCAAACTTCATCAGGTTATAGATACCGCCGGCTTCAATCTCCTCCCATTTACCGCGTCTCAAACGTGGAGGCAATAAGAAAATGCCGTAACGCGTACGAATCAAGCGAGAGACGACATGCCCGACCGCTTCAAACATACGGCGCACCTCACGGTTACGACCCTCAGTCAAAGCAACGTGGTACCAACGGTTTGCACCTTCCCCACCACCCATAGAAAGACGTAAGAATTTCGCTCGGCCGTCATCCAAAGTAATGCCGCTCTTTAATTGAGTCATATTTTCTTGACTCAAATCGCCCAGAATACGGACAGCGTACTCACGCTCAACACCGTAACGCGGATGCATCAAGCGATTAGCCAACTCACCAGAAGTGGTGAACAACAAAAGACCTTCAGTATTAAAGTCCAAACGCCCTACCGCAATCCAACGTCCTTGACGCGGCTTTGGCAAACGATCAAATACAGTTGGACGACCTTCAGGATCAGATTGACTCACGATCTCTCCAGCAGGCTTGTGATACATGATCACGCGCGGTGGCTTAGTCTGAATCTTGCGATGAACTGGCTTGCCGTTAATGCGCACCTGATCAGTCGGCCCAATACGTTGACCAATGTGAGCCGGTAGGCCATTCACGGATACGCGCCCTTGAATAATCAAGTCTTCCATATCGCGACGTGAACCCATGCCGACATCAGCCAATACCTTATGCAACTTCACAGTATCTTCGTCGTCAGCGTCGTCATCTAAACCATCTAGGTCTGACCAAACTTCATCACGCAAGCTGAGCGGTAAATCATCGATGTTTGCAAATTGCAAACTACTCATCTCATCATCAGTCGGTGTATCAGCATCTTCGTCATGACGCACACGTTGTGCACGGCGCTCTGCACCGGTCTGATGAGAAATCTCACTCTCATTTAGACCGTCAGGATTTTTAACTTCAAGGACTTCAGGCGCATCTAATGCCGCATCGAACTCACCAGAAACTACTGAAGCAAATAAAGCTTCGCTCTCAGCTGGATTTGGTGCGAGCTTAGCGGATGCATTATTGCCACCTTCGCGCTGACCACCAGACTCACCGCCCTCGCGACGAGGCCGGTCTTTATTGAATGGGCGTTTCTTATTGAAAGGATGCTTGCTAGCACCCGCGCCCTGGCGGCGTGGGCGACGCTGGCCGCCTTCGCGCCCCTCACCCCTATTACCCTCTGCAGGATTAGATGCAGACTCAGAGCTGGGGGAATTATCCGATTTAGGTTTAATCGGAGATGAATCGTTTTCGTTATGACTTGTCATTAATAATTATTTTTGTTCGTCTGGTTTGTCTTCAGACTCTGGGGAAACTTCTTCTACCTCTTCCACTTCTTCACTTGTCTCTTCGCTGATTACATCATCAGCAATCTCGGCAACAACTTCTTCGCCGATGGATTCTTCGCTTGTTAGTTCTTCACTTGTTAATTCTTCGTTCGTCGGCTGAATAATTGGCTGGTCGTTTTCGTCCAACTCAATAACTGTTTCAACCGTCGCGCTTGGATCAAACTCCATTACCGCTTGACCTAATTGCTCTGCCGCAGCCATCGGCGCAGCATCTTCCAACATCGGCAAGCTTTGTAAATTCGTGAGACTCAAGTCATCTAAAAATTGCTTGGTAGTGGCGTACAGACCAGGGCGACCAATAGTCTCTTTATGGCCAATGACCTCAACCCAACCGCGATCCTCCAACTGCTTCATTACATTACTACTGACTGCAACACCGCGAATCTCTTCGATTTCACCGCGAGTCACTGGTTGACGGTAAGCAATAATCGCCAAGGTTTCCATCACTGCACGAGAATACTTTGGCGGCTTTTCTGGAGTCAAACGATCGAGATACTCGCGCATCGCTAAACGGCTTTGGAAACGCCAGCCAGTTGCAATGTGCACCAACTCCATGCCTTTGTCTTCCCAGGCTTTTTGAAGCTCTAATAGAGCATCATCAATTTCGCCAGCGGCAATGTCTTCGGCAAATAAGCGCGTCAGATCAGCAACGGTTAGTGGTTCTTGCGCGCACAAGAGGGCTGTTTCAATTACGCGTTTATTGTGATCATCCATAAAATTCTGGCTATCAGGCTATGACCTGATGAGGCTATAAAAATGTATTTCAGTAATGGGTTGGTGGTGTTTTGGTGGCGCTATTTAGCTACTACGGGCAATTCATCTCCGAAAATCCACTTGGGAGAGCTACCCATGCTGAAACGAAGTCTTTTTCGCCCACCGTTTAGCCATTATAAGGGAGGCTCAATACAATAGCCACATGCACGAAAAAACAGCCCCATTCCTAGATTTATCCCCTGAGACAGACTCAAGACGCCGCTTTCTGGGCTTAGGTCTTGGTTTGGGAGCCCTAATTGGAGGTTCAAACCTAACTGGGTGCAGCCTGATGAGTAGTCGCAAGCCCATTATTGGCCTAGCCTTGGGGGCAGGAGCAGCCAGAGGCTTTGCCCACGTAGGTGTCATCAAAGCACTTGAGGCTCAAGGTATTCGACCCGATATCGTGGTGGGTAGCAGTGCTGGTAGTGTTATCGCCGCATTACTTGCATCTGGCGCTACCGGCAATGACCTGAACCGACTTGCCTTAAATCTCGATGAAGCCACTATTGCCGACTGGGGACTTCCTTTTGCAGGAAGATTTGGTGGCCTCATCAAAGGGGATGCCCTGCAAAACATGGTCAATCGTGAAGTGCAAAATAAATCGATCGAGCAAATGCGCATTCCCCTGGGAATTGTGGCAACTGAATTGCAATCGGGTAAAGGTGTTCTGTTCCGCTCGGGCAGCACTGGTTTGGCAGTGCGCGCCTCCTGCAGTGTCCCCGGCGTATTTCAGCCAGCCGTCATTAGCGGCAAAGAATATGTCGATGGCGGCTTAGTTGCACCAGTTCCAGCAAGCTATGCAAGGCAGATGGGTGCAACCCTAGTAATTGCAGTCAACATCTCTTCGGAGCCAGTTCATCAAGATGCTAGCGGAACCTTTGGCGTCCTGCAGCAGACCATATCGATCATGCAGCGAAGTATTAATCAGTTTGAACTCAAGGGTGCGGATATTGTGATCACACCTCACCTCAAACAAATGAGTAGTGGTGATTTCAAATCCAGAAATGCGGCAATCCTAGCTGGGGAAGTGGCCGCCCAAGAACAGATGGCTGCCCTGAAAGAAAAACTGCGATCCTAGCCCTAGGGCTAACTTCCCAAGTGAGGGTGATTGATTTAGGATTCGGTGCAACGTGTTTATGAAAACCATTCCCACCCTCTTTAAAGTCTTAGTTGCATTGGCAATAACAATGCAAGCACAGCAAATTTATGCGCAAAGTGGCCAATTCTCTGCGGGGGCAAATAACTACCTTAAAAAGCGTACCGACGCCTTCATGACCATCACGGGTTATTCACTTACCCCAGACGTCACTACTGGTTCGCTATCTATCACTGACAAAGGTGGAGACAATCAAAATTTACAAATGATTTCTCTTGGGGGAGGCGATCGCATTAGCGCCAACTTCCCGCTCTACCTTGAAGGCACAATTGCTGTTAATCGCTATAACCCGACGTTTACCGATGGCATTGGCAGCACCAGTGTCACAGTGCCCGTTCATTGGAATGGCATTACAGGCACAGGCGGGATTGGCTGGGACTTTCCGCTGACTGATAACTTACGCATTCGTCCAATTGCCAATTTCATGCTCGGTCATGTCGAGAGCGATCTCTCCATTGCGGGTCGCTATATTCAAAACAATACTGGGGCAGATTTACAGTTTCTCAACAAAGGGCGCATGAATGCGTATGGTGCTGGTGGTTCATTGATGCTGGACTATGAGGACTACAAACCTGAACGTGAATACGACGCCGAATTGCGCTACACCAATATCGCCATCAATACTTTTGACAGCTCTGCTGCGGTTCAAGGCTCTGCAGACTCTCAGAGCTTAGGATTGTGGGCTCGTGCCAGATACCCTACCCCTCTAACGGTATTAGAGAGACCTTTGCGAGCCGTCTTTGAGGTGGCGCATACTGAGTTTTTAGGTCAGCTCCGTGGCGCCCTTGGATTTGACTCGCTTTCCTCCGTGGGTACTGGAGTAGAGATTGATCGTAGCGCTTCAGACCCCATGTTTAGTAGGGTGAGATTAGTTTTTCGGTATCAGTTTGGACAGAACGTCCGAGGCACTTCTATTGGTCTAGCAGCAAGCTTCTAGATTAGAGGTTGCGAGATTTTCGCTTGAGCTTATTCACTTCGTTTAACAACTCTTGACGCTCTGCATCACCCAAGTTGTCGCTGCCATCTAATCGGCGAGCACCATCGAAACGTTTATCCCAGTAGAGACTACCAAGATCATCAACGCGTACGCTAGTACCTTTAGATGGGGAGTGAATAAATTTATTGTCGCCAACATAAATGCCGACATGAGAGAAGGTTAAGCGCATGGTGTTGAAGAACACTAAGTCACCAGGCTGCAATTCTTCGCGAGTAATAGCTTTGCCGACACGACTCATTTGAGTGGACTTGCGCGGCAATAAAAAACCTAATTTGTCTTTGAAGACATAGCCAACAAAACTACTGCCGTCTAAACCAGATTGGGGCAACTCCGCATCCCAGCGATAACGCACACCAATCACTTCCATAGCGCGGTTAATCAATTCATCCGATTTGCCAGTAACCGAATCCGCCAGGCGATCTGATACGCGAGCAAAGTAAGACTTGCCCGCCTGGAACATGCTTTCTTTAGGCGTTTCTTTAGCCACCTCAACTGAAGCATCCTTTGCAGCGTCAGGAGTAGCGTCCACCGCCATTACCGGATTGGCGGCAAGCATCAATGCAGTCAGCAAAGCCAATGGCATTTGCTTTACTAAGCGAGATAGAAGGTCTTTTTGAAAGGACATCATTTCATTCTAACAAAGAAGGTCTATTTCACCAAGTGCTAGCCCAAGGGCTAACTCATTGTTTTGAATAGGATATTTCGTATTGCGGTGCATGAATGCACCAATTTAGCGCCCTGCTGAACCTACTTCGATTGGCCTTTAGGTCAACTCAGCAGCAGCAAAAAGCTCTTTTGTATAGATCTGGCGAGGATGCTTAATCAGGGTCTCAGTATCACCAAACTCCACCACCCTGCCCGCCTTAAGCACCATGACTTCATGGGACATCGCCCGAATCACTGCCAAATCATGACTAATCATCAGGTAAGCCAAGTTATATTTTTTCTGCAACTCAGTCAGCAAGGCGAGCACTTGTTTCTGAATCGACACATCCAAGGCTGAGGTAGGTTCATCCAAGACTAAGATCTGCGGCTTGAGAATCAAAGCGCGCGCAATCGCAATGCGTTGCCTTTGGCCACCAGAAAATTCATGGGGATATCGCGTCAGAGCCGAGCGATCAATTCCAACTTCTCGCAAAATATCCAATACGCGAGTCTCACGCTCCGCTGCAGATAAATTGGGAAAGTGCACATCCAAACCCTCCGAAACAATTTGCATCACATTCATACGCGGCGAGAGAGAGCCAAATGGATCCTGAAAAATAACCTGCAAACTAGATCGCATAGCTCGGCGCTCTACTGGCTTTAACTTTTGCCAATCATTACCAAGCACGTCCACATCACCAGTAATTTCTGCGGCAGAGTCACCCAATAAACCTAAGACCGCCATACCTAAAGTTGTCTTGCCGGAGCCAGACTCCCCAATAACACCAATGGTTTGCCCTTGCTTAAGCTCAAAACCAACCTTACGCAAGACTTGATGACGTGGAGACTTTTTAAACCAAGAAGTAGATTCAGCGCCTGGATAAGAAACAGATAAGTTGTCCGTCTTTAATAACACTGGTGCGAGTGGCATTACTGGAGCTAGATCACGTACAGGCGCGCTATTTACCAAAGCTTTTGTATAAGGATTATCTGGATGCTCGAATACTTGCTTTGTTGGCCCGACCTCCATCAGATTGCCTTGGTTTAATACAGCAACCCTTTGTGCAAAATGTTTTACCAAATTGAGATCATGGGTAATCAACAGAATCGCCATGCCACCATGATCCTTGGACTCTTCCTGCAGCTCTTTAAGTAAATCCAAAATTTGCAAACGCAGACTAACGTCTAAAGCAGTAGTTGGTTCATCCGCAATCAACAACCTGGGTTTGCACGCCAACGCCATTGCAATCATGGCGCGTTGACGCTGTCCACCGGACAATTGGTGGGGATAAGAATGGAAGCGCTTCTCTGGCTCTGGGATGCCCGTCTTCTTGAGAAGATCAATTGCTGCAGACATGCAATCAGCCTTGGAGATTAAAGGCTGATATATCTGTACTGCTTCAACAATTTGATTGCCAATGGTAAACAAGGGATTGAGCGCAGTCATGGGCTCTTGGAAGACCATTGCAATCTCACGGCCGCGAATCTCACGAATATCTTGTATTGGCAAATCTAGTAAATTGACTGGTGAATTGCCGGCGTGCGCATTCTTGCTACTCCACAGAATTCGACCAGATGTTTTTGCACCCTCAGACTCAAGGCGTAATGGCGCCAAGGCAGTCAGCGTCTTGCCTGAGCCAGACTCCCCCACCAAAGCAACACGCTCTCCCACGCCAATCTCAAGATCAAGGTGACTAACGGCAAATTTCTCACGCCGGCCCGAACCAAAAGAGATTGAGAAATCTTCATAACGAAGTAAAGGGGCTGCCGGCTTGCTAGAGTTATTCACTTCGCTCATGAGCGCCCTCCATTCATCGCGCCCGACTTACGAGAATCAAACGCATCGCGCAAGGCCTCACCCATAAAGGTGAGCAAGAGCAAGGTGGCAACCAAGACCACAAAAGTCGATAGTGAAATCCACCACGCATCTAAATTACTCTTACCTTGAGAGAGTAACTCGCCAAGGCTCGGCGTGCCCGGCGGAACACCCAAACCCAAGAAATCCAAACTCGTGAGCGACAAAATGGCTGCACTCATTCTGAAAGGAAGGAAGGTAATTACTGGGGTCAAGCTATTCGGCAAGATATGACGGCGCATGATTTGCAAATTCGTTAGGCCCAATGCCCTAGCAGCACGAACGTACTCTAAAGCGCGATTGCGGAAAAACTCTGCACGCACATAGTCGGACAAACCCATCCATCCAAAAGCAGCTAACAAAATAATCAGGAGCCAAATGCTTGGGTTAAAGATAGAGGCAAAAATGATGAGTAGATATAACTCCGGCATCGCCGACCAAATCTCAATCAAGCGCTGAGAAACCAGATCAAACTTACCGCCAAAGAAACCCATTAAAGAGCCGGTGATGATGCCTACGCTAACCCCCACAATAGTGAGCGCCAAGCCAAACAAGATCGACAGGCGAAATCCATAAATCAAACGGGACAGGACATCGCGCCCACGATCATCTGTGCCTAACCAGTTATCAAATGATGGCGGTGCAGGATTGGGTACTTTTGAAAAGTAGTTCAGCGTCTCATAGCTATAAGGAATAGGCGGGTAAATCGCCCAGTTACCATTGCTCGTAATATTGTGACGAATATCTGGATCCAAGAAATCAGTTGGAGTTGCAAAATCACCACCAAATACTTTTTCAGGTTGAGATTTCACAATCGGAAAATAAAACTTACCTTGATAGCGCACGATCAAGGGCTTGTCATTCGCAATGAGCTCGGCGCACATCGATAGACCAAACAGAATCATAAAAATCCAGAGGCTGGCATAACCCAAGCGGCTGTTTTTAAAACGATGCCAGCGACTCATGATCCACCTCCTGCACCAAACTGAATGCGTGGATCAATATAGACATAACAAAGATCGGAGATCAATTTAGTAAACAAGCCAATCAGTGTGAACAGATAGAGCGTTCCAAAAACTACTGGGTAGTCACGTCGCATCACGGACTCATAAGACAGCAAACCCAAGCCATCTAAAGAAAACAGGGTTTCGATCAGCAGCGAACCAGTAAAGAAGGCCCCAATGAACGCTGCCGGGAAACCAGTTACCAAAGGCAGGAGCGCATTGCGGAACACATGCTTCCAGAGCACTTGTTTCTCGGTTAGACCTTTAGCTCTCGCAGTTAATACATACTGTTTGCGAATCTCTTCTAAAAAGGAATTCTTCGTCAACATGGTGATGACCGCAAAACTTCCTAAGACTGAAGCGGTGATTGGTAAAACTAAATGCCATAAATAATCCATCACCTTGCCCATCATGCTCAACTCACTCCAGTTATCTGAAGTTAGTCCGCGTAGTGGAAAAATTTGCAAGAAACTACCACCGCCAAAGATAACCAGCAACAGAACACCCAATACAAATCCTGGAATGGCATAACCCACCAGAATCATCGTGCTAGTGATGGCATCAAAACGAGAGCCGTCTCTAACCGCTTTAGCAATACCCAAGGGTATCGATACTAAGTAGGTTAAGAAGAAGGTCCATAAACCAATGCTGATAGATACTGGTAATTTAGAAACCACCAATTGCCAAACACTTTGATGTTGGTAGTAACTCTCGCCCAAATCAAATTGCGCAAAACGCTTCAGCATCATGAAATAACGCTCTACTGGCGGCTTATCAAAACCATATAAAGCCTTGACCTCAGCCAAACGCTCAGCATCTACACCTTGACGGCCACGATAGTTACTGCCGCCGCCAGAAGACTCTGCCCCACTCACTGCGGCATCGCCCTTACCTTTGAGCTCGAGCATCAACTGCTCGACTGGACCGCCAGGCACAAATTGCACCACAGCAAACGTGAGCGTTAGTACACCCAGCAAAGTAGGAATCATCAAGAGCACACGCTTGAAAATGTAAGACCACATTTGCCCCTGCATTAGCGCGCCCCCTCTTTCCACCAATTGAGCAGAATCCAAGATTCAGCGGTGTAATACAAAGGAGGTTCTGGATAGCGCATCTCTTTACGATACGCGATTCGGTGTGTCGGGTTGTACCACTGCGGAATCACGTAATAACTATTCCAAAGAACACGATCTAAAGCTCTAGTGGCTGCACGCAACTCTTCACGTGTCTGGGCTTTGACAACCGCATCCACCAAGGCATCGACCACGGGAGACTGAATCCCGATCACATTGTCAGATCCTTTTTCTTTAGCAGCTTGACTACCAAACCGATCCCACAACTCATTGCCAGGACTTTGTGAATCAGGGAAACGAATAGTCGTCATGTCGAAGTCGTATTCATCCATGCGCTTCTGATGCAACGCAAAGTCACTTGTCCGAATATCTACCTGAATACCCAGCTTCTCTAAATTGCGTACATAGGATGAAATCACCCTCAAGAAAAATGGGCCGTCCTCGACCATCTCAAAACGGAAAGGCTCGCCCTGCATATTGCGCAAAGCACCGTCACGATATTGCCATCCAGCCTGAGCCAATAAGTCACGCGCCTTGCGCAAATTCTGACGCAAGCTATCGGGTGAGGCAGTTGAAGGAGCCGCAGGCATCGGACCAAAGACTGCATCAGGCACCCACTTAGGGTATTGCGCTTTGAGAGGCTTGAGTAATTTCAATTCCGCTTCGGTGGGTTTACGAGGGCCATCAAAATTGGCGCTGAGATCGCTGTTCGTAAAGTAACTATTAATACGACTGTATTGCTCAAAGAAGAGTTGACGGTTCAACCACTCAAAGTCGAGCGCATAGCCCAAAGCTTGACGAACACGTGGATCTTGAAAAATCGGCCTACGCATATTCATTGCAAAACCTTGCATGCCTGCGCCGTTGTGATTGAGAAAGGCTTTCTTTTCTAAAGTACCGTCATTAAATCTTGGTCCAACATAGCTCTTTGCCCAATTCTTTGCGCGGTATTCCACTAGAGCATCAAACTCCCCAGCCTTAAAGGCTTCTAGGCGAACGGCATCATCACTATAGAGCTTGTAGTTCACGCGATCGAAGTTATAAAAACCGACTCGGACATTGAGTGTCTTACCACCTTGATCAGCCCAGTAATTTGGGTTGCGCTTAAAGATCATGGTCTTGCCGGCTTTGTAAGACTCGATCACATAAGGGCCACTTGCTATTGGCAACTCAAAGGTCAACTTATCAAACGGCGTGATCGTGCCATCAGGTTTCTTACCCCAGTTGCGAGAGAATACCGGCAGAGTACCCACCATGACTGGCAACTCAGGATTGCGATTCTTAAAATCAAAACGGATTACGCGATCAGAGAGGACCACCGCCTGCTTCACGTCGGCATACACCGTTTTGAATTGCGGATTAGCGAGTGAACTCATTAAAGTGTCAAAGCTATGCTTTACATCGCCAGCCAAGATCGCACTGCCATCTGAAAACTTCGCCTCAGGACGAATCCGAAACACGACCGACATCTTGTCGGATGCCACTTGGATATCTTCCGCAATCAGACCATAGGCGCTAGAGACCTCATCCGCACTACCCACCGCCAAAGATTCAAACATCAACTGGGCTACGCCAGGGGCAGCCACACCGCGTAGCGTGAATGGATTGAACTTATCAAAGCTTGTCCGCCGATCAGGATTAGGCAATATGAGCGTGCCACCCCTAGGAGCATTGGGATTCACATAGTCAAAATGGCTAAATCCATCGGCGTATTTGGGTTTGCCGTACTGAGCAACCCCCTGGGCACCCTGGGCCGAATTGACTGCCAGCCCAGCCAGAAAGGCTAAGAGCAGGAAAGCAGGGATTTGGCGGATGGCGGGGAGCATGGGCATATATGCAACAATTGTAGATAGCAAACCACATTTGAAGCAAAGGACACGATATGGGCTTTCTCGCTGGCAAAAAAATTCTGATTACCGGCCTTCTTTCTAACCGCTCGATTGCCTATGGCATAGCCAAGGCATGTCACCGCGAAGGGGCTGAACTGGCCTTTACCTACGTTGGTGAGCGCTTCAAAGACCGCATTGTCGATTTCGCCAAAGAATTCAATACCGACTTGATTTTTGACTGCGATGTTGGCAGCGATGAGCAGATTTCTGCCCTGTTTAAGGATTTGGCAAAAACTTGGCCTCAGTTTGATGGCTTTGTTCACGCAATTGGCTTTGCACCGCGCGAAGCGATTGCTGGCGACTTTTTAGAAGGCCTTTCTCGTGAAGGCTTCAAAATCGCTCATGACATTTCTGCATATAGCTTCCCAGCAATGGCAAAAGAAGCTCTCCCAATGTTGCGCGATAAGTCTTCATTGCTGACCCTCACTTACTTGGGTTCAATGAAGAATGTCCCTAACTACAACACTATGGGTCTTGCTAAAGCCTCACTAGAAGCCTCGGTACGTTATATCGCCGGCTCAGTCGGACCTAAAGGTATTCGTGCTAACGGCATCTCTGCTGGCCCAATCAAAACCTTGGCTGCTGCCGGTATTAAAGGCTTTGGCAAGATTTTGGAGGCCGTTGAGCAAACTGCACCAATGCGTCGCAATGTGACTATTGATGATGTTGGCAATACAGCTGCATTCTTATTATCTGATTTGGCAAACGGTATCACCGCTGAAATCATTTATGTAGATAACGGCTTTAGCCAAGTTGTTGGTGGAATGGAAGAAGTTTGAGCGTTCCACTGCGCGAGGCCCTGATGTTTTGGGCCAAGCTAGGCTTTATTAGCTTTGGTGGACCTGCAGGACAAATCGCAGTCCTCCACCAAGAGCTTGTTGAGAAGCGTCGCTGGATTTCCGAGCGGCGCTTTTTACATGCACTGAACTATTGCATGCTTTTGCCCGGTCCTGAAGCCCAACAGTTGGTGACTTATATTGGCTGGCTCATGCACCGCACCTGGGGTGGCGTCTTAGCAGGCACCCTCTTTGTTCTCCCATCTCTCTTTATTTTGATTGGCCTATCTTGGGTCTACCTCACCTTTGGCCAAGTGCCTTGGATTGCCGCGATTTTCTTTGGCATTAAACCTGCAGTTACTGCCATCGTCCTCCACGCTGCAGTCCGTATTGGTAAGCGCACGATTCACAATCAAGCACTACGTTGGATTGCGCTCGGATCCTTTCTGGCGATCTTTATTTTTAACCTTGCTTTCCCGATTATTGTCATCGTTGCCGCCTTAATAGGTATTTGGGGTGGCAAACGTTACCCAGAATATTTCCAGCAAGTTACTTCTCACAGTAATGCGAGTGGAACTCATGCTGCTGCACTGATCGATGATCACACCCCAACTCCAGAGCATGCCAAATTCTCTAAGAGGAAATTGGTATTGCAGATTTCAACCGTTACAGCACTCTGGTTGATTCCGTTTTTTGCCTTAACACTTGCGTTTGGCTGGAAAACACTCTATCCACAAATTGCCTGGTTCTTTACTAAAGCCGCCTTCCTGACCTTTGGCGGTGCTTATGCTGTTCTGCCCTACGTCTACCAGGGTGCTGTGGATCAATTCCATTGGCTTAGCGCCGGCCAAATGATGGATGGCTTGGCCCTTGGTGAAACCACTCCGGGACCGCTCATCATGGTGGTGGCTTTTGTTGGCTACCTGGCTGGCCACATTCAGCATTTGATCGGCTACAGCAATCCATTTTGGTTTGGGGTGATTGGGGCCTGTGTGGCAACCTGGTTTACTTTTCTGCCTTCATTTTTCCTAGTGCTCGTTGGTGGCCCACTGATTGAATCCACTCATGGCAAGATCAGCTTTACTGCGCCCCTAACCGCAATCTCTGCCGCAGTAGTTGGCGTTATCGCTAACCTGGGCCTCTTCTTTGCTTATCACGTCTTTTTTCCCCATGGTCTTGGTGGCTCAATCTCTTGGATCTCAATTGCTATCACCGCGCTTGCAGGTTTAGCGCTCTTTCGGTTTCAAAAAGGTGTGATTAGCGTACTAACTGGCTCAGCGCTGGCCGGCTTACTTAGTTATTTGCTAGCGAGTTTATTGATCTAGCTCCGTCGCATTTCAGGCTGGAATTGGCATAATGGAACTTATGCGAATCGAACCTCAAACCATCACCCATCTCCAAGAATGGCTCGGCAAAACCGAAACCCTTCAAGACATCGTCACCGCAGCATCTGTCAGGGCTTTATCAGCAACACTTGATCGGCCTGACCCTGCTCCAAATGATGGAACCTTTCTTCCAGAGTTGTGGCATTGGCTTTACTTCTTGCCGTGCGCCCTTCAATCTGAAATCGGTCCTGATGGCCACCCTAAGCGTGGCGGATTTTTACCGCCCGTTCCACTGCCACGTCGAATGTGGGCAGGTAGTCGAGTTCAATGGCTAGCGCCTCTCTCAGTTGGTGATGAGATCGAACGCGTCTCCAGAATTGAATCTGTTACACACAAAGCTGGTCGCACTGGTGATCTCATTTTTGTACTAGTTAAGCATACGATCTCCAATCAAAATGGTTTGGCTTTAATTGAAGAGCATGACATCGTGTATCGCGATGCTCCCGGTCTAGACGATAAGCCGGTTGCGCCAACGCCGGCACCTACTGGAGCCACTTGGTCCAAAACAATTACCCCGGATGATGTTTTGCTATTTCGCTACTCGGCCCTGACATTTAACGGTCATCGTATTCATTACGATCGCAAATACGTTACTGAAGTAGAAGGCTACCCCGGCTTAATTGTTCATGGCCCCTTAATCGCCACCCTGTTAGTAGACCTGGTACGTCAAAGTATTCCAGGTTGCAGACTAAAGAGTTTTGAGTTCCGCGCTATACGCCCTACTTTTGATATCAACGTATTTAAGGTGAGTGCCAAGCCTGATCTAGAGAAAGATCCTTCTGGAAAAACCATTTCCATTTGGGCGGAAGATCACGAAGGCTGGCTCACCATGCAAGCCACTGCAGTTTTAGCTTAGGGCTTATTTAGTCATGACGACCCCGCACGCATCCAAGGCCTTAGCTACATTTGCTTCAGAATTAAAGATTGGCGATATTCCTGAAGAGGTGATTGCCCGCACGGAAGATTTATTAGTCGATTGGTTTGGCTCAGCAATTGCTGGCAAAGGATCGCGTCCAGTAGAAACGATTACGCAGTTTGCGCAAAACATGGGCGGCTTTAATGCTGCCAATCCTGGCTCTGCAGAAATTCTGATTAAGCGAGCCAACTCAAGCCCCTTCTTGGCCGCGCTTGCTAATGCAGCAGCATCACACGTTGCTGAGCAAGATGATGTCCACAATGGTTCTGTATTTCATCCAGCCACCGTGGTATTTCCTGCAGCATTAGCGACAGCGCAAACGATTGGCGCCTCAGGTGAAGATCTGTTGGTTGCGGCTGTTGCTGGTTATGAAGTCGGTATTCGGGTTGGTGAATTTCTAGGTCGCTCGCATTACAAGATATTTCACACGACGGGTACTGCGGGTACCTTGGCGGCGGCGGCAGCTGTGGGTCATTTACTTAAATTGAATCCTACCCAAATGTTGCACGCTTTTGGTTCTGCGGGAACGCAATCCGCTGGTCTTTGGGAATTTCTACGTGATGCCGCTGACTCCAAGCAATTACATACCGCGCACGCCGCCTCTACTGGCTTGATGTCTGCATACTTAGCGCAATCTGGTTTTACTGGTGCGGAACATATCCTAGAAGGAAAGCAAGGTTTAGCTGCCGGCATGTCGAGCGATGCAGACCCTAGCAAGTTGATTGATCGATTAGGTAGTCGCTGGACTATTGCGGAGACCAGCTTTAAATATCACGCCTCATGTCGTCATACCCACCCCGCTGCAGATGCTTTATTACAAGTCATGCTAGCGCACCAACTCCAACCCAGTGATATCGCTAAAGTAGAAACGCTGGTTCACCAAGGTGCAATCGATGTACTTGGCCCAGTTACAGAGCCCGCAACGGTGCATCAATCCAAATTCTCAATGGGGACGGTACTCGCATTGATTGCCCATTATCAATTTGCCGGTCTGCAAGAATTCGATCAACATTTTCATGATCAAGCAATTTGCGCGTTTCGAGATCGCGTCACCATGACTTTAGATCCAGAAGTGGATGGTGCCTATCCTCAACGCTGGATTGGCAAAGTCAAAGTCTATTTAAATAATGGCGAAGTATTAGAAGGTCGCATTGATGAGCCTAAGGGCGACCCTGGTAATACCCTCAGTCGCGCTGAAATTACGGATAAAGCCATGCGCCTTGCCGCATTTAGCGGTGGTGCAACGCCAAGCGAGATGAGTGTTGCCATTGAACGCTTGTGGAATATTCGTAAGCAGTCCAAGATTGGAAGATTGGTCTCGTAATTCTCAATTGCATATTTTCTTTTTTGTTTCACACTTAACAAAGCCACACATATGAATCCACTTGATACACCCATCGGCTTTAGCAGCACCTTCTTATTTGTTCCGGGCACGCGCCCAGAACGTTTTATAAAAGCTTTGGATAGTGGTGCCGATGGCGTCATCATCGATTTAGAAGATGCCGTAGCCGAGGAAGACAAAGAATCTGCCCGCGCAGCTATACGTACTGCTTGGCCTACATTTACTGCAGAACAAAAAAAGCGCCTAATCATTCGCTCAAATTCTCCTGGTAGTCGCTTTTATGCTGCTGACCTCATCTTGGTCCAAGAATTAGATGCTGCCTGCTTACTCATTCCGAAAAGTGAATCTCTCGACCAAATTAATGGTGCAGCACAAATCCTGCCAAATACAGCAATCATTCCGATGATTGAAACCGCCATCGGCCTTGATCGCCTTAATGAGATCGCAAACTCTGAACAGGTGTTGCGTCTGGCATTGGGCAATATTGATTTGCAGGCTGACTTAGGAATGGTGTGTGATGCACAAGAAACTGAATTGCAAACTGCCCGCTTTCAGATTGTGTTGGCCTCGCGCTTAGCTCAGATTGCCCCTCCAATTGATGGGGTTACTCCTTCTACAGACAATATTGAGCGCATTACTGAAGATGCAGAGCGCGCTAAACGAATGGGGTTCGGAGGCAAGCTGTGTATTCATCCAAAACAGGTTTCCTTGGTTAAGGATTCCTTTATGCCTACAGCCGCAGAGATCTCTTGGGCGCATCGCGTGATTGAAGCTGACAAGGCATCCAAAGGTGGCGCAGTCAAATTAGATGGCCGCATGATTGATCGGCCAGTAGTTTTATTAGCCCAAAGAACACTTGCACTTGCTGGTAAACCCTAAAGCCGATAGTGTTTAAAAGTGGCAAAATTAGCATGCATTACACATTAACGGAGACATAAATGAAATTAAAGAAAACCCTTTTCGCTGGTATTGCTGCGGTTGTTAGCGCCAGCACTTTATTGGGTAGCAATATTGCATCCGCCCAAAAGGATTGGCCTACAAAATCCATTCAATTAATTGTTCCATTTGCTGCTGGTGGCCCAACTGACTCTATCGCACGCTTAATTGCAGTGCCAATGGGTCAAGCTTTAGGTCAAACAGTGGTGGTTGAGAACGTTCCTGGTGCTGGTGGCACGATTGCCTCCACTAAGGTAGCTCGCGCAGCTCCCGATGGATACACAATGTACATTCACCACATGGGTATGGCTACAGCAAATGCGCTGTATGACAAACTCCCCTATGACCCAATGACTAGCTTTGATTACATCGGCCAAGTTGCTGATGTGCCAATGGTTTTGCTAGGTAAAAAAGATTTGCCTGCAAATAACTTTAAAGAGCTCGAAGCCTATATCAAGGCTAATGGCTCAAAAGTAACAATGGCTAACGCCGGTCCTGGCGCAGTATCTCAGTTGTGCGGTCTATTGTTCCAAAGCCGTATGGGCATCAAACTGACCAACATTCCATACAAAGGTACCGGCCCTGCTTTGACCGACCTCTTGGGTGGACAGGTTGACCTCTTGTGCGACCAAACTACACAAACTATTCCTTACATCAAGGATGGCCGTGTAAAAGCGTTCGGTACAACAACTATGAAACGTTTGCCAGCAATTCCAAACGTACCAACCTTGAACGAACAAGGCCTCAAAGGCTTTGAGGTGAAAGTTTGGCATGGTGTGTATGTTCCAAAAGGCGTTCCACAGCCAATCCAGGACAAAATCAATGCTGCTCTGAAGAAAGCATTGAATTCTCCTGACGTTCAAAAACGTTTGAACGATGCCAACATCGATATCGTGCCAATGGAGAAAGTATCCTCCAAGGGTCTCAAGGATCACCTTGAGAAAGAAATCAACGTCTGGGGTCCAGTCATTCGTAAAGCAAATATTCCAGATTAATTCCGGAATAGCATTAAACAAAAAAGCCAGCGATCTGCTGGCTTTTTTCTTACCTAAAATTCACTGAGTAAATTGGATGGAAATAATCAGCCCGCCCTGAAGAGGTAGCCCGACTGCATCTTCTCACGACGCTTGCGATAGATTGCATTGGGGATAGCAAACAGAGCCCATATAGCCAAGAAAGGATCCAGGAGATAGTCCCAAAGGTTTGCTGATTCGTGCCAATGCGCTGCCCAGGCAATGATCGCAAAAGAAAAAATCCAAACACCCTTAGTCCAACCAGCGAGACCGCAAACAATGGCGAAGAGGACGACAGCCACCAAGAAACCAATGGAGCCATAACCCCATGCGTAAGGATCCATCATGCCAAAGCCAAGCGCCAACGGGTAAAACGCAATAGCAATCAGTGCCAGCGGCACCTTAAATCCAAGCGGTGTCTTTTTAGCAGAGGGAAGCATCGAGCTCCACAACAAGAGCAAGGTTACGATACTGAGATCACCAGTGACGCCCCGTACATAGGCAGATAAAGGCAATTCCAGTGACATTCCTAGCGGCCAGAAAAACAAGTTGGTCAATAGTAGGGCCAAGACAATGCGTACTGCAAATGGAATCTCTTTTGAACTCAGCTTTTGCAAAAGCGCAATGAGTACTACCACGCAAGTAAGCGACATCTCCAACAAGGCAATGGGCTGTAAATATGAGGCGATCATTGCGCTTCCTTTTCTTTAAGACTACTTACGGCCTGCTTAAACCAGGCAGCCGGAAAGTAAACATGCCTAATCTTTTTTCTATCCCAGGTATAAGCAAGATGCGCGTCTTCACCATTGGCAGAAATTAAGTATGGATACGAAAACTCTCGACGCTGATCATTAGCTAAAGATTCATCATCTTCAAGCACTTGTATTACCTGCCATTGGGCAGAATTGGATTCATGCATAACCATTACCAAACGATAGCGACCTGCCTCAATATTATTGAGGACCATCAATCTCGTGCCATTAACCAAAGTCAGCGCGGCAATAGCTGAATTGGGATTTGGAATCTCGAGATCTTTTGTTGCTACCCAAGACTGCCCAGCATCCTTGGTTTCGCTAACGGGAATTTGTTTTAGTTGAGAGCTGGACCGAGTTTGACGGAAAAAAGCACTTGCATCTTGCGGTCCATCAGCAAAGACTACAGGCTGAATCGCGCCCCTACCTGAACTCATGCGTCGCTTATCAATCACCCGATTCGCATCAATTCTGAGGAACTCCCCAAAGCGGCCAATCCACTCGTGATATGCCGGCAAGCCTAGTCGCCCATCCGTAAATAACATAGCTGGCGACTTTACCAAGGTGCTGAGATTGATTAGTGGAGAGCTAATTAAGCGCTGGGGCTGACCCCAAGTTAAACCTTCATCATCTGAAATTACTGATGAAATGGAACTGCCTGCCCAACCCCCAATAGAGACAGTGACAAAAAATAACTGCATACGACCATCAGCCATTCTGGCTGGAACGGGGTTGCCTAATTTAGCAATGTAGCGGGACAAACCTTTTTCTGCGCTGACTCTATCCATTACAACAGTTGGAGCACTCCACCTGGATGCCTGTGGATCAAAGACGGCTGTATAAATAGCCACATCTAGTGCACCCTCTCGACTTCCCGCAAACCAGAAGGCCCTCACCGCACCATCCTTTAGCGTAATTAAAGAGGCCGCATGCACCGAGGGGGCTCCCGTATCGGGCAACCAATCCGTCCTCAAGCTGGGTTGCGCCTGTTTTACTGGTGCAGCATTTTTTAAATTCTTTGCAGGTTTATTACTTTCAGGCGACTCAGGAGAATCCTCGACTGGATTTGCAATATCAACTGGGTAGATACTAGCAAAAGGTGCCCATGCAGGACGACTATCAATGTGGATGTAGCCCAGTACCGAGGCAAGTAATAAGAAACAAAAGGCAATTACACGGCTCATCTACAGGCGTCCTTACCCACTACTGGCAACGTAATTGTTGCAGGTGTAGAAACTAAATATTCATTCACAAACAGGTGCTCTCCAATATGACCTTTAAGTATCGCCCGAATCTCCGCATCAGAATGACGGGCTCGCATCTCCATGCGCTTGCCCACGATCTTGCAAGAGTCACAAAGTTCAGGCTCTACGCCGATCGGGGATTGAAGTGCTACCAATGGATAAGTGCTGCTTAATAAATCGATTTGGTTAGCATCTTTGGCCAAATAGCCATGCAATGTTGCACCTGGCAATAAGAGTCGATACTCCTCATCCTTGGCGCGATAGTCGCAGGGCACCCAAACATCTTGCCCAACAACTCCCTGAATGGTGGATTGTGAGTATCGGCCCAATGCACCTTCCAGCGGAGCCAAGCTACTAGTGAGCGCACAGTAGCAAAAAAAGCAAGCTGCCAAAGCAATAGTCTTGCAGCGTTCACGGTTGAATATACCCACTAGTACCAGAGCGATTGCAAGCCCCATAAAGACCCAGTGCCCTGGGGAGTAATTCCAGATACCAGGCTGACCTAAGAAATTCGAGAGCTGCAAATTTCCGCCGACCCAAGCAAGAGCAGAAAGTAATATCAACTGCAATAGCAATGCGATTCGGAATCCCCATAAAGGCAATCGATCCCAGTACATTGCAATCAAAGCAGCAAAGACTGGCATCACAGGCAATAGATAGCGGCCAGAGCGCTGGCTTGGCAAACTAAATACGATGAAGAATGCCAATACCAAAAGTAGCAACAAGCCTTCTTCAAGCGATATAAAGCGCCGCTGCTTCCAACATTGCATCAAAGCAGAAATCAATACGAAGGTAAAAAGCCCAGCATTCGCCAAGGTGGTTAAAGCCAACATCCAAATACTGTCACCGCCACGCACTAGATCTAAAAGGTAGTTAGAGCTCCGCGCATCAAACTTGCCGGCATTCTCCCCCAAAACAAATTCTTTCCAGACTGCCTCTGGGAAGGGGTCTAGCAAAAACCAGAGTGCAAATACACCTAATGCCAGAACAGTAATTAATATCACTTTGTATAAGTCTTGCAATAAGACTTTCGGAATGCTCCACTCACGCCAGCGCCAGTAAAACAGACCCAAGGCAAATGAGCCTGGAACAATATAAGCAAACGACTTTGACAGTAAAGCCATACCAAAGCAGGCTCCCGCCAATACTGGAAATAGCAGTTTGGATTCAAAAGCAGCTTTACCCCAATACAACAATGCAAAGAATGGCAAGCTCAGCCAAAACACTTCGGGGGGATCCGTCAAAAATGGTCGGCCATAGCGATAGGTCGCAAAAAAAGAAAGCCATACCAAAGCTGCCAATACGCCAGTTTGCTTTTTGCCGCTATACCGAGCTACCGCCAGAAATAAGAACAAGGCTGTTAGGCCGGTATATAAAACACTAGGCCAACGCAGTGCCAGTAGCGTCCAGTCACTACCCCACCCAGTACTAGCAATGCCCTCCCAAAACACCAAAGGCGGCTTGGTATTTTTAATGCCATCCATTTCAGATTGAAGGGGTAGCCACGCTCCAGCATCAGCAGTCATACGGACGATATGCATATAGGGATACTCATCCCCATTCTTTGGAGCAAAGCGACTATCCAAACCATACAAGTAGGTAAATACACCTAGAAGTAGGATAAATATTGAATTTCGGTAAGTAAAAGAGCCACGCATACCGTTAGTTTATAGGTCTTAGAGCTGAAGACTAAAAACTATCAGTGGCACCCTCATTTTTGGTTCTGAGCTTATTGAAAATCAATCTAAGTAAAACCACCAATCCCATCCCCATCTGATTAAGATAGAGTCAATCAGCATCATCCTAAGAACAGCTGTATGTAAGACGGAGATAATCCCTATGCAAGTGAAGTATTTAAAACCCATTTTGGTGACTAGCGCTCTCATTGGCTTAAGTCAGTGGAGCGGACTCAGCTTCGCACAAAGCGCCGACCAACTATATAAACGTAGCCTCGCCGCAACCTGTGCCAATTGCCATGGCACGGATGGTAAAGGCGTAGTTGATGGCGGTATGCCACTGATCAACACCTTAACTAGCGAACAAATGCTGACCCAATTAAAAGCATTTAAGTCTGGCGCACGCGAAGGCACCATCATGCCGCAACTTGCTAAAGGCTATACAGACGAACAACTCACCACTATTGCCAATCAACTTGGCAAGAAACAATAAGGAGGCGCCATGGATCGTCGACATTTTATAGGTCAGAGCGCTGCAGCAGTAGGTCTACTTGCAGGACTCTCTAGCCAAACAAAAGCAGCTACTTTACAAAAAGCAGAAATTCTAGTTATCGGCGGTGGATATGGTGGCGCTACTGCTGCTAAATATTTGCGCTTGTTCTCCAATAACACTGCGCGAGTAACTTTGATTGAGCCTAACACCTCATTTATTTCCTGCCCAATGTCCAATTTGGTTATTGGTGGCTCACGCACTTTAGCTGAAATCACATCTCCGTATGACACTCTCAGCAAGCGTCATGGCATCAAGATTATTCAAGACAGCGTCAGCAGCATTGATCCAGATAAGAAAACGGTTACGCTCGCCTCAGGCAAGACTTTGCGTTACGACAAAGCGATCGTATCTCCCGGAGTTTCACTGAACTTCAAAAGCATTGAGGGCTTAGCGCAAGCCAATAAAGATGGTGTGACCCTCCAAGCTTGGAAAGCAGGTCCAGAAACAGTTGCCTTGCATAAGCAGATTGCAGCCATGCGTGAAGGTGGCACCTTTGCCATCACGATCCCAGAAGCTCCATATCGCTGCCCTCCTGGACCTTATGAGCGCGCCTGCCAGGTTGCCAACTACCTCAAGACTCACAACCCTAAAGGTAAGGTCGTCATTTTGGATGCCAATCAAGATGTGACATCCAAGGGCGCCTTATTCAAGAAGGTATGGGCTGAACAGTATGCTGGAATCATTGAGTACCGACCAAAGAGCAATGTAGTTGGTGTTGATGCGAAAACCAAAACACTTAAGCTCGAAGTTGAGGATGATGTTAAGGCTGATGTACTGAACGTTCTCCCGCAAATGTCCGCTGGTGAGATTGCCATCAAAACTGGCTTGGCTAATTCCAATGGCCGCTGGGTGAATGTCAACTTCCTGAACTTTGAGTCGACTGCACGCAAAGATATTCACGTATTGGGTGACTCTATTCAGATTGCGCCATTAATGCCGAAGTCTGGACATATGGCTAACCAACATGCCAAAGTAGCGGCTGCAGCTATCGTGGCGGAATTGAGTGGCTGGGAAGTGAATCCAGCACCAGTGCTGACCAATACTTGCTACAGCTTTGTAAATGATCGCGAAGTGGTTCACGTTGCTAGCGTTCATCAATACAACGCTGCCGAGAAAACCTTTAAGACCGTTCCAGGTTCTGGTGGCTTATCACCTGCACCATCCACCCTTGAAGGTGTTTATGCTTGGGGCTGGGCGCACAACATCTGGGCTGATAGCCTGGGTTAAGCAGTATTTGCATCAATTAAAAAAGAGGCCTCGGCCTCTTTTTTAATGCCTACATAGATTTACCCATCTCAACAATTCTCTTGCGTCGTCGCTTGCTAATCAACAAGAAGATGATCGCCACTACAGGAGCGGCAATTGCAGCAATAATTTCTGGATGGATAGCAAAGCCCGCCTCTTTACCGCCCTTAGCGACATAAGCTAATAAGCTCACAGCATAGTAAGTCAATACTAGAACCGATAGACTCTCCACAGTTTCCTGCAAGCGCAACTGCAGACGTGCGCGCTGGTCCATGCTAGCGAGCAATTTTTGCGTCTGCTCTTCATTTACAAACTCAATACGAGTTCTCAGAGTTTGTGTTGTTCTTGAGATGCGATCAGACAATTCTTTTAATCTACGCTGAGTCCAAATACAGGTACCCATAGCAGGCTGAAAACGTCGATCCATAAACTCAGAAAGAGATTGCACGCCCGGAATCGGGGACTCTGCTAGCTCGTACAAATTTTTACTTAGTAATTGGCTATAGGCTTCAGCAGCAGTAAAGCGCAAGCCGTACCCTGATATCCATTGCTCCGCTCTTGAGGCTAATTGAGAAAGTTCACCTAAAAACTGTCCATCTTTTTCAGTATGGACGCCTGGCTCAGTTTGAAGTTGAGAGATATTGTTAGATAAATCCGCCAATTCCGACTCCGCACTTCTGAGTGGCATAGAGAGACTTTTGGCCACCGGGAAGGCAATCATTGCCGCCATTCGATAAGTTTCAGCTTCAGCGATTGCACGCGCAACGCGACCAGCCTGTCGTGAACCCAAAATGTCGTGCGGAATGAAGTAAGAGATATAACCATCCTCATCCAAGCGCAAATCCGTCCATAACTGCGCTTTCTTACTTGAGAGAATATAGCTACCCAAGACAGTATTTCCACTAAAAATAGCGGACACCTCTTGAGCCTCTGCAAACAAAGGGCGATGCTCAAATGCCATATCTAACGCAGAAATTCTTTCACCGCCAGCTTCAACAATGGTTGGACAACCAAGACTGCGAAACAGATTGTCCAAACTTTTCTCTAGCGCGAGACGAGAATCAAGTAGTGGTCCAGTAATTTTTTCGGGGTTATGAACAATAGCTGCGATGGTCGCAAACTCACCATGTAACTCCCATTTAATCAGCACCCTCTCCGGCTCAGGCGCCAGAGTAAGCATCTTGAAAGAGTGATCTTGCTCACCATCATTGGGTATGCCCAATGCAGCACTGAGTTTTTGAATCCACCCAATCTGAGCCTGACGAGAATCTGCATCAAGTAAAAAAGATTGTGACAGTACCCTCTCATTTGGCCAAAGCGCAATAGGGGGTCGGGCATGCACTTCTTCATGCAACTGTTTTCGAGCAGGATGATCGTATGGTTTCATAAGAGCCGCGTATTCATTGATATTAACGAACTATACGCCCGCAACATCTTCTTGGTATTGATATGGATGGACTCCCCGATTCAAACAGTTGCGGACATAATCAATGCTGGTGCGTAAGGCGTAATAATCGCCAGCCATACTCTTGGGCACTTGGAGCTGCAGCACCTCGTACTCCAGTAAATCTAATTTTTGAAGATATTGTCTTTTCGTTTCAGGCTGAAAATTGTCTATTAGCTCTTGCTCATAGGATTTCAAGACGCCATATAACTTTGACAACTTACGACGCATTCGCTTATTGCGGTATCCAGGCAACGTTAAAAGAATTGGATAAGCAACAGCGCAAAATGGCAGCAGCACAAACACCAATCGATTGATGAGCTCCGCAAGCCAAAATGGTAAGTAAGCCATTAATAAGGGTGAGCCATTTTTCTGATAATGTAATGCCACAGGACTTTCTGGAAAGCCTGTGTTTTTAAAACTAGGAAACTCGCCACGCTCTGAGAAAAAAGAAGCCTTGCCGTTAACCTCTCGAGCCGCCTCTAGAAATAAGAACTGCAAAGCAGGATGCATTCTGTCATCAATCAGCAAATCAGTGGTGGTAGACATGAGCTTTATATCTTCAGAAGGAAAGTTCCGCTGCAAACTAAATCCACCGATAGGCACATTCAGAATCTGAAGATAAGGAAATAGGCGGGTATAAGCCTCTGCACGAGGAAATGCCGCTAAATACACATTTGAATCCGCGAGTAAGGCCTGGACATTAGCAGCCTCATAAGCATCCACAATAAATGCGCCTTCGATCTGCCCTTTTTTCAAAGCCTCTACAGCCTGCGCACCGGGCAAGTAAACAAAATTTGGGCCATCTTTGACGCCATTTGCTTTCAGAATATGGCTAGCTTGCTCATAGGTGCCGCTACCCCTCGTTCCGACAGAAATTTTGGCATCTAAAAAATGCCGAAAACGTGCGTTCATTGCTTGAAAATCATGTCCTTTTACTTCGGGCCCACGATAAAAGAACCAGATAGGGTCGTATTCAATTGCGCCTAAGGATTGGACTCCGCTCACACTATGCGAATTCGCAAGACCAGCCTGAACGAATGAGGCCTGCACTGGATCGGCGCGATCAGCTAAACGGGTGATATTTTCCTGGGCGCCTTTGGTTGGAAGTAGTTCCAGGGTGATTCCTTTTTTCTTAAAAAAGGCGGCGTACTTCTCACCCAATACTTCATAGGATCCACCAGGCGAACCCGTGGCCATCACTACATGTCTTGGGGGCGGAGGGTCTGCATACCACCACACGCCGATTAAACCCAGGAAGAGGATTGCCAATAAAGGCCAAGCTTCAGCTAAAAACTGGGTGAAATCACTCCACTTTTCTTGGACGGTCTCAAACAGTCCTAGATAAGTTTCTTTTATGTCTTGTTTGATACTTCCCATGGAAGGCCAATCAGCAAATATGTGAAAAGCTAATGATAATGTGCTTATCCTATTCCAGAAAAGACCTTCATCATGCTAACCCTCAGAAAAGCTCAAGACCGCGGCTACGCTGACCATGGATGGCTTAAAAGCTTTCATTCCTTCTCTTTTGCCGGCTATCACGACCCTCAATTTATGGGCTGGGGCAATTTAAGGGTAATCAATGAAGATCGGGTAGCTGCAGGCATGGGATTTGGCAAACATGGTCACCGCAATATGGAAATCATCAGCTATGTTCTATCTGGTGAATTAGCTCACGAAGACAGCATGGGAAATGTCAAAGGCATTCCGCCTGGGGATGTTCAGCGCATGAGTGCTGGCACTGGCGTTACCCATAGCGAGTTCAATCACGCTAAAGATCAAACCACCCATTTCCTCCAGATTTGGATTGAGCCAAACGTGATGGAAATACCTCCGAGTTACGAGCAAAAATCTATTCCACTTGCAGACAAGCAAGGCAAGCTGTGCTTGATTGCCTCGCCAGATGGATCAGGTAATGCGGTAAAAATTCATGCGGATGCCAAGGTGTACGCAGGTCTATTTAATGGATCTCAATCCCAGAAGTTAGATCTCGATCCAGGGCGTAAAGCCTATGCCCATCTCGTGAAGGGGTCGCTACAGATCAATGGCATCCCTCTGTCTGGTGGCGATGCCCTGCTAATAGAAAACGAGAGCGACCTACTCATCAGCGGCGGCAATGATGCTGAAGTCATTATCTTTGACCTGAGTCATTAAAAATTTGCTGTTTGCGTCTTACGATGATCTTCTGACTGACGAACCCATCAATTTGAATACACCCCCATGATCGAGATTTCAGAAAAGCGCCTAATTGGGCCCATTATTCGGCTTCATCCTAATGACAATATCGTAGTTGCCCGAGTAGATGTGGCAATTGGTGAATCTGTGCCAAGCGAAAATTTCACTAGTCGCAGTCAGGTTCCCGCAGGCTACAAAATTGCAGCCAAAAAAATTGCCAAAGGCGAACCCATCCTGAAATACAACGTGACTGTAGGATTTGCCAACACTGATATTGAGGCTGGCACGATGGTTCATAGTCACAATACCGAGTTTCGAGAATTCGATCGCGACTATACCTATGCCAGCGAATACAAGCCCACCACCCTTCTGCCAGAGTCTGAGCGCGCAACATTCCAAGGCTTCGTCCGTGCCAATGGAAAAGTGGGCACTCGTAATTTCATTGGTATCCTATCCACAGTCAATTGCTCTGCAACGGTCGTCAACAAAATAGCGGAATGGTTTACGCCTGAACGCTTAAAAGACTTTCCCAATATTGATGGTGTTGTCGCTTTTAGTCATGGCATTGGTTGCGGCATGGAGATGAGCGGCGAACCCATGCAACTACTTCGCAGAACGATGGCAGGCTATGCACAGCACCCCAACCTCGCTGCTGCCCTGATTATTGGCTTAGGTTGTGAGCGCAATCAACTCAAAGGATTGATGGAGCAAGAGGCTCTGCAGGAAAACTCTACCTTGCACACCTTCATCATGCAAGAGACTGGTGGCACACGCAAAACTATTGAAGCAGGAATTGAAGCGGTCAAAGCACTCCTTCCAGAAGCCAACAAGGCAAAGCGTCAGACAGTGTCCGCAAGCCATCTTTGCGTTGGCTTGCAATGCGGTGGATCAGATGGGTTCTCTTCAATCACAGCGAACCCAGCCTTAGGCGCCGCGATTGATATTTTGTCTCGCCATGGTGGCACGGGGATCCTTTCTGAAACGCCCGAGATCTATGGCGTTGAACATACACTCACCCGTCGAGCAGCGAGCAAGAGCATTGGTGAGAAATTAATCCAACGCATTCGTTGGTGGAAAGATGAGTACTCTGTCGGCCGCGATGTCCAAATCAATGGGCAAGTGAGTCCTGGGAATCAAATTGGCGGCCTAGCCAATATTTTTGAAAAGTCACTTGGCTCCTCTATGAAAGGTGGCACGGGACCTTTGATGGAAGTCTATCGCTATGCAGAGCCAGTAACAGCTAAGGGCTTTGTCTTTATGGATACGCCCGGTTTTGATCCTGTCTCCGCAACCGGTCAAATTGCTGGTGGTGCAAACCTGATTGCATTTACCACGGGGCGTGGCTCCATGTTTGGATCAAAGCCAGCACCTTGTATCAAGCTTGCAACCAATACACCGATGTACGAGCGACTTACTGAAGACATGGATATCAATTGTGGTGAGATCTTAGATGGGACTGTTTCAGTTCAAGAGATGGGGCAACGTATATTTGAACTGTTCCTCAGAACCGCTTCGGGAGAGGCCTCTAAAAGTGAATTATTGGGCTTGGGGGATTATGAGTTTGTGCCTTGGCAAATCGGGGTGATGAGTTAAACCCAGCTTCGCTTGAAGATCGCCAAAAGCGGGCAAAATGCCCGCTTTTTCTTTGCCAGAAAGAAGCTAGAAATCGCCGCTAAGGACTGTAGAATTGAGCTTATTGATTTAATCAGGAATTCATTAGGACTATGAAATTCAGGGACTACTACGAAACACTCGGTGTGGCGCGTGGCGCTACCGAAGCAGAGATTAAAGCGGCATACCGCAAGCTAGCTCGCAAATATCACCCAGATGTGAATAAAGAAGCTGGTGCTGAAGAGCAATTTAAAGCGGTCGGCGAAGCTTACTCCGTTCTCAAAGATACTGAAAAGCGTGCTGCTTACGATCGCATGGGTGCCAATTGGAAAAATGGCCAAGACTTCACTCCACCACCAAATTGGAATGAAGGGTTTGAATACTCTGATGGCAACTTTGGTGGCGGTCACGGCGGATTTGGTGGTGGCTATGAAGGTGATCAAAGCGAATTCTTTGAATCACTCTTTGGCAGAGGTCGCCATCGCCAAGGCGGTCGCGGTGGTAACCCGCGCCAAGGTATGGACTTCAAGGGTCAAGATCATCACGCCAAAATATTGATTGATCTTGCAGATGCCTACAACGGTGCAAAACGAACTATTGCCCTGCATATGCCAACGCAAGATGCCAATGGACATGTCAGCACTCAAGAGCGCAAACTCGATGTCAGCATCCCTAAAGGCATTAAGGCTGGGCAAAATTTACGCTTAGCTGGCCAAGGTGGGCCAGGCATGGGCTCTGGTGCCGCAGGCGACCTATATCTTGAGATTGATTTCCACCCAAATCCAATTTATCGCGTGGATGGCAAAGACGTTTATCTTGACCTACCACTCGCCCCATGGGAAGCTGCTCTCGGGACAACCGTTAATATCCCCACCCCTGCAGGCTCGACTTTGGAATTAAAGATTCCAGCTGGAACAGCAACGGGCCGTAAGATGCGACTCAAGGAAAAAGGAATCCCCAGCAAAGAAGCTGGTGACCTATATGTAGTGCCCAACATTGTTTTACCTAGCGCCGATACTGATGCGCAAAAAGAAGCTTATCAATCACTAGAGAAAGCTTTTGATTTCAACCCCAGAACCCACCTGAAGGGATGATGAACATGACACAAACAAAAATCACCTGGATTGAAGGTAGTCTTGTTGAAGAAGAGGTGCATATGAGCATTGTGGAGATTTCACAAGCCACACGCGCACCAGAGGATCTCATTATGTCATGGGTAACAGAAGGTGTTCTGAGTCCCACCGGCTCATCTCCAGAAGACTGGCGCTTTAGTGGAGATTCACTAAAGCGCGCAAAAACTGCTGCTCACCTAACCCATGATTTAGAACTCAATGTCCCTGGGGTTGCCTTAGCGATTGATCTTCTAGATGAAATCGCCCGTTTACGCAATCAACTGCGCCGCGAGAATTTAGGTTAAGCCTGTTGAACTCAGATTTACTTAAAAACACCAATAAGCAAGCTAAAAATATTAGCCTCTTTTCCGCCACCGCCCTAGGCATTGGCGGGATGATGGGCGCAGGCCTTTTCTCTCTTTTAGGCTTGGCGAGTTTTCATGCTGGTACTCACGTGCCACTGGCCTTTTTGATTGGCGCTATCGCAGCTTCTTTCTCGGTCTATTCTTATGCAAAACTTGGCGCCGCTTATCCAAGTAGTGGTGGCGCCGCTACCTTCACCGTCATGAGTTTTGGTCCAGGCATCATCTCAGGCAGCATTAATCTATTTCAATATATCGCTTACTTAATCGCAGCCGCACTCTATGCCGCAGGCTTTGTTGAGTACACCAATACTTTATTTGGCGGAGACCTCTCACCGATCGCTCTGAAATGCATCACCGCCGCCATTATTGTGATTTGCACCTTCCTCAACTTATTGGGCCCAAGCCTTGTCGGTAGAGCCGAAGCTTTAGCAATTGGCCTGGTTGTAATTAGCTTATTAGTATTTTCAGCAATGGGCTTTCAACAAGCTGATTTTAAAAACCTTCAGATGGGGAGTAGATCGATTGAAGGCATTGCAGTGGCAGCGGGGATTCTTTATATTAATTTCCAAGGGTTTGGTGTAGTGACAAACTCCTCATCAGCCATGAAGAGTCCACAAAAAGAGTTGCCGCTTGCGATGTTTTCAGCCCTGATACTGGTGACGATTGCCTACTTAGCAGTAAGCATGGCTGTTGTAATGCTCATGCCCTTAAACGTGATGCAAATTGATAATGGCCACGTACTAGCTGATGCAGCAAGATTGATAGCGGGAAAGCCTGGGTTTATTGTGATCAGTATTTCGGCTTTGCTGGCCTGTGCCGCAGCCGTCAATGCTACTATTTTTGCAGCATCCAATATCGCAGCTGATGTAGCAAGAAAGAAAGAAATCTCTAGCGCCCTGGGTAATACCGTGCTTAAAAATAATCTTCACGCACTGACTATCTCATCAATTGGGGTAACTGTTTTAGCATTAATTTTTCCCTTGAGTGAAGTGGGTCAAATGGCTAGCCTAGCTTTTCTATTAGTTTACGCAGTGATTACATACGGACACATTCGAGTACACAAACATACTGGAGCGAACCCAAAAATTCTGTGGTGTGCAATTGCAATCAATCTAAGCTTATTTACTGCGCTGCTAATAAATACAATTAAAACTGCACCATCAAGCGCTATCGCCCTACTCATTGCCCTTGTCGCATCTTTTGGACTTGAGGCATTTTCACGGCTCAAATCCAAGCGCCTCAAGTCACATTAAGATTCTGAGCGACTTAAGAGTAGTTCCCAGCGCTGTAGTTTGATATCGAGATCAGCGGTGATTTCAGATAGGCGAGCTTGCATGCTGGCAGCTAATTCAGGCTCATTTTTATAGAGATCAGGATTGCTCATCGCAATCCCAATATCTGCTTGTTCTGTTTCAAGAGTCTCGATTTGCAAAGGCAAGACTTCTAACTCCTGACGCTCTTTGCCATTAAGTTTTTGCACTCCACTCTTTGCAGCCACAGGCTTAGATTCAATTTTGGGCTCAATCTTTGCCTCTAGTTTTGGCTCAGCCTTAGCGCCACCATTAGCTGCGCGAATCTTGTCTGAGCGCGCCTTCTGGATCTTCCAGTCTTCGTAACCACCCTCATACTCACGCCAGAATCCATCACCCTCATTAGCAATGATGCTGGTAACCACGTTATCCAAGAAGTAACGATCATGACTAACCAAGAATACAGTGCCCTTGTAATCCTGCAGCAACTGCTCGAGCAAATCTAGAGTATCAATGTCTAAGTCGTTAGTTGGCTCATCTAAAACTAAGACGTTTGCAGGACGTGCAAATAAGCGCGCCAACAATAAGCGATTGCGCTCTCCACCAGATAAAGTGCTTACCGGTGAATTGGTACGCTCGGGTGCAAATAGGAAATCACTTAAATAACTCTTAACGTGTTTCTTATTGCCATTGATTTCAATCCACTCGCTACCTGGGCTGATGTAATCTTCGAGCGAAGCGTTGAGATCGAGGCCTTCGCGCATCTGATCAAAATAAGCCACCTCAATACGAGTACCCATTGTTGCCGTACCGGAGTCTGGCGCAATCGTTCCCAGGATTAATTTAAGTAATGTAGTCTTACCTGCGCCGTTAGGGCCAAGTAGACCAACTTTATCGCCACGCAAAATCGTTGCTGTGAAATCCTTCACAATTGGGCGATCGTAAGACTTAGAGACATTCTGAAGGTCGGCGACAATCTTGCCGCTTCGATCTCCAGCTGAAACTGCAAGCTTGACCTGCCCAACAGCATCACGTCTTTGCGAACGTGTTGTGCGAAGTGCTTCGAGACGGGCTATTCGGGCAACGCTGCGCGTACGTCTTGCCTCAACACCTTTACGAATCCAGACCTCTTCTTGAGCAAGCAATTTATCCGCTCGAGCATTAGCTAAAGACTCGGAATTCATTTCCTGATCTTTTAATACCTCATAGGCAGAGAAGTTACCTGGATAGGTGCGCAAGATACCGCGATCAAGTTCAACAATCTGCGTACAGACGTTATCCAAGAAAGCGCGATCATGGGTAATCAGAATTACAGAGCCCTTGTACTCTTTAAGCAAATCTTCCAACCAAGAAATCGAATCTAGATCCAAATGGTTGGTAGGCTCATCCAATAACAATACGTCAGGCATTTCTACTAGAGCGCGAGCTAATGCAACACGCTTCTTAGTTCCGCCCGATAAAGTATTAATCTTTACTTCAGCTTCTAAATGCAGACGATCTAAAGTTTCATGAACGCGCTGCTCCCAATTCCAGCCACTTAAGGCCTCTAACTGAGATTGGACTTCGTCTAAGCGATGGTGAGCTGCATCATCCCACTCCCCGATACTAAGAGCTTCATATTCTTCTCGTAGAGCCTTGGCATGAGCCACGCCCTTGGATACAGCATCAAATACTGTCTCCTCAGCCTCAAATATGGGCTCTTGCGGAACATAGGCAATGCGGAGGCCTTGCTGATATTGCAGCAAGCCATCATCCATTTTTTCTATACCGGCCAAAATCTTCAATAAAGAAGATTTGCCTGTGCCATTGCGGCCAATTAAGCCAACACGCTCCCCAGATTCCAATGAGAAAGCAGTATTTGCGAGGAGGTCAACGTGGCCAAAAGCCAGTTTTGCATCAGTGAGTACGATTAAAGCCATGGCGACATTATCGTCACTTCACCCAAACTGGGAATATTTCCAATAAACATGGGATTGAGAAGTAGAATTTACTAAAGCAATACCTCCTAATAAAGCGATAAATGACCTGTAAGCTTAGTCCCAGCGCTCCTCGACTCATCCTCTTTGCCGGCCATGCAGGCACAGGCAAAACTACTTTGGCTAAAAAGGCGCTCCCCCTCATTGTTGAAAAGACTGGGGAAGACTTTTTCTTTTTGGATAAAGATACGGTTTATGGGGCCTATAGCGCCCACGTCATGGAGCTCACCACTAATAATCCTAATGATCGCGATAGCCCCTTCTATCTCCAAAACCTGAGAGATTGGGAATATGCAGGGTTGATCGCCATCGCCAAAGAAAATCTACAACTGGGAGTCAATGTGATCCTAGTGGGTCCGTTTTCCAGTGAAATCCAAAGCGGTCGAATGTTTAATGCTGAAGAGCTAGGAGTTCCTAGCGTATCAAGCATCAAAATCGCCTGGATCGATCTAGATGAGAATGAAGCCAAGCGCCGCATGGAGAAGCGCGCAGACCCTAGAGATGAGTACAAACTCAAACACTGGGATCAATACATCCAACGCAGAGTTGATCCACCAGAACATATCGCAATCCAGCGTTTTGATAACCAAAAATTTAATGAATCTAAGTTTGAGAAATTAATTGATCACTTAATCAATTAATTAATAGCAAAGGCCCTGCATGCAGAGCCTTTGCTTTAGGCGCCTAAGTACCTGAACTAAGAAGTGAACTTAGAACTTGTATGTCACACCAACAGCTGGCATCCATGGGTTTAATGTCAACTTGCCGATATTGGTACCGCCATCCACAGTTTTTACATTGGTACTCATGGTTGCGTACTTCAAGTCAACGTTTAAACCCCAGTTTTTATCAAACATATAGTCCATACCAATTTGACCAACCGCACCAAAACTAGAGTTATCTACTGTTAAAGTGCCATTGGCAATATTATTTCGACTGCTGAAAATGGTGTAGTTCACACCAGCACCAATGTAAGGCTTGAAAGCGCCAAGATCTGTAAAGTGGTACTGAAGCAATAGTGATGGTGGCAGAGCCTTAATTGTTCCAATTTTCTCGCCATTGGCATCAATTTGAATGTTTTGCGGATAAGTTAAAACCAATTCAGCAGCAATATTTTTGGTGAAGAAATAAGAAATATCAAATTCTGGAATAACTTGATTTTTAGCCTTTACATTGGCTGTCGACAACACATCTGTTTGACCGTTCTGGAACAATAAATCTACCGCACGAACACGAACCATCCATGGGTTCTCGCTTGAAGATTGTGCTTGAGCGGCGATTGGCGCCAATGAAGCTACTGCTGCCATAGCGGCTAATAGAGTTTTAATGCGCATGATGTACCCCTTTTCTGTTATCAATTTGATGAATCTATTTTCAAATTGAAGATGGGGTAGCTATTTGATACAAATCAAATGCAGGGGCAGCTGAAATTTTTTATTGGTTTTAAAGCAACACTGTTTTGATGAATTTTTGATCTATATCAAATCGATCAATTTTTGATGCTTATTTGATCAAAGAACCTTGGAGTAAGCGCCCTTAGCCTGAGACTCCCTCAGATGGCGATCAAAAGTCATGGCCACTCGTCTAGCCAAGAGCCTACCCTTGATGGGTACGATCATCTTGGCACCTTGCCACTCTAGAAGACCGGCCTCCTCTAGATGCTTTAGCTCCTCAATCTCTGTTTTGAAGTAGCTTAGAAATTCAATTTGATGGGATTTGGCAAAAAGCTCAGTATCCAGAGCAAATTGGCACATCAACTCGCCAATAAGTTCACGGCGTAGTAAGTCATCCTTGTCTAACTGAAGACCTCGGAGGGTGGGCAAATGGCCATCATCAATAGCTGCGTAGTACTCATCTAGAGTTCGTACATTTTGCGAGTAGCTATCGTCAACTTTACCAATTGATGAAATTCCAAAAGCCAAGAGATCGCACTCAGCTTGCGTTGAATAACCTTGGAAATTTCGATGAAGCTTGCCTTCTTTTTGCGCAATCGCTAATTCGTCATCCGGTTTTGCGAAGTGATCCATGCCAATAAATACATAACCTGCTTCACTAAGTCTTGCTATCGTATTCGACAGAATATCTAGCTTATCGGCAGGGCCAGGCAAATCTGCTTCCGCAATTCTGCGCTGTGGTTTGAAGATGTGCGGCAGATGGGCATAGTTGTAAACCGAGAGGCGGTCAGGGTTCATTTTCAGAACAGCATCGACGGTTTCTTTAAAAGTCTTAGGCGTTTGCTTTGGTAAGCCATAGATTAAATCAACGCTTCTGGATTTAAATCCATACTTCCTAGACCAATCCATTACTGCTTGAGTTTCTTCTATGGTCTGCACGCGATGCACTGCTTGCTGCACCTCAAGATTGAAGTCTTGTACTCCAAGACTGATACGGTTAAAGTCCAACTCCGCTAGCAAGACAATATCAGCCTCAGTCACCCGTCGTGGATCAATCTCAATCGAATACTCTCCGTCAGGAAGTAGATCAAAATGCTCACGCGTATGGTGCATCAACTCAATCATCTCTTCGTGAGATAAAAATGTAGGTGTGCCACCACCCCAATGCAGCTGGGTCACCGGTATTTTTTTCTGAGCACCCATAGCAGCACAAACCATCCCCATCTCTTTAGCTAAATACTTGATGTACTTGGCGCTTCGACCATGGTCTTTAGTGATGATTTTGTTACAACCACAGTAGTAACAAATATTGGGGCAGAAAGGTAAATGGAAATACAGAGATAGCGGTTCATTGACTTTAGCTACCCGCTGTAAAGCCCCCAAATAATCGGACTCACAAAACTCATTATGAAAGCGATCGGCGCTAGGGTAGGAGGTATAGCGTGGCCCATTGATGTCGAACTTCTGTAATAGCTCTGGATGAAAAAGGACTTCTTTTTCAGTTTGGGTAGATACAGGCACTACAGAGCTCATCAGAAATTAGCTTATGGATTATTGGGATAGATAGTCGAGCGCGACTGCTTCTGCTACTTTAATCCCATCAACCCCAGCCGACAAGATTCCACCGGCATAACCAGCGCCCTCACCTGCGGGATAAAGACCTTTGACATTCAGACTCTGAAAGTTAGCGCCTCGAGTAATCCGCAAAGGAGAAGACGTGCGGGTCTCAATACCAGTCAATACTGCATCCTTCATTGAAAAGCCTTTGATCTGCTTCTCAAAAGCAGGGATCGCCTCTCGAATCGCCTCAATTGCATATGCAGGCAAAGCATCAGCGAGGTCTGTTAGATGAACGCCGGGCTTATAGGATGGCATGACAGAGCCAAAGTCTGTAGAAGCCTTGCCAGCTAAGAAGTCCCCTACTAATTGACCTGGAGCTTCGTAGGTGGATCCGCCTAACTCATAGGCTTTAGACTCTAAAGCCCTTTGGAACTCAATACCTGCTAGCGGACCACCAGGATAGTCTTCAGGAGTAATGCCAACAACGATGCCGGCATTAGCATTACGCTCGTTACGAGAATATTGACTCATCCCGTTCGTCACGACACGATTGGGCTCAGAGGTAGCGGCAACAACCGTTCCGCCTGGGCACATACAAAAGCTATAGACTGCGCGGCCATTCTTGGCATGGTGCACTAACTTGTAGTCCGCCGCACCGATGAGCTCGTTGCCAGCGTGTGGACCTAAGCGTGCCTTATCAATCAAAGACTGAGGGTGTTCGATTCGGAAGCCTACTGAAAACGGTTTTGCCTCCATATAAACACCGGCCGCGTGAAGGGTCTCAAAGGTATCCCGAGCGCTATGACCTAAAGCAAGCACCACATGAGTAGCAGGCAAATCAGGATGGCCTTCAATTTTGACGCCCGTAATCCGATCATTTCGGATATCAAAGCCAACTACTTTTTGCGAGAAACGAATCTCTCCACCAAGCTCAATAATTTCTTGGCGCATTCTTTCAACAACGCCTACGAGTCGAAAGGTTCCGATATGTGGCTTGGCCACGTAACGAATTTCTTCGGGGGCACCCGCTTTTATGAATTCAGTAATGACTTTGCGACCGTAGAACTTCGGATCTTTAATTTGACTCCAGAGCTTGCCATCAGAAAACGTGCCTGCACCCCCCTCACCAAACTGCACATTGGATTCTGGGTTAAGGATATTTTTACGCCATAAACCCCAAGTATCTTGAGTACGCTCTCGCACTGGCTTGCCACGCTCCAATACGATGGGTTTAAAACCCATTTGCGCCAGCACCAAGGCAGCAAAAATTCCACAGGGGCCAAATCCAATAATGACGGGACGCTCAAAGCTTGGGTTTTTCACCTGCGAAGCATTGGCGACGAAGCGGTAGCTCGTATCTGGAGATGGTCTTATGTGAATGTCATTCGCAAACTGCTTAAGCAATTTTTCTTCGTCTTTTACCGATAAATCAACGGTATAGATAAATGCAAGAGCGACATTTTTTCTAGCATCGTAGCTGCGCTTAAAAACGTCAACTCGAATCAGGTCTTTAGCCTGAATATTCAAGCGCTTCAAGATTGCCTCTTCCAATGCCTCAGGGGCATGGCTAATAGGCAGACGAAGTTCGGTAATACGGATCATGGGACTCTACGATACACAGTAAATCAGGCTAATTTTCTAAATAATACTGGGAGATCTGGCTTACCCCCTTTTAAAGGCGATAATGCGCCATGGCTCTACGCGCAACTATCCACAAAGCCGACCTACACGTCGCAGACTCTGACCGCCACTATTACGGCAGTCACTCCCTCACTATTGCTAAGCACCCCTCTGAAACTGAAGAGCGGATGATGATACGTATCATCGCCTTTGCCCTCCAAGCCCAGGAAGATTTAGCTTTTACTAAAGGCTTGAGCGATACCGATGAGCCTGACCTTTGGATCAAAGACCTTACTGATGCCATCAAGCTTTGGATAGAAGTCGGCCAGCCCGATGAACGACGTATCTTGAAGGCCTGCGGACGATCCGATCAAGTCATCGTCTATTGCTATGGTGGGCACACTAGCAAAATCTGGTGGGATGGTATTGCAAACAAGCTGACTCGCGCTCGCAATCTTCAGGTAATTTCCATTTCAGCAGAACAGGCCAAAGAACTCAACAAGCTAGTCGAGCGCAGCATGGTTTTACATGTCAATGTTCAAGATGGGGAGGTCTATGTTTCTTCGGATATGGGTCAAGTCACCATCACCCCAGAAATCTGGCGCAATCAACAGCAATGAAGCCGGTAGTTTTAGACACCAATATCTTGCTAGATATTTTTGTCTTTAATGACGAGCGAGCTATCAATCTGAAACAAGCAATTGTGGATGGAACCATTCAGGCACTTGCTAGTCAAAAGACTTTAGTCGAGTTTGCTGATGTCATCTCCCGCCCGCTCTTTAAGCTCGATGAAACAACCCAAGCCGCAATTTTGGATCAATGGCAATCCCTAGCACAGCACCATGACGACTCAAACCTAGCGACCGCGCCTTGGAAATGCCAAGACCCCGATGATCAAATCTTCTTAGATCTAGCCTATCAATTCAGGCCAGCGATACTCATCAGCAAAGATAATGCCCTGCTCCACATCGCCAGTCGAGCCGCTCAAGAAGAGATTCTAATTACCAACGACTACAACGCCTTTAGGCTTTAGAGCTAAAGCGCAATCCCTTAGCCGCTTCAGCAGCGATCTCAAATGACCTCAAGCGTGCTTGATGATCATAAATTTGGCCTGTGATAATAATTTCGTTGGCGCCAGTTTGATCGAGCCAATACTGCATCTCTTTTCTCACTGTTTCCATAGACCCAACAGCTGAGCATCGGAGAGCATGAGCGGCGGTAGTCTTTTCGTGTGGCTCACAGAAGTCATCCAAATTTGCAATTGGTGGTGGTAATTGCCCGCGAGTATTCCGACGCATACGAATGACATTCTGTTGCAAAGTCGTGAAAAGATGAGCGGCCTCTTCATCAGTATCGGCGGCTACTACATTCATCAGAAATGCAGAATAAGGCTTACTTAACTTATCGGATGGCTTGAATAATTCACGATAAGTAGACATTGCATCGAGCAACTGTTCTGGTGCAAAGTGTGAGGCAAACGCATAAGGCAAGCCAAAGTGAGCTGCTAATTGAGCGCCATACAAACTCGACCCCAAGATCCAAATCGGCACTTCTGTATCAGCCCCTGGAATAGCCTTTACTGTTTGCCCCTCCTGGATGGGGCCAAAGTAATGCTGCAGCTCTCGCACATCCTGCGGAAAGCGGTCATCACTTCCCAATAAATCTCGCCGCAAGGCTCTAGCAGTCATTTGATCCGTTCCTGGCGCACGCCCTAAGCCCAACTCAATCCTGCCAGGGTAAATAGATGCCAAAGTACCAAATTGCTCTGCGATGACTAGTGGGGCATGGTTTGGCAACATCACACCGCCAGACCCAACCCGAATGGTTTTGGTGCCTCCAGCTATATAGCCCACTAAGACTGCGGTAGCAGAGCTGGCGTTACCCGTCATATTGTGATGTTCTGCCACCCAATAGCGGGTATAGCCTAAAGCCTCCGCATGCTGAGCAACATCCAATGAGTTACGCAAGGCATCCCCAGCGGTAAATCCCTGTGGGATTGGAGATATATCTAGAATGGAGTACGGGACAGAATTTGTCATATGTAGATCATACTGAGAAAGCACTTTTTTGACATGAGCAAACCAAAAATGGCAGATGCCGATGACGGCCTATTTAAGCCGGGAAGCAAGCTAAGGCACATTAAGACGGGTGGCTTTTATAAGGTTGTGCTGCTCGCCAATGTTGAGGCCAACCTAGAGCCTGCCTACGTATATGAATCACTTCAGTCACATGACTTTTGGATCAGACCAAAAGCAGAAATGGAAGACGGTCGATTTGAATTGGTTGATGCCTAAGATAAAGACAGAGGAACTGAAATGACGGAAGATCGCATCACCAACCTTGAAATCAAGCTCAGTTTTACTGAAGATCTGATTGATCAACTGAATCAAACTATCTACAAGCAACAGCAGCAGATTGAATTTCTATATCGCGAGCTTAAATCCATTAAGGAGCAAGCCAGCAGTAGTGATGGCGCAGGCAATAGTAGTCCAAAAGATGAAATTCCTCCCCACTATTAAAGCCCTGATAACATTTAGCGTAAATATTGCAGCTTTTTAAAAAAGGACATTTGTCATGGGTAACTTAGTACCGTTTTTAGTTCAATGGGGTTTAACTTCCTTATCCCTCTGGGTCGCCAGCTATCTTTTTAGCGGTTTACGCTTTGCGGATGGTGGCTCCCTATTAATTGCCGCCCTACTGCTTGGTTTTGCCAATGCTGTAGTGAAGCCTTTATTGATTCTCTTTACGCTGCCACTAACCGTTCTTACGATGGGATTATTTCTGTTGGTAGTGAATGCCTTGGTGCTAATGCTAGTCTCGGCAGTTGTGAGTGGCTTTACGATCTCGAGCTTCTGGACCGCTTTCTTTGCCAGCATCTTTATTTCTCTATTCAGCCTCTTTATCAGCGGTATTCTGTTCTAAGAATTAATTTGCTCCCGGGTAAATCTCTGCCCATGGGCGGAGAGCATCCTTGCAGGGGCTTCTTTTTGAAGCCAAAGATCTGGCATTTTCAGCCAAAATAGTCGCACCCCCTGTTAGTATCCCCAGTCCAATAGATACCGCACTACTCACAACCCCGGCCTGATTTAGGGCTGCTTGTGGGTTACTCAGGGTTCCACCCACTTTGACTAAGCCAGCTAAATCTAAGCCGGTAGTGAGTCCTGATTTTTCTTGGGGATCAATGGTGAGATTGACAGCCTCAGTCTTCAGATTAATTGAGCCAGCCATCACCACATTTAAGCGATCGGTTTCCACACCAACCGTATTAGCAATATTGATCTGCCCATTATTAATAGGCAGATAGGCGACAGAGCACTCTAATACCGTATTGTTCGATTGCTTACGCAGGGGGTTCATGGAATCAAGAACTGTCACAACAAAATCACCAGCGTCGTTCAAGAAATTAGACCCCATGGTTGCCTGGTCGATACTCAGCTGAATTTTTCCACTGGAATTTCCAGCTAACTGATGAAGAGTTTTTCCAACCGACTGGAGATCGAAGGCCAACTTCATTTTTCCACCACTCACCTTCGAGCTGGGATCGAGACTAGCCATCAACTGTTCGAGTGTGAAATTCTGAGTTACGCCCTTTAGAGCAAGGCTGGGGGCTGCGCCGGCAAATTGGGAAACTCTCCCTTGAAGATTCGCTTGCCCACTACCCAATTGAAATGAAGCCCGAGATAACTCAATTACTTCACCCTTTAATTGAATGTTTGCAGCTATGTTCTGTAAAGGTTTACGCCCAGGCAAGGACAGCTCTCCGATATTGACGGAGATCGCTCCCTCTGCTAGCGGCAAGGAATCAAAAGGTAAGTTTTCATCAGTAAATAAGTATCTTGAGTTTGAACTTGGGCGACGTGAGACGTCTTGCCCCAAGCCTGAAGAGCCAGATGCAGTAGCAACGAAGTTGGGCCACTCGAATGTCTTTGCACTTAAAGCCAAGTTCATTACAGTCATCGATCGAGCGTTTTTAGAAACATCGCCATTAATTTGAAGCAACTTTCCATTTAAACCTAAAACTAGATCGACCGGGATCTTACTTGCTGAATCGCCCCAATCTTTATACGCTTTAGACAGCGAGCCTATTTTCCCGGTCAAGCTGACATCTACCGAGTTGTATTTCATATTCAACATGATGGAAGTTTTATCGCCGCCATTCAGCAAAGAGAGGCGCTGCACTTGGTAGATTGATTTCACCCCTCTAGCATCTTCGTAGTGAATATTGGCGTTTTGTATAGCCACATTCTCAAGGCTAATTAAGCTATCGCTACTAGCATCATCTTGTGCAGACGTGGCAATCGCTGAGGATGAGGAATCTGAAGGGGTGGCTATATCCCAATTTTTCTTGCCGCTAAAATTTGTTCTTAAGTGGAGACCTAAGCCGCTCAAGCTAATGCTATCAACCTGAATCTGTTTTTTAAGAAGAGGCAAAGTTTTAATATCAAACTCAATGCGTTGAAGAGTCAATATGTCAGGTTCCGTTGCCCAGGAAGCATTGCTCAGACTCACCTGCTCAGCGGAAACAGTAATCGATGGAAAGAAACTTAGTGTTACCGGCCCTGAAATTTTGAGATCCCTTCCTGTGGCACTTTTCACAGAAGTCGCTAGCAATTTGACCAGTTGAGCAGGGTCTATCGCCGTGGAGGCATACCAAACCCCCGCTACTGCTAGCAACAATAGGCTTACAACAGAAATTAGAACAATCTTAATTTTTTTATTCATCGTCAGTCGATTCTAACTTTATGCCTGCTGCCGTGCACTAAAATCGAGGCTTAAATTACTTCTATCAGTTAAGCCTCATGAATACTTCAGCCAATCTACCAAAATGCCCAGCCTGCCAAGAGGATATGACCTACCCTGACGGTGAAAATTTTGTTTGCGCTCAATGTGGCCATGAGTGGCCAATGGCAGCCAGCGCAGAAGAAGATGAAGGTGCTCTAATTGTGAAGGATGCCAACGGTAACTTGCTGGCTGATGGCGATACGGTCACCCTCATTAAGGACCTGAAGGTTAAAGGGTCATCCACAACACTCAAGGTTGGAACAAAGATTAAGGGAATTCGCCTGGTTTCTGGCGATCATGAGGTGGACTGCAAAACCGAAGCCGGCAATATGTTGCTCAAAGCCTGCTTTTTGAAGAAAGCCTAACCTTCAATTAACGACCATCAGACCCATATATGGGCTCCGATGGTCTGCCACTATTAAGTAGCGCTGGCTTTTTTCAAGACTGCGTACAGCTGGTCTTTCAATAAGAGTTTTTCTTTTTTCAAAACCTCAATCTCCTCAGGAGTGCCGGGCTCAGCATGGGCCTCCATTCGCTGAATCTTTTGGTCTAGATTGTTGTGCTTATCAAACAAATGTGAAAAGTGACGATCTGATGTTTTCAGCTTAGTAATTAACTCACGATATTCAGGGAACATAGATTCTCTTTAGGTTAAGGTTATTCATAACTGCACCGCTCCAGTGTAGCAAGTTAGCGCTCAAATTCAAGCTCCCCGCCTTTCTCCAATATAGCCAAAAAACAATTGGATCTTGACCCTTGATATTGCAAGGTAAATCCCCATATAGGTATCAGCAAAAGTAGATAGAACTGAAGTAATATCAACTTGTGCGCTAAGCACATTAACTACCAATAGGAAGGGTAATAGACCATGGCTACAAAGAAGTCTCCAGCAAAAAAGAAAGTAGCTACCAAGGTGGTAAAAAAAGCCCCTGCAAAGAAAGCCGTTAAAAAAGTTGCCGCCAAGAAAGTGGTAGCCAAAAAGGCCGTAAAGAAGGTAGTGAAAAAACTAGCAACTAAAAAGCCTGTCGCTAAAAAGGCGACTGCGAAAAAACCAGTAGCGAAGAAGGCAGTTAAAAAGGTAGCGGCAAAAAAGCCGGCAGCCAAAAAACCTGCTCCAAAGAAAGCTGCTAAGAAATCACCTAAGGCAGCTGCACCAAAGAAACTGAAAGTCGATCAGTACGGACTCGAGGAAGATGATGAGTTCTACGGCTTGTACTTTGCCAAATCTACCAATAAGGGTTTAGTTGAAGTTAAACCTTGCACCTTCTCATTGATGTACTGGTGGAAAGGCTTGCTTGGCTACCCTGACATGATTGAGATCTCTAAAGATAGCAATACAGCAATGTTGCAATTTGAGTCTACCTTTGGTGGTGGCGATTCTGGTGAAACTGAGTTGACGGAAAAAGATGTGTTCGATGTAGACCACATTATTGAAGTCGATGAGCAAGAGCAGTTGGTATCCCTCTATTCTTACGTTCCAATTCCCGTACCAGAAAAACTCATTGGCGCATTAGGTCTCTCTATTCTGAATATCAACCCAGAAACTCGCTATGGCAGCTTAGAAATCTGCTCTACAGATAATGAAGAAGGTGAGAATGAACACTTCCTTCGCTATCGCGCTGCAACTTATTTGCGTGGCGTGAAGTCCGGCAAGGTTGAGGCTATTGAGAGTATGGTTACCAATGGCTCAGAGTTCTTTGGACTGGCTTTAGATGCAATGTGTGTAAATAAATCTATTAAGAAATGGCTTCTTAGCTAAGCGTTTGTAACTTAATAGGTATTGCACACAAAAATGTAGGTCATAGGAAAGCGGTCGTTCACTGTTTTACGAGTTTCAACAATAGTGGCGCTTCGCTTTCCTAGTTTTTTACATTCCTCCGCTGCAGCCGCCTGAGCTTCAGTATCTTTAGCAGATTTTGGGGCATGCACCCCCACCGTTCCATCAGACTGTCGATAGACCCCAAACTCACTTGTCGGGGTTGAACAAGCCAACAAGGTCATTGAAATGGCAAACACCAAAACACTCGAGATGATTTTCATATAGCAATCCAGGTCTTTTTGAAGAATAGGATCATTCTAGCGATCTTTGAAGTCTAGCAAACGGATCTTACTTGTACCCTACTCGATCGAGCAAGCGTTGTGCAGCAATTTGATTCTTACCAATCGCCGCAATTGAAATGTTTTCAGCCTTGAATGGGCCCAACATTTTGAGTCCTTCATTTTCAATCTTGACTGACTTCACTACAGGCCACTCGTTATTACCATTGGCAAAATATTCTTGTGCCGAATCGCTAGCGAGGTACTCAAGAAAGTGAATAGCAGCTTGTGAATGCGGTGCATTCTTGGCCACACCACCACCTGCAATGTTGATGTGCGTGCCAGTTGTTTGCTGATTAGGCCAAACAAACCCAATCTTGGAAACGATAGCCTGATCTTCCGGCTTAGTAGAGCGTAAGAGTCTCAGTAGGTAGTAAGAGTTTGTTAATGCCACTCCGCATTCGCCTGAAGCAACCGCCTTGATCTGATCGGTATCACCGCCTCTTGGAGGGCGAGCCATATTTGCCACCATACCTTTCGCCCACTCTTCAGTAGCGGCTTCACCGCGACGCTCAATCATGGCACCAATCAAGGACAGCATGTATGGATGAGCGCCTGAGCGTGTACATACCTTACCCTTGTTCATGGGCTCAGCTAATTTCTCATAAGTGTCGACGTCTTGTGGATTTACTTTTGCCTTGTTGTAGACCACGAGACGAGCTCTAGTTGAAAAACCAAACCAAGTTGATCCCTCTGGATCAGACTTAGAGCGTAGGTTCGCTGGAATGCGACTCTCTAAATACTTTGAGTGAATGGGCTTAAAAAAACCATCAATTTGCGCGCGCCACAATCGTGCTGCATCAACCATTAAAATCACATCTGCCGGACTATTGGCACCTTCACTTTTCAGCCTCTCGGCCAGCGCGTTGTCATCGGCTTCAATACGATTAATCTTGATGCCCGTCTTCTTAGTGAAATCGCTATAGAGTGCCTCATCTGTTTGGTAGTGACGAGCAGAATAGAGATTCAACTCTTTGGCTTCTTGAGCATGTAAGGGCAATGCCATAAAGCCGCACAGCATCAATGAAGTTGCGACTAGAAGCTTGTGTATTACTTGAGTTGCCATTGCTGTATTGACGATCAGAATTAGAGTGAAACTAATTTATCACAAATACGAATGATTATCAATTAAGATTTAGAGATCACCCTAGAAAGCAGCAGAACTGGGAAAAGTCCAACTAAAACAATGGTTAGGGATGGTAGGGCAAGCTCGGCTAGGCGCTCATCCGCAGCCAGCTGATAAGTAGCAACAGCCAAAGTATCGAAGTTAAATGGGCGCAATAGAAGTGTTGCTGGTAACTCCTTCATCACATCCACAAAGACAAAGAGGCCTGCAGTCAGCAGACTTCGCTTAAGCAAGGGGACGTGCACTCGCTTCAGAATCTGTGCCTTAGATAGGCCAAGCAACGCTGCTGATGCATCCATAGAGGGCGTGATGCGCGCAAGTCCGGCCTCAACACTTTGCAAACTAGAGGAAAGAAAACGTACCAAGTAAGCGTAGATCAGCACCAACATGCTGGCAGACATCCACCAGGCAAGCTGAAAGATCTCTAGGAAAGAGAGAATACCGATGGCCAATACCGCACCAGGCAGGGCATATCCAAAGCCTAATAATCGATTAACCCAAGCTAAGCGCGCATTCATTCGCACTGAGTAAGCAAAGAATATGGCGAGCGCAACTGATATTAATGCCGTCAGAATCGAAACAGATAAAGAATTACTCAACCAATCAAGATAACGAATGTCGATCGTGAGACCTTGTTTGAAAAGCAATTGCAGGAGCGCAAATGCTGGCAGCAAAAATCCACAAAGCAGCGTGGCGCCACAAAATGCAAAAGCAAAAAAGGCATTCTTTCCCAGTAGAGTCTTAGCTAATGGCCTCCCCCGTGCTGAAGAGGCATAACGCAATTTTGAGCGACTGCTTTGCTCAATAAAAAAGATGAGTAAAACAAAACTCAAAAGACCAAGAGCAAGTTGCACTGCAGCCACGCGATCGCCAAAAGAAAGCCAGGCCTTAAAGATGCCCGTCGCAAAAGTCTGCACACCAAAATAAGACACAGCCCCAAAATCCGCTAAGACTTCCATGAGGGCTAAAGCCATGCCTGCAAAAATTGCTGGCCTAGCCATCGGCAATACCAACTTCATAAATCCTTGAAGCGGGCTGTATCCCAGGGTTTCTGAAACCTCAATCAATCGACCACTGCGCTCTAAGAATGCAGTGCGCGTAATCAGATAGACATAAGGAAAGAGGCAAAAAGAGAAAGACCAGATAGCCCCACTCAGAGATCTCGGATCCGGAAAGAACCAGAGTGAATCCATTCCCAGTAAGGCACGAAGGGTGCTCTGTATGGGCCCTGAAAATTGCAAGAGATCTACAAACAGGTAGGCCATGACATAAGTCGGAACAGCTAAAGGCAGAATAAGGGCCCACTCAAATATTTTCTTGCCGGGGAAATCGTAGCTGGCGATGATCCAAGCATTACCCACCCCGAGAATAAATACCCCTACTCCAACACCAAGAATAAGCACCAGGGTTGAGGCAATGTATCCGCCGAGCACAAAGTTCCAGAGATGGCTGAGCGTACCGGTGGCTAATTGATCGCTTCCGGAGAATAGGAAAGGTGCCGCCAAGCCAAATAGGGGCAAAAATAACAGCAGGGCAAGTGGCACGACAATACGATTCATGAAATCGGCAATCCGTTTAGACTCTAGCTATGCATTAAACCACCAGCATTGAATACTAGTATTAATGAGAAAATTATAGGGATGAACTCCGCTCACACACTGCTTTCGATCAAAGGACTCGAAATCGACTACCCAAGTCGAGATGGTCAGGGTCGCGTCACTGCAGTTAAAGACCTCAAACTTAATCTTGCCCAAGGAGAAATTGGATGCCTACTAGGCTCTTCTGGTTGCGGCAAATCTACCGTCTTGAGGGCGATTTGTGGGTTTGAGCCTGTTAAAGCAGGGGAAATCCTCCTCCGCGATCAGGTCGTGAGCTCCGCCACCATCCACCTCCCACCAAACCAAAGAAAAGTAGGTATGGTCTTTCAGGACTTTGCCCTCTTCCCCCATCTCAACGTTTTAGAGAATATTGCCTTTGGTTTGCAACACTTACCAAGCAAGCAAAGATCTTCCGTGGCGCTGGATTGGCTCAAGCGAGTCTCCCTCGCAGATAAAGCCGATGCTTATCCTCATGAGCTCAGTGGTGGCCAGCAACAGCGTGTTGCACTGGCCAGAGCAATGGCACCAGAACCAGATTTAATTTTGCTTGATGAGCCCTTCTCTAGTTTAGACATTGAACTCAGAGAACGTCTTGCGGGTGAGATGCGGGAGATCCTCAAGGCAAACAACATTACTGCCCTACTGGTAACTCATGATCAATTTGAGGCTTTTGCAATTGCAGATAAAGTCGGCGTGATGACAGACGGAAAAGTCCTACAGTGGGATAGCCCGTACGAGCTGTATCACAAACCAGTCAATCGCTATATTGCTGACTTTATTGGTCGAGGAGTATTTGTTAAAGGCACCGTGCAATCTAATAACAAAGTCAAAATTGAGTTGGGCGAACTCGACTTAGAGGAAGATCGCAGTAAGCAAGTTGGTAAAGAAATCGACGTCCTCTTGCGAGCGGATGATATTCAGCATGATGACAACAGCACTATGCAAGCAGAGGTTGTGCGCAAAACCTTTAGAGGCGCTGACTTTCTATATACGCTCAAGCTAGCATCGGGTACTGAGATTTTTGCTTTTGTACCCAGCCACCATGATCACGCGATTGGCGAAAAGATTGGCATCCACTTAGTAGCTGATCACGTGGTGACATTTAGCGACTAAGTACCACTCACCACCCGCGGTTTAAACCGCCTACAATATCCTGATGTTGATACAAATAGCCAATCTCATTCTTCAGGTACTCGTTAGCATTATTGCGGGGGCTTGCCTTTTACGCTGCTATTTACAGTGGCTTGCCTTCAATTTAGGTGCAGGACAAAGTAAGTCCATTGGCGCTTATATTCTCCCTTTAAGCAATTGGATTGTTCTTCCGCTAAGACGCTTCATACCTAGCATTGGCCGCTTTGATCTAGCGAGTTGCGTTGCAGCTTATCTTTTAATTTTGTGCAAGATTTCGATTCTGCTATTGATCTCTGGCGCAACCTCAATTGATATCTCTTGGTTAGCACTTGCATTGATTGATCTACTTGACCTTACCTTGTCGGGTCTAGTTGGCCTGGTCTTTGCGAGCATCATTCTTTCTTGGATTGGCGCAGGGACTCAAATACAGTTCTTAGTGTCGCTATTAGTTGACCCCCTACTCGCTCCAATTCGGAAGGCAATACCCAACTTTGGAGCCCTAGATTTATCCCCACTCGCGCTACTGCTCATCCTACAAGTACTTCAAATAGTTTTGGGGAATTTAAAGATTTAGTCATGTTTAGCTAATTGGCGGAGAGGGAGGGATTCGAACCCTCGGTACCTTTGACAGTACGCCTGATTTCGAGTCAGGTACATTCGACCACTCTGCCACCTCTCCGTTAACTACAGGATAGAACTTAAATGCTATCCCTACTTGAAGCCCTGCAATCTACTGCTCGCAGACGCCTGTCATCAGAAGTCCACCAGAAAAGAACCCAAAGGGCTTCTTACTACCTTTTACAAACTCTTCGATGCTGAGATATTCCACAAAAAAGCCGTTCTTACCTTCAGCTTTTTGGGTCCAAATGACTTTATAAGAATTGCTTGCACTTCCGGAAGCCAGCACCTTAGGATTTTTTAGAGTATCCATTACATCTCCAACAACTTCCCCAGTTTTCTTGATAACCACAAATTCCAGACCAACTCTAGGACTGTCTTTAACTACCACTAACTCCCCATTAGTTTTAATGTAGGCATCACTTAATACCTCGCAGCGATAGAATTTTTCAGCAGCGAAAACACCTTGAGACATCAATGCTGTGCCAATCAAGAAGAAAAATACTGAGCGCCTATTCATTTGACTGAGACCAATTTTCACTTGCTCTAAGATTAAATTGGTTTGAGCACTTCTAAGCCGCCCAGGTAAGGCTGCAGCGCTTTAGGAATAGCAATACTGCCATCTACTTGCTGTTTGTTTTCCAGCAAGGCAACCAATGCCCTTCCCACTGCAAGACCAGATCCGTTCAAGGTGTGTACCAATTCCGGCTTTCCTTGTCCCGCTTTAAATCTTGCCTGCATGCGTCTTGCTTGGAAGTCACCCATGCTCGAGCAAGAGCTGATCTCACGATAGGCTTTTTGTGATGGCACCCATACCTCTAAGTCATAAGTCTTGGTGCTACCAAAGCCCATGTCGCCAGTGCAGAGTAATACCTTTCTGTAAGGCAACTCCAGCAACTCCAAAATCTTTTCTGCATGGCCAGTTAAATCTTCTAAAGCCTGCATTGAATCTTCTGGCTTCGTGATTTGCACCAACTCGACCTTATCGAACTGATGTTGACGAATCATGCCACGTACATCGCGCCCATAACTTCCTGCCTCAGAGCGGAAGCATGGAGTGTGTGCAACGTATTTCATAGGCAGATTATCTGCATTAACAATCTCATCACGCACTAAATTGGTTACTGGCACTTCTGCTGTCGGAATCAAATAAAAGTTTTCGATTTTTGCTTCGCCTGATCCATCTTCGCCACCCATCTGACGAGGAACCTTAAATAGATCCTCTTCAAACTTCGGCAATTGGCCAGTGCCACGCATTGAAGCGGCATTAACCATGTAAGGCGCATAGACCTCTTGGTAATTATGTTGAGTTGTATGGGTATCCAGCATGAACTGCGCTAAGGCGCGATGCAATCGAGCGATAGGCCCCTTGAGAACTACAAAGCGTGAGCCACTAATCTTGGCTGCCACTTCAAAGTCGAGACCCAGCGGTCCGCCAAGGTCAACGTGATCTTTAATCTCAAAATCAAAAATGGGCTCTTGACCCCAACGTTTTACTTCTTTGTTCTCAGTTTCGTCTTTACCTACTGGAACCGCTTCATCAGGCAGGTTAGGAATGCCCATTAAGAAATCCGCAATCTCTGCCTGCAAAATTGCTAAGCGCGCAGCACCGGATTCCATATCGACGTTAATCTGGGTTGCTTCTGCCATTTCAGCAGCAGCATCTTCGCCCTTACCCTTTTTCATACCAATAGCTTTAGCTAATTGATTGCGTTTAGCCTGCAGCTCTTCAGTACGCGTTTGCAAAGATTTACGCTCGGACTCTAAGGTGTTAAATTTCTCAACATCCAATTGAAATTTGCGAGTAGCTAAACGGGCAGCAACAGCTGCGATATCTTTGCGGAGTAATTGCGGATCAATCATGTAATGCTCTACTGGTTAGGGTATGGTGGGTGCGAATTTTTTATTACTAATTTAGCTCTAGTTTAAGCGTAAGACTTCTGCTCCAGCGGGCGGGACAAAAGTAAAGCGATTGGCAGGTAGGTTCACATTAAGCTGGATCTTATCCAAGGTGACCAACACCACGCTACCTAAGCCATCAATGAGTTCTAGCGCTTTAGGGAGGCCATTGACCATTCCCACGGAGATCTTGGTGTACGGCAAGTCGTTGCCATTTTTGGCATTAGGATTTTTCTTGGGCACGAGAGCAACCCATTTCATACCCAGGCGATCCTCGCCTTCAACTAAATCAAAATGCTGATCTAGAGAGGTCTCACCAAATAGGATTGCAGCAGGGGTAGCTGCTAAAGCCTGACCCGCAGGTCTGAAAGTTGCTTGATTTAAATCCTTATCCCACAAAATAAGTTGCTTGCCATCGGCAATCAGTTTTTGCTCGTACGGTTTTTGCGTATCCCAGATAAATCGGCCTGGACGCTGAAACACAAAACGCCCCTGGGTTTGACGAACCACTTTTAAACCTTTGTCTTGCGGCTCACTTGCTTTGGGTGCACGTAACTGCTGTTGCACAAAGTCACCCTCAGCGGTTTTAGAATTACGTACAAATTGACGCAACTGCTCGGCACCACTTTCACCTTCGGCTAATGTCAAACCTGAAGATAAAAGAACTGTGAGCCCAAAAGCTGCTGCTGAAAAAAATCTGCGCAAGGGGATCGCCTTATTCTGAAGGACGGTGAAGGATTTCACGATTGCCGCCATTACCCATCTTCGAAACTAAACCGGCTTTTTCCATATCCTCGAGTAAGCGGGCTGCACGGTTATAACCAATGCGTAAATGACGCTGGACCAAAGAAATGGATGGACGCTTGTTATCTAGAACGATGGCAACTGCTTGGTCATACAAAGGATCAGCTTCGCCACCACCTTCACCAGTCAGCGCATCAATATTGGATTCGTCGGCACCTTCCAGAACACCGTCAATGTAATTGGCCTCGCCCTTCTCTTTGAGCCACTCCACTACACGATGAACTTCATCATCAGAAACAAAGGCGCCATGAACACGTACCGGCAAACCAGTACCCGGGGCCATGTAAAGCATGTCACCCATACCGAGCAGCGCTTCAGCACCCTGTTGATCTAGGATGGTGCGGCTATCAATTTTTGAACTTACTTGGAATGAAATACGGGTTGGCACGTTGGCTTTAATCAGACCAGTAATCACATCCACGCTTGGACGTTGAGTTGCTAATACCAAATGGATACCAGCAGCACGTGCTTTTTGTGCAATACGTGCGATCAACTCTTCAATCTTCTTGCCAGAGACCATCATCAAGTCAGCCAACTCATCGATCACGATGACGATCACTGGCGCCTTATAAATTGGCTCTGGATCATCTGGAGTCAAGCTAAATGGATTGGTGAGCTTCTCACCCTTTTCTTCGGCCTCTAAAATCTTTTTGTTAAAGCCAGCTAGGTTACGCACACCAAACTTACTCATCAGTTTGTAGCGGCGCTCCATCTCGTTTACAGCCCAATTGAGCGCGTTATACGCCTGCTTCATATCAGTCACGACTGGGCACAAGAGATGCGGAATCTTGTCGTACATGGCCATCTCGAGCATCTTAGGATCAATCATGATCAGACGCACTTCATCAGGCTTCGCCTTGAAGAGGATGGACAGAATCATCGCATTGATACCAACAGACTTACCAGCACCAGTTGTACCAGCAACCAAGCAATGCGGCATCTTCGCCAAGTCAGCAACGATCGGGCTACCAGCAATATCTTTACCCAAAGAGAGGGTTAAGTTGGAATGACTGTCGTTGTAAACCTGTGAACTCAAAATCTCGGAGAGGTAAACCGATTGACGCGTTGGGTTTGGCAACTCCAAAGCCATGCAAGTTTTACCTGGAATGGTTTCCACTACACGCATACTCACTACGCCTAGCGAGCGCGCCAAGTCACGTGAGAGGTTCACAATCTGACTACCCTTCACACCGACAGCAGGATCGATTTCATAACGGGTTACTACTGGGCCTGGATAAGCGGCAATGACTTTCACTTCCACATTGAACTCAGCCAACTTGCGCTCAATTAAGCGTGAAGTAAATTCCAATACATCCGCTGAAATCGTTTCTTTCGCTTCAGGCACAGGATCAAGCAATGCCAGCGGTGGCAACTCTGAATCTGGAATATCCACAAATAGTGGCTGCTGTTTCTCACGCTCCACTCGAGCGCTTTTCACAACTTCTACTGGGGCACGAACAATCTGCACCGGCGTAGCAATTTCAACGCGCCCACGAAACTCTTCAACAAACTCTTCACGCTCTTCAGCAGCAGCTTCACCCAACTTGCGATCTTCTTCACTATCGCGACGTTCACGCAAGCGGTTGTAGGCAAGCTCAAGCGAGCGTCCTACTTTTTCAGCAACATCCAACCAAGAAAAATGGAGGAATAAAGAGAGTCCAGCACACAAGGTAAATAGCAAAACCAGGGTAGAGCCAGTAAAACCTAAGGTCATCTGCAAGGGATCGCCAATAAGTTCGCCCAAAATGCCTCCAGGAGGCCTTGGAAGCTCCCAGGCAAGCGAATGCATCCGAATGGACTCAAGACCCATGCTGCTAAGCAAAGTGAGCCCAAAGCCCAGCCAACGCATTAATAAGGAGTCTGGCTTGGCATCTGGATCTGGCGGCAAAGGAATACTCCAAAGCTCGCGCCAACCACTCAGAACACGACGACCAAATAGCACGACCCACCAAAAAGCAGAGATACCGAAGATATAGAGCAATAAATCCGCTAAATAGGCCCCAAAACGGCCGCCCAGGTTCTTAGGAACCTCAAAACTGGCATGCGACCAGGCTGGATCAGCCTTGGAATAGGTCAACAAAATGGCAAATAAGGCCAAACATAAGCCGCATGAGATGAACCAGCGGGCCTCTAAAAGGAGGCGGGGCATCCTACCCTGCCCTTGATTCTCGGGGGGCTGGGGGCTTAAAGGGGTTTTGGACTTCGGGTATGCGGTTCTTGCCATGTTCTACCGATTGTAATCAAGCAATCCTATAATTTGGAGATGACTACAAATACCCCAAAACACTCCAAAGTCCTTATTCTAGGTTCAGGCCCTGCCGGCTACACAGCTGCAGTATATGCAGCCCGCGCTAATTTGAACCCGACCCTCATTACTGGCCTGGCACAGGGCGGTCAATTGATGACCACTACTGATGTAGAAAACTGGCCAGCAGACCCGGATGGCGTCCAAGGACCAGAGCTTATGGATCGTTTTTTAAAGCATGCAGAACGCTTTAATACCAACATCATCTTTGATCACATTCATACCGCTGCGCTGACTGAAAAACCGATTCGCCTAGTGGGTGACTCAGGCACTTACACCTGTGATGCCCTCATTATTTCTACGGGCGCATCCGCTCAATATATTGGCCTTCCTAGTGAAGAGGCATTTATGGGCCGAGGCGTTTCTGGTTGCGCAACCTGTGACGGCTTCTTCTATCGCAATCAAGATGTTTGCGTAGTCGGTGGTGGTAACACTGCTGTTGAAGAAGCACTCTATCTCACAGGTATTGCCAAGAAGGTAACTGTGATTCACCGGCGCGATAAATTCCGCGCAGAACCAATTCTTAATGACCGCCTCATGGCGAAAGTAGCTGAAGGCAAAGTCGAACTCAAATTGAACTCGACTCTCGACGAAGTGCTTGGCGATGAAAAAGGTGTTACTGGTGTACGCATCAAGAAAGCCGATGGCAGCACAGAAGATCTTGCTGTAACTGGCGCCTTCATTGCAATTGGTCACAAACCTAATACCGAGTTGTTTGTTGGTCAGCTAGATATGAATAACGGCTACCTAAAGACTCACTCTGGTTTGGAAGGTAATGCCACTGCCACTAATATCCCTGGCGTATTTGCAGCGGGCGATGTGCAAGACCATATTTATCGTCAAGCGATCACTAGCGCAGGTACAGGCTGTATGGCTGCATTAGATGCGCAGCGCTATTTGGAGACTTTGGCTTAATAAAAGCAGGTTAAAGCGTCAAATAAAAATGCCTAGCAATGCTAGGCATTTTTATTTCTAAGGAATCAATCAAACACTGAGAGCAAGCAATGCAATCTCAGGCGCTCTGTCCAAAATCTTCAATAAAGCTTTAGCCGCACCAGTGGGACTGCGTTTACCCTGCTCCCAGTTTCGAATGGTCTCCAGGGAAACTTCGATACGCTTAGAAAATTCTTGCTGGGATAAACCAATTCTCTCGCGTACGCCTTTTGCATATTTAGCGGCATCTAACATCGCATCTGCATCATCTTGCTGTTGATGCAATTTAATCAAACGCTCTGATGTCGCATCAACCAATTTTTTGTCTACAAACCCTTTTGGGAAACTACTAGGATCATTCAGATCCACCCTAACCCGAGTTATTTTCTTCATAACACCTCACCTCTCTACGATTTGCTCTTCTAGCCGAAATAATTCTGATCGCAGAAGACCTCTTGGTATAAATAACTACAAATATCTTTCCTTGCACGGCTCCTAAAGCTTGATAGCGCTCTTCACCATAATCCCAACGCTGATCTTTCTCTATCAATAGCAATGGATCTATAAAAATTGATACCACATATGCAAAATCGAAATTTCGAGAGTTACGGCATAAATCACTTTTTGCCTTATCCCATTCAAAATCCATTACCCCTATAGTAGTTCAATGAACTACCCCTGTCAAGACTTGGGGATGAAAAAAATGCCTAGCAATGCTAGGCATTTTTTTGTTGCATTGAAATATTTTTTCCGCCTAACGACTCACTACTGGTAACAGTGGCACTATCAACAATGCCACGATATTAATAATTTTGATAAGTGGGTTCACTGCGGGACCAGCAGTATCTTTGTAGGGGTCGCCAACTGTGTCGCCTGTAACCGCTGCCTTATGGGCTTCAGATCCCTTGCCACCAAAGTTACCTTCTTCAATATATTTCTTGGCGTTATCCCACGCACCGCCTCCAGTGCACATAGAGATCGCTACGAATAGGCCTGTCACGATTGTGCCCATAAGTAAACCACCCAATGCAGCAGGCCCCAAGATGAGGCCCACCAAGATTGGAGCAACTACAGGTAGCAGCGAAGGAATGATCATCTCCTTAATCGCAGCAGAAGTCAGCATATCTACAGCCTTGCCGTACTCCGGCTTTGCTGTACCTTCCATAATCCCAGGAATATCGCGGAACTGGCGACGCACTTCTTCAACTACTGCGCCAGCACAACGACCAACCGCCTCCATGGCCATAGCTCCAAACAAATATGGAATCATGCCGCCAATAAAAAGGCCAATGATCACCATATGATTTGATAAATCAAAAGACACTTGTTGGCCAATAGACTCTAGTGCATGGGTGTAATCAGCAAAAAGCACTAAAGCAGCAAGGCCCGCCGAACCAATAGCGTAACCTTTGGTAACAGCCTTAGTCGTATTACCTACAGCATCAAGTGGATCAGTGATATCACGAACAGATTGTGGCAAACCTGCCATCTCAGCGATACCGCCTGCGTTATCCGTGATAGGCCCATAAGCATCTAGAGCCACCACTATGCCTGCCATCGATAACATCGCAGTAGCCGCAATAGCGATGCCATAAATCCCAGCTAACCAGTAAGCCGCATAAATTGCAGCACAAACAAACAACACTGGGTATGCAGTCGATCTCATAGAAACACCTAAGCCGGCAATAATATTGGTGCCATGGCCTTTAGTCGATGCTTCAGCAATGTGCTGCACTGGCTTAAATTGTGTTCCAGTGTAGTACTCCGTAATCCACACTAAACCAGCAGTAAGAATCAAGCCAACTACTGTGGATGCAAATAAACGCCACTGACTTCCAGGTATGCCCAAGGCATCATCTGGCATGATGGAATTAGTCACAAAATAAAATGCTACTAAAGAAATCCCGCCGGCCACAATTAAGCCTTTATACAAAGCCGGCATAACATTTTTCATACCAGGTGTTGCCTTAACAAAAGAGCAACCAATAATGGAGGCGATAATTGACACCCCGCCTAACACTAGAGGGTAAACAATGGCGGACACTGGTGCACTAGTGATCATCAGCGCCCCTAAAACCATCGTGGCAATTAATGTCACCGCATAGGTTTCAAATAAGTCTGCCGCCATACCGGCGCAGTCACCTACGTTATCACCTACGTTATCGGCGATAACTGCGGGATTGCGCGGATCGTCCTCTGGAATACCCGCTTCCACCTTACCCACCAAGTCAGCACCTACATCAGCGCCCTTGGTAAATATGCCTCCGCCCAGACGAGCGAAGATTGAAATGAGCGAAGAACCAAATGCAAGGCCGATGAGAGGATGCAAGACCGATGAAAGGTCCTGCCCAGCCCCTGTAGAGACCAAAAACATAAAGAAGAGACCAACCCCTAGGAGGCCAAGACCCACCACCAACATACCCGTGATTGCCCCACCCTTAAATGCCACGTTGAGGGCTTCGTTCATACCCTTAGTAGCTGCTTCAGCGGTCCGTACATTAGCCCGCACAGAAACATTCATACCAATAAAGCCACAAGCACCAGAAAGGACTGAACCAATAACAAAACCTATAGCGGTAGCAAAATCCAAAAATAGGGCTATTAGAATTGTTAGTACGACTCCAACGACGGCAATCGTTTTATATTGACGGGAGAGATATGCTGATGCCCCCAGCTGAATCGCCTCAGCGATTTCTTGCATTCTGACGTTGCCGGTGCTTTGCCGCAGAATCCAGCTACGCATTACAAAACCATAAAACACGGCTAAAACTCCGCAAGCCAAGGCAAAATACAAGCCTAAAGTGACATTACTCATGCTTGAACCCCTTAAATTTGATTTAAATTCTTTTGTGTATTGCGCATATATCAAGCTGCTTTCCGAAAGCGATAAACTAGAGCGTATAAATCGTATTAAGTATGTAACAGAATCACTATCCTGAATCCTATATAGGATCAGGGTATTTACTAATCATTAATTGGAGTTTGTATGAGTCTCGACAAGGTCAAACCAGGCAAGAAAATCCCTGAAAGTTTTAACGTCATTATTGAAATCCCCATGAATGCGGATCCAATAAAATATGAAGTAGATAAAGAGAGTGGTGCAATTTTTGTTGATCGCTTTATGGGTACAGCGATGCACTATCCTTGCAACTACGGCTACATCAATAAGACTATTGCAGGGGATGGCGATCCAGTTGATGTTCTCGTGATTACTCCATTTCCTTTAATTCCAGGGGTTGTAGTGAGCTGCCGTGCAATCGGTATCTTGCAAATGGAAGATGAGGCAGGACAAGATGCCAAGTTATTAGCCGTGCCTGAAGATAAGATTCTACCTATCTATACTCACTGGCAAAAACCAGAGGATATGAACCCATTACGCTTAAACCAAATTCAACACTTCTTTGAGCACTACAAAGACCTTGAAAAAGGTAAATGGGTAAAAGTAAGAGGTTGGGGCGGCGTGGCTGAAGCGCATCAAGAAATTCTTGAAGGCATCGAGCGCTACAACAAAGAAAATAATTAATCATTTCACTGTATTTGAAATTGGGAGTGAGCTCGCAAAAAATCGCCTTAGCGCAAATCAACCCTCTTTTGGGTGATTTGCCTGGCAACGCGCAGCTCATCTCTCAAGCCGCTGCTGATGCATATGCACACGGCGCCTCAGTAGTTCTCACGCCAGAGCTCTCGCTCACTGGCTACCCTCCAGAAGATTTGTTATTGCGCCCTGCTTTTATTGAGGCCGCTGATCGTGAGCTCAGTTGTTTAATGCTAGAGCTCCAAAAATTTCCAGGGTTGACTGCGATTATTGGTCACCCCAAAAAGACTGCCACTGGTTTGCAAAACTATGCCTCCGTCATTCGTGATGGCAAAGTCATTGCCGGCTATGCTAAACAAGAATTACCCAATCATGAAGTGTTTGATGAGGTACGTTATTTCACTCCGGGCAATCAAGCTTGTGTCTTTGAAAGTGCCGGCATTCGTTACGGACTCATTCTCTGTGAAGATGCTTGGCATGCAGATCCCGCTAAGCAAGCTCATGCTGCCGGCGCCCAAGTACTGCTAGTTCTCAATGCATCGCCTTATCACCTCCAAAAAGAATCTTTACGTATTGAGGTACTACGCAAACAGATTGCCGTAAGTAAGATGCCTTTGGTCTATGTCAACGCTGTAGGCGGTCAAGATGAATTGGTATTTGATGGTGGATCATTTGCCTTAAATAGTGCAGGCAGAGTAGTTATGACTATGCCGCAGTTTGAAACCGCTCTTGGCTATGTCGATGTCAATGCAGCAGCTGATTTAGCGCCAGGAGCTCTAGTGACTCCATCTAGCGTAGAAGCCCAGGCTTACCAAGCACTTGTTTTAGGTGTGCGTGACTATGTTCAGAAGAATCGTTTTCCAGGGGTGATTATTGGCCTCTCGGGTGGCGTGGATTCGGCATTGGTGTTGGCAATTGCAGTAGATGCCTTAGGCGCAGACAAAGTACGCACCGTCATGATGGCTTCACGCTACACCGCTGATATCTCTTGGATTGATGCTAGAGAGATGGCTCAAAATCTAGGTGTTCAATACGATGAGATCCCCATTAGCGAACCGGTGGATGCTTTAGAGCATGCCTTAGCTGAGCAATTCAAAGGCTTAAAGCTCGACGCTACCGAAGAGAACATTCAGGCGCGGGTGCGAGGCACTCTCCTAATGGCGCTCTCCAATAAAACCGGTCGCCTAGTTTTAACAACTGGCAATAAGAGTGAAATGGCTGTCGGCTACTGCACTCTCTACGGAGATATGGCTGGAGGCTTTGCTGTCATCAAAGATATTGCCAAGACCCTGGTCTATCGCTTATGCGCCTATCGCAATAGTATTGCCCCAATCATTCCGGAGCGGATTCTGACGCGCGCCCCTTCCGCAGAATTACGTCCCGATCAAACCGATCAGGATAGCTTGCCATCTTATGAAGTGTTGGATGGCATCGTAGAGCGCTATATGGAACAAAACCAATCCATCGCCCAAATTATTGCCGCCGGCTTTGATCCCGAAAGTGTGGAAAAAGTTACTCGCCTGATTAAGCTCAATGAGTACAAACGCCGCCAAGCACCTCCAGGCGTTCGCGTGACTACCCGAGCCTTTGGGCGGGACTGGCGCTACCCCATTACATCTCAATTTAGGGCGTAACTGGGCATTCGTTTTCAGTTCTAGGTATGATTACTGTATTAAGGGGAATATATGAAGCTAATCACATCCATTATTAAGCCGTTCAAACTTGACGAAGTTCGTGAAGCCTTAGCTGAAGTAGGCGTTACCGGACTAACTGTTACTGAAGTTAAAGGCTTTGGTCGCCAAAAAGGTCATACCGAACTCTATCGTGGCGCCGAGTATGTAGTCGACTTTTTGCCCAAAGTAAAAGTTGAAGTCGTTGTTGCTGATGACCGTGTAGATTCAGCAATCGAGGCAATTACTAAAGCTGCGCGCACTGGCAAGATTGGCGACGGTAAGATTTTTGTTAGCCCAATCGAACAGGCTATCCGCATTCGCACTGGCGAAACGAACGACTCAGCAGTTTAAGCATCAGCATTCAATGCGCTGATCCCCCAAAGGGTTAGCGCTGCTGAGAATCCGTCCGGTCTACGGGTGGGGCCACCACTTCAGCAGCCTCCAACACCAAGGTTTTGTAATTCGAATTTGCCAGGCGAACTTTTGTGCCCTGAAAAAATACATCTGCCTGAGCAAGGCCGCCAGTCAGCACTTTAAAGGGTGGCTTGCCATAAAAGGATGCGCCTACACCAGGCTCAACCATCTTGTTCTGTATCTTTCCAGATGCATCACTCACACAAATGACTTGCTTAGCTTTAACTTGCACATAAACCATGTCTGCAGCCTTACGGGGCGCATCTGGCTTATAACTAATAATGCCCTCCTCAGCAGGGCAAGCTGTTGAGGCCTCAGCACTAACCGCAGGAACTGCAACTGCTGGCGCAACGGCTGCCGGAGCAACTGGAGCAACTGGCGCAGGCTCTGCTGGAGTTGCCGCAGGAGCTGGTTCAATAATTTCTTCTTTTACAACAACGATTTCTTCTGGCTTGTCAGCAAAAAAGAGTGGGCGCAAGTTAATTACTGAGAACACCAGTGCCGCCAATATGCTGAGCCCAAGAAACAACTTCTTTGATGAGGCAGGCTTTGAGTTTGCTGCAGTCGCGGAAAAAAGAACTTCTTTCGGATTAACTTTTACAGGCTCTGCTTTTGTAGATTCTGATTTTTTGACTGACTCTTTTTTTTGTTCTTCGGCTACCAATGCGGCAACTTGGGTCTCCTCCACCAACTCTTTGATTTCTAGAGCTTCTTTTTTTGACTGCGCTTTTTTTTCTGGGGCTTTAATAGGCTCCTCTACTTTTGGCGCTTCAACAATTTTTACTGGGGCTTGAGAGCCATAGTCGAATGCTTCCTCATCACTTAAGTTGAGTAATTTGGCTACTTTTTTAGCAGCAGTAAATTTGTTCTGCGCTCCGTAGAAAAAACTGGACTCGCCATTTTCAATTTGAGAGATTTGATGGTGCGAAAGACAGGCCATCCCACCGAGATCTTTCGCGCTCAGGGCGAGCTTTTCCCTAGCTTTAGCAAATGCCTCTTTACGAATCTCTGGGAGCTTGGCGTTTGTAGTCACAAAAATGTTTTAAGTTCTTTATCTATCAAAATGATGCCCCATCATAGTGCCTACAAAAGACCAAGGAAATTAGCCTTAGGGCTAGCTATTCTGGATGTTTTCTAAATCAGACTCAAGATACTTTGCTACTAATGTTTGGACTGATTCCACATGCATCTTATCCATGACTCTAGCCTTATGAACCTTAATCGTGGCATCTGTCGTCCCCAGTTTGACGGCAATATCCTTATTCAGCAATCCTTTAACCAGCCAAAAGCAGACTTCCTTTTCTCTAGGCGTGAGAGTCGCATAGTCCTTCTTGCTCTCTACTTCCTTGGAAACGCGTTTGAGCTGGCGCCTATCGAACTCGAGGGCATCGGCAACGGCCTTCAATAAATCCTCCAAATTGAAGGGTTTAAAGAGGAAATCAAGGGCGCCGCGCTTGAGGCTTTTGACGATTTGATGGGGGTGACTCTGGCCGCTAACAAACACAATCGGGGTTTTACGACCCAGTTGGACTAATTTTTCCTGTAAATCTAAGCCGGTCATATCTGGCATTTGCATGTCAAGCAAGATGACGGCCGGCGCTACAGGTACTGAATGCTCTAAAAATGTCAGCGCAGAAGAGAAATCCTCCACGATATAACCCACATCCTTGAGCATTCTGCTTAAAGAGGTGCGCATCGACTCGTCGTCGTCAATTAGATAGATGTGGCCAACTTTAGTCATTGAATTTAAAAGGAAAAGTAATAGATAAGGCAATGTACCGCAGCTTTTTTACCAAGGATATTAGCTCTCAAGCTAATAATGAGGCTGAATCAGCAAATACAATAGACAAATCTGCTTGTTGCAGTGCATGACAGGAGCATAGGAAGGCTATATAAACCCCTGCATTCCACCCTATCTCACGGCACAATAGAGCTTTTCGACAAATTCTTTTCTGGAGTCAATATCAGCATGAAACGCCTCAATGAACGCTCGCGCAATGTCACCGAAGGGGTTGCTCGCGCACCCAATCGCTCAATGTATTACGCGATGGGCTACGAAGAGAAGGATTTTGTTAAGCCGATGGTTGGCGTAGCAAACGGCCACTCCACAATCACCCCGTGCAATAGTGGTTTGCAAAAACTGGCAGACGCAGCGGTAAGCGCGCTTGAAGAGGCCGGTGCTAAAGCGCAAATGTTTGGCACCCCTACCGTCTCTGATGGTATCGGCATGGGCACTGAAGGCATGAAGTACTCGCTCATCTCTCGCGAAGTGATTGCTGACAGCATTGAAACTTGTGTCAATGGTTTGTGGCAAGACGGCGTTCTTGTTATCGGTGGCTGCGATAAAAACATGCCAGGCGGCATGATGGCAATGGCGCGCACTAACGTACCAAGTATTTATGTTTACGGCGGCACGATTAAGCCAGGTCACTTCAAAGGCAAAGATCTGAACATTGTTTCTGCATTTGAAGCCGTTGGTGAATTTACCTCAGGCCGCATGAGCGAATCAGACCTCAAGGGCGTAGAGCAACATGCTTGTCCGGGCAGCGGTTCTTGCGGTGGTATGTATACCGCTAACACCATGAGCTCCTCCTTTGAAGCTTTGGGTATGAGCCTGCCCTACTCCTCCACTATGGCTAATGAAGATGCCGAGAAAGTTGCTAGCGCACATGAATCAGCATTAGTACTAGTTGAGGCAATCAAAAAGAATTTGCGTCCACGTGACATCATCACTAAAAAATCTATTGAGAATGCAGTAAGCGTGATCATGGCTGTTGGTGGATCTACCAATGCCGTTCTCCATTACTTAGCGATCACTAGTGCCGCTGAGATCGACTGGACTATTGATGACTTTGAGCGCATTCGTAAGCGTGTTCCTGTCATCGTCGATATGAAGCCTTCCGGACAATATTTGGCAACTGACCTTCACCAAGCTGGCGGCATTCCGCAAGTCATGAAGATCTTGCTAGATGGCGGACTCTTGCATGGCGATTGCATGACGATTACTGGTAAGACTATTGCTGAAACATTGAAAGATGTTCCATCAGTACCGCGCGCTGATCAAAAAGTCATTCGCACTTTAGACAACCCACTGTACAAGCAAGGTCACTTGGCTATTCTGAAGGGCAATATCTCTCCTGAGGGTTGCGTTGCCAAGATTACTGGCCTCAAGAACCCATCCATTACCGGCCCTGCACGCGTATTTGATTCTGAAGATGATGCAATGGCAGCTATCATGGCGCAAAAGATCAAAGACGGTGACGTCATGGTCATTCGTTATGAAGGCCCTAAAGGCGGTCCTGGTATGCGTGAAATGCTTGCCCCTACCTCTGCCCTAGTTGGTCAAGGTTTAGGCGAGACAGTAGGTCTCATCACTGACGGACGCTTCTCTGGCGGCACCTGGGGCATGGTAGTTGGTCACGTTGCTCCTGAGGCTTTTGTGGGCGGTGTAATTGCCCTTATTCATGAAGGTGACTCGGTGACCATCGATGCTCATAAGCTACTCATTCAACTCAATGTGAGTGATGAAGAGATTGCGAAGCGTCGCGCTGCTTGGGTACAACCTAAGCCACGCTATACCCGTGGCTTACTTGCTAAGTATGCTCACCTTGCAAGCACTGCAAGCAAAGGTGCTGTAACGGATCTGAATTTAGATTAAAGCGCTCAGCAAGAAAAACAAAAGCCCCTAAGTAAAATGAACTGACCCACAAAAGTTGGACAGTTTGATTAGGTTACCAGAAGGGATTGAGTTCGGTATTGCACCGGGCTCAATCCCTTTAGTTTTTGCTTGATCCGATCATGGTTGTAGTAGTGGATATATTC
>NZ_JACVOO010000007.1 GCF_018882405.1 Polynucleobacter sp. 31A-FELB | reverse complement strand
GATTACATCGAAATGTTTTACAACCCGGTTAGACGCCATAGTTACAACAATGGGCTTTCTCCGGTAAGATTTGAACAGCAGTACCAAGCGAGGTTGGCAAGTGTCTAGGATATTGGTAGCGATTCAAAGCATTCGCAATTAATTAAGAATTTATCTTTGATAACAAAAATGTATAAGGCGCAAACCCTTGAAGTAATTGAAAAAAGTTACCGCAACGAGTTGTGGAGAATAAGTGCATTTATTTGCTTGCAATCATAAATAAGTAGTAATAAATAGATAGCTGGTTAATTTAAATAAAGGCTAACTATGCAACATTCTCAGTCAAAAAATCTACAAATATTTGTGGAGGACATAACTCCATTGGCAGAACAAATCTGCAAAGCGAGCTTAAGGCTCGCAGCAAAAATGCACGTTAATGAATATGCGGCTACAGAAAATCAGGAGCTAGGCTACCTATCTACGGCATCAACCGTACTGACAGCGCTTGCTATTTGCAAGTTAAATAAAGGGGGTCAAAGTGCATAGCATCCCTACACATATACAAAAAGTAGCTGGGTTAAAAAAACAGCACTTAATTTTTAGCTCAGCCAAAGCCAAGGTTGGATCTCCTATATCCATGAACTGGAACCAATTCACCTATAGCATGCAGATGTCATGCCATAAAATAGTTAACAGCAAGTTAGACGCTGAGCTATTTAGCCCATGGTCACCTAGAGAGGCTGCCTTTGGCAGAACAAAAGAGTGTGTTGATTCAACATCATTGCTGGCTTTTGATCTAGACAAAATTGACACCATGGATGTTGATCTGGTGTCTAGCTGGTGTTCGCCGTACGCTCATTTTGCCCATACAACACACTCGCATGGACTTCAAGGCAAGGGGTGCTTTCGTGTTTATATCCCTCTTGAGATCCCAATATCGATAGATGAGTACCAAATTACTCATGCTGGCATCTTGGAAACTATTCCAGAAATTAAGTCTCGGATCGATTCAAGCAGTTCAGATGTTGCTCGATGTTTTTTTATGCCCACGTGCCCTAAGTCGACAGAAAGCATGGCGTCATTTGCAATGAGTTTTTCTGAAATTTATGCCTCACCCATTACCAAACCCATCAACTGCAATACAAACCAAACTAATTCTAGTTTCGCTCCACCCCCAACGTTACAGGGTAATCGAAATAATTTACTAGCGTCATATTCGGGCAAGGCATATGTCAGCGGGCTTACGCCTCAAGAGTTCATTGAAGATGCATTGCAATGGGGAGCGAAGTGTCAGCCACCAATGGATTCAGAAGAGGTACATTCGGTAGTTAATTCAATGTGGCAAACCCATACAAGAAATAATCCAGCCGCAATGCCTAACGTAAGTAGGTTAACTAAGTACCTTAGGACTGCCGAGGATTTAAGGAAAGATCCACCTCTTGAATGGACTGTCAGAGGGGTTCTTCCAAACAATGGTATTGGTGCGATTTATGGTGCCCCATCCTCTGGTAAGACATTTCTTGCTCTTGACCTAGCCTTTGCGATAGCTACAGGTAAACCTTGGTTTGGCAATCCAACCATACAAAGATCAGTTGCATATATTGCTCTTGAGGGTTCACATGGAATAAGGCAGCGAATGGCTGCATGGGAAATATCAAACTCAATCACTACGCCTAAAAATCTTTATTTTGTTACGGCATCAGTTAGCGTTGAAGATGATCTTGCTTGGCGAGCTTTGTCAAAAGAAATTAGCAACACTCTAGGTGATGGCGCCATTGTATTTATTGACACCCTAAACAGAGCATCACCCACGGCAGATGAAAATACATCGGCATCAATGGGAAGAATTATTGAGGCAGCTAAGTACATGGCTAGTTTAATTAATGGCTTTGTAATGTTTGTTCATCACGCTGGTAAAGATTCACAAAAGGGGCTTCGTGGCCACTCTTCACTTTTAGCGGCGCTTGATACGGTCATCAAAGTGAGCAGCGCCACCAATCAACGCGTCTGGTCAATTGAAAAATCCAAAGACTCAGAAATTGGCATATGCAATGCTTTTGAACTAAAGACTGTAGAGCTAGGATCAGAAGATATATGGGGTATCACTCATACCAGTTGTACCGTTTCACAAGGCATATTGAAACCTCAATCTAAGCCAATTAAGGGCAAGCACCAGCAGCAAGTAATAAATGTATTGACTGCTATGTTATTGGATGATTCATCTGAAGCGATAACGCAAACAGATCTTGAAATCAAGGTAGCTAAAGATCTAGATATAGACGACCCAAAGAGAGCTAAAGAAAGGGCAAAGAGCGCAGTCTCCAGTCTTATTGATTCTGGGCACCTATTAGTGACCAATGGAGTAATAACCCCAAGCTAATGGCAATCCCGTTCCAGCATACCCATAGGTATGCTGGGAAGTTCGGGAACATTCAAAAACCGAAAAGTCCTATTTCAGGAAAGATCGGGAATTATTTACTTCTATGGGTCAATCAAATAGGCTAATCTACTGTGACCGTAACCCCATGATAATGTTCATGCCTCTGTCAAATATTAAAACTCAATGTGCGGCGATCGCTAGAAGTACAGGCAGTAGATGCCTCAATCCATGTATAGGGACATGCAAGACATGCAAATACCATGGAGGTCGAAAGAATATTCTTGCTGGCACTCAGCACCCTAACTATAAGCATGGTTTAGATACGAAAGAAGCAATAGCCGAAAGAAAGGCAAAAATCGCAGAGCTAAACCAGCACGCCATCAGCCTTGGCATCAACCATAAAATGAGATCGAATTGACCTACCTAGGCCTTGCACGACGAAAACCTACCGCAAACTAGCTTGATTTAACGCCTCTTCCTAACCGCATAACTACCCTTGACCTTAACTCTGCTCTACGACCGCTATCGACCTTGATTTCAACCCGTCGATGCAACACACTACCAACTGCGTAAGCGCAAGGAGTGTTGCTCATGAAACAACGACCTCGAATCTATTACACAGCTACCCAGAAGGACTTAATGTGGGAGCGCTGGAAAAAGGGAGATTCTCTCCAGCAGATTGCCCAGTTATTTGATCGCAATCATTCGTCCATACAAGGCATCTTTGTGCAAACTGGTGGCATTAGACCGCCAGAGCGAACTCGATCCAAACTAGCATTAACCTTAGATGAACGGGAAGCCATCTCACGCGGCTTAGCAAGTGGTCAATCTATGAGATCGATTGCCACTGAGTTAGGTAGATCACCTTCCACGATTAGTCGTGAGATTGGTCGCAATGGCGGTCCAGAGAGCTATCGAGCCAATCAATCAGACCAGTCTGCTTGGGATCGTGCACATCGCCCTCAGACTTGTAAACTAGTCTTGAATAAAACCTTAGCGCATCTGGTGGCAGATAAACTGCAGCACTACTGGTCACCACAACAGATTGCCGGATGGCTAAAAGAGACTTATCCAGATCAGGAGGACTATCAGGTGTCACACGAAACGATCTACCTTAGCCTCTTCATCCAAGCCCGCGGAGCCTTAAAGAAAGAGCTCACACAGCATTTACGACGCACCCGCATCATGCGCCGCTCACGGCATCACACGTTGAAGGATGTGGGGCTTGGAAAAATTAAGGATGCAGTCTCGATTAGAGAAAGGCCAGCCGAAGCACAAGATCGCGCAGTGCCAGGACACTGGGAGGGTGATCTTTTATATGGGGATGCCAATAGTCAGATCGCCACTCTCGTAGAGCGCCAGACTCGCTATGTGATGCTAGTCAAGGTGGCTCGTAAAGACAGTGAGACGGTGGTCAATGCACTCATCAAGCATGCCCGCAAGTTACCGCAAGAGCTCTACAAATCTTTAACATGGGATCGGGGTAAAGAAATGTCTGAGCACAAACGCTTTACTCTAGCTACCGATGTGCAAGTGTATTTTTGCGACCCTCAGCATCCTTGGCAACGAGGATCTAATGAAAATACCAATGGGCTATTAAGACAATACTTCCCCAAGGGTATGAGCTTAGCAAATTACTCCCAAGCCAAACTCAATGCCGTAGCAAGGCAACTCAATGAACGTCCTAGAAAAACACTAAACTATCAAACACCGGCAGAACGTTTTGCCCTAACTGTTGCATCGACGGGTTGAAATCAAGGCCCAAAGCAGCCATTCAACTATTTACAAACCTATCGTATAAGTAGCTAACACCGTCGTTGTTTGAACAGCTTGATAGGCTTCTTGGCGATAAATACCAGTTATGCCTAAGCGTTGGTTCTTGGCAATATCATAGTAAGCACCCAACGTTGCAGTAGGTCTTGTTTTTACAGGGTTGGAATTAAAGTTCACTGAGGTCAAGCCTGGGATGCTTGAGCTTGTTCCAGAGTAAGTGCCATTAGCAGTGTTGGTATCCGTTTCTACACCAGCACTAGCAAAGGTAGTGACTGTTGGAATCACTTTGTAACTAGCTCCTATGCCTGCTAATGCAGTAGTCGCATTGGTATTGAGTGCGGAGTAAGTGAGAGGTGTCGTTACTGAACTTGAAGTACCTTCGGTATAACCACCCATATTATTTTGGGTATAACGCATACCAATATAAGGAGAGACAATGACTTTATCTGTAACTGCAAAACCATATTTAGCGGTTACTTGAGCACCTTGACTGTTTAACTGGGATGAACCAGAGCCCCCTTCTGAAGTGCCTACTACTTGGCGTGTAACTGTCGTGCTCTTTTGACCATAAGCAGCTGATACCTTCACTTCTGTACCAGTGCCATCCAAGCGCTCATTCCAAGCACCGAACAATCCAATGAGCGGTGTGTTGTTGCCAAGATTTACAGTAGTACCTGCGTTGTTTACTGATAAGTTTTGATCCGCATAAGCGCCAATACGATAGCTCGGATGTGGACGATATGCTGCGATCAATAGTGCGCTAGTGTTATTCAAGCCATTCGTTGCAGATACCGCAGTATTACGGCCACCAGCACTTACGCAGACTCCACTAGCGCCAAACTCTGTACAGTCATAGCTAAAGCTGTTTGCAATTACAGCATTTTGCAACACATAAGTACCATGCAATGCGTTAGCGGTATTTCGAAGAGAGGTTTGGGTGTTGGCAGCCGTTGGACCCGATGGGGTTATGGTTCCACCACAAGTGGTGTCATTAATACACGCAAAATAAAAACTGCTTGTGCCTAGTGCCCCACCAATACTGTTATCAGTTAAGACACCAGTACTTCTCCACGCATAATACTGAACTCGTCCTGCAGTAACTCCATACGAAATAGCAAAGAGAGGTCCAAGCGCACCATTCGGGTAACCCAATGAAGAACCAACAGCGGTTGCCAGAGACGATGCTAAAGAAGCGTTCCCCCAAGCAGAGAAGCCCTGTATCAACGAAGCTGATGAGTTGTAAGAAAGCAAGCCAGATTTAGTAACGGTATAGCTACTGCCGCCAACGTTTACAGTGGTAGTTTGAGCAACAACATTTACACCAAACAATGCGCTCAGCATTAATACAAAAGAGCAAAATAGCTTCTTAATATTCAGAAATTTCATCGTTATTTTTTGATATGAGATTAAAAACTATTGAGGCAATTTTGACAGCCAATATTTTACCCTTCAAAGCCCCCGCAAGATCTTGATTACAAAAAATAGTGCTAATCTCTATATAATGACGAATTTTGGATAAGGTGCCGCGCCAGTCGTGTTTGACACGACACCCCCATCCCTCGTTTAAGTCAATCTTTCTGCTGCCATAGTTGCCGTCATCTTGCTATAGTGCCGCTCTATCATCCCAATACTAGCTCCCATTTGCCGTGCCAAGGTATGTGTAGCCGACTGTCCCAAGTTGGCCGGACTCTGCCGGTCAAACCCCTAAAAATAGTCTCTTTTGGCTGTCTGCAATAGGTTAGGAAGAAGACGGTGAATATAAGTTACGACACCCTACTAGATTTCAATGGGTGGCTCTTTTCGCCGTAATACGCATTTAACTTTAGCTCTTGAATTTAAGCAGTCCTCAACGAGAACTCCAAATAATCAGCCCATTCTTGCATCATCTTTGCTCGTGGCTCGAGATAAAGGGCATGATTGTAGGCGGCACTGACAGCGTTGCGTGGAGAATGGGCAAGCTGCAATTCAATATGATCGTGGTTATAACCCCGCTCATGGAGAATGGTCGAAGCCAATCCTCTAAATCCGTGACCAGTCATCTTCCCCTTGTACCCCATACGCTCCAACGCTTTTAAGATTGTGTTATTACTCATCGGTTTTTTTGAATAATGCGCCCCTGGAAATACCCACTCACTAGTTCCAGTAACTATTTGAAGCAGTTTTAAAATTTCCAATGCTTGCGTCGATAAAGGAACTATGTGGGGAGTTCTCATCTTCATTCGCTCAGCAGAAATATTCCACCGAGCATTATCCAGGTCAAACTCAGACCACCTGGCTTGAATTAACTCACTCGTTCTGACAAACGTTAATGCCATAAGCTTTATAGCCAATCTGGTAGTTTGCGTGCCTTGATATACTTCAATCTTAGCCAGCAACTCAGGCAGATCTTTTGCGTCAATTCGAGCATAGTTCACTTTTCTGGCAGACTTAAGTACATCTCCAGGATTAAATTCAATCGCTGGGTTTCGCTCTGCATAGCCATGCGCAATCGCATAACGAAACACTTGCCCCACGGTCTGAAGCGCTCTCTTAGCAATATCAACTGCACCACGCTCTTCGATATCCTTTGCCAACTTAACTAATTCTGGTGCTTGAATTTTTCCAATTGGACGCTTACCAATAACTGGAAAAACATCGCTTTTTAATCGCCTTAAGGTGCTCTCAACATGACGAGGGCTCTTTCCAGAACCCCAATTCTCAAACCACTTCTCTGCAATGTTTTGAAAGGAGTTGGCCTGCCCTTCTTGACTGGCCAATTTTTTAGCTTTTCGTTGAGCCATGGGATCAATTCCAGAGGCATGTAATTTGCGAGCCTCACGATGTAACTCTCTTGCAGAAGCCAAGGAGATATGAGGATATTTTCCGTAGGAGATGATTTTTTCTCTTCCTTCAAATCGATAACTCCAGCGCCAAAGCTTTCCGCCCGCAGTCGTGACCCATAAATACAAGCCCTCACCATCACTGCGCTGATAGTCTTTGACACCCGATTTAAGTTTTTTAATTTCAGTATCAGTTAACGCCATAAAACCACCTTCAATAGATAACTGGGAAAATACCCCCAAATAAAAAACTATCTACCCTTAAAAATACCCCCTGTAGACCTTGGTTTTCATTGTATGTTGTTGGACAATAAAAAACAAAAAAGCCCTTTATTTAAAGGGCTTTAAGGAGTAATCTTGGACGTTGCTGGACGCTACTAAATCTAGAAATGGCGGAGAGGGAGGGATTCGAACCCTCGATACTTTTACAAATATGCCGGTTTAGTAGACCGGTGCCTTCAGCCACTCGGCCACGTTTCCTTGATTCAATTATAAGGTCGGGTGAATCATGAAATCGTGGAGCAAAAACAGTTAGTCTTTTTCGACTAACTTAAAGCGGTTGTGGAGATAAAGGGCGTTAATGACATATGCCTATGTCTACGCATATGTAAGAATCACACCACATCCCCATACTACTTTGAGACCGATACTCTAAGCAGCTATAACGGAATTGAGCCCATGCCCGACCAGCAACAGGCGGCCTTATTGGCTTGATCGGAATTGACCAAAGAGAATCCCTTTAGGGGCATGCCGCGGTACGTTTTTCTCAAGCGATAGCACCTTGCTACAGTAACGGTCCAAGACTTGCAGCCCTCTTTAAGGCTTGCCGCTGGCAGTTAGAGCCTCATTCTGCGGTAGCAGGGAAAGATATACTCGGGGGCAAAACGTACGCCTTATTTAGCCATAGTACAACTCCTATTTAAGCAAAAGATTATCAAAATCTCTCGCTTGGAGTGGCACTAAAAATCAACACGGGCCGGTGAACTCAAGCAAATCACTGGCTGTCACCGCTAATTGATAAACAACGCCTGTTTTAAGTGCATCAATACACTGCTTACCCATCAGCACCTTAAATTTTTCATCTCCTCGTAACTTACTAGGGTCACTGGTGCCCTTTGTCTCAGCCACAAAATATAACTTATTATCCCGCTCTAACACAACCGCCCAGTCCGGCGAGTAGTTGCCAATCGGCGTGGGGATTTTGAATCCCCGGGGTATTTTGAAGAAAAATTTGACCTCTTCACTCACTTCACAATCGCGGGCAAAACAGTCTTCGGTTTTACTGTCAGTTCGGTAGTAGTTAAAGGGTGTTTTGTCTTCATAGCCCTCTTTGACTTGCAACACCTGTTCTTGGAGCACTTCTCCCAACTCGTCGGTAAAAAGTTGTTGCGTGTAGTCCAAGCCCCATGCTGCCCCGCGCTCATACTTGACGCCGCCTTCATACAAAATTTCATTCCTTGCGCGTTCAAACGCTGCCACCATGTGTTCTAAAAACCGCTGCGGATTCAGCATCAACTCATTGGCACGGCCACACTCCTTGAGCACGGCCACGATAGATCCCCGCGACAATTTGATGCGGCTTTGAATAAAGCTAAACACATCGGGCATCATGCAGGAGGTCAATTCTGTAGACTTAACAGCACTGCCCTTACTTAGCGGGCTTAAACCTGCCCCATCCATTTCAATTTGCGCCGTGTTCGATTTAAGCTGCAAGCGAGCAATGGCGGGGTAATGGTTGGTGTCTTTCAAAAATGACGCCGCTTTACTCACTAAAACGGCATCGTCATAGTGAACGGCGTAGCGGGTGTGAAAACTTACCTTGTCCCACAGCTCAAACAACAAAGGGTAGTTCTCTCGCGTCAGCTCATGCTTGGTGTATTTCACCACCACCTTGTCGCGGTTAGCATCCCCAATGCGCCCCGTAAATGGCACACCCGTTTCTTCTTCAATTTCAGTTTGTAGGGCTTTGGTAAAAGCCTCATAGCTTTCATTGGCAATGACCGTGAGCAAGTTGATTTTTTTGTCCGTGATGCGCTCACCTGTTTTGCTGTTGACTGGCAAACGCAAACCACGGCCAACCTCTTGACGCTTTTTCACATCGCTTGCGCTCTCGTTCAAGGTGCAAATCTGGAACACATTGGGGTTGTCCCAGCCCTCACGCAAGGCGCTGTGAGAGAAAATGAACTGCACAGGGTTATCTAGGCTCAACAACTCTTCTTTGTTCTTCATGATAAGGTTGTAGGTATCCTCATCGTCTTTGGTGGTGCCCTTGGTATCCTTCAATACGCCTTTTTTGTCCTGAGAAAAATAGCCCTTGTGAACCCCATTGGCTGGGTGGGGTATCAAGCCTGGGTTTTGCTTATTAAACTTTTCAAACGCCTCTTCAAACCACGCTTCAAACTTGGCTTTTTCGCCATCCGCGCTGCGATAGTTGGCCACCTTATCAATGAAGAAAAGCGACAACACTTTGATGCCTATGGGGTGCAGTTTTTTAGCCCTTTCAAAGTGCCATTTGACCGTTCTCTCAACTTGGAATTTTTGGAGCTCATCGGTTAAGCCACCCCGTGAATCGCCCTCATGCAGCACCAAGCCACCTGTGAATTTAATAAAGCCCGCTTGAGCGTCGATGTCTTCGACAATGAAGCCATCGCGGTAAATTTCACGCTGGTTTGACTTCACAAACAAATCATCGCCCGCCGACAATACCGCATCTTTTTTGAGCACGCCGCCCGCCTCACCATTGGCAAAGAAGCTCAACTTCACTTTGATGGTTTTCTTGGCTCGCTGGAATTCCTTCAGCGCCACAAAAGCTGCGTTGTAATTTTGATCAGCTGTGACGCCATCCACCTGAATTTGTTTCACTAGCCCCAGGTTGTAGGCGTCCACGGGGGTTAAGCGTGAAATTAAGTTATAGGGGTTCTTGTGCGTTGCACTATATCGCAGGGTGCAAAATGGGTTCAGGTTGTGAATAGCTTGGCGGCGGAGTTCCGTTTCCATGTTCTGCGGTTCATCCACAATCACAATTGGGCGGGTGGCTTGCAAGAATTCAATCGGTTTCACACCCTGCTCGCGCACCGTGTTGATGATGTTGCTGTCGCTGGCAAAGCTGTCGATGTTGATAACCAAAATTTGCAGCGAATTGGATGCCGCAAAGTTGCGTAGGCCATTACGGTTCTTGCTGTCCCAAACCGTGTAATTGGCTGGGACTCCATATTGAGCCTTCATGTCCTTGGCGGTGATTTCCAAGTTTTTCAGAGTGCCCTCACGAATGGCGACACTGGGCACCACAATGACAAATTTGCAAAAACCATAGACACGATGAAGTTCATAAATCGTGCGAATATAGGTGTAGGTCTTGCCTGTGCCCGTCTCCATCTCAATGGATAAATTCAGGTCAACGGCTGAGGAAGCATCATTGGCTTCATCGTTGGCTTCATTGGTGGCTTCGCTGGTGGCCCTTGGCACAAGTGCCGCGGACACCTCCAATTCATTCTCTTTTTGAACCTCTTGGATATTGGCTAAAAACTGCTCTTTGGACAACCCTAAACGGTTGCCAATGCCTTTGTCACCAAACTCTACAGAACCGACTTCACCACGGGTATTTTCAAAAGCGGTGCCCGCCTGTGGCTGGCCTTTGAATACCTTCACTACGGCATTCAGGGCCGCCATTTGGTGCGGTGCGTGGTGGTCAAACTTGAATTCCATCATCAAGTCGCCCCTTACAGCACTTCAAGCGCAATGTCTGCGTCTTGAAGTTGTAGGCTGAAATTGGTCAAAGCCTGGCTATCCACAAAACACTTATTCAAACACAACACCTTCACAGGCTTGGCTTTCAGAATGAAGGCCAGAACATCTCCCGCATGGTTTGCGGGGGCCTCAAAGAACATCGCCACATGCTTGCCGCTGTCGGGTTTTGCCATATAGACCGTGGCCGCAGTCGCAGCATCGCCCACTTTGTGGCTTTCAATAGGTGTGGTGATCGGCAAAGCCAACTTCAACAACAACTCATATACCATGCCGCCCGCTTCGCTGTCGGGCTTGGCGCTGTCAACGTGGTATTCCAATTGCGCCAATAAATCAGCTTCATTATCAACATCAGTGCGCCACTCTTTAAAGTTCGATGGGGCAAGTTTGAAGGCGTTAAATCCTAGCGCTTGCTTTTGCATATCGTCTTTTGTAAGAACCCCCTGCGCCGAACCCTCTAAGCGCTTGGACTCAATTTTTTCAATTACCTTGGAAATGCGGGCACGGCCAATGTCGGCGATGGTGCGATAACCCACCTTATATGCCTCACTTGATTCATCCAATACCTCGGGCATTTGAACGCAAATGAACTGGCGATTACCGCCGTCTTCTTCGTTAAGATCGAGAACGGCTTGGGCGGTTGTGCCGCTGCCTGAGAAAAAGTCAAAGATTAAGTCATTGCTTTGAGTTGCCGCATTGACTAAAAAACTTATTGTTTTAGATGGTTTTGAATGGACAAAAATTTTTGCCATATCGAAAAGCTCAGTCAATTCTGCCGTTCCGTCTTCGTTTAAACCATGCTTATCCCACCAGCTCTCAATTTTCAATCTTTTAGATTTTCGTTCATTTAGGAAAACTTTTTGAACGGGTCTAGCATCACCACTTTTTCCAAAAATTATTCGACCATCTTTAATTCTTTTTAAAGTCTCCGTTTCATTAAAAACCCAATACCGCCCTCTGGAAGGAAGAAAACTTTCCTTTGTTTTAGGATTGACAATCGGATAATATGGACCCTCATGATTTGCAGATAAATCCATTGTTGTCCATAGCCCTCGTTCGTCACCATCAGGATTTGAATAATTTTTTGAAATGAACTCTTCACTCAATGGAAGTCCAAAATTGTCCTCGGGAATGCTTTTTGCATTTTTTGCATAGGCAAAAATAAAATCATGAACGGGAGGGATTAGACCCATATTATTTCCGTTTGTTTTCTTCTTCCATACAATCTTTCCAATAAAATTTTCTTCTCCAAAAATTTCATCCATCAACAGCTTCAAATCAGCCGCTTCGTTATCGTCAATAGAGACAAAAATCACGCCATCATCACGCAATAAATTACGGGCCAGAAATAGGCGGGGATACATCATGGACAACCAAACGCTGTGGAATTGGCCATTCTCTTTGGTGTTCTTTTTCCAAAGCGTCTGCTTATTTACAAAGCCTGCTTCGTCGGTTTGACCTGTGCGGGCTTGGTATTCTTTCAGCGTCTCGGTGTAATCGTCTGGATACACAAAGCTGTCATTGCCCGTGTTGTAGGGCGGGTCAATGTAAATCATCTTGACCTTGCCAAAGTAAGCTTTTTGAAGGGTGCGCAGCACCTCCAAGTTCTCACCCTCAATATTGAGGTTTTGCGTGGCATCCCAATTCACGCTGTTCGCCGTATCAGGCCGCAAGGTGGCCGTGGTGCGCTTTTGGATTTCAGCCCTAGCATCGGCTTTGCCTGCCCACGAAAGTTCATAGTTCTCTCGGCCAGTGGCTACGTTCTCGCCCAGAGTTGCAGTCAAACGCTTAATGTCAATCTTGCCTTCGGTGAAAATCTCGGGGAAAAGTTGGCGCAATTGCTCCATCTTTAAGTTGGCCACATCGAGACTTTGAGATAGATCCCCAACTTTGGAGGTCTGATTAGATTCTGAGTTGTTCATTTTTTGCACTTAAGGTTGCACGTCACGTTTGACTCCCAATTATGCCGTAGCGCATGGGGCACCTGTGGCATATCTACCTCCTACCTAGACCAATTACAAGGCACTTGCCAGCCCAGTAGGCTTACCTCTAGATAATTGGCCCCTTGCAAATATGCCGGATTTAGTTGGTCATAGGGCCAATGAAAGGCTGGGGGCTGACCACTTCTTGGCCATCAAATCTTCTCAACTAATTTAAATCGGTTGTAAAGATAGAGAACATTACTTACATAGGCTTGCGTCTCAGCATATGGCGGGATTCCCCCGTATTTCTTGACTGCTCCAGGACCGGCATTGTATGCAGCGATGGCCAGCGGCCAGCTTCTAAACGTGTACCATTGAGCAGCTAAGTAATAAGCCCCTGTAGCAAGGCTTTGGCGGGAGTCCCACATTGCATCAGGGTGTTGACCTAGAGAAACAGCGGTGCTGGGGATTACTTGAGTAAGCCCTCTGGCCCCAGCTTTACTGACAGCATTCGGGTTATAGGCCGACTCAACCGCCACCAGGGATTTTAATAATGCAGGTTCCAAGCCCTGCTGTTTAGCGACCTGATTGATTAGAGGCTCGATAGCCCAGTAGCGGCCAACAACAGCGTTACAGCTATTGCCCCGGTACCTAGCGTCCGCTTGCAAACAACGTACCAAGCCTTCAATACCCGAGGATTGGGCTTGAGCATGAGCGGGTATGAGGATAATTAGGATAAAACAAGCGCTTACCAGTAGAGCCCTGAGGCCACAGTAGCATGAAAGTAAATTAATCCTCATGCGGTCTTAATTTAAACGCCTACCCTTGGCAGTATTGAGCCACCAGAAGGTTCGTAGCGAACGCGGAGCGCCGCCAATAGGGCTAAGGTAAAAAGAATGCCGAGTAGATCAAATAAAAATTGATTTGTCGTAGAGCCTTTAGAAAAGGCAAGTCCAATATTGAATTCCCAACAAAAACTAAAAACCAAATATGCTAACGGCACTAACAACATAATGGCTCTAAGGATGTAATTACAAGCCTTAACTGGGTCCTTCTTCCCTTTGATTAGCAAAACAGAAGAAAGTGCACCAATCACAAAAAGGCAACAGCCAATGGCTGTTATGAAATGCTCTAAATTTACAATCCAGTCGCGATTGATGAATCCTAAGCTTTGCAAAGGGATCCCAGAGAACTCTAGGCCACGGACTACTCTTAAGGAAAAGGCTGAGAGAGTCAAGGCTGACCCCCAGAATATTGAGGTGGGTACAAATTTAGAAAGTTTCATAATTAAAGGGTATAAAAATAGCTTCGATTAACTGGACCTAAGTAAGCTTAAGAGGTAGCCGGCCTAATTAAGTCATCAGCACTTCTAGTCGCTTGATATCTTTGTGATCGTGAAAGGCAATAAATACATCGCCACTTACTTCGATACCCGCCTGCAACCAAACGCATTTGATCGATATTTTTAGTCATCATGCAGGACGGGCAAAACTTTTGTGAAGTTCTTTGGGTGGTTATTTGATTCATCGGAACAAGTAGGAGCGTTTAATTAAAAGCGATAGCCTACACCCAATTGCAACACTGGCAATAAATTGTATTTTGAAAGAGTGCTGTTAATTGATTGCTGTTGAGCTGCAATGTCGGTAGCCAGTTGTGCGCAAGTTGATGCTGCGGTTCCCGCTGAGCAGTTAGCAGATAGCGTAACTTTCGGAGCCCCGCTAAATATTACGCCAACGTCTGACGTGAAATACAGCCCGCCATCCGTCGCGCTATTAAAGCCATCGTAACCAAGACCAAGGTAAGGCTTAACGCCACTATATTTAGCACTACCATCGAACGAGTTCACCTGAGAAGTTGAATAGGTATTGCCATTAATAGTGTAAGAACCAGCGCCTGTTGTGGCACCAGTCAAGTTCAATTGTGTACTTGGAATATAGGCTCCGGCACTCACTCGGAAACCATTGGCAAAGGGATGTGCATCAACCAATAGATCCCATCCACCTAGCCCCAGCTTGCCATTAAATTGGGAGCCATCATTGGTAAAGTTGCGGCTAAAGTCCATCTGACTATAACCACCGCGCAATTTGAAGTGCTCATTAATACTATAGGTCAAATCAATACCAAGACCCATCGTTCCCCCTTTGGCAGAGATGCCAAAGGGGGAAGCGGGAGAAGCTGTTGTTGCAATCCCCTGTGCAAATGTTGCATTTGATACCCCAATCGCTGCAATCAACGTTGCATAGGTTGCAGCTTTTCTAAAAAAATTAATGTCCTTCATGAATACTTCCTTTCTGTATAAAAAACTTTCGAACTAATAGGGCTTTGCTAATACATCTCTGCCCAGCTATATTTCCCAAAACGGCCAGAGGTCGCGCGGTAGCAACTACCTGGCGCAACAATTCCAAATGCATTTAAATAACCTGAGCCACCGTTCCAGTTACCTACGGAGTACTCAATAAGGACTCCATCTATGTACAAAGCAAGATCGCCCCAGCCTGGTGAAGGATTCGGGCCACCACTTATGCCTACAGCAATCGGATAAGTAAATCCATTGCAATAAGTCGTTCCGAAAGAGCGGGCAACGGCATGCCATGTCTCGCCACCTAGACCAAGACCCTTGGCGGATGCTGATTTCCAAGCGCCCCACCCAGCACCCGCGACTCCGGATTGCTGAACCCTTGTATAAGGAATGCCCACATTCGCGCCTGTCATGGCGTATGCGGTTTGTACAGCGTAAAAGTTGCCACTGTTCACATGGCGATAGGTATCAACAAAGTACCAATCCGCTGAAGGTGCATTACCCATGCCAGCACCATTAACGCAGCTCTTAGTTCCGGCTAATCCTTCAAGAACATTTAGATCGCCCGAATATTGTGGGCAAGCTATATTGCTTGTCCAAACATTGCTTTGGCACGTTAAAGCTAAGCCAGTGCCATTTTGAGCAATCGCTCCATTAGTTGCGCAAGCACCGCCAATGGTTTGAGTAGACGCCATAATGATGGGCGTATTCATCGTATTCAGGCTGGTATTGCCTACGTTATTGCGATAAAGATAATTGCTAACGAATTGACCGTTGCTAAAAGTAAGGAGCGAGGCAATATTGCCTCCAGCAATTCCAGTAAAACCTGCCGTAGGTAAGCTCCAGCCCGCATACGCACCTTGTGCTGTTGCGGTGCCAGTGGGCCATGTACCCGAATCATTTAATGGGATAAATCCTCCAGGGGCACCGATAAGGGCAGCCACTCGTGAAGCCACCTGATCAGTTAATTGGGTGCCTCCAGTACCTAGCGCTAACGCGTTAAGATTTCCGGCGGTAGGCTGCAACACTTGCGCTTGCCAAGTTTGGCCAAATGGGTTTGTGGCGCTAAAGGAGCTTGGTAGCAATCCTACGGCAGGCGCTTGGAGCATAGCTACTGTAATAGTCGCCGGTGTTGAAGCCGTGGCTACCGCAGAGATATTGCTACTGTATTGCGTGATGTAGGATTGAACCGCAGTATTAAATTGCGTGGCTTGCTGCGCTGTGGCGGCAACCTGCATATTTAAATTACCTTGTTTTTGATAATTCATAAACAAGATGACAAATGCCACCGTCAATACTCCAGCCAAAAGCGACCCTAGTAGATCTCTCATTTAAATTCTCTTAAGTGTTTTCATTACAAATCGAACCCAATAACCGAAACAATGTTTCCGCTCGCAATTGGTGTGGCCAGCGGCATTGCAGCAGTTGAAGCGCCCACTGCCGCGCTCGTCCAGGTAGTTCCATTGGAGATTCCAAAGGAGGCATCGTTATTGGCAGCGATCGAGGCTTGCTCAGCTACGCTTTGGGTAAAAGGCGCATAACAAATCACCACCCTGGCATTACCCACTCCGGTCGCAATGACAATGTTATTGACCTGCCCTAAAAAGCTGCTGGAAAAAGCACCGCCAATAGCGATAATTTGCGCCACCGGTATCACGCCGGCAAAGCTAGGATTATTCTGCTGATAAGTCATCACCGCATTGCGGTAAGCCAAAAAGGATTGACCATTACTTTGTATCTGAGCCGAAGTAGTGTTGATTGCAGCGACTTTGGACTCTTGGCCAAAGATGGCCAAAAATCCTAAAAACATGACTGAAAAAATTAGCGGTGCAAAAAATCCCATTTCCGCCCCTTAAGATCGACTCTGCAGCATGTGATTGCGCTGGCGCGAAATCTCTGAAGAAAGCATTGAAAAATTACCGCTACGAACGACGGATGCTAAGGCTGTGCCTTCAGGCCCCAGGAACCATAAAAAATCAATTGTGAGTTTTTTACTTTTTCTAATGCTAGCGGGTGAGCCAGATCCCCGCCCATCGCTTAAGGGGCTTGCAGACTTTAGTGACAAAAGTTCTGTTTGATCTTTGGTCTCACACAGCTCCAAATAGGCCACTGCAGAAAGTGCATCGGCCAATAAATTGTTATCCCCAATAAAGCCTGCAAAACGGGCTAAGGCACCTACTAATGAATGGCCATGAAACGTGGTGATAACTAAATGGCCTGACAGGGCTGCCAGTACCGCTTCTTTGGCCACAAAAGCATCTCTGATTTCTCCAAGAAAAATAATATTGGGAGAGGTTCTCAGAAAATTGATCACCGCATTAGCCATCTCTTGATCGCTACCAACCTCATGCGAAAAACACATTCCATCACCATGGCGACCTGCAATTTGTAGCTCTACAGGATTTTCTGCGGTAACGCAAACACCACCTAAAGTAGTTAGACGCGCCACAATCATGCTATTGGCTAAAGTCGTTTTACCAGATCCTGCTTTGCCGCCCAGCATGCATAAACCCTGCGTTAATGTTGGGCTTAAAAGGCGTTCAATGATCGGCTTAGGTACCCCCAAATCTGCTAAGGTGGCCACTCCCTGTCGATAGCGCCGAATATAAAAAACAGTCTGGTCATTACTGCCAACTAAATTAGTCACCCGAAGACGCATAGCGCTTTGTGTGGCAGCGGGCCATAAGGCCGTCATGCTCCCCGGCGCACTATCATCACACTGCTCACCAAGATAACGGTAGAGTCTTGAGAGCTCTTCGTGCAATGGCGCTTCGAATTCACGCAAACGCAGTGAATCGCTTGACTCTTTGTAGCGGCAGTCCCTGGGATTCGCAAGTAAATAAATGTCTGAGAACACCAGGTCTAAGAGGGTTTTAGGCATACGAATTTGACTCTTGAAAATAAAAGCAAAATTAATGGCCGAAAGTAAATACGAGTGAGTTGGAATTGCCTGTGCAGGTACCTGCAACCACACTAGGGTCTGCTGGTAGAGTCACGCTGGTACCGTTAATAGAAAGAGCGCCTAAGTTGCTAATGGCGGTCGCCATTTTTACGCAGGCATCATTGGGAACTGAAGGTTCGGTAACGGTAAAAAAGCTCGTGTTGGCCGCAGGAGCAACGGTCACATTACCGCCCCAGGGGTTAATGAGCGCTGCGCCAGAGATCATCGTAGCTGGTGCTAAATTGCCGTTGACAACAACAGTCGCTGAGAGATTGGTGTAGGACGGATGACTAATATAAGTCGCTTGAATTGACCCAACCATAGAGGTTAGATCCGTTAACGCTTGACTGGACTTATTGCTACTGGTGACGTTGTTGTAAAGAGCGATTAAAGCCACAATACCAATGATGGTTACTAAAGCGGCAAAAAGACCGCCAATAAGATCACGCATTTTGATTCTCCTAAAGGGTTGTTACTGCCAACTACTGATTAAAAGGTTGAACTGCTTTTTTATAACTACACTGCCGCACTACTTCACTACGGTGCCAACTTGATTTGATAGATCTTGAACTGCCAAAATTAATATCGCCATTCCAAACATCATTGAATACTCAAAAAATTTGGAGGTGGTATTGGCCAAGGCCAATGTACGAGCCTCAATTTGAGAAGCCCACGTCGCTACAAGTTTGGTAATGCGCTCCGGAAAATTAGCAAATCCATAAAGAGCAATAATTGATTCATTAATTTCTGGCGATGGGAAATTCATCGATAGTCCACCCTGTCGTGTTGGTGAAATTAAGGCTTCTGGCAAGCTCATGCCGCCACTACGCAAGCGATGAAATAAGAGTGAAAGACGCTCTGAAAGATAGGGGCTTGCACCTTTAGCCTGCATTTGCAAAATTTGCATATCAGAAATCCCGGAGGCCAAAAGAGTAGCGAAAACCATTAGCCATTGGTAGCCCACCAAATCACGGTAGTAGCTATACGGAAAGTGGCGTTCGGCAACGAGGCGTGTTGGCCCAGTCCACCGGGGTAGCGACCACAGCAAGGCCGCTAATGCAGAGCCAATGAAAACGGGGATTAGGAAAATCCAGGCCGAATTAACAAAGCCACTAATAGCGTACAAAAAATGGACTAATCCTTGGGCTTTTGCTCTTGGTACGGCAGACTCTAAGCCTGGTATCACAGCACTTGCCAGATACCACAACACCGCGCAAGCAATGAGTAAATGCCCCACAGTGCTTGAGAGTCCTTGTCGTAACGTCTGCTTTAACCGAACACTGCGCTCACGCTGCTCCAATATGAGCGATAGAGCAAAAGGCAACTTACCGCCAAGCTCACCCGCACTGATGATTGCGAGTTCTTCGCTACCTACTAATCCCTCTAAGCTTTCTGAGAATTTTTTACCATTTTGTAGCTTTTGAATAATCAGCAAAATGATTCTGGCATATGCATGCTTTTTGGTACGCAGCATGCGATCTCTAAAATGCACTAAGGCTTTTTCTAAAGCAATCTCATTGCCCACCTGGTCAACTAAGTGCTGATAAAAGGGGCCCCTAATTTTCCAATCTAATTTACTTTTCCGGCTAAATGCCCCCTGCAGTTGCAAAGGCAGTAGCCCTCTTAAACCTTCGAAATACTCAGATGCAAGAGACTGTGTTAGGCGGGCTTGACTGCGTTTTAAAAAACCCATTTGTGAGTTTTCCATCACACAACCAATCCGTAAGGCATGGAGCTGGCAGGGTTAGAGCTAATTAAGTCAACGGTTTTTTCCACCGCCCGAGGGTCAACCTCACCAGCAAAAACTAAGTGCAGCGCTTGCTCCAATAAGGGTCGATCCGAATCAACTCTTGCGCGATAATTTTTCCGCGCAACGCTTGTGCCATGATTCACAAAATCATCCATCAAGACCTCATCACATAGAACCACTTCCGCAATCGCCACCCTTTTGGATTTGCCGGTGTAATTGCAATGCTGGCATCCACCCTCTTTTTCCAGATAAACCTGATTAACATCACACCAAGTTCCCAAAGCGGATAAAAGACGCGCATCCAATGACAAGCCCGAAGCTGCGCTATCACTCAACGAAACCTTGCAGTGGGGACAAGCTCTTGGGATTAATCGCTGCGCAATCAACCCGCGAATGATGGTGTGATCGCAAAAGCGTTTACGCGGCAATAGAACGGGGTCCATTGTTTCGATACGATCAATCGCTGCAAACGGGTCAGGAGTATGCAAAGTAGACCATGCCTGGTGACCTGTTAAGGCTGCTTCAATGACGGATGCGGCAACTGCTGGCCCTCGAATTTCTCCTAAAAATAAAATCTTAGGGGCCATACGCAACGCCCCGCGAACCAAGTTGGCGTACTCGATGCCCACTTCTTCATCGTTTTTGGCGTTGGTGATCACCATTTGCACCGCCCAGGGCATCGGGTTTTCAACTGGATCTTCAACAGTGACCTGGCGGTTATAGGGCTTGATTCTGGCTAGGTGTTGCAAGATCTGAAACAAAGTAGTGGTTTTACCGGAACCAGTAGGCCCAGTAAAAAGAACAACCCCCGCCGGGGTATTCATCAAAATGTCTATTTTTGCAATTTGTGCTGCAGAGTAACCCATCTCCGCCAATGCAAAGTGTCCGGCGGGACGTTCTGGATAGAACAAGGGGTCAAGCCCATCTTCTTTTTTATGTCCTGCCAAATATTGCAAACGGATTGTCATAAATCCGCCGCCTTGTGCGCCTAAAGAAAAAGCTGGCCCTCTAAAAATACGGCAAGAAGATAGTTTGCATTCTGGCGGAAACTCCGAGCCGGAAATTTGCGCATTTTGATATGCAAGCTCTTCATACATTGCAGCCTTAGTTTGGGCAATGCCTTGAAAAATCGCTCTGGCAATAGCGCCACCTTCATTGTGAAATACTGTCAGAAAGTGATATAGATCGCCACCAATTTCAAACTGCACATCCGCATGGGTACCACGCATCATGATATGAATATCAGATGCACCATACTTGCTAGCCTGGGCAATCAGATCGAGCGCATAGTTACGCACCAATAGCTCACTTTTGTCGCCACCAATCGCTTTTTGAGCAAATCCTTGTTCGTGCAATTGAGCGATCTGGGCGATTTCGCGAAGCTCTACCGTTATTGAGCCATCATTACGCTTTGTCTTATTTAGCCAAGTCATAAAGTGTGGGTTGCCTGAGGTGCGTAGATCTGTAAAGACCGTTTTAGTCTTCACGTCTAGCGCAACTTTATCCAAAAGACGAAGCGGTAATAACTCAAACTTAAAACCCATGGAAGGTCTTGAACCATTAAAAGAATTTAAAACAGATTTTCTAGTATCCATAAACCATGCCCTCTAATTTGTACCCTGCACTATCGACCAAACTGCTAGAAAGATGAGTCATTCGCATTCCCGGTACGCTCGAAAAATCAATTGAAAATGGAGCTGTTGAGCTAACCAAAGTGAAACTTTGTTTTTGCAACGGCTTGACTTGAGAGGCGGCGTTATTGACTTGTTGCGCCATTTGATTAATCTGGCCTGGTAAGGCGTTTGCGGCAGTATCAGTCGGCGTTGTTAGCTCCAAGCTCATGCCGGTGCTTTGCGCAATAAAGCGCAAAGCCAGAAGATTGCTTTGCAAAGTGCCTGGTGGCTCGATAGAGGGGCTATTCTGGCCAGCGCTCACCCCAAAAGATAGGGGCAGTAGTTGTGAAATATTTGCGCCATCGTTACTGAGCGCCCCTTCTGGTCGATTTTTTACCGTTGCACCAGGCGCTAATTTCCACTGAGCCAGCGCTTCATTATTCTGACAATCTATTCCCACTAACTTCCAGCCAGATTTAGTCAGGGGTAGTGCATACACCACTGCTTTACAGGCAGTAAGCCAACTATTGGGCATGGGCGCATTCAAAGGCGCTAATGCTTGGTCAGCCATCTTTTGCTGTTGCGCTGCTAGCACCTGAGCAGCATGAATGCGTGCCTGCTCTTCTTTTTGCAAGGCATGCCAATAAAACCCACCCCCTACCAGTCCGGCGCAAACCAATCCAATCGTGACGCCCTTCCAGGGCAACGCTTTGCTTGCCCCAATGGCATTGACTGTAACAAGCTTACTTTTAGCAACAATCCCAGTAGCCTCGCGCTGGGCAATATTGGCAAGTAACTCATTTAAGGCACTTAAATCCCCTTCAACACTTTTCCAATCTTTAAACCCTGCATGCGCTGAGCGCACTTCATCAATCTCTTGTGCAGTGCCAATAATGTCGCCATCCGGGAGAATGGAATACCCATCTCGAACGGCAATGTACCAATACACACCATCGCCTAGCTGAAATATGCCAAACCAAGGCTCAGCAACGGCGCTTGCTAAGCGGGCTGCAAGCGAATAGGTCTTATTGGACTTTTTAGTAAGCGCTCCATCGCTATCGTAAGCAAACCCTGCTTGAACTGCGAGTTCGCTAACCCGCAATGCGTAAAGATTGGCTCCATAATGCTGCGCTTCTGTTTTGATTTCGCTAAAGTTGGGCGCTGTATCAAAGGCATTCCAATGCATGCCAAGATACCAACGAGTTTTGCCAAGCTGAAGAATCATTTGGCTAAATCCTCACCCGTCTTTTGGCTCTCTACTTTGAGGGCCGAAGTTGTCTTATCAGGGCAGCAACATGGGTTAAGCTCCCTCCTATTGCCAACCTCAACTTCAGCATTAACGGCATTAAACACGATGCCAGCCATGTGTAGTGCCTCAGTCATATCCGGCACCAGCGTAACGGTTCCGGATGAGTCATCGACGACGTAGTTGTGAGGCTCCCCAATGCAAAAGGTAAAGGAGCCTTCAGCGCCATCAAGAAATTCCATAACCAGCCATTCCGCACCAGAATATCGGTAAGCCCAAAGGCGGGCTTTAACCCTCTGGCCATTAGATTGCTTTTGCAAAAGCGCGACAACTGTTTTGGCCCAGTCGTAAACAGGGCTTAATGTATTGCTAGCCCCACTAGGGGGAAGATGACAACGCTCCGCATCTTCTATGCGGGGTTGATTGGCGTATTCTTTTTCCATAAATGCCTGCTCTTCAGGCGAAAAGTCCTGAGATTCTGGTTGGCAAATTTCTTGGTTCATTTTTCCCTTGTTGATAAGAAAATAAAAGTTAGTGAAAGATTGAGGGTTGCTCAAGAGCTGCTTTAGGGTTAACTTCCTGATGCACTTTTGCCGATATTTCGACTAAAGAACCATTCGCTTTTTTTATAGACCCCAATTTATAGGTGCTATCTAGAGCAACAACCATGTTTGAAATATGATGAAATGTTTCAACATCTGGCAATTGAATTACCCCATCGCCCCCATGAAATTCACCCAAGCTTTTTAATTCTGAAAGCGTGTAGTCAACATCCAGAACCATGAATTGAGATGGAGAAGTGCTTGCGGGTCCAAGGCTAAGCAAAACCCGATCCCCAAGAAAAACTTTTTGGGCAATAGCATCATTTTGGATGCTACCGTCAGGCCTAATGGTTGTGGTAGAGCCCGTAAGGTAATGCGGGGTGGTGCCATTTTCAACGAGGCTGGCACGTCCATCTGCAAGCCTTGTCTCTGAATAAGCTATTCGCTCTTTTCCATCCTGATGGATGGAAAAGCCAACGGTATAAATATCAATGCTTTCCTCTGATGAAGAATTGGCATAGGAATGTCCAGCAAACAAAGCGCTAAAAATAATGCCGATACAAAAATGTTCTAAGCGTAATTTTTTAATCATTCTTATTGCCCCATGACAAAATCAGAGTTGGCGCTATTACCAACCAAGGGTATAGATCGTTTGGCCTTACCCGAGCCAAACAGCACTTCATTTGGTGTGATGGCGCTAACTACGCCATAGCCAGCAATAACAGTTCCTACTGATGCTGTAATAGTCTGGCCATTTGGCATCGATACATTGGCACGGTAATTATTCTCGCCACCGGCAATCATTAGAACGCGAGGTCCTCTCGCTGAGTTAGTGGGGCCTGGGCTTTGCGCTGCGTTGGGATTGGGTGCCCCAGGGATGCCTGGGACACTACCTTCTTTAGCAATTTTTGTTTTGAGCTCGGCATTTTTTAGTTGCTCGGCAAGCATGGCATTTTCAGAACGCAGTTTTTCTAGATCACCTAAAGTTGGGGCAGCCCAATCGGCAGGCGTAGAGGATTTAGCGTCTGGAGAACCTATAGCAGCAGAGGCTTTTTTATTCGCCACAGTCCCCACTCCGTCCTGGCCCGGCTGTGTAGCGGTCTTCACCACTTCTTCATTCTTGGCTAAACCTGATGCTTCAGGCTTGCTTGTAGCCGGGACATTAGCCGAGGTTTCTGGGCTTAAATCCATGGCCGCCTTTGCATCAGTTTGGACTTGAGTAAGGACAAGCCCTCCTGACTGTACTACGCTCTGCGGCCTCTTTTGAGTCGGCTTGTCAACACTACTATACAAATATATGGCAGCAGCAAGAATGGAGCAAATCACTATAACTAGCGCGAAGCCAATAATTTTGTTTTTTGGAATAAGAGAGAGTTTCATTAAAGTACTTTCGCTGTAACAACGATGGCCATAATTTGCTTGCCTGCAGTCGAGTCAAATCCACCTCCGAGCAAATAGAAGAAAGGAGAAAAGATTCCTGAGTTTTGGTTTGAGCCAGTCTCTTTGGTAAGGCTGGTGAGAAGCAAAGCATCGCCAGGCGTTAAAGTCACCGTATTTTGGAAAGTGCTGGTATCAATGTCGGGTGTTTGAATAGAGGCTTGCGAAGAACCTGAGCCACTGGTGACCGTCTTAAGGGAGACTAATGCGCTATTGGTCATCGTCATGGCCAGCACAATCTTGCCGTTTATGATGCGCGGCACAAACATCGCCGTGAAACCAACTGTGAAGGTCCCTGGCGTAAGTGACGTTGTAGTGCCCACGTTGGCAGACGTTGTTGAATTAGATGAGGCAAGGTAGCTTTGCTGTCTTGCCAATTGCACCGGTGTTGGTTGACCATTCATTGCAATTGCTTGCTGATGGAGTTTTTCAGTCACCTTACCAATTGTTGATAGCGCATTTAGAGCCGCGGTAGATCCAGCATAATTCGATGAATTAATGACTGATGCACCAATATTAAATGGCGTCATGCCGCCAATCACTGCTGGGGTTTGAACGCCGGTAACGTTAAAACCCAGATTGCCAGCTGATTTAAAAATCACACTAGGGTTCCAGCTGTAGTTTTCTTCACTATTAACCGCAACCGTATAGATGTTGACGTCAATCTGAACCTGTTGGGACAACTGGTCAGATAAGGTCTTTACCCATGTTTCCATATGACGAACTTCTGCGGGCGAACCAGTCACCGTAATGGAGCCAGCGGCAGCATTAATAGCTACTTCAGCACCCTTACCCACGACCTTGGCAGTGGTTTCAATATCCTTCCAAAGATCTACGTCATAACGGGAAGTGCTCTCAGCACCAGAAGAGCTGCTTGCTCCCCCTGAGACATTGGCACCACCAGAGCCTGATGATCCTGAAACTGAAGCTGAGGTAGTTGTGATGGTTGAGCTACCCTTAAAGCTACGGGCAATAGTTGGAAGATAAAAAGTTTTTGATTCGCTACGAAAGAACATGGCCTTACCATCTGCAAACTTCCACCACACCCCAGTCTTTTGCGCCAACTGATCTAAAAGACCGTTTAAGGTGCCCTCGTAATTCAGATTCATTGGAATCTGTAATGGCAGGCGCGCTAACTGCGTATTCGTTGGAGCTTGAAAAACGCCGCCGGTATTACTTGCGGGCGCAGAAACACCAAGCGGAGCCGGCAAGCCAGCGCCCCCCGATAGATTGGAAGCAAGCGCTGTAGCAGCGCTTGGCAATGCGCTGGTGTTAAGCGCTCCAGGCATAGATGTGCCGGTGGATTGGGTCGTCGTATTAACCTGCAATCCCGTTAAATCCACAACGATATTAAATTCTTCGCTAATCCAATGAGCAACGTCAGGCAACATTACGGAGCGACTCGGTTTGTAAACCACCTTCTTTTTAAGAAGCGGCGACAACTGCTCTGCAACTGTAATTTTCTCTCCAGCAAGGTAAGCCCCAGTTGATTTAATCACCACAGGTCTTGCGGGATCAACATTGCCCTGTTTTGCAATTTGCTCTTCATATTCAGCCTGACGCTGATTATTTTTGACCCCAATAAAGCCTGAGCAAGCAGTAATAAAGACACAGCCAACTAACAGCGAGGCCAATAGTACTGATTTTTTAGTTTTTGAAATGTAATTTCTCATTGTGGCGTGACTCCCGGGCCTGTAATTACTAAAGTTTTGTTTGCGCTATAGAAATTAGCGTGAATAAGAATTCCATTGGAGGAAAGTGTTTCAATCACTTTGGCGGCGGCGATATCAAAGCTGCCAGTAAATTCTGAGTTAGAAGGAATTACCCAGTCTTTATCGAACTGCCAAACCAGTGACCAATTCGAATCCTTCGCCCACTTGGTAAGCTCGGATCGAATGGTTTCTCCCTTTTTGAGCTGCCAAATCTGCTCAGGCTCTGGCGTTACTGGAATTACGATATTGGCCTTCGGGATTGTTGAGACAGCTGCAAGCCTCACCTGCACTTCAGCTGGCGAGTCCTCAAGAGTTAAATCAGGAACTTCCGTTGAAGGGATTGTGTTGATGGGTTCATTTATGGCGATCCGCGCTTGCCCATCAGGCAGTAAGACCGGTCTAGGACCGCTTGAGCAGCCGGCAATAGCTAAAACCGCCATGCTGGCAAAGCATAGTAATAGCAAACGCTCAATGACAATAGAAGCGAACTGCTTATAAAAAACAGACATGTTAATCCTATCAAGTTATGGTGCGCGCTAACGCATACACCTATTTTCACTCATAAAAAAATACTTGGCAATACCTACAGCTTTCCTATTAAAAATTTTTGTCAAATGTCGTTAATACGCCCATTAATGACCATAAGCCAACTCACGCTTCTTAAACGGATCAAAATGAATCTCGGTCATCACCCTTTTCTTCCCAATTAGCTGATCGCCTTTAAAAATAAATCGAGCTTGCACATGAGCTACAACATCGATCGTCATTAAAAATAATTTCGCGATTTCGGCTTGGGTATATGCAGCGGCTTCCTGGTGCTCCTTTGCCATGAAGACAAACCTTGGGATTGCTGTTGGGCAGCTTTCAGCATGGAATGAAGTCAATGAGCCACTATGGCCCGTGGTCAAGAGCTTAAGAAAGTCGTAACTCTCTGACCCGCGTAACTCAGCAAGAAGAACGCGATCGGGCTTCATGCGCATATTGCTACCAATCAAATCTGCGGGGGTAACGTTTGCCTTACCTTGACCACCTTTTGAGTAAAGTAAATTGACTTGATTTGCTTTATCTTCCATAAACAGCTCTCGAACATCTTCAATGGTGATCACCCTCTCCCAGCTCGGGATATATTGGCAGAGTGATTTCATAAAAGTGGTTTTGCCAGAGCCTGTATCGCCAACCACTGCAACGTTTAAGTGGTTTTCCACAGACGCCTTTAAGAATTCAGGAAAGCATTTGCTTTCAAGTAATTTCATTAGCTTCTGACTATTGGGGTCAAGCTTCTCAATGTTGCCCTCTGGCTTGCTCCAAAAAGTATCGTCAAAATATCCTCCATCAACATATGCTGACATGGGAATTACCTTCATTTGAGGGCGGCGAATTGTAAAACTAATGCAGTCTGGTGGAACCGCTGGCTCCATTACTATTTGTACGCGCTCTTGACCCGGGAGCGTGGCCGATAGAATTGGGTGTGATGAAGATATTTTTTGATCAGTGAAGGTAGCAATGCTTTGCGCAAGCTGTCTTAGATGGAGTAATGTCAGTCCAGGCACCGAATGGAACTCCCAACCATTATCTGATTCAGTAACTAACTCTCCAGGACGATTAATAACCATCTCCGTAACGCCATCCTTGAAATATGATTGCAGGGGTAGCATTAATTGCTTGACCATCGAATCTTTGCCAAGAGAATCAATTGGTTTAGAGGCATTGTTCATGGCTGACCTGTTGGAAGTTGTGTTTGAGAATTGGAACCCTGAGAGCCAGATCCGTTGTTTTGAGGTACAAAAAATTGCTGTGGCGCAGGCGCTTGCGCTCTATCGCAAGTTGGCCAAGGGCGTTTATTTCTTAGCGCATCATAAAGACGCTGCATAACCGGAACGCACTCAGGAACCGCTGTGGCTCCAGCTGGATTGGCCATGCATAGCGCAACTTGACAACCCCAGTCGTCAGCCTTTGCCAATTGCGGGAAAAGCGCTGACGCAGAGAGTAAAAAGGCTAATAGGCTTGATTTGAAATTAATGCTCATGACCAGCTCCTTCGTTTGAATATGAATTTCCCTGTAATTGAGGAAGATTTGGTAACGGTTCGTTCAGTTCCCAGATCCAGCTATCCATATCGCTATTGGCGATTAATTCGGTTTGCTCGTTGATGAAATTTGACTGATTAACTTCTGATGGCGTCAGGTAGAGTGCCGTTGGCTTTGGACCTGTGTCCGATAGAACTGCACTTGCTAGTGGCTTATGAATACTTAAGTTGTAACGCATTCCTTTTACAAAGGTGCGCTCCTGCTTTACCAGCAAGCTTGTTAATGCTGCATCGCCCATAGACTCAACTGGTAGCCAATTTTGGTCGACATACATTAACGCAAGTTCTTCAAATTTGGCCGTCAAGGAATCATTTATTCCAAAGGTGCCAATAACCATTAGGTGCCCCTCTGGAAACGCATTGCGTAGGGTCAGCTCTCTCTCAAAATGCTTCAAAAGCTTTCGATGCACATCTGCATCCATGTAAAAAGGAATGTGTGGAATTTGTTTAATCGCCATCGAGTATCCAAAACGAGACTCGGAAATATTTTTAACTTCTCCAATTAGAAGCAATAATTCCTTTTGATTAGAATCAAACTGAGAAGCCTTAATCCATCGCTCCTTCCGGCGCATTTCATTTTCAATAAATTTAGGATCGGTTTCTTCTAGCCATCTATGAGGCAAAAAAGATGACTCAGAAAGAGAAAGGTGCTTAACCATAGATACATTGAGCGCCTCATTTAAATACTTTCTAATCACTACCCAATTACGCTTACCCTGCATCTTTGGAGTCCATCGATTAAAGCCAGCTTCTGCCCACAAATATTGCAAGAGGCTTCTAAACCCTAATCGCTTCCCTTCGGCTTTAACGCTAGAAACTGATGCATCGGGATTGGCGACTGGGGCTGCTCTACCCGGCATTTTGCGCAGTGGAAAGCCAATCTTAAGTGTTGTAGTACCCAGCTTGGTGTTTTCGATAATTGCGGTTCCCAAAAGCTCACCAAGCCCCGATAGCTCAATTGGCGGCTCGTAGGAGTCGCAGTGGGGGGCATGTAAAGCCCCGGTACCAGGCATGCGCTTTAGAACGTATTCATCACTAAATTTTGATAAGTACATCGGAGGATTGCGATCATTGCAAAGGCAAATCGGGTGATCACCAGCCTCATATGCCTTGCATAATAAACTTTGCCAAACATGGTCTGATGGGCTTGCAATACGATTGTTAGATCCTTCAAACTTATATCGCATATTAATTGGCCTTTAACTCATAAACACTACTAAAGTCCAAGTCACGGGCCACGGAAATTGAAATTCGATCGCCTTGATTCTTTTGAAGTGTCGGCGGAATTCCAATCGAATTACGAACAATCTCTGTCGCTAAAGAGTTTCCTGATGACTGCGTGTTTTGTATAACGCTGGTGCTATTGCTCCCAGTGCTTGCTTTCGCAATGCCATAGCCCACAACATCCTGAAACATGGAGACGAGAAAAGCAGCGCCAAATCGCTCCATAAAGTGGTTGTCGACATCCCCGGAAATTCCGCCGCGACCCAACGAATCGGCTCCTGGAGAATCCAAATCAATCACTACCCCAGTTGGGGTCTTGATTCGCGTCCATAAAACAAAGACGCGTGTTTGGCCTTGCTTAATACTGGTGCCGGATTCGCCGGTTGCTTTTGATCCTTTGTCGATTAACACAACCTTTCCGTCATCGCTATACACATTCTTCGTAACCGTGCATGACAGCTGACTTGCTGCATCAGAAGAAAATGCGGTGTCAAGACCGCAATCAATCGAAGCTCCTTTGGCCAACATTAGATTGCGATTGCCTAGTAACGTAGCTGTGGCTTTTGGTGTTTTGCTAGGGGTTAATTGATTACCAAATGCACCAACAGGTTGAGTTGGTTGTGCTGGCATTATTTTTGATATATCAGGGAAAGCAGGCATCGTAGGCTGCGCAAGCCCACCGACTCCCTGAGAAGTGCCAGCTGAGACCGCTCCTCTGTTTGCCCCAGCCATACCCGGCATGGCTGATGAGGCTGAAATACCATCCTGCATTACCAGCGGGGAATCAAATCGTGATCGCGGAATCATTGGTACATTAGGGTCAACAGCCCCGTAAGGTGGGGTTGGCGCTAAGGGCTGTCCAGGGCCGCTTTGTTTTAATGCTTGCGAAGAAGATAGCGGTCCAGGAACACCAGCCCCAGGAGCAGTTGATCCATCCTTGGCCTGCGTACTGCCCTGCTCAGTTGGCTGACGGCCTGGTGGGGTTGCGCCTCCAAAGCCATCGGAATCAACCCCTAATGTGCGTCGTGTACTTGTTGGTTGCCCTGCTGTTGCACCAGGTGCAGCATTGTTGGAATTTACTTCACTCGCCTTATTGCCTAAGGCGGCCAAATGATTGGCGCGTGATTTTTGATAAAACCAATATCCACCAGCTATAAAAGAAGCTATGAAAACTAGCGGGATAGCAACCTTCCAAACATTTGTTTTGCGCTTAAGGGCAGTATTTGAGCCAATATGGGATCTGCCTCCCCCGGCCAAGTACTCATCCTCTTCGTGCGGCTGATCCCCGGACTCAATTTGATTAAGCTCGCTCACTTTTGGACCCCTTTCACAACCCTCATCACACCTGGAATTGTGGTTCCGTTTACTGCAGGCACGCCATCAGGATCGTAGCTCTCATTCCAAATGCCAACGACTTGATTTGATAGGCGCAATACCCAGCGCGGCGCTACTTGGTGAGCAACCAGGACATCATTTTCAAGATGCGACTCAACCATTGATTCTTGATTGTCAGGCGCAACTTTAAAAATTGTAGGAATTGAGCGGTTGTTTGGAATTCGAATATAAGTAAACCGACCGTCATCCCAAACTTGGTTTGGAATAATTTCCTCGGTACCTTCGATTTTCTGCATTGTGTAATTCGTATTACGCTTGATGCGTACAGAGCTATTTAAGCGCTCATCTAACAAGACGCGGCCCTTTTCTGCAGGCGACTGCTCTATAGATGAGTGCTGAAAAGCAATGGTCCAATTCCCATTTTGCTTTTCCTTTTCACCAAGCACTCGCAAATCAAATGCATAGCGATATAAATTGGTTTTTACCAACAAATTGGTATTAGCTGCAGCTAAGCCAGGCTTTAGAGTTATCGAATCATCACCTACCTTCCCAAGCAAAACCCAGCCGTCAGAATCACCACCAAAAACACATGGTGTTGAGCCCGCAGCACAGGCTTCAATTCGCTCCCCTGGCGCAAAAAATAACTGCGTTGCAAATCCCAATTTAGTCAGAACGGGCACCACCGTAGACTGCGAGTCTGCGTCATAGTCGACATTTAGGATTTTTGGAATTTCAGGGGTTAAGTTTGGCTTTTTCGCCATCACAACGACTTTAGGGGTTACAGCAACCTCTTTCTTTGGTGCACTTGCATCCTCACTCTTGGGTTGGCTGGTTTGCGCATGAGCCACTTGAGAGGCAATTAACAGCATGATTGACATGCAAAAAATTGTTAATAATTTCGGTGAGTTCAGCGCCAATCTAATTGACCCGGACATCATGGGGTCACCTTGGGTCCAACGCCGGTAAGTTCGGCATCAACGACATATCCATTAACGGTAAAGCCTAACGGGTTATCAATAGCGAAACCTGTTTGAACATTGTTTGCTAGTGGCTTATAGGCGTAACTAAGAGTCGCTATTAACTTCTCTGGTGGCTTATCAACACCACCCTGTCTGGTTACGCGATCAAATCGAACCACCGCCTTACCAGGCTCTCCGGGCGGAAGGGAAACGGTTAAGCGTGTTATGCGCTGATCCGTATCCGACCCAAGACGTTTATCCTTGGCATTTATTCCCTCAAATTGAGCGTCATACATCCTACCGGTTCGCTCATCCGATAAATTCATCACATGATCATGGTCATGTTGCAGTAGAGTCCAAACATAGCGCTCACGAGAAGAAACGTAATCAGCTATGTAGTGCTTATCAATTAATTCGTTTGTTTGTACTGTGGATGAACCGGTAGCATCAATTAATTGAGTTTCACCAGTGGTCTTGTCCACTTGGAAAACAAGAGGTATTACCTTATAAAACGGCAACATTATCAACAGCCCGATAAGGCATAAGAGGGTAATTACTACAGCTACTCGAGCAATAATCCACGCCCTACCCTCTGATTTTTCGAGCATCTCTTGGCGACTGGTTTCCCAGTGAGCTGCCGCATCGTAAAATTCACCGTCTAAAGGCTTTTTGCTGGCCATGAAAATCCCATCAAGTTAATTGCGAAGGGCGCTAACCCTGTTGGTACCGCTATTTAAAAAATCAGTGCTTTGATATTTAATGAATTGCCAAGAGGCTTATCCTATCAAGTTCAACGCGCTAACGTTTGGTAATCTAACGAGAATAATTTTACTACACTCACAAATAAATTCAATAATTTATACAGTATTTATTAGAGTTTATGAAGCTCAACAGGGCCCAATCCAAAAAACAAAAAATACCCCGTTTTAGCAGTGAACTTTCCCTCTTGAAAACTCGTAGGCACTTTGAAAATAGCCACGTAACTATTGCCAAGTCCTTCAAAAGAGTCTGTAAAGGTGTGCCTCAACAGTTTTTCAAACTCTGACCGTGAAATTGGCTTGAGCGTTTGTTTTGATTGCACCCATGCACCCCTCCCATTTTTCTCCGTCAACACAAAAGCGCCATCAACCTTACTTATTTTTACAAGCTCCGTAAGGCCCTTCTTTTCCATGACGCCATAAGTGCCGATTAGATCTGCCTCTGATGCATGGGCTACCGTAATAGCAGCCAAAAAAGTTAAAAGAGTAACCAATTGCTTCAAAATAACTCCTACTATAAGATTTGAAAAGATTTAACTTGTCAACAATAAGCGTTAACCAAGCGTTAATATACTAAAGTTAATTCGCAATTCAATAAAGGTAGAAAATGAAAACCAAAAACTCTCTTGTTGTCGCCCTCTTTCCATTACTGCTTCTTGCTGGATGTGACGATAGCAATGAAGCAAAGCTTAAAAAGCAGGAAGAGTCTGTAAAAGCATATCAAAAATCGGCTAAAGAAAATCAATCCGAGGATCAGCAGAAGGCGCGAGACTTTCTATTTGGCAAGACGCCGACAAAATCAATTGAATTTTCAGCGCCAGCAGCCCCAAAAAAGCCTTAACTTCGATCTCGAATCATAGCCCTACCCCGCGTGGCAATTCTTCTAAGATTTTGCCCCATCCGCTCAGATCTTGATTGCGAAGCGGGGCCAGCATTGGCAATTGAACCACCCTTACCTCCCCCGCTATCACCCCCTGGGGCCTCTGGCGTTTTACGCCTACCATTACCAATCTTGCCCAATATTGTTCGCGTTGCCATGCCGCCAATAAACGCCCCTACAGAACCACCAGAGGCAGAAGAGTTTGATAGAGTAGAAGCGATGCCAGAAATACGTGTCCCGATCCAGGCTAGTATCAAGAATAGTGAAAAAACCTGGAGCACAAAGTCAAAAGGGTCCATTTGCTGACCCTGTAGCGCATCCACAAGATCAGTGCTGGAGCCAGTTAAAATTGTTGGGGCTGCTTGCATAAGTATTGAATCAACAATTGAAATCGACATGCCCAGGAAAGCAAAGATCAGCATTGAAAAGATGCAAAGGTAACCGATTTTTGAAAGCCATCCATCAAAAAACTTTTTCGTAGGCTCAAAGGCCAAGGCGCAAATAAAAATTGGTCCAATGCCCAGCAGAAGCTGCAAGGCTAAATGGCAGTACAGAACTTCAACACCCAGAATTATATAAAAAATGGTAATCCCCATGGAGAGGAGTACCCATAACACAACCAATAAGAAAGTCGAGCCAATTCCGAGACTTCCGAAAACACCCCCAATACTGTTTGACAGCGCCTTTGGAAATCGCATTTGATTAGAGACATTGCAGTCAATCATTTGGAAAACTTGGCTCGCACTGAAATTGCAGTTAGAAGATCCTTGTAGCGAAACAATTTTTGAGAGACTTAAAAAAACATCATTCACCACAGGAATTATCTGAGACTGGTAGGTGCCAACGCTAAGTCCTAGCCCTAAGATCATGGCAATTTTGGTTGCCTTCCAAGTAAAGTCCATTACCGGAGCCTGAGCCTGACCTCGCGACACCGCAAGACCGTAATTAATGATCCAGATTGTTACCCCTATGCCAACAATAGGGGTAATAGCTGTGATGATTGCGGTCGAAGTTTGATTAACATAAATGTTGACCGCATTCTCCAGTCCTGCACTTACTGCGCTATAGGTTGTAGACATATCAGCGCCCTATTTGGAAAGTGAAAAGTTTGGCGGCTGAAACTTTACGGTACCCGTATGAGACATTGCGCTTTGCATGTATTCATTTTTCTCTTGCTCAATCAACTTTGTTTGAGTCTTAGCTAACTCAGTTGCGATACTTAGCTTGGCCATTGCGTTCTGCTGAAATGATTGCTCAACTGTCAATCGCGCCTGCAATTCTGCGATAGCTTTAGGATCTTGAGTAAAGTTAATTTGAGCCATTAGGTCAGCGATTTTTTTATCATGTAACTGAACCTGTTCATAAGCTTGCTGAAACAAGTCTTGGTCAGCAAAGTTCTTATTAAGGCTACTCATGCAGGTGTTTCTTGGGATGCCAGCCGGAACAGACTCGCAACTAAAAATTGTCTTGGCATTCCTAGCTGCTTGTGCGGCGCTATTTAACGTAATCCAGGGGTTTTTAGTGTTGATCGCCGTATATACGTTACGAATATCTGCCGGCAAAAATTGCTGCAGCTGTGGATTTGATAACAACGAGCCATACCCTCTAATGCCTGTAAGAGCTTGGTATTGAGTTACAGACTGGTCGTATTGCTGTTTCATCGCCGCAATCTGCTGCTGCCATGCAGTAATTGTTTGAATCATATTGGTGTAGTTGGCCGCGTCAAATACCGGGATTCCCTGCGCATGTGAATGTGCGCTCATCGACAATACGCTCGCAAGCAATAATGGTTTAATTATTCTGACAATACTTTTTTTTGTGCAAAACTTCATAGTGAAAATCCTTATCAAGTAATTTAAATACTCCGCGCTAACGTCTTTATTGCATCTGATTTATTGCTTACGAAGACTCTTTTCTTTCTCCATAGCTTTTCGTAACTCCATCTTTTCTTTGAAGATGGGCATCCAGATCTCGGGATCATCACCTACCTCAGCTCGAATTTCATCAAGCACAGCTAGGTTGTCCGTCGAGGAGCTCAATATATTTAGATACTCACCCAGTCCGCCAAGGTCAAGGGTCACTATCGCAGTTCCATGACCTTGCTTGATTAGCATTTGTCGGCTATGAGGTTCGAATGATTTAATCGTTTCGAACTCAGCCTTAGTAAGCGAGAAGCCGTTTACATAATCGTCATAGCTAGCCTTTGGGTTGGGGAGAAATATTTGTGTTGCGCTTTGCTCAACCATTGCCGCTACGTGAGGAGTTTTTAAAATTTGCGCTGGTGATTGGGTATCAAATACGCCAAATCCATTTTGCTTGCGAATGGTGTATTGCTTGTTAACAGCAAAATCAGTACAAGCTGGCAACTCAAGTCGCTTCCAAAACTCAGCCATGAAATACATGAACCTACGCCCATCTATCAATGAATTGCCCATGTGTAGCAAGATGGAGGTAATAGGATCAAGCACCTCTGGTGACTCTAGTAAATCAGTGTCATCGAATCCCAATAGGTGGTCAGATGAAAAATCAATTGTGAGCTCTGGGTTATCCGCAACCCACGCTAAACTACCCCCTGTAGTAGCGCACCATTTTGCCAAGTGCGCGGCTACGCCATCGTCATCCGTATTAGGTAGCTGCTGGTGAACCATGGAGAGACGCCTAAACTTCATCTCCATTTTTAGAACTTGGGTTACTGCCGCAGTGATTTGCTCCTCTTCTTTGGGTGTTACCCTTCTTGGCACTCGTTCTTTAATAAATTCAATGTTATAGGCAGTGTTCTGCGGATTGACTGGAAGCTGCAGTGGATTTAATCCGGTTGGAACGCCCCTTTTAAAGGTTCGGTAATTTCCACCCAACGCACGAATTGCAATCTCAGCACCCCTATCTTTATCCCAAAAAAGAATGGTTGGCTTATATTTCAGGCTCATCATCATGAGAAAGAGCTCTACAACTGTTTTACCTGTACCCGTGGCCCCGATAATTGTTGTGTTCCCTGGCGCTTTATCATCAAAACTATCAACATCATCACGAGTCGCGTGCCAATTGAAGTAGTACGGGTTGCCGTTAGGCGTCTTCAAAACTGTTACCGCCTCACCCCAAGGGTTTCCATTGCGTTTCCCCATTGCAAAGCCATGAAACGCGCTCATGCCGCAATAATTTCTACTGGTTAATTTAGCCTCTCTTGGTCGATACTTCCAATTGCCTGGCAGTTGGGAAAACCATGCTCCATCTGCGAGTAGATCTATCAATGCAGTTTGGAAGCCAGCCTCCTCTAGAGTGGTTCTTGCTCCGGACAGGTTTTTTCTTGCGGCTGCAGGCGAATCTCCAAAAACCGCAAGGCTGTAATGGAACTCCCCATAACAGAATACCCCGTCACCCAAATCGTCTAGCGCCCTATTGAGGGCCTCTACTTGAGATGCAGCAATATCTTCGGATGCTCGCAATTGTTTTTGCTGAAGCTTGATTGCTCCTTCAGCCTGCCTTTTGCTCATGATCGTAAAGCTCATGGTCTCAATGAACTCATAATCCAAGTACAGAAGCAAATTAATAATTCCAGGCGATGTTTCTGGCGGGTAATCCTGTAAATCTAGTAGGGCTACATACTTAGACCCTTTTGGTCCGCGCAGCTCAATTAATTCGTCCTGGACAAACTGGCGAGTCGTAGGCAGCGATTGAGAAATTGACTGGTAGCTAGCGCTCCTGACGGGCTTCCAGTAGCCATTTACCAAATAGGCATAAAACTCCCTTTGTCTATTAAAAGTATCGCCCTCATAAACATAGTCACCCAGTAATGTAGGGTCATATTCTCGAAGGCTAGAATTCATTTTGTTAATGAATTCAGCCATCTTTTTTAGATCTTCAGCCTCATCATGTCTAATCTGTTCTAGGCTTCGCATTGCCTGACGAGAAAAGAATCTTGATAATCCTTCGGAAGCCTGTTTGGCTCTTGGTGGCTTGTAAACTAAAGTCAAATAAAATTCATTGGCCATCATTCGATAGCCCTGGAAGGTTTGGTAATATTTGGTTGCAATCTCTTTGGCGACAGGCTCTTCATAATCCGTTTCAAGACGGTCGCTAATCTTGCGGCGTACTCTATGAGACCAGAGCGCCACACCAAATCCCAAACTTCGCACCATGCTATTGAAGCCATCATGACGCAGCTCAATGTCCTCCGGGTCTTGGGCCTCAAAGGAGATGCCGTCAAGCCTCCATGTAGCTAAATACGAGCCATCACTATTCTTAACAATGCTCTCAGTTATTGGAGTATTAAATGGTATGAAGTCGCTTAGACAAGCCTCTCTTGTTGCTAGCTCTTCATGTCTTGGTATTGCGCCCATAGTTATTTCCGGTTTCGTTTTTTATATTTGATTGGGGAGTAAGTTATTGCCCCCCAATGTTTGGCTGATACATGCTTTGCAACCCTTAGCAAAAAGCGTTTTAAGAGCTGTAATAGCCGCTGGTCATCATGACTACTAACTTTGCGCATCCAAAAGTAAACAAACCCTAATAGGCACAAGCAAACCAAAGTAAGGTATGGACTTATAAATAGAGACCAAAATGAGAGCAAAATTAATGGCATGGCCACAGCCATTAGCGGGAGCATTGGAACTCCCGCCAATAGCGATGGCCTTGTGCAACCTTTAAATACAGAGTCCACGATCTGCCTTTACCTTACGGAGCCATTAAGTAGCCACCGATGGCAGTTGCACCACCAGCGAGTAGGCCACCACCCAATAGATGAGACACATCACCAAAGCTTGCGCCCTTAAACATCATTTTGTAGCCCGTCCACAACGACGCGGATGATCCGGTTGCAATGCCAACCGACATAAGCGTTGTGGACACCGTATTAGCAAATGTGGAAGCTCTAGCAAGCTGTGCAAACGCTGGGCTTGCCTCAAGGGCGACACCCAACATTGCAATTTGGAACCCCGCATGAACAAGACTGATATCACTAGATTTACGATCAAATTGATTTTTGGTGTTTCTTAAAAATCTTTTGCCTTTAATGGTTAATGCATTTTTAAAAGTCTTCATAACTACTCCTATCAAAGAGACTCCCCACTATTTCCGAGTGGGGTTTTCGGTTTTTCATTTCTCTTCGATGGAGTCGTTGGGTTACTTCTATGGTGCTTCTTATGGTTTATTTATTGGCGGACTGAGTATTCCCTCCTATCTCGCTCGTATTGCTCGTAGGGTATTTGTCGGTAAGCTAAAACCCGGAACTTAAATTCCGGGAAGGGCTCACCAGGGTGAGGTTTGCACCCTATCCGATTCGCTTCATTTTCAATGCCAGCATCAGTGACATACCATGGTGCAGCATTGAGGCCAGAACCATTTCCACTCGCTAGGGCACTAGTAGACTTTCCCGCCTTACCTGCAGAGGCGATGATTGAATCCAAATAACCAATGGTTACCGGAGCTGGGTCACCCTGCTTTTGACGTTGAGCGACCGCAGTGTCGTAGGCTGCCTTAAGGGTGTTAGAGGAAACCCCGACTTGAAGCCAGTAGGAAATTTTTGTGCGATCACTTGGTGAGATTTTGACCGTCTTACCTCTACCCTGCTCCCAAGTGGAAACTAAGCTAATAACGCTTTCAAAGTCATTCCCTGCCACTGAATTTGATGTTTGGTTTTCAGGGTTGTGGATAACTTCATTCTCTGACGTCGACGACGATATAGGATGGTTAAAAGGATGGTTATGGGTGAACTTTGTTCGGGGTGGGGGTGAACTTTGTTCTAAATTTGGAACAAAGTTCGGGGGTGAACTTTGTTCGGGGGTATCTACAGAATCAGGGTTTCCTGTCGGGGGTGAACTTTGTTCGGGGTGAACTTTGTTCGGGGTGTCATTCTGACGGGGTGAACTTTGTTCGGGGCTGTGGATAACTTTCGCACCATCTTGGTGATCATCTTCTGAGGTTTCGGCCTCAAATTGCCTTTTTAACTCTGCAATTTTTGGAAGATAAATAGTGAAATAAGTTGATCTGCCGTAACGCGCATTACGAGAAATTAGTCCACGCTCCTCTAATTTTTTTAGATTTTTTTGAATGGCTCTGTCCGTTAAATTGCACTTGGCTGCCAAATGAGCAATGCTTGGCCAACACTCTTTACCAAAGTCATTCGCCTGGTCAGCAAGCGCCAGAAGAACAAATTTCTGGTTGTGCTCAATATCAGCATCCCACACCATTGATTGAACCTTAACGCTCATGATGCATCCTCCTCTATGAGGGCTTTACGGAGTTCAGGAGTCCATTTAGGAAATAATTCCGGCTTAATTTGATAGGCAGGTCTAAAGGCTATTGATCCATCTGGGCTACGTACTGAGATCGATCGATCTTCAATGATTCCTTGGGCGGTCAAGCTGGTTAAGTATTTTTTAACTTCTTCCTCGGTGAAGCTTGTATCACTAGCCAGCTTTTCCAATGGAAGAATAGCCAGGGCATCATCGGTTGCAGAAAATGCCAATCGGACTAGAACCAACTTTTCCTCCATACGGAGGGCGGAGTCCATCACTCGGTTATAGAGATAAAGGCTCATAAAAAGCTCCTAACACCAAAATTAGGGGTGGTTGAGTTTCCTATGTAGAATTTATTACTCACTTCTTTCCGTGCGGGTGGAGCCGCAATACGGGAACGGTGGGTAATTTTCAGAACCCTACTTCGATAAGGAAACTCAACCGTGGACAAAGCCTTAGAAACGATAATCTTATTGGTAACTATGTTTATGTTCGGAGGAGGAGTTGTAGTTTTGGTTCTTGTGGGTGCAAGTCTTTTTTGGAAGTGGCGGTTAAAAATACGCATTATTAAATGTTTTAGTCTTGGCTTAGAAAATGCACTCACGGTAGAGGAAATTTTTATTCTTGCTAAAAGACGATCTCTAAGTAAATTTGAAATCCAAAGTACTTTAAAAGGGGTGCTAGATGCAGCAACCAAACTCAACAATTTGGAGTTGCGGAAATACTGCTTAAGAAATCTAGTTGCACTGGATGAAGGCACTGTATTTGATGACCTGCCGGATACAATCCGCAATAATCTTTTAAAAATTAAGGGCGAATTAGGCGGCGCAAAGGAGATCCTAGTAATAAATTTGGCTGAAAACTTGCAAGATTTTTCCAAGAGAAAGACCGCCCAAAAAAGGAAGCAACTATTTTTGTCCTTTGTTGGGAGCGTAGTCGCAGCATGGTCTGTTCCATGGAAGGCAGTCGTGGATGCGTTCATGAATTTTCTCCATTAGCGCTTGGAATGAAAATTAATGCTACGCAGAGCCACCCTGGAAAAGTGGTCAAAAGTATTAATTCTCTAATTTGGCGATCTATTTCAGCGGTTACCAAAATAAATATCAAGTACAACAAGAAGGTGTTAACAGAAGCGAGCCATTTCCAGACGAACTGCAGGCGTTGCCAGCCGATAGATCGTTGGTCATAGGTGCCCACTAGCAACCCAATGGCTACATTGAAAATTGCAGCAAGACCAGCCATCCAACCTTGATTAATAAAATAAGATTCGAAGACTTTCGCTGCAATTGGCGCGACAACTAAAAACTGTATAGCCACAATATTTTTCCAAAACATAGTGCTTCTCATGCGGAAATCTCCATAAAACATCCATCTCTAGACAGCGCTTTTGGAAGTTGTGGTTTTTGAGTAAACCCACCCCTAGCCTGAGTGGCTCCCTCTGGGTGATGCCCAAGGGGACGCTTCAAGCGTACTAAGGGCTGACCAACACCGATCAGCCTGGTTCCTATAAATGCGGGGGTGTAGCGCATTACAGGCCTCCCAACCATCGCAGTAATGCCGGCCTTAGCGCTAACTAATTTAGGCATATCAAACCCACGATGGGCCAAGGTACCGTTATCAGCGGAAAAATTCACCACTGATAAGAGGGTAGTTCTGTTCTGGGGGTACAAATTTAGTGGCAATTTGCAACAGTAGTATTTCATCGGTACAATTTCAACAACCACATTGCGAACAAAGCCTTTGCGAGGTGATATCTTTTTAAAGACCGTCACCGTCCTATCAAGGGGTGGAGTTCCTTTTTGGCCAGGGTAAAGAGGGTGCGCTAACACCCTCTTCTTCCCGACTTCCCTACTCAATACTCCATATTTAGCCGATAAACTGGCTATACTGCTCCCAACCAAAGTGCGATTGCAGCGGTCAACAGGGGGTACAGGATTTTTTGCTTCCCCCGTCCTATCAAGCCGTTGTAATACTCTTTGGCCAGGGGTCGGAGGGTGCGCTAACACTCTCCTCTTCCCGCCGCATTGGGAAATATCGAATAACTGGCTCATCTCGATATTCCCTTCTTCACAGACTCCAACTTTGCAGCATCAAATATTTCCGAATCATTAATCGCGGGTGGCTCGATCTTGATTGCCTCGCCTTTAGGAACCGGGAAATTGCTTGTTAAATGCTTAATCTCCTTAGCCTTAAGGTAAGTGCGGCTGCTGCCAGGATTGCTTGGTCTTGGCCAGTTTTCAATGCTGCCCGCAACTCTTAAGAGCATTCCTTTTTTTAAGAAATCGGCCGAGGTGCTGGCCAGCCGACGATAGGCATAAATTATGTGCCAATCTATTTTTTCATTTAAGGAGCCATCCAAACCTTTCCAGCGGCTTTGTGTAGCAATTTGCAAGATGGCAACCTGCTCACCATCTGGCAAATTCTTAAGCGCTGGAGCATTACCCAGATAGCCAATAATTTGAAATTGATTCACGGTTGAGCTCATTTAGTCGCCAAAATAGTTAGTTAGAACTAAAGCCTCAATTCGGCTCAACGCTACAGCGGAAGGGTTTTTTGTTAATTGCAGTTTGATGTTGTGTATAACCCCTGCAACATCTACCGAAAGACTCTTGTTGATCACAACTTCCTCTTTCGTTTTGACGGGAAGAGGCCTAACAGTTTCATGATCTTTAGTTTCCACTTGAGGCTCATTGCCTTCATCAGCCTCATCATTATTTTCAGATGGAATTTCACGAAGAATATGCTTGCGAGACGTCTCCAAAATTTGGTCTTTAGCGCTGATTTCTTCTACAGATTTATTGACAGATTCAGTGGGAGAGTTTTCCAGAGTTGACTCGTCTTCGATTGCCAAAGATTTTGATGTAGCCCCTATCATTTGCCGTGTCACATTTTCATTTTCATTTAACAGCGATAACGCAGCCTTGGGTGATTTTTCATAGAGAAGATTTAGTTGGTAGATCGTTTGAGCACTATTAAGTTTTTTTGCATTAATTGCGGCAAGAATTTCAGGAGGGCTGCTTAGAATAGAAAGGTGGCGCGTAACGTACTCTTTTGGTTCGTTGAGCTTCTTCGCAATCTCAACATTAGTCTCACCCTTATCTTTTCTCTTCTGGATAAAGCGAGCTATATCAATTGGAGATAGGTTTGCGCGCTTAGTATTCTCAGCCACTTGTGAATAGTCATCAAACAAGATTTCATCTGATTGAACAATTGCGGGAACCGTTTCTTTGCCAGCCAAAACGCTAGCGCGATAACGTCGAGCACCTTGAATGATTGTGTAGAAGCCATTGTTGGCGGGGCGAACAGATATGGGCTGTTGCACCCCCCTGATTAGAATATCTCCAGCAAGGCTTTCCAGCTGCTCTTGGTCGAATTCAGTTCTCGGTTGATCCTTGTCTTCGCAAATCTCGGCTACAGGAATTGATAAAACAACAGCCACTTGGTTGTCAGCAATCGCTGGCGTATCAAATGCTGATAGATCAAACATTGGCTTTTTATTGACAGCATTCATTATTCGTCTCCTGTCAATTCTTGAGCTTTAGTTTGCTCAATGACTGCTATGTCATCGGTCTCAACCTGGCTATCAGGTCCATAAAGTTTTGCCAGCTTTGCTTTTTGCTTTGCTGCTTGTTGCTCAAGATCCTGCTTTTCTTTTAAATCCTCCAGGAGCGCTGAATAACCCATTCTGTCCAAAACTACATCAAAGACATTGCGTAATTTCCACCATGTTTCACGAGCACCATTGTTGGTGGAGGTCATGCTGGCAAGGGACACACCCAAGCCTTGAGCCTGCCTAATACATTCACGCTTAGGAATAACCATCAACTTGCCGTCGTTATCTCGCAAGAAGTGCTTTCCTAGAGACTCGGATAAGTCGGCCAACGCAGTCTTCTGCTTTGGGGTTGACTCAACCATATTGGGCAAAAAGCCTAAAAAATCCAACTTCGGGTTGGTGGTTCCCTTGATGCGCAAAATTCCTCTAGATGCGTTAAGCGTAGAGGCCATTCCCTCAATAGATTCTTGGCTTAATTGAATTGGGCAGATCACATGACTTGCCAATGCAAGCGCCATGGTGACGCGTGTATCCAGAGCTGGAGGCCCATCAATAATGCAAATGTCGTAGTGGTTTTTTGCTGAGTCCAAAAACTTTGAAAAGTTTTGGTGTGCAAGTGTTGCAATCTCGATGGCCACGCCATCTTGATCAGTCTTTAATCTTGCCCGTTCAACCAGCTCTGCGGTAACCTTGCCATCGGCCGGCAGCAGATCAAATGTACCGTTAAATTCTGGCAGATCGCCTTTTAGGACTTGGGTAATCGTATTTTTCAATACGTTCACATTTGTCCTAATAAGCCCCTGACTAAAGTTGCCCTGATCATCTAAATCGATCATTAACACGCGAAGGCCCAATGTGCCGGCATAGCGGGCAAGTTGCCCGGCTATAGTCGACTTGCCTACGCCGCCTTTATTTATGCTTACTAGTAGTGTTTGCATGTTCATGCTTTTTTCCCTCCTCTGGGGTGGTTTGGTTGATAAGTAAAGTGGTTGGTTTGTGCTTGTTGTTCAAGACCGGCTCAGCAGGCCAATGGACGTGCCAATCCAAGGGGCGGAAACGCTCCTTTTTAATTAGCCCATTGCTGAGCTTTTCTATGGTTTTTGCTGTAGTTACGGGGACAGGGTTCTTGAGGCTCTTCCAGGCAGATATGGCTGCAGAGCTGATTTTTAGACGACGCGCAAGGGCTGCTTGCTTTCCAAAGAATTGGATAGCGTCATCTATGGCAAGTAAGACTTGCTTTTGGTGCTTCTTTGTTAGTTTTTGAGAGGCTTTAGAATCAAGAACCGACATTTAGTCAGTTCTAGTTTTTTCTTTATCTAGATGTAGATCTTAAGAACATCGCATGAAGTGCGAGTATTAATGATTATACGCAATTAATACATATGTCACTTATGAAGGAGTCTTCTTAGGACCGCCTGGATATGGCTGTTTATAGAGCTTCTCCCATCGGGAAATCAAACCCTCGCGTATATCTTCCTTACTAAATAAAGTAGCTACGTCAATGGCTGAATAGCCTTCATGATTACGCATGCGTAAGTCAGCGCCGTTATCCAATAGGAACTTAATTAGCTGCTCATTTCCAGAGCTAACGGCCATCATTAATGGCGTTGTATCGCTGGTGCTTAATGCATTCACTTTGGCACCATTAGCTACCAAGAATTGAGCCACGCTTAGCCTTCCAGTTGTACAGGCGTAATGTAAAGGCGTCCAACCAGACTTATTTACATCCGCCTTCTTTTTGAGCACTAAAGTCTCTACCAAAGGAAGTTCACCCTCAATAGAAGCCATCATCAGAGGATTTTCACCGCTTTTATTGGCAAGATTGATGTCAGTAGCTGGATTTGCAATTAGGAGGTCTGCAACCTTGAGGGATTTATCTCGAATGGCAACAATCAGCATCGGATTGCCCTTGGGATCCAATGTATTGGGACTAACGCCAGCCTTAATAAGGGATTGAACCTCCGAAATGTCGTCAAATTTAGCCGCTTTAGTGAAATCCGCGATTTGATCTGCTGTTTGAGCCAATACAAGGCTAGAAAAGCCTAGAAAAGCAGCGCTCAATGCGCAATGTAATTTAAATGAATTTCTCATGAAACCGGTCTATTTATATGAAAACATTGGAAAAAATTACTAGAAGTTTGCTCTGCAAGCCGCTCAATTGAGACGCCCTTTAAATCAGCAACAAATTCACCAACTTTAGAGACCCAGGCAGGCTCATTGGTCTTACCGCGATATGGAATTGGAGCTAAATACGGTGAATCCGTTTCAATCAGCATGCGCTCTAAAGGGACCTGCTTGCAAGTCTCCTGAAGATCTTTGGCGCTCTTAAAAGTCACAATTCCAGAAAAAGAGATGTAAAAGCCCATTTCCATGGCCGCCTTGGCAACCTCGGTAGATTCTGTAAAGCAGTGCATCACACCACCAATTTGATCAGCGCCCTCTTCTTTTAGGATTCGGAGCGTATCGGCTGAAGATGAGCGCGTATGAATGATGAGGGGCTTTTTAGATGCAATAGCCGCCCTGATATGGGTCCTGAAGCGTTCTCTTTGCCATTCCATGGATTCATAGCTACGATCACCCATTCGATAGTAATCAAGCCCGGTCTCACCAACGGCAACAATTTTGGGGTGTTTTGCCTCTTCAACTAGGAATTCAAAGCTAGGCTCTGGCGTATCTTCGTAATCAGGATGCACTCCAACAGAGGCATACAAATGAGCATGATCCTCAGCAAGCTTTTTCACATTAGGAAAATCAGGAATATCAACTGATACGCAAAGTGCATGGCTTACCTTGCAGGTGGCCATATTGGCCAAAACCTCAGGTAAGCGAGTTTGAAATTCTGGGAAATCGAGGTGGCAATGGGAGTCTATAAACATGACTCGCCATTTTAGTCTTCAAATACCTGCTGGTATTGAGAAAGCAAGGCTTCAAGCTGAATGCGAGTGGCCAGAGGGTGATTTTCATGGCGGCGCGCCTGAATTAAGGACTTCCAGAAACGCAGTAGCTTGGGTAGGCGTGCTTGTTGAGCAAGAGTCTTTATCGCCGCTTCATGTTTAGGGTAATAGCGAGGAGAACCCATTTGAGCGCAACTTTGTAAGTCAGAGACCCAGCGTTGCATCGTGGCTAACAAAATTGAATAACGAGCTTTTTGCGTCTTATCGGCAGCATCTAACCAATTAATTCGAGCGCCCTGTGACATTGCTTGTAATAAATAACGGGATGCTTGAATTGCAATGGTGAGCTCATCTTTTTCATCTTTGTTGTGACGTGCAATTAATGAATCCAAAACGGCATAGGGCGCCCCACCCTGCTCGTCATAAATGGATTCAATATCAGCATCACTAATTTTCATGCCAGGAACTGAGGCGAGTTGATTGCGCAACCAAGTCAATCCACTGATTCGATCTGGGCGTGGTGCTAACAACAAACGACAACGCGATCGGATAGTTGGCAAAACGCGATCGAGGCGATCTGCTAGCAAAATAAAGATTGTATTTTTTGGCGGCTCTTCAAGGGATTTGAGTAAGGTATTTGCAGAGTCTGCCCTGAGCATTTCCAGTGGATAAACTAAGATAACGCGATTGCCTCCGCGGTGCGTCCCAATCGAAAGACCTTCAATTGCACTTCGTGCATCTTCAATTGAAATACTTTTCTTCTCTTTTTTCTCGGATGCATCGCCATCGCTATCTGCTTGACTCGCCTTTGATTTTTTGGGTGAGTCGGATTCAGAATCGAAATCACCATGAGGCAAAAGTTTGCGATGTGTTTCGGGGACAAGCGCAATAAAGTCTGGATGGTTAGCTGAGTCGAACCACCTACAAGCCTCACAGTGATTACAGGGCTTTGGACCTTCAGAAGTCTCGCATAAAAGTGCCTTAGCTAGCTCAATAGAAAACTCAAACTTACCAATGCCGGATTGGCCATGGATTAGAACGGCATTGGGGAATGAAGAAAAATTAATTCCATCCCAAACAGACTCAAGCCAAGGAGCTATTTTTTTCGCAGACTCATGCGGAAACATCTGATCAACCATTTACAGCTTGATCTCTAGTGATTCAAGATCATTCCAAATGACATCTGGCGTACGGGTCGCGTCTACTAAATAAAAGCGTTGTGGATCAGCCTTTGCTCTGCGGAGATATTCTTGACGAACCTTTTCAAAAAAATCTAAATCCATCTTTTCAAACTTATCTGGCTCCCTCACCTTGGATCTTCTGGCCTCAGCAACGGAACCGGGCAAGTCAAATAAGAAGGTGAGATTAGGTTGCAGCAAAGAGCCATCAGGACGACCTTGCACCCAACGCTCTAGATCATTTAACTTCTCGAGACTTAAGCCACGTCCACCGCCTTGATAAGCAAAACTAGCATCCGTAAAGCGATCGGAGATAACAATCTTTCCAGCCATTAGTGCCGGCTCAATTACTTGCGCAATATGTTCCCGTCGTGCAGCAAACATCAGCAGTGCTTCGGTTTCTAGATTCATGGGGGCGTCAAGCAATAAAGCGCGTAGCTGTTCACCTAACTGAGTGCCACCCGGTTCTCTTGTCATAACAACATCGCGATCTGGATGACGTTCCTTTAAAAGCTTGGCAAAGGAGTCAATATGCGTACTCTTCCCTGCACCATCGATACCTTCAAAACTAATGAAATAACCTGGAAATGGAGTTGTCATAACAATTACTGTGAATTCGATTTAGTGGTTACATTACGTTTGCGTTGAAATTGATCAACAGCATTTTCATGCTCTTTTAAGGTTTTGGAAAAATGGCTACTGCCATCACCACGGGCGACAAAATAAATAGCATCACTCTTTGCTGGATGAATCACGGCTTGAAGAGACTCCTTGCTCGGCATTGCTATTGGCGTTGGTGGTAAACCTTTGTGCATATAAGTATTGTAGGGACTGTCTTTACGCAAATCCGCTTTTCGAAGATTGCCGTCAAATTTAGGGCCAATACCGTAAATTACGGTCGGATCGGTCTGAAGGGGCATATTGATCTTGAGGCGATTAACAAAGACGGCTGCAACAAGCGATCTATCACTAGATCGTCCCGTCTCTTTTTCAACGATAGACCCCAAAATGAGGAGCTCGTATGGGGTTTTTAATGGCGAAGTAGCATCTTTTTGCTCCCAGGCGGATGTCAGTTGCTTTTGCATGGCTTGAGATGCTCTGCGGTAAATAGAAATATCTGAGTCGTCTGGATCAAAAATATAGGTATCTGGATAAAAAAGACCCTCATCGCCAGGGTAAGAAAGGTTAATAGCCTGAAGCAATTCTTTAGAGCTCATGCCCTTGGTTTGATGAATCAGTGCTGGATGACCATCTATTAGGCTTCTCAGCTGCCAGATGGTCATGCCAGGAATAATGGCAACACTCTCCCTGACCCGGTCACCATGGGCAATTTGCAGCAAAATATTTCCCAAGCTTGCGCGGGGCGCCAGTAGATAGGTGCCCGGCTTTAGCTTGGAGCCAACAAATAGCGCTCTTGCCGCAATCTGTAGAGTCAGTGGATTAGTGGATATACCCTGCTCAGATAACTGGTTTGAAATAGCCGATAGTCCTGATTGAGGGGCGATCTTGACTTTGTAGGCGGAACCCCCTGGAATATTGGATGCGGCCGGCACAACAGGCCATAAGAAGATGGCTCCATATAGAAGAATAAGAAAGCCGGCCAAGTAGAGTGCATAGGATTTCCATGTCCCACCGTTTGAGTGGTTTGTAAAAAGAGTTCTTCTCTGAAATTTTCTACTCATCGAGCTATGATAAAAGGACATGAACCAAAGCCCAGAAAACACCCTAATGCCCGCAATTAGCCTAAATCACGGATTAACCAGCCTAACCAATTGGGGCTTAATCCTGGTTGAGGGTTCCGACGCCGCCACCTTACTTCAGGGTCAGTTAAGCAATTCAGTCACCAGCCTAAAACGAACTCTTGCGGGTGAAACCGCCCAAGGTCCTGGAGCTGTTCGCCTTGTTGGTTACTGCAGTCCCAAAGGACGGCTTTTGGCCAGTGCTTGGCTTGCCTTGTTTCCGGAGTCTGCTGATTCCGATGATCGCTTTGCTCTTTTCATCTCTAAAGATATTGCAGCGAGCACTGCTAAACGATTGGCGATGTACGTTCTGCGCTCGAAGGTAAAGGTGCTGGATGTTTCAAACGATTGGGACGTATTTGGCTTCTATCAAACCTCTCAAGGCGAGCAATCGATCGCTCTTCCCAGCGATGTTCTCGCATTGCGCATGCCCGATGTACTTGCACAAGGCCAATCCTTTCAGCGTACTCTAATTGCAAAAAGGAAGGTTGATGGCAATACATCCGCCATTGATGAGTCTGCCCTAATGCAGTGGAATTCTTTGGAGGTATTGAGTGCAATTCCGCGCATTGTGCTGGCCACCCAAGAACAGTTTGTTCCACAGATGATTAATTTTGAATCGGTTGCTGGCGTGGATTTCAAAAAAGGTTGTTACCCCGGACAAGAAATCGTTGCTCGGAGTCAATATCGTGGCGCAGTAAAGCGTAGGCTACAACTCGCACATACTGAAGCAAGCGAATCGTCCTTAGATCTCGCAAAGCCTGGCGTGGAGTTATTCCATGATAGCGATGTTAGCCAACCTTGCGGTATGGTGGTTCTGGCAGCCAGCAACCCAAACCATCCCGATCGGATTGATCTTCAAGTGGAGTGCAAGTTAGATGCTCTTGAGTCAGGGCAAATCCATCTAGCCATGAGCAATGGCCCTGTGTTAAAAATAGACCAACTGCCCTACCCTTTAATAGAAATTTAATTTCATTACCGTACCAATTTTTTTGACATGTGCCTAATTCTCTTCGCCTGGAAATCACACCCAGACTATCCTTTGGTTGTGGCAGCGAATCGAGATGAATTTTATGAGCGCGATACTGATCCAATGGGATGGTGGTCAGAACACCCTCACGTCTTAGCAGGAAAAGATAAAGCAGATGTATTGGGCAGTCCCGGTACATGGCTTGGCTTTACCAAAACTGGCCGCTTTGCTGCACTCACCAACGTAAGAGCGCCGAGTGAAAAAAATCCTGACGCAAGAACACGTGGAGAGCTTAGCCTACGCTATCTCACAGGCCAACACAAACCCCATGCCTACATACAAGAAAATGCAAAACGGTTTGAACAGTACAACGGTTTCAATCTATTGATGGCAGATCTCAGTGATCCAGAGAATGCAGAAATGCACTGGGTCAGCAACCGCCTCATGATGGGTCAAAACATTCGCCCACGAAAAGTATTTCCTGAGCAGGCGCTAAGTCCTGGAGTCTACGGTCTATCGAATGCCATGCTGGATACCCCATGGCCTAAAGTAAATCATCGAGTAGCAGCATTTGCTCAAACATTAGCCATGGATAGCGGGCAACTTAAGAATGCTGATCACTATTTACGTGTATTGGCAGACACACACGAAGCAAGCCCTCAAGAGTTGCCGAGTACTGGCGTGAACCCAGATTGGGAGAAGGCCTTATCAGCAGCCTTTATTAAGACCCCCTCTTACGGCACGCGATCAAGCACTATTTTGCGTGTTCGCAAGGATGGTCAGTTTGAGATGGTGGAAAGGCGGTTCGATGCAAATGGCACCGTGGGCCACGATGTTGTCACTGGCGAGCTTAGCGCTGCCCCAGGATCTAATCTCTCCGTTTAAGCAATCAATACGGTTAAATTTTTACTTCTGACGCGAGTCTTCGTTTACTACTCGCTCGCCATTTGCATCTTTAGTAGCCAGTCGTTTTAGAAACTGGAATGTACCTGTTGCCATACAGCAGATTTCACCTTGATCGTTATAGAGCTTAGCCTCACAAAAGGCCATCGTAGCTGTACGTCGAACAGTATCTGCTTTTACCCTCAGGATGCCATTGGCAGCCTGCATAAAATTATTCTTCATCTCCACAGTTACAACGCTGCGATCGCCAGGATCACTGGAACGGGCAGCCACGGCCATAGCAACGTCCATCAGAGTAAGCAATACGCCGCCATGGGCGACGTCCCAAGTATTGGTGTGCTCAGGCTTAAGGGCTAGGAGTATTTCGCCTTTACCCATCTCGGCGCTAATCAGACGCACACCAAGGAGTTTTAAAAAGGGAACATTGAGCTCTTCACCCAGATTGGCAAGCTGAGTTGCCGCATTCAGTTGTACTTTATTTGTCATAGGGTCATTTTAGAGGCTTCTGCGACGCTTGTGAATTACCCATAGAATACAAAATATGCCTTTTAATCTTCGTGGCGATGATGTCTGTCAGCCTACCCCACCTACTCCACTACCGAATCCCTATTGGGTGGCATTTTCGCCTTCTGTCGCTAAGCTAATTGGGATAGAACTTGGGGCAGATAACTTTCCCAAAAACCCTGAGTGGCTAGATGTACTGGCAGGAAATCAACTCAATGCTGGAGGGTTGGTATTTTCAAACCCAATTTCTACAGTCTATAGTGGCCATCAGTTTGGCTCTTGGGCAGGACAGCTGGGTGATGGTCGCGCCATCTTGCTTGGAGACATCAATAATCTCGAGCTCCAATTAAAAGGTGCCGGTAGAACTCACTATTCCAGAATGGGTGATGGCAGAGCAGTTTTGAGATCCTCTATTCGCGAGTTCTTATGTAGTGAAGCAATGCATGCTCTTGGAATTCCTACCAGTCGAGCTCTTGCATTGGTGGGGTCGAAGCAAGCCGTTAGGCGAGAAACTATGGAAACCGCAGCAGTCTGCTCTCGTATTGCCCCAAGCTTTATTCGGGTTGGGCACTTTGAGCACTTTGCATCATTACAAAATATTGTGCGTCTGAAAGAATTGGCTGATTTGCTGATTTCTGAATTCTATCCAGAGTGCCTTGCCAGCAAAGAACCTTATCTAGATCTATTCAAAGAGATTAGTGCTCGCAATGCAAAATTGGTTGCTCAGTGGCAATCTGTTGGATTTTGTCATGGAGTTTTAAACAGTGACAATATTAGCGCCCTAGGGCTTACTATCGACTATGGGCCTTTTGGCTTCTTAGATCACTTTGAAATTGACCATATCTGCAACCATAGCGATCATGGTGGTCGATACGCTTATCATCGCCAACCTCAAATCATGCATTGGAATATGGCCTGCCTTGCTAGCGCAATGCTCCCATTGCTAGAGCTCGAGCATTCCGCAGAAGAATCTCAAGACTTTCTCCGCTCCGCGCTCGAAGAATTTCCAGTCATTTATGCAAAAGAGTGGCAACAGCTATTTCGCTCTAAATTAGGCTTACAGTCAGTGGAAGATACTGACACTTCATTAATTGAGCGTCTTCTGCAAGCGATGCATGACTCAAAGGTAGATTTCACTAATTTCTTTCGGAGGCTCAGCAATCTAAAGAAAGATTCCAGGCCGGCAGAGTTCATCCAGAGAAATGAGTTTGTTGATCGTGAGAGCATCGATCAATGGTTTACTGACTACATTAATAGACTGCAATCTGAGTCTTTGAGTGATGCAGAAAGAAAAGGCTTGATGAATCAAGTCAACCCTAAATATATCCTACGTAATTATTTGGCTCAAGCTGCTATTGAAAAAGCCCAGCAGGATGATTTTTCTGAAGTTCAAACATTGCAACAGATACTCATGCATCCGTTTGATGAACAAGAAGCATTTGAGCATTACTCAAAGCCGCCGCCTGTCGATATGCAAGCCACTGCAGTTAGCTGCTCCTCATAACTAAATACTTTCACCACTATGACTAAAAAAACAGATCAAGAATATAAAAACTCACTAAGCGATATTCAATATCGCGTAACGCGAGAGGCGGCAACCGAAAGGCCTTTTACCGGCGAGTTTTGGGATCACTGGACTACCGGTCAATATCGCTGTATCTGCTGTGACACGCCATTATTTCAATCTTCCACTAAATTTGATGCAGGTTGCGGCTGGCCAAGCTATAACGCACCAGAAAACAACGCGGCAATTACTGAAATTCGGGATAGTTCACATGGCATGATTCGCACCGAAGTGCGCTGCACTGAATGTGATGCGCACTTGGGACATGTTTTTGATGATGGCCCACAGCCAACGGGGCTACGCTACTGCATTAATTCGGCGTCCTTGAAATTTGAGCCTTCTGAGAACGCCGCCCCCAATAAAGCAAAATAATTTTCAAATAGCTGGATAATCACTGCATGAAATTTCTATTCGACCTCTTCCCTATCATTCTCTTTTTTATTGCCTTTAAATTCGGCGATATCTATACCGCAACTATCGTAGCTATGGTCGCTACCATCGGTCAAATTTTGTGGGTGTACTACCGCCATCGCAAAATAGATGCAATGCAATGGGTCAGTCTTGTCATGATTCTGGTTTTTGGTAGCCTAACAATCTTCTTGCATGACAAAACCTTTATTCAACTGAAGCCAACTGCTCTTTACTGGTTATTCGCTGGCGCCCTATTTATTAGCGCGCAGTTCTTTCAAAAGAATTGGATTCAAGTGTTGATGGGTAAGCAGATTACCCTCAAGGAGCACAGTTCCAAATCTGTTTGGCATCAAGTAAATATGGCTTGGGCAACATTCTTCTTTTTTATGGGTGCCCTCAATCTCTATATCGCCTTTGAATATTCAGAGGAAACCTGGGTCAACTTCAAGCTATTTGGCAGCACAGGTTTACTAGTAATTTTCGTCATCCTTCAAGGGGTCTGGCTCAGTCGCCATATGGAGCACCCTGCAGAATGAGTGTCAATCAAGATCGAATTGCCTTGTTTGAGTCAGATCTAAAGTCGGCCTTTCAGTTAACCCAGCTGAATATTGAAGATGAGAGCCATCTCCATGCAGGCCATGCTGGAGCGGCTTCTGGCGGTGGACACTTCAAGCTCACCATCGTAACCCCAGAATTCGAGGGAATGAGCAAGGTAGCTCGCCATAGAGCCATCTATGCCGCCTTAAACAAGCACTTCCCTGCCGCCATCCATGCCCTTACTATCTTGGCATTCACACCTAGTGAAAGCACCAATTAGCCCCAGATTGCATTAAGATTTCTCCTTTACACATATCTATTTCCCAACACATGTTGAATACACGCCAAATTTTGACTATCAGCGCATTTAGCGCTGCCCTTCTCTCAACAGCTGTTTATGCGCAAAATGCTGCCATCGTTAATGGCAAAGCCATTCCTAAAGCACAACTCGATAAATTGGTGCAAAAATCGAATCAACCTGATAATCCTCAAGTGCGAGATCAGGCAAGAGAAATGCTCGTCACGCGTGAGCTCATTTTGCAAGAGGCCAATAATCGAGGCGTGACGCAAAAAGAGTCAGTTCGTGAACAGCTTGAGCAATCCAAAATGGGTATTTTGATTGCGGCAGTATTTGAAGACTACGTTGAAAAAGAAGGTGTTGCAGAGGCTGAGCTGAAAGCTGCATACGAACAAGTCAAGAGCCAGTACACCGGCAAGGAATATCACGTAGAGCATATTCTGGTTGAAAAAGAAGCTGATGCGAAAGCAATAACAGCGCAAATTAAAGCTGGCGGTAACTTTGAGCAAATTGCCAAGGAGAAGTCAAAAGATCCAGGTTCCGCTCCTAATGGTGGCGATCTTGGCTGGGTAAGCGACAAAGCACTCGTGCCTGAATTTTCCAAAGCGATGGTCCAGCTCAAAAAAGGTCAAGTTACTGACAAGCCAGTCAAGACTCAATACGGCTGGCACATTATTAAATTGGATGATGTACGCGATGTGAAAGCGCCTAGCATGGAAGAAATTAAAGACCAGCTAAAGCAAATGATCACTGCGGACCAAAATTGGCAAAAAGCTAAATTCTCTGAATTAATGCAAAAGCTCCGCGCTAAGGCAAAGATTCAGTAAAGCAAGACTGCCTTAAGTCCACAAACCCAGGCTTCCCCCTGGGTTTTTTCATGCCCAACGAGAAACTACATTTACCTTTATATTTGAACCATGATAATCCTACACACCATGCTTAGAGTCGGCAATATGACTCGCTCGATTGATTTCTATACCAAAGTTTTAGGCATGAACCTCCTACGCACAACCGAGCGTCCAGAGCAGAAATATTCTTTGGCGTTTGTAGGCTTCGGCAAAGGAAATGCAGATGGGCAATCTGAAATTGAGCTGACCTATAACCATGGTGTTGATAGCTATGACTTGGGCACTGCTTATGGTCACATTGCAATCAGTGTTCCTGATGCTTATGCTGCTTGCGAGAAGATCAAGGCCTCAGGTGGCAATGTGACTCGGGAAGCGGGTCCAGTAATGGGTGGTGACACCATCATCGCATTCGTTACTGATCCAGATGGTTACAAGATTGAGATAATTCAGGACTGATTTTCTTTTTTCAGTTGAAACAAGATGCCATCCAACTTCGGGTAATTCAAAGCCTTTCAGAAATTGCTGAGGCCGACTGGAATGCATTACTTTCGCCTGATGCTGGACCATTCCTAAAGTATGAATTCCTATATGCTCTAGAGCTTACTGCATGCGTAGGTGGCAATACCGGCTGGCAAGTAGCCCACCTCTTAGTTGAGGACTCAAACTCAAGACTTCTTGGGGCAATGCCCCTCTATCTCAAGCAACATTCCTATGGTGAATTTGTTTTTGATTGGGCATGGGCTCAGGCTTATGAACAGAACGGCATGTCTTATTACCCAAAGGCGCTATCTGCAATTCCATTTACACCCGTTCGCGGACCAAGACTTCTTGTGTCAGCAAATGCAGATAAAAGCGCCATTCAAGAGGTCCTAGCCTCGGGCTTGAAAACGCTAGTAAAGCAAAATGCGCTCTCCTCTGCACATGTTCTTTTCCCAGAGGCTAGCGAACTCGACGAACTCAAGAGGCAAGGATTCATGCTGCGTGATTCTGTACAGTTCCATTGGCATAACGCTGGGTACCAAGATTTTGAGCAATTTCTTGCCGACTTAACAATGAAGCGCCGTAAGAATATTCGGCGAGAACGTGCTGCTGTAGAGAATCATAAAATTAGCTATCGCCATGCTCCCGGATCGATTGCAACACCTGATGATTGGGCCTTCTTCTATCGCTGCTATGAAAACACCTATATCGAGCATCGCTCTTCACCTTACTTGACGGAAGAATGCATTCAATTGCTAGGTAGCAGCATGCCTCAGAATTTCCATCTCATCATTGCTTCTCAGAATGGCAAACCTATTGCATCATCATTACTTGTAGTCGATCGCCTGACTTCAAAAGCATATGGTCGCTACTGGGGCGCTATTGAGCATATTCCATGTCTACATTTTGAATTGGCTTATTACCAGGCAATTGAATATTGCATCAAAGAAGGTATTGAGATATTTGAAGGTGGCGCTCAGGGTGAGCACAAGATGGCCAGAGGATTTTTACCCACCACCCTACAATCCGCCCATTGGATTGAAGATCCCGGCTTCTCCAATGCTGTGAAGCGCTTCTTAGAGCGTGAACATGAGGGTATGGCAGCGTATGTTGATGAGCTTGAGCAACACATTCCCCTGAAATCGTCTAAAGTACTGCCATGACTTTATCCAACAACTCACCGGAGCAAGCAGGAGCCAATTCCTTAGCGGTTGGTGACGATGCCTCTGACTCACCCTGCATTGGAGTTTGTACAACTCTGTATGACGAAATCTGTCAGGGCTGTGGTCGCACTCTAGGCGAGGTCAGCAATTGGGTATTTTTTAGTCAGGAAGAAAAGGATTCAGTCTGGAAACGCATTCGTGCCGATGGCACTGCAATGCGATTCCAGCGTCAAGCCAAAGAAAATACTTAGCCAGCTAAAGCTTGGCTACGTAAATACTCTTCATAAGTTCCGGAGTAGTCAGCAATTGTTCCATCCATCTTCACTTCGAGGATGCGATTAGCTAAAGCAGAAACAAACTCGCGGTCATGGGATACGAAAATTAAAGTGCCTTCGTATTTCTCAAGAGCGATCTGCAAGCTCTCAATCGATTCCATATCCATGTGGTTGGTTGGCTCATCCATTGCAAGAACGTTATATTTTTGAAGCATCAATTTGCCCCAAATCATTCTGCCCTTCTCGCCACCAGATAAAACTTTGACGGACTTGCCAATATCATCACCTGAGAATAGCAAGCGTCCTAATGTGCCACGAATCACTTGATCATCGTCGCCTGTATTGCGCCAGTTATTCATCCAATCCATGAGCAATTCGTCTTTAGCGAACATCTCTGTATTGTCCTGAGGCATCACGCCCACAGAGGCGTTTTCTGCCCACTTGACATCACCACTATCAGCGGCGATTCCATCAAAGCGTTTGCTCAAGATGGTTTTTAATAGCGTTGTCTTACCTGCGCCATTTTGACCAATGATGGCAATCTTTTCACCGGCACGAACGCCTAGCTTAAAGTTTTTGAAGATGGTGCGGTCATAGGCTTTAGTTAGTGCGTTGCACTCAACAGCCATGTTGTGCAACTTCTTTTCAGAATCAAAACGAATAAATGGGTTCTGGCGCGAAGAAGGTTTGACTTCAACAATCTCAATTTTCTCTAACTGCTTTTGACGTGAAGTAGCCTGACGCGCCTTGGATGCATTTGCAGAGAATCGGGCTACGAAAGCCGCTAATTCAGCAATTTTTTCTTTAGCTTTAACGTTGTTGCTGAGTTGCTGTGTTCTTGCTTGAACGGATGCCAGCATGTATGAATCATAATTTCCGGGATAGACCTTCAGTGTTCCAAAGTCCATGTCAGCCATATGAGTACACACTTCATTGAGGAAGTGGCGATCATGGGAGATGATGACAATCGTGCTCTTAATTTGATTCAGAATATCTTCAAGCCAATGAATAGAGTGAATATCCAAGTTATTGGTTGGCTCATCCAATAGCAGCACATCTGGATCAGAGAACAAGGCTTGCGCTAACAATACGCGCAACTTCCAGCCTGGGGCTACGGCGCTCATTGGGCCATTGTGTTGCTCAATTGGAATACCAATACCTAGCAACAACTCCCCTGCTTTTGCCTCTGCGGTATAGCCACCATATTCGGCATATTTACCTTCGAGCTCAGCAGCCTTCATATAGTCTTCATCGGTCGCATCTGCATTGGCGTAGATAGCATCGCGCTCAGCCGCTGCCTTCCACATTTCTTCGTGACCCATCATCACCACATCAAGTACGCGCACATCTTCATACGCAAACTGATCTTGACGCAATTTACCCAAGCGAATACCGGGATCCAAGCTCACGTTTCCGCTGGTTGGCTCGAGCTCCCCACCCAAAATCTTCATGAACGTGGATTTACCGCAACCGTTAGCGCCAATCAGGCCATAGCGATTACCGCCGCCAAACTTAACGGAGATGTTTTCAAACAGGGGTTTTGCCCCAAACTGCATAGTGATATTAGATGCTGACAGCACGGATGTGTTCTTACTTTCTGATAGGTCAAATACGAGGGTGCGGATGCAGGTTTTGCATCAAAGACCGTTATTTTAACGGCTTAAGCCCAAAAAAGCCGTAAATTAGACTTTTAGCTTAAATGGCGTGAAATCGGTATGAACGTCATAGTGATCCTGATTTTCCCTGCGCTTCAGAAAACCCACTACCCAGTACGTTAAAGGGGTCGCTAGAACCTCCCAGGCGGTCTTGAGGACATATTGAGAGGCTGCGACAGCCAAGACCTCATTAAGTGGCCAGAGCCCGTAAAAAGCCAGCATATAGAACAAGGATGAATCCACGAGTTCCCCGCTGGCTGTAGACCCGATCGTACGCATCCAAAGGTAGCGGCCTTGGGTCAGAATTTTCATTTTGGCCAAGGTGTAGCTATTAACAAAACTACCGCACCAGAACGCAATCATGGAGGCAAGGGCAACTCGCCACGAGTTACCAAATACTGTTTCCATGCCCTGTTGGTAATTAGCCATATAGGATCCAGGCGCTACAGGCAAGGCAATGACGAGTTGAGCCATGATGGCGGCAAATGCAAGAGCCGCAAAACCAGCCCAAACCGCTCGGCGATCATAGGCATAGCCATACACTTCGGTCAAAATGTCGCCAAAGAAATAGGCAATCGGGAAAAAGAGAATCCCAGCCCCAAAGGTCACATTGCCAAAATATGGAAGCTCTAAAGATGCAGCCTTACCGGCGCCGATAAAGTTGGAGCACAGCAGGACTACGACAAAGGCTGTCAATATCAGGTCGTAATAACGATGGTGACGTCTTGGTGCGTCCATAAGTCTAGAAAAATGGATAATAGAAATAAGAATATCTGCATTCCTGAAAATTCACAGGGTGCATACCAAAAACCAAGATAGGACGACTAAGAATCATGAGTAAAGCTAGTTTTAACTGGGCAGACCCCCTACTCCTCGACACTCAATTAACCGAAGATGAGCGCATGGTACGCGATGCTGCCGCTGAGTATGCTCAAGGCCGTCTCATGCCGCGCATTCATGATGCTTATCGCAACGAAACAACTGACCCTGCAATCTTCCGAGAAATGGGTGAGTTGGGTCTTTTGGGAATCACTATTCCTGAGCAATACGGTGGCGCAAACCTCAATTACGTTTCTTACGGATTAATCGCACGTGAAATTGAGCGCGTGGATTCTGGTTACCGCTCGATGATGAGTGTGCAGTCGTCCTTAGTCATGGTGCCTATCAATGAATTTGGTAGCGAAGCTCAGAAACAGAAATACCTCCCAAAGTTAGCTACCGGTGAATGGATTGGTTGTTTCGGTTTGACCGAACCCAACTTTGGTTCAGATGCGGGTGGAATGATCACCAGAGCGAAAAAGGTTCCAGGCGGCTTCTCGCTCACGGGCTCCAAGATGTGGATCTCCAACTCCCCAATTGCAGACGTATTTGTTGTATGGGCTAAAAATGATGAAGGCTTGATAAGAGGCTTCATCCTAGAAAAAGGCATGAAGGGTCTATCTGCACCCAAGATCAGCGGAAAGATGGGTCTACGCGCCTCCATTACTGGCGAAATCGTGATGGATGAAGTGTTTGTCCCAGCAGAAAATGAGTTCCCAGAAATTACTGGCCTCAAAGGTCCATTCACTTGCCTGAACTCAGCACGTTATGGCATTGCCTGGGGTTCGCTTGGCGCTGCTGAGTGGTGCTGGTATGCCGCACGTCAGTACACAATGGATCGCAAACAGTTTAATCGCCCTCTCGCCGCTAATCAGCTAATCCAGAAAAAGCTTGCTGATATGCAAACTGAAATCACGCTAGCTCTTCAAGGCTGCCTACGTTTAGGCCGTATGAAAGACGAAGGAATCGCCGCGCCAGAAATTACCTCTATGATGAAGCGTAACTCCTGCGGAAAATCTTTGGATGTAGCTCGCATGGCTAGAGACATGCATGGCGGGAACGGTATCTCAGATGAATATGGCGTAGTGCGTCATATGCTCAATCTGGAAGTCGTTAATACCTATGAAGGTACGCATGATATTCACGCCCTCATTTTGGGTCGTGCACAAACTGGAATTCAGGCTTTTAGTTAAAGGGCAAGTTTGGTGATGAGGTCTTTTGCAGTTTTTGCAAAAGCTTCATCACTATCATTTTCAAGTTGTACGAAGTGATCTTCGCGATAGCTCGGAAAGTTACGAACGATTGAAGATTGGTACGATGGGTCGTAATGCATCACCAATAACTCTTCAACCAAACTCTCAAAATCCCCCGCATCAATTGCCTCATGCCATTTGGTAATTTGAACCTTGCCATAACGCGATGTTAACAAGCCAAGTTTTTGCTTAAAGCTATCGGGATTAGATAAAAAATGACGGTACTCACGCAGAAGCCATGAAACTCGCGTAGCGGTACTTGAGCGAAGTTCTATGCATTGACCTTCACGAATCCGCTCCATTAATGGATCCGGAATATGTAAGCCTCCCACCTTTTTACTTTCAGACTCAACAAAGACAATCTTGCTGGAGTCTAATTTATTCAAAGCATTCCACAAGTTAGTTTCAAAACCTTTTTGTGAAGGCTGCTCAATGTTTGGTTCATTACCAAGAACTGAGCCGCGGTGAATAGCCAAACCCTCAAGATCCAGTATTTGCTGCCCAATTAAGCCAATCTCCTGAAGGATGCGAGTCTTGCCGCTGCCAGTCATTCCGGCAATTACTTGAAAAGAAAAATCTTTAGCAGCCTGATCGAGCCCATCAATCACAACACGACGAAAACCTTGGTAGCCGCTTTGTAGTTGCATGGCCTTCCAGCCGATGCGATTGAGAATATGGGTAAAGGCACCACTGCGTTCACCACCACGCCAGCAGTAAATCAGAGGACGCCACTCTCTCGGAAAATCGATCAATGAATTTTCTAAATGATTAGCAATATTGCGAGAGACATAGGCTGCGCCTAATTTCTTTGCCGCAAATGGCGATACTTGCTTGTAAAGAGTGCCGATCTCTATACGCTCTTCATTATTCAATACAGGCAGATTAATGGCGCCAGGAATATGATCTAAAGCAAATTCAGCTGGTGAGCGAACATCAATAATGGCATCAAACTCATTTAAAGAAGATGCTAATTTTTCAATGCTGAGAATATGTGGATTGCTAGGTTGCAAATAATGTCCTAGCGCAGCTTATTGATCACGTGATCTGGCCAAGGCGTTGATTTACCAGTCTTCAGATTCACCCAGACCATCGTAGCCCCGCCAACCGCGGCCAACGAATCGGGTTCAGTGCTTAAAGCCATAGTTGTGAAGACATCTAAGCTTGACCGTCCAATATTGCCGATATACGTCTTTAGTATCAGCTCGCCGGGATAAGAAAGCTGTTGATGAAAATTACAAAAACCATTCATCATCAACATGGATTCATCGCCAGGGGCAACGCTATAACCAAGAGAAGTGATCCACTCCACCCTAGCCTGCTCCATGTAACGAAAGTACACCGTATTATTGACGTGACCAAATGCGTCCATGTCACCCCAACGAATTGGCATGTTCATTTGATGAACAAACTTTTTCTCTTCTGGGATCTCAATGCGCATAAGTGCTTAATGAAAGATTAACGAACTTGTAGAGCCATTTGATACAAATTAGTAGAGCGGGCACCTGAGCGGCAAAAGGCCAAAATGGGGCCAGGCATTGTTTTTAACAAACGCGCCATCTCAACAACTTGATCTTGTGTAAATGCACCAGGTATTACTGGCAAATAAGCGTAGTTCAAGCCTAGCGCTTCAGCTTGGGCCTGAATTTGTGCATTAGTAGGTTGATCGGGGCCACCTTCAAAATCAGGGCGATTATTGATTACGCTTTTGTAACCCTGTTTAACGATCTCAGCTAAGTGGCTTGGGTCGATTTGACCGAGCGTACCGAATTGATCGGTATGGCAAGCAATAGGAAGACTCATTTAGACCTCAAAAAGTAAAAAAGTATTTAAAAACTAATAACTTAGATTCTAAATCAGACTTACTTTTTATGACCCGTAAAGAAGCGGTTGCAAATAGCCATGCCAGCCAGCATCGCCAATATGAATACTAGAGCCTTGATGTGACCAGCTCCCAAGGCAACAATTGCGGGGCCAGGACAAAATCCAGCGATACCCCACCCTGCACCAAAAATCAGACTACCAATGACGAGAGGCTTAGAAATATCTCTTCTGGTGGGGATATGGAGAACGCCACCAAAAAAAGCTTCTGTACGCTTAGAGACCAAATAAAAGCCGCCTAAGCCAACCAGAATTGCGCCGGCCATCACAAACATTAAAGATGGATCCCAGTTACCAGCAAGATCAAGAAAATTGAGAATCTTTTGGGGATTACTCATGCCGGAAATAATCAGGCCGATACCAAATAAAACGCCAATCAAATACTGGCTATAGAAATTGAAATGTCTTCTCATGATTTATAGACCTAACACATGACGAATGACAAACACTGTGATAAATCCAGCGCCCATGAAAGACATGGTGGCCACTAAAGATCTTGGTGATAAACGGGATAAACCACAAACACCATGTCCGCTAGTACAGCCCGAGCCATAGTGGGCACCAAAGCCTACTAGAAATCCAGCAATGATGATGGCAAGCCAATCCGCATCAATTACTGTTGTGGTGTGCAGGTCAAGCAACAAGCTTGCCCAAAACGGTGCGCTTAGTAAACCTAATATAAGACTTAAGCGCCAATTAACATCGCCCTCTTTAGGCGTAAGCAGACCAGAAACGATTCCGCTGATCCCAAGGATGCGACCATGCAGAATCACATATAAGGCCGCAGCAATACCCAATAGCATTCCACCGAGAAATGCGGGGCCAGGTGTAAAAGCCAACCAATCTATCTGCATCTGATTTTTCTTAATATAAAAGGGTTAACTGCAGGGATTGGGAGCATTGCGTGACTCCAGATAACGTAGAGCCAAATATGCGCCAAAGATAAATCCTGGTAAGGCAAGTATTGAGCCGATCGCTAACGTAGAGATACCACTCAAGCCCTGGCCTACGGTGCAACCGAGTGCTGTCACGCCGCCAAAGCCCATCAGCGTAGCTCCAATCAAGTGATTGGCAGTGTCTTCTGTATTACGAAAGCTCTCCCAGCGAAAAGACTTAGTAAATATAGAAATACATGCTGAACCTAAAATCATCCCAATCACTGCGGCAATACCAACGGTGATGACCTTGGAAGTATCGCTGTACATCATTAGCCAATCCAAGGAGTAGGCATAAGGCGCAACGAAAGAAAGACTCTCCATTCGACCAGAGTTGGTGACTAAGAAGACCTCTGCTAGGGTATTTGGATCCTCGGCAACATAACCCAGGTTCCCGGATACCCACCATACGGCACAAATGGCGAGACCAACAAATATGCCTGCAAACAAATTTTCTGCCGTCCAAAAGGCCTTGCTTGCTAAAGCGTATGCAATAAAAGCAAAACCAATTATTAACCCAAGAGCTAAATGTAAGTTAGCTCGAGCAATGCCAGTGATTGGACTCAAAATACTTGGCAAATCTTGTGGCGTATTAAGTGCTACGAAAACAGAATCCAATGTATTGATGCGAATGACGCCAAGAAAGCCCTTCATAGTCATGTAGGCGGAAAGCCCAAGAACCATAAACACAACAATGGACTTCAGATTACCGCCGCCAATGCGAACTAGAGTTTTGCTTCCGCACCCAGAGGAAAGCACCATACCAAAACCAAATAGAGTGCTACCCACAATGGTAGATAGCCATAAAAACTTGCTACCGGTATACATACTTTTTAATGGATCAATCAAGCCAACATAAGACATCAGAGCAAAACCAACAATAGCAACTCCAATGGCCAAGAACCATTGCTTCAAGCGACCCCAGCTAGACATAATAAAAATATCTGACACTGCACCCATGCTGCAAAACCCAGTTTTCTGCATAACCGCACCAAGCAAAAAAGTAATTGCAAAGGTAGCAAGCAAAACGGATTTGCTAAGCGAGGAAATATCTACCGCATCCATAATGAAAATTCTTTACTGAAATTATTTAAATTTATAAAACTGTTTATTGAGAAAGGCTGTGACATCAGCCTCATCCTCAGGGAAAAGATCGAGACGGAGCTCTGTATTGCACATTGCAACCATCGACTTTAAATTCTGGAGATTTTTAACCTTGCTATCGCTACGCGTGTAGATCATGTCGCCATTACCAAAACCAGATTTCTTGGCATGGCAAGCGTAGCATTTCTGCTGATCAATTTTTTTGCCATTTGCCAGATCTGGCGTTGCGAAGGCAGATAAATGCAGTCCAAGGGATGCAAAAATGGCAATGCCGAGCTTTATCAGTGGTAATTTCATTTGAAATCAGTCATTTAGCGAAGTAAACGACTATTTTAAAGCCCAGACGACAAATCTGCCCTATTCCGCCTGAATTGAGAGGTAAACGTTATAGGCATTCATGCGGTTTGCAGCCCTAAATAAGGGCATTCCTTCGTATTCTGACCAATCAGCCTGCTGGTAGGCCTCCTCGAAAGGATCCATATTTACAGCCGATTTGGTCATGGATTCACGTAAATACTTCAAATACTCCCTGGTAAAAAGGATATCTTCAGCTGGATTGCTTGAATAGGCGCCATGACCTGGAATGACAATGCTGGGATTCAATGCTTGAATTTCATCCAAAGCATGCAACCACCCCCTACTATCCGCATTGCCCACAAAAGGAATGCGGCCCCGGAATACTAAATCTCCCGCAAAAAGGACTTTCTCGGAGGGGACGTAAATAATCAAGTCTTCAGGAGCATGAGCAGGGCCAACCCTCCCGATCTTGAATTCAATTCCGCCGACTGTCAGCGTATAACTTTGATCTATCCATACATCAGCACCCATCAGCTTAGTCGAGGCATTCACCCAGGGGGCGAAATCAACTCGTGAAGCAATGAGTCGTTGCTTGGCGGTTTCGGAGGAAAGGTAATTTCTACCCTCGCCTTGCGCATAAATCTTTGCGCCAATATTTTTAAACTCTTGCAGGCCATAGACGTGATCGGCATGGTAGTGAGTCACAATGACTGCAACTACTTTCTGAGGTGTGATCTTTTTGATTTCAGTAATAAGTTTTTTTGCGAGAACCGGCGAACCTAATGCATCAACAACTACTACGCCCTTAGGCGTAATAACAAATCCTGCATTGGAAATGAAATTCTGATTCTTGCTGTTACCCATTTCAGCAAGGCCTTGCACGAAATAAGTGTGTGGCGCTACCTGGATAGGCTTAAGAATTAAATCATCCGCGGCAAAAGCCGTGGTTAAAAAAAGGAAAAACGAGAAGGCGCCTAGGAGAAGCGATCGCATCTGAATGGCCATCACAGCTAAAAATTAAGGCTTTATGTAAGCGAAATGATTTTGGTACTGAAGGTCGGCAACGCGAACAACCCCAGATGGTGTGAAGTCAGTATCGAGAATAAATTGATCCTTCTTAAGATTACGATTCTTTAAGGTAATCTCGCAGACCTCGAAACGCACTCCCCGTGACTTCAATGCGCCAACTAGGGGTGCATATTCAATCCCATTCTTCTTATCTTTTGCACCTTCCATCATGATATCTACCCCATTGGCATGGGTAACAACAATGATCTTGGTTTGTGGAGATACATCCAAATGATTGCGGATATTACGCAGGCCTTTAATGCCCTGAGTCTCCGCATCATCAATGTGATAAACCACTTCAGTGGGACCAGCAGCATGAGCAGCTAAAGCAAAAAATGCAAAAGAGGCTGCGAGGCACTGAAGTAATTTTTTCATTATGTATCTCTGATTAATAGGTATTAGAGGGAAACCATTCCAGGGTTATTTTTTACGCCTTTGATGATTGGCTCGTTTAGCTTCACAGCCTTCACAACCTTCACATCGCGCAAATGACGCTCGATTACATCCCAGATCGGCTCACCACCAGCATTTCTAGCCTCTTCACTAACCGGCGCCCAACCAGCAACTTTATAAGTCTTGCTTGGGTCAATATCCTTGCCATTTAAACGCATATCGCTAATGCGTTTTCCTGCAGAGGCTGCCGGGTCGATGGTGTATTGCATACCACCAACACGAACCATATCGCCGCCCTGCTGGTAATACGGATCAGGGTTAAACAAGTTATCAGCAACGTCCTCAAGAATAGTCTTGATAGTCTCACCAGTCATATTCGTAACTGTGGTGTATGGATAGGTAATTGCAGTTTGATCCAATAGATTCTCACGGGTGATGGCCTGACCTGGCAATAAGCTTGTGCCCCAGCGGAAGCCTGGAGAGAATGAAATTTCTGCGTTCTTTTGAGCCATCAGTCCGTCCAAAATTAACTGGTCGAAGCTGCCATTGAAGTTGCCGCGACGATACAAAAGACCATCTGTAGTAGCTAACTTCTCATTCAACTTTGTCTCGTATGGAGCGCGAACTTTAGCGATCAACTTATTCATAGCCGGATCAGCCGGAATCATATTGGAGAAGATTGGGAAGAGTTTGTAGCGGAAATCTACTGGCTTGCCACCCTTCACATCAAAATCCAGCACGCCCAAGAACTTGCTATTTGAGCCTGCATTGGTAACCAAAGTAACGCCACCTGAATTCTTCACCTTGACTGGAATTGGTACGCCGTCATGCGTATGTCCACCCATGATTGCATCAAGACCACTTACACGTGATGCCATCTTCAAATCAACGTCCATACCGTTATGCGAAAGCAATACGACAACCTTTGCCCCCTTGGCCTTCACTTCATTAATTGTCTTTTGAAGATTCTCTTCCTGAATACCAAATGTCCAGTCAGGAGTGAAGTAACGTGGGTTGGCAATTGGCGTGTACGGGAATGCTTGACCAATGATGGCCACTTGAATCCCGTTTTGCACTTTCATTACGTAGGGATTAAATACAGAATCACCAAAGTCTGCGGTCTTAATATTTTGGGCAACAAAAGAAACCTTGCCCTTAAAATCGCCATTGACGATTTCCATTACGCGCTTCTCACCAAGAGTCATCTCCCAGTGAGGAGTCATGACATCAACACCCAACAGCAAGGCTGCATCAACCATGTCCTGGCCATTAGTCCAAAGCGCTGTACCGGAGCCCTGCCAAGTATCACCACCATCTAATAGCAATGCGCCTGGACGGCTGGATTTAATTTGCTTAATTAAGGTTGCCATATGGGCGAAGCCGCCCATCTTGCCGTAATTCTGTGCTGCAGCCACATAATCTAAATAAGTGAATGCATGCGCATCACGTGTGCCTGCAGCAATACCGTTAGCCTTGAGGAAGTACTCGCCAACCAAGTGCGGCGTCTTACCTTCTTGCGCGCCAATACCCAAGTTAACGTTAGGTTCGCGGAAATAGATTGGCAGGAGTTGCGCATGGCAATCCGTGAAATGCAGAAAGTGGACATTACCGAATTTCGGCAAGTCATAAAATTTTTGCGCAGTAGTTTGTGCGCTAGCAAAATTGGATTGCAAACTCATGCCACCAGCGGATGCGATAGCTAGCGCTTGTAAAAACTCACGACGGTTTAAAGACATAGTATTTCCTTAAGAAAACAGGCCTTTCGGCCTGTTTAGATCTGTTATTTATTTACAGGTGATTCTGGGTCAAGTAATAAAGCCATGACATCCTGAATTTGTTTCTCATTTAAGAGTTTGAAGTGGGCGATACGCGGCATATTGCTGCATGCGTTGTAAGCCTTTGCATTATTAATGCGGTTCCAAGTGTAAGTAATGACCTCAGGTGAGTAGCCACGCATTTTTCCGTAACCGGATAATGAAGGGCCAATCGTTCCATAGGAGATTTCTTTTGGATCGATTTGGTGACAGTTATAGCAGCCTCCACCGATCACAGTATCAGCCTTATCAGACCAGGTTGCGCCGCGACCGCTTTGGGCAATTTTTTCGCCATTCTTCCAGTCACCGATGTACTTGCCATCTGACGGCTGTTGAATCGTGTCCATATTCATTTTCTGAATTTTTTCACGCATAGCCTCGCCCTGCTTGCTATTAGCAAATTGAGGATCTGAACAGAATTTCTGTGTCGCATCTTGATCAATACGATCCAAACCGGCAATGCCTTGAGCCCTAAAGCTGTCTTGCATCATCTTATTGAATTTAGGGTCATTTTTTTGCTGAGCAAGAGCAGGTGTCTGCACCAAGCCAGCAGCAAAAATAAATCCAGAAATAGCTAAGAGTTGTTTTAAGTGTGTCATTTTCATTTTCGTCGTCTCTTATCTATTAACGCTTCAAGCCAGGTGTTTCAACTGTGCCGCCATTAGCGTTCTTTGCCATATACATTGACAAAGCCATGGTGACATCAGAGCCATAGATTGGGAAAGGGAAACGTTGTTGACGATAGCAATCATTTAAACGTTGCTGCATTGTCCAAAACTGACCGCTAGAAACACGGTATGCAGGCCAGTAACCCCAACCTAAAGCAGCACCCTTTTGTTCCGTGATATTTGGTAAATCTTGCAAACGAATACGCTTTCCATTTTCGGAGTGGCAAGATGCGCATGAGAAGTCCATCGGTCCGCCCTGGAAGAAAAAGGCACGCTTGCCGAGGTCATACATTTCTTTTTCTTTTGGATGGGCAGTGCTTACCTTGATCTTGTCACCCTTAGACTGGGTTACAACGTAAGCAACAATTGCCTCCATGTCCTTCTTTGGACCCTTTTGGAATGGTGCATCAATCATCTCTTGCGGATCGCGACCTTGTAAAACTTGCATACAGGTCATCAAGCGGGATTCAAGATCCTGAACCTTGTTGGTATCTTTAAAGTAGCGCGGTAGTTGTGCTGCAGCGCCTTTAACTACGCCTGGGCCTAAGCCTAAATTACATTTTTCAAGCGTGGCATTTTTAGGGCCCGCTGGTTTCTTCCATAAATTTTCGCCAGCCGCCTCGTAGAGCTCTGAAGGGTTACCATCAGCAATCATCTCTCGATATTTGGCAATATCGTCTGTAGCACTTTTTTGTGCTGACACCGAAGATGTCATTGTTAATAAAGTTGCCACTAAACCAGTAGCTAACCCTAAGGTCAATTTACGCTGCATTTCCTACCCTTTCAGAACCACGGAGGCGGTGATGATTTATTAAAGCAAAAAGCAATTAAGAAGCAGTTGCTTCATCAGTACGCTTGTCACCCTTGCTATCGTTCCAAGTTACAACAATCTTGTCACCTTTAGCGCCCTTGTATTTAAAGTTCAAGAATGGATCCTTAGAAACCGCTGGACCAAATTGACCGTTAAACACATCTTTGCCATTAGCTTTTACATTGATTGTGCTGATAAACCATGCTGGAATAGTTTTGCCTGAAGCGTCTTTGCGCTGGCCAGATTCCATATCATGTTTCATCAAAATTTTTACATCTACAGTACCGCCATTTTCAGCAGCTCTTACGCGCATTGGATCAGCCATTTTGGTTCCTCTTTTAATCTATATATAAGTGAATCGTATTTATCTACTTGCTTCGGTATTAACCGCCGCAACCACCAAGGGTTACCTTGACTTCTTTAACAGTCATTAACCACTTGCCATCAGCTTTTACCAAGCCGTATACATTGGATGTTTGACCCATTTTGATACGGGTTGTTACAAATGAATCAGTGCCAGCCGGGATGAAGAATTGAGCTGCCAATGAACTTGGGTTCTTTTCAACCAAGATGGCCATTTGTTCAGCCTTCAGTGTGGAAGTAATTCCAACAGGAACAACTGCGCCGTTTTCAGCGATATCTGGAGCGTTCAAAGTCACTGCAGATGATTTCTCTGGACTACCAGCGCCCAAGATCTTAAATACATCATCAATACCTTTGCCCTCAAAAGCGGCTTTGTTCCACTCTTGAGCTTGTGCGGTGCTAATGAGACCTGCTGAAGCCATCAAGCCAAATACTGCTGAATACTTCAATAAACTACGACGCTGCTGATTCATAAAAACTCCTTTATTAATCTTTACTTCTATCAATTTATTACCTATTTTGCATTAAAACATGGTGGTTACTACTTAGTTGGCAATTTTTATTTGCCACCAGATAGCACCCACGTTACTAAAGTCTTGCGGTCTTCATCCGAAAGCTGGGCTTGTGGTGGCATTGGAATAGAACCCCACACACCAGCTCCTCCAGATTTCACCTTTGCCATCAGCTTATCAACCGCTCCGCTTTGACCTTCATATTTCTTTGCAATCTCAGCAATTGAAGGCCCCACTAACTTTGCATTAGGAGCGTGGCAAGCCGAGCAGTTTTCACTTTGGAATAAAGCAGCAGGACCTTTTTTAGCGGCTGAATGCGTATCCTTGGCATGAGCCAAGCCCTCGCCGGCTGCGCCAGGTAATGCTTTTAATGGTGGCTTAGTTGAATCTGCTCCGCGGTATGGGCCATACATGCGGTTTTGCTCTGCAATATTGTCATGCGCATTTCGAGCAAAGTCAGGCAATGTTGAGCCGATTTGGACAAATGGTACGCAGTTATGCATACAAGCATTTCCATTAACGTCCGGCTTGTCCTTTACATTCCAGAAGCCGTGCTTTGTGGTCATGCCATTACGATTCGGCATTTTGACATCGGCAATATTTTTATCGCTCAGCACAAAATCATCAGGAACAATCTCGCCTAGACTCAAAATAAACGCAACAACCGCGTAAGTATCGTCAGGTGTTAGTGATCTTGGTGCATTCCATGGCATCGCGCGATAAATGTAATCCCATAATGTAGATACCGTAGGCACCTTCATGAGGGTTGTACGTTGCGGCTGCTTCATATCCTTTAATGAAGCTACCTTACCCGTTTTGACATCATCCTTAGTAGTACCACCAGCAATCGGAGTGAAGATCTCATTAGACTCACCAAATGTGCCGTGACAGCTTGCACACTTAGTCTCCCAAATTACTTGGCCCTTTTCGACAGAGCCAGATCCTTTTGGCAAACCTTTAAAGTCGGGGCGAACATCAATATCCCAAGCGGCAACTTCCGCAGGAGTAGCCGTTCTACCAATACCAGGGAATTTGACTGAACCAGACTGCGCTAACGCTTGTTGCGCAGTGATTGTGATGAGCGCCGCAAAGCCTAGGCCAATACTAAATTTATCCAACTTGAACATTGCTCACCTCGCCGTTTGAATCCAATTTCCATGATTGAATTGCATTGTTGTGATAAATCGATCGAGTGCCGCGAACATTGCGGAGTGTCTTGATCGAGGGTTGAATATAGCCAGTGTCATCCATCGCACGGGACTGGAGAATCGCGGGAGAGCCATCCCAAACCCAATCAATATTGAAGCGAGTAATGGACTTCGTAAGAACTGGAGTCTCTAGGCGAGCAGTACGCCAGTTATTTCCGCCATCAAATGAAACGTCTACACGTGTAATTTTTCCGCGGCCTGACCAAGCCATACCACTCACGTTGTAGAAACCTTTATCTAGCAACTGCTGACCACCTGAGGGAGTTGTAATAACTGATTTGCACTCTTGGATTGATGCGTATTGACGATGCGTTCCGTCAGGCATGAGTTCAATATAGTGAACCGCTTCGTCTTTTGCATTCCATGGCATATCGCCTACTTCCAAGCGACGCAACCATTTAACCCAGCTAACACCTTGAACACCCGGCACCACTAGGCGCAATGGGAATCCATTTTCAGGGCGCAACATCTCACCATTCATAGCCCAAGCCACGATGGTGTCATTCAAGCAACTCTCAAGATTGATGGTACGAGTCATACCTGAGCCATCGCCACCTTCGGCAAGCATGAACTTACCCTTTTTGAGATCAGCGCCACACTCTTCGAGCAAGACCTTTAATGGAACACCGGTGAACTCACAGCAAGAAAGCATGCCGTGTGTGTACTGAACCGTAGGAACGGCAACGTTGCCCCACTCCAATCCAGTATTTGCTCCACACTCAATAAAGTGGGTACGAGAAACAGAAGGCAGGCGCATTAAATCGTTCATGGTGAAAACACGTGGGTTTTTCACCAAACCATTCACCATCAAGCGATGGGTTTCAGGATTAAGGTTGTACCAACCTTGATGATGGCGCTCAAAGTGCAAACCATTTGGAGTAATAGTTCCAAATAAACCCTGTAATGGAGTGAAGGCAACCGAAGCCGCAGACACACGCGTTAAACCTGGAGACTCACGACGAATCAAGTTGGACTCATAAATAGATGGCACGCCATAAGGCATTGTTGCCACATTCTTACCAAGAGTGGTTTGCCATTCTTGCTTCTCAAGGATCGCAGGATCACCCTCGCCTGCAGCCATAGCCAGTGGTGCTGTTAAGCCAGCCGCCGCACCGCCTAGAGCAGACATAAAGCCCTTGCGCAAAAAGCCGCGACGATTCTCATCTAAACCATTGGCATTGATATCGGCGATAAGCTCTTGGGAAATAAAATGCTCAGGTGCCTTAACAAGGCGTGCCTGGTTAGCTGGCTTTTCGATAGCACCGATATCCTGCGCACTAATCTCTATTTGTTTTTTGGTCATGTGATCTCTACTTTGATGAATAGATACTTAAAAAATTAATGCAAACTTTCGGCCATCTTCGCGCAAACTGTTTGGCACATCTCTACAGTAGCGTTGTCAGCGATTGAGTAAAAAACAGTCGTGCCCTCTTTGCGTCTCAGCAATATTCCTGCCTTGTGAAGCGCTGCAAGATGACGTGAAACATTTGCCTGACTGGAGCCGCACAACTCAATAACTTCAGAAACAGACTTTTCACCGCTACACACTGCATACATGATGCGCAAACGTGATGGTTCAGAAAGCACGCTGAAATAATCTGCTGCGCGCGCGAAAACCTTTTCCATCGCTTTTGGAGAAAGATCCTTAGTGGCTTTTTTGACTTTTGCTTTGATATTCACTAGCTTAAAATAATATATGCGTATACGTGCATATATTGGACACCCAAGACCAAAACACTTATATAGTGGGATACCCTAGTCCGCAAAGGCAATACAATCAAAAAAATGGATATTGATGCAATTCTGCTGTCCTTAAAGCTCGCTTTTTGGACTATGGCTTTGATGCTCCCATTTGGGGTTTGGGTTGCCCATAAGCTAACCAAGCTCAATAAAAGCCGTCCATGGCTTGAGGCCGCTCTAGCCCTTCCCCTAGTTCTTCCGCCCACTGTTTTGGGTTACTACTTTCTAGTTTCATTTGGAAATACCAGCATTTTCGGCTTTCCTCTTGTATTTTCATTCACAGGCATCCTTCTTGCCTCACTGATTGTGAACATCCCATTTGCGATTCAGCCCATTCAAAGGGCATTTGAGGCCATCAACCCTGAAATTCGTGAGGCCGCCCAAGTCAGTGGTCTAAGCAACTGGCAAATCTTTCGCTTGATTGAGCTGCCGCTATCCTGGCGAGGCATTACTGGTGCTGCCGCCCTTACCTTCGCTCATACCCTTGGTGAGTTCGGCGTAGTCCTCATGGTTGGTGGTGCAATTCCAGGAGAGACAAAAACTGCCTCCATTGCAATATATGACAAGGTACAGAGCTTTGATACCTCGGGTGCAGGATCTTTAGCGCTCGTACTCTTGGGTATATCTTTAGTGTGCATAGCACTCTCATACGGAATATTCGGGCGCAACCCAAATCGTCGCAGAGGTATCAGCTAATGCTAAAGGTAAAGATTAGCCAAAACACACCTAGTCCACTACAAATTAGTCTGGAATGCGCACCTGGAGACTTGCATGCCTTGGTTGGCCCCTCCGGCAGCGGTAAAACTACAGCTCTTAGAACCATAGCAGGCCTAAATACGCCATCTAGAGGAAAAATTGAATGTAATGGCGAGGCTTGGTTTGAGGCTGATGATCTTGGCGGCAAGATAAGGCAGCTTTCGCCTGCGGAACGCTCATGTGGATTCTTATTCCAGCAGTACGCACTCTTTCCACATCTCAACGCAGTAGGCAATGTGGCAATTCCTTTGCAAAATTCTGGTCTCAATACATCTGAACGCAAGAAAGTCAGTTTGGATCTACTGGATCGCATGGGTATAGCTGATCTTGCAGATAGGTTGCCACACCAACTATCTGGCGGACAGCAGCAACGTGTTGCCCTCGCCAGGGCTTTGGCTAGACAACCTAAAGTCTTACTACTGGATGAGCCATTTTCAGCAATCGACGCTCCAACACGTCAAGGCCTTTATAAGACATTGGCACAGCTTCGTACAGACTTAAATATTCCCATGATCCTGGTAACGCATGACTTACGTGAGGCCGATTTATTGGCTGACCGGATTACCGTCATAGATCAGGGTATTAGCTTGCAAACTGCCGCACCAAGAGTTTTATTTGAAAGACCTAGGAATTCCCGAGTTGCGGAATTAGTTGGTATTAGCAATATGTTTCAAGGCGTATTTGACTCTGGTAGCTTGAGTTGGGATGGGTGCAACACCGCTTTTAGTGTTGCAGATAAAGGAAAGATTCCCCCCAAAGCACGTGTCGCCTGGGTTATTCCTCAGAGCGGCTTGAGTGTTCATAACAATCCGACTCAGACTAGCGTCCCTGCACTGGTTGAGAAGATGAGCGCGCTTGGCCAGATAGCAGTCATTCAATTGCGAATACAAAATAGTGAAAATACTGTTGAATGGGAAGCCTCTGCAGCTGAAGTTAACCGATTGCAGATGCAGACTGGGGCGCTAATGCATCTCGAACTCGATGGAAATCAAATTCATATCATGCCGCTAAGGCCAATCAACGATCCACGACGATTTATCGATCATTAATTTAGCCCCTTAGAATGCTTACGATAAGATTTCTAAATTACTGATGAGCAGTATCAAAAATTTCTTTTTGGCAACAAGGCCAAACTTCTTAATCATTACCCTATTGGGCTGCTGTATTGGTCTGTCATTTCCAAGTCTTGGAATTAAATCATCATGGATTGTTAACCTCCTGGCAATCATAGTAGCGATGCTTGCACATTCAGGTGCAAATCTACTAAATGACTACTGTGATCATCGCAATGGTAGCGATGAAAATAATGAGGAGCGCATCGCCCCCTATACAGGTGGTAGTCGATATATACAGAATCAAATCCTAAGCCCCAGACAAATTTACTTATCAGCACTCGTATTGCTGGGTCTAGCTGCAATCTCAGGCCTCCATATCTGCAGCGTTACAACTTGGGAGCTACTCCCCATTGGACTAGTTGGCATCTGCATGGCTTGGGGATACTCGGCGCCACCCTTACAGCTCATGTCTAGAGGCATCTTGGGTGAACTGGCAATTGCGATTGCATGGTCCAGCCTTGTAGTGGGTATGGCAAGTTTACAGATTGCTAAATTGGCGGTATCAGCAATTCCCGTTGGCTTGGCGTTTGGATTAATGATATCGAACATCCTATTGGTCAATCAAATACCCGACATCAATGCAGATAAAGCGGCTGGGAAGAATACCTTGGCAGTTCAATGCAAAAATAAACAAATATGGGTCTGGCAAATCCTAATTTTGTTAAGTGGATTCGCGCTTCAATTCATGAGTATTTATGATGGAACACTACCAAAATACACCTTGATAACATTGGCCTGTGTTCCGGGGTTTGCTTATTGCGCTTCTATACTTCGCACTCGCGCCAACATAAAGGCTCAGCTGAAATTGGCGATACAAGTCAATCTATTAACTGTGCATTTGTATGCAATATTGCTATTGACTGGAATGTTTCTCTAGAAATAAAAAATGCCCTTGCTAGATTTTCATCCAAGCAAGCGCATCAATATGAGTGGGATTATTTAGAGCAACTACTACCACTTGTATTGATTCCCAACAATGGATAGGCTGGACAGAATTTGAATAATCCGGTTGCCAAAGGAACAACGCCAACCCAGGCCCAAGCACCAGTAGTTCCAGTTAGAGCCAAACCAATTAATACGAGCCCAACGACAATACGTAAGATGCGGTCAATTCCGCCAACATTGCATTTCATATCAACATCCTTTTTAAAATTACGGAAAATTACTTAACTTATATGTGAAGCAAAAAATCAATGCAGTTAGTTCAGCGAAACACCTACCAATGGGCGACCTTCTAAAGTCCAAAGATATAGAGACCCGTCATAGAGCTTGGTAGATTTATTACCAATCAACTCAGACATCACAAACCAACCACCAGCAGCTAAGTGACCACTATTGCAATAGCTAATTGCAGGTGCCTTAGGATTAATGCCGTTAGCAGCAAATAAGGAGTTATAGGTATTCTTATCCCAGAAATACAATGCACCTTTTGCTGGCTTTGCCAATAACTCAGGTGCAAGCTCTTTCGCTCCAGCGATATGCCCATAAGCCCCTACATAGTCACGCTTGCTAAGACCAAAATACTGAACAGGCTGACGAGCATCAATCAAGGTGGATTTTCCTGTTTTTGAGGCAAGGGCTACCTGCTCTGAATTGGCAATTAATTCTTTACGCTCTGCTTTACCGAGCCAAGTTCCATTCGATTTAAGGGGTGGTGCAACAGAATAATCGCGGCCTTCAGAAAGCCAGCCAGCCATACCGCCATCCAATACAGCAATATTGTCCTCGCCGTAAACCTTAAATTGCCAATAGGCGCGTAAGGCTTCATCAATATCTGAAATATCAAGACCAACGGGAACCAAAATAATGGGTTTATCAGAATTAACTCCTACAGACTGAATAATCTTTTCAAAGTCGGCCTTTTCAGGAATGAGATATTTAATCTTCTTCCCATCAATCATTCTGTCAGCCCTAACTTTTTTGAAATCCAATAATGTTGAGTCCTGAATATGCCCGCCTACCTCAACCAAAAATTTCTTTCCAGTCTTTTTATCGACTTCAAATTCAGGGGCACGCGTATAGCTAGCGACATCACCGCGAACTTCAAGTATTTGAACTTCTGATTGGTTAGCTGCCAACCATTCTGCACTGACCACTGGACCAGGCAATGTCACGGCCTGAACAATTCCGATAAAGCTTGCGATGGCCAAAGCCAGTCCTAATTGCATCTTTTTCATTTGAACTCCTAGGTTAATTTTCAGGTAATAAATGCTGCGAAAGTTGATCCAATAAATCAATCTTGCTTTGCGTTAAAACATGATGACTCTTCGAATCCAATGCACTCTCCAAATCTCCAAGCTCGATCTTGAGCTCGCTAATTTTTTGGTCTCGGCTCAGGATCAGCTTTTCCATGTCGATAAAATATAGTTTTGTTAATGCGCTGATCCACCGTGCAATTGGACCCATTCTGCCCTTTATCGCCATATCAAAATCACGTAGCTGAGCAATAACTGATTGTGCAGAAACAAACTTTTCACCGGTGACCCATTGATTTGTGGTGAATAGCCGAACTGGCAAACCTTGTTGATTTAACGCAATCCCAATGAGGTGATGAAAATCATATCCACATCTCTTAAATAAGTGGAAATGGCCATGCTCACCATCCACCATCTCATCCGCTGAGTGTGCGTGGTAGTAAAACTCATAACCACTGACTTCGTCCACCAAGTCATTTGCTGGGTAATGATTCCACTCAATAAACTCCTTGGCGCCACAAAGCGCTACCTCGCTAAGGGTTAAGCCCTTTTTTGCGTATCGTGTTTGGATGCTTGCAATTTCTTGAGCAGCCAGACAGAGAGTGGATTGGATCAACACGTTTATGAATTAGTCAGCTGATTTACGCTTTTTCGGTCCACAGGGGTTTGCTGGTCCACAGGGATTAGCAGCCTTCTTCTTAGCTGGGCCACATGGGTTGGATGCATCCTTCTTTGGACCGCAAGGATTTTTTTGCTCGGCGCCAGCTGGTGTTGCTGGAGCATCCGCTGCATTTGCCATCGGAGCTGATGCCAGTCCTGCCAATGCTAAAGCTAATGCAACTACAGTTGATTTTTTAGACATTATTTTTTCCTTTTAAAGTATTAAATTTCTTGCGAGCTAACTGGACCACGTGATTTCTTTTCCATCCAGGATCCCAATGCAAATACACCAACCGCCGCAATCACCATTACGACATCAATAGATAGGCTAGAAACACTTAAGAGCTCTGGCAATGAATCGGCACTAGGAATTTCACCAAGAGTAGTGAGGGACTCAATACTTGGGTATATACCAGCGAATACGATTGTTCCAAGCAGCAACCCGATTAAAAAGATTCCAGCATCCATCCGACCCGACATGAGGCCAACCACTGAAGTTCCGGGGCAATAGCCACCAATAGCAAAACCCGCCCCAACAAATGCACCACCTAAGGCGGCAGCACCTAAAAATGATGGCGGCACAAAGAGGCTGCCACTATCTACAACGCCAACTTTTTCCAATATCAACAGTCCAACTGCCGAAAATACGATTGCAGTAAACATGACTTTAAATACAGACCAATCTGTTAGACGAAACTGACCTGTTAATTTATTGGGGTTACCAAAGCCAGCGCGCTCAAGCACAAAGCCAAAAGCTCCACCAAGCAATAGCCCAGAAAGAATTGTTCCCATCTTATTTCTCCTCTTTCATGAAGCGGCTAGCCAAGAGGCCAACAGCAAAGAATGTACCCAGAAAGGTAAATCCAGCGAGGCTAAGTACGGCTGCTCCTGATAGTCCTAAGCCACTTGTACAACCAGCAGCAATACGCGCACCAAAGCCCGCCAAGATTCCGCCAAATAGCGCTGTAAATGGCCTATTAGCACCACCGAGGAATTTCTTTCCATCCAGCTTAATGGCTATTCTTCCAGCAAAAAAAGCAGAAATTAGCGCTCCAAGCGCAACCCCTATGACCTGCCACGTAATCCAAGCATCGAGCGGCCTACCCTCCTCAACCATTCCGCCCAGATACTCATTGGCATTTGTTGCGGTGGGCATTAAATACATTCCAAACCATGCCGTCAGCCTGGTTGTAAAGCCGGTTGCCCCCAATCCATGACCAGTAAATAGAAATGTTGATAGCAGCACGATGCCAAGTAGGATTCCCGCAATTAGCGGATTCCAATATGGTGCTGGTTGCTTAAGTTGCTGTTGATTCATTGCTCAGAACCTCAATTAAGGTATTAATAATATATTTAATTATATATTATTACTGAGGAAAGAAAGAGTCAAGTGTCAATTGCAATGAATCTGAGCTAAAAAAATGGGGCTATAAAAGCCCCATGCGAAACTAAGTTCAATAGGAAAACTTAGAACTCACCCTTAACGGTAGTCAAACCTAGAGCATCCCAATCGAGCATGCCTCCACGGTAGTAGTAGATCTTTGTAGCTGGGAAGCCGTCGCGCGTCATGGCAGCCATCGCCATTGGGCTTTGCGGGCATACCGGACCATTACAGAAGGCATATACCTTTTTAGCCTTAGAGCAATCCCATTTAGTGGATCCGGCGATTGGCTTTTTGCAACCCAACTCGTCCATGCGCATGGCAACTTCGGTATAAGGTATGCCAACTGAGCCAGGAATAGTTCCTTTAACGCGATCGTCAATAACACGCATATCCACAACAATAGAGTCTTTGTCATTAAGCGCATTTAAAACATCGATCTCATCTACAGGAACAACCCCCTTAATTGGGACTAGCGGCTGCAACCAGCCCTTATTCTTAGCGCATGGGGTCATTACGCGGGTAATTTCCACGGGACCCTTAGGTGTATTTACAACAAATTTAGTGGATTTGTCGAAAATTTGTAGCAATTCGGGATTGGCAGGTGCGGATGACTGCGCAGAAACAATGCTGGATGCAAGCAGTAGACCAATTGATAAAAACTTTTTCATAGAACCCCTTTTATTATTTATCTGCCAATGAAATGGCTATTTAAATGCCTATATACGCATCAACGCATAATTTCACAGTTTGAGGCCAAGTCTTGCTAAACTTAATCCTGAGAAACCCCTATTGTTGTTGGTGTTATCCCCTTTAATATCTCTAAAGCTTGTTATTAACGCTTTTATTGACCTAAATACTGGAATCCACATGAAAAATAGTCGTCGCCAATTTATGATTTTGTCCGCTGCTGGTGCTTGCACCTTGGCTTTGAACGGAAAAGTTCAAGCTCAAGCAATGGTTTCTGAAACTGATCCGCAAGCTGCTGCTTTGGGTTACAAAGCTGTTGCCACATCTGTTGATAAAGCAAAGTATGCAAAATACGCGGCTGGACAAGAATGCGATAACTGCGCTTTGTTCCAAGGCAAAGTTGGCGATGCAACTGGCGGCTGCTCTTTGTTTGGCACTAAGAAAGTTGCTGGCAAAGGCTGGTGCTCTGCTTATGCTAAAAAGGCTTAATGCCAAATTAGCTTCCGTATTAAATAAAAAAGCTGCTTCGGCAGCTTTTTTAACGCTTAGTGGTTTAGGCGCTAGCTTGTGAGAACGCTTTTAACTTCTCAATACTTGGTATTTGAATGCTCAAGCGAGAGACATTTGAAATGACTCCCTGGTCAGCCATAGAGGCTAGAGCTCTGCTAATAGTCTCAAATTTCACATCCATCATGAGACCCATATCTTCACGCTTAAAAAGGGGTGCAACTGCCATGTCGCCAGAAACCTTAGCAACCCTTAAAAAGAAACGCGCTAAACGCACTTCAATACGACCGGTATTGATTTCAGAAAACCAAGATTCCGATTGGGCAAGAGCTTCACCCCATTTCTTAACAATCTGGCGATGTAAACGCGGTGACTCTTCACCTAAGGATGAAATAATCCTCTTGGGAATGCGGCATAGATGAATATTTGAAAGTGCGGCAGCTGAATGGGTGTAAACATCGCCTAGCAATGCTTCCATGCCAAATAAGTCTCCAGGAACTACGAGACGGACAATTCTTCCGGAGCCATCGGAATTAATGTGAAGTAATTTGATATAACCATCCCTCAGGGTGAACAGATAATCAGCCGCATCACCTTGCGTATAAATTCCGGAGTTGGCCTCAAACCTCAGATCATCAATCGGCTCATGTATCTTAGAAAAGTCTTCTTCATTGAGCTCAGCAAAAAGTACGGAGCTACGTATTGAGCAGGAATTGCAGTCGCTATTACCTTGCCAAGCACTCTTAATTTCGATCGTCTTCATGAGCTCTTTTTAGCAACCATACCGAGTAGTGCTGACATGCCAGTATGTCTAGCTCCTTCAGATAACTCTTTTTCATAACACTGTAGATCAAGAATATCGAAACCCTGACTCAGCTCTCGAATCATTTCTTCTGTATACAGGTGCTCAATTAAAGATGGACCACCCGTTTTATATTCCAATTGCTTCGGTGTATAGCCTTGCAGAATAAATAGGCCGCCAGGTTTCAAAGCCTGATGTACTTGCTTAAAAATCCTGGCACGCATTTCGGGATCAGCAAACTGGATGAAGATGACAACAACCGCATCATAGGCATTTACCTGCCAATCAAAACCATCGGTATCGCAGAGGCTATATTGGATGCTAACTTGATTCTCATTAGCAAATTGCTTAGCCTTAGCAAGAGCGATATCAGAAACATCAAAGCCGGTGACATGCATTCCCTGCTTTGCAAGCCAAACGCCATTACGCCCTTCACCATCAGCAATGCAGAGAACAGAATTTTTGGGCTTTAGATATTGAGCGGACTTCTGAACGAGATACTCATTTGGCTCTTTGCCAAAAATAAATTCACCTGTATCAAAACGCTCATTCCAGAACTGGGTAGCATCAGTAAAACTCATTTAGGCTCCGACCTTCAATTTGCGTTTATGCAACTACTTCTTGATACCACCAACGAGGTCATTCTTCAAATCAATCACATTTTCAAGTCCAACCGCAATACGAACAAGGCCATCGGTAATGCCGGCGGCTTTACGAGCTTCTGGACTTACACGGCAATGGGTTGTTGTTGCAGGATGCGTAATCGTGGTACGAGTGTCACCCAGATTTGCAGTGATAGAGCAAAGTTTGGTTTGATTGATAAGCTTGAATGCAGCCTTCTTGCCACCCTTAAGAGTGAAAGACAAGATAGCGCCGCCCGCTTTTTGTTGGCGCTTAGCCAGAGCATGCTGGGGATGTGACTTTAGACCAGGATGATAGACACGCTCTACTCCTGGCTGCCTTTCTAACCATTGAGCAATTTCCAAGGCATTCTGACTCTGCTGCTTCATGCGCAACTCGAGAGTCTCTAAACCTTTTAAGAATACCCAAGCATTGAACGCTGAAAGTGTTGGACCAGCAGTTCTTACATAGGGAAATACTTTGCCCATGATGAAATCATTGCTACCCACAATAGCACCGCCAACCACTCTACCCTGGCCATCCAAATATTTGGTTGCCGAATGAATGACCACATCAGCACCTAAGGCTAGCGGTCTTTGTAAGGCTGGTGTGCAAAAGCAGTTATCGACCGCAAACAAAGCATTTGCTTTTTTTGCAATCTTAGAAATAGCTTTGATGTCTGCAATTTCAGTTAATGGATTGGAAGGCGTTTCCAAATAAAACAACTTGGTATTTTCTTGGACGGCATTCTGCCAAGCCTTGGTATCAGCCAGATCTACATAAGTAGTGGTGATGCCAAAGCGTCCCAAAATATTGCTAAACAATTGGATGGTGGCACCAAATACAGAGCGAGAGCAGACTACATGGTCACCCGCCTGCAGATGAGACATTGCCATTGTCAAAATCGCAGCCATTCCTGAGGAAGTTGCGATACAGGCTTCACCGCCCTCTAAGGCAGCGAGACGATCCTGAAACATGCTGACTGTGGGATTGGTGAAACGAGAATAAATAAAGCCTTGATCTGCATGGGCAAAACCATCGGCAGCCAATTCAGCGCTATCGAAGCAAAAGCTAGAAGTCAGGAACATCGCCTCTGAATGCTCTTGATATTCAGCTGTGCGACGAGTTCCAGCGCGAACCGCTAAGGTTTCAAGCGCAAGTTTTGAGAAATCAGGTTTTTTGCGGGTAGTTTTACTCTTCATACCGCTATTTTGACACCGAATTACAGAATTGCCTCAGACACGCATGCCTGAGGAACTCGATCGTTGTTTTTAGTCTTCTGTAGCCAAATGCAAATGCAGTTGGGAGCGTGCAAAGTCGCTGGAGTCACGTTGACGATCAGCCTTAGCCTCGGAGGTATTACGAGCTGCCTCTAAAGCATCCAAGTAAGAGTCATTGATATCACCAGTGATGTAATGACCATCGAAACACGAGGCTTCAAAATGCTGAATATTAGGATTAATGTCCTTCACGGCCTGCTTCATATCTTCAACGCTTTGGTAGATCAACTGATCGGCACCGATCATCTTATTAATCTCTTCATCAGTGCGACCATAGGCTACCAACTCGCTACGAGTTGGCATATCAATACCATAGACATTCGGGAAGCGTACTGGAGGTGCTGCAGAAGCAAAAATCACTTTCTTAGCGCCAGACTCGCGCGCCATCTGCACAATCTCAAATGAAGTTGTGCCACGAACGATAGAGTCATCCACAATCAATACTGTCTTGTCTTTGAACTCAATACGCATGGCATTCAGTTTTTGACGTACTGACTTTTTGCGTACAGCCTGACCCGGCATGATGAAGGTTCTACCGATATAGCGATTCTTGAAGAAGCCTTCGCGGTAGTCAACGCCTAGACGTTTTGCAACCTGCATTGCTGCCGGACGACTAGAGTCCGGAATCGGCATCACAACATCAATCTCACCCGGAATCGTTTCTTTACGAATTTTCTCGGCAAGATAATCACCCATACGCATGCGTACGTTGTAAACGGTAACACCATCAATCGTCGAATCAGGACGAGCCATGTATACGTACTCGAAAATGCAAGGCGTCAGAACAGCGTCGGCTACACATTGACGTGAGTAAAAATTACCATCTAAATCAATATAAATTGCTTCACCAGGATTGACGTCTCGCACAAAGGTAAAGCCAAGGCCATCAAGAGCAACTGACTCAGAGGCAATCATCCACTCTGGGCCCTTAGGTGTATCAATACGTCCAATACATAAAGGACGAATACCAAACGGATCGCGGAATGCTAATAAGCCATAACCTGCTATCAAAGACACAACAGCATAAGAACCTTTAACGCGCTGAGTTACTTGTGTAACGGCATTAAACATAGCGCTTTCATCAAGGGCCGCGCTATTAGTTTCTTTTTGAAGTTCGTCGGCCAGTACATTCAATAGAACTTCTGTATCTGAGCTGGTATTAATATGGCGGCGGTCGCGGTAGGCCATCTCGACGCGAAGACTTGCTGCATTGGTGAGATTGCCGTTATGTGCCAAGATAATTCCGTATGGAGCACTAACGTAAAACGGTTGCGCCTCTTCTTCGCTACTAGCTGATCCAGCAGTTGGGTAACGCACCTGGCCAATACCGGCATTACCTAACAAGCTACGCATATTGCGAGTTCTGAATACATCTCGCACTAAACCATTGGCCTTATGCATCGTGAATGAGTTGCCATTCATCGTTGCCATGCCGGCAGCATCTTGACCGCGATGTTGCAAGAGCAACAAAGCGTCATATATCAGTTGATTAACTGGGGAGTGGGAAACTGTTCCAACGACGCCGCACATAAGCCTAGATCCCTATTGTTAATGAAGGTGTAACGGTGGGTGTAATTTTAGGTATTGCATCACCTAATTGTTTAGCCCAATCGGCTGGTAGCCAATTTTTAATTAAACCAGTTGCCATGTCTATGGCTGGACGAGTAATCGCTTTTTGCCAAGCCATGCTTTGAGGAATTGGAGTCAAAGCTGCTAATGTGGCCATCACAACCACCACCAGACCGCCACGCGCTAGACCAAAAATAAGACCCAAGAAACGATCTGTCATGCTGAGCCCAGCAGATAGAATGATCTTTTGAATCACGTTACCAATTAGGCCGCAAACAATCAGAGTCAAAATAAATAGAATTAGGAAGCTGACACCTAAGCTCAGCAGCTCATCCATATGAAAGGTGGACAGCCATTCAACAGAGAGATAGTTGGTGTAGTGATATGCAACCCAGGCAGCAACAAACCAAGAGGCAAGAGCCAGAACTTCTTTAAACAGACCTCGAGAAATACCCACCAAGGCAGAAACCAATAGCACTACTAGGGTGAAGTAATCCACCGTAGTTAACTTCAAGGTGGATAAATATTCCATTAAGGTGCTCCAACCTCAACCAGCCTTGGAGAAAGGCCCATGGCTTTGACTTTTTTCTCAGCAGCTTCGGCTGCATCTTTATCAGTAAAGGGACCAGCTCTTAATACATAGAGCTTCGCACCATCTGCGCCGGTTTTATTGAGCACGTAGTTCGGAATCTTTTGATCTTTCATCTTCGCAATCCAACCCTTGGCGCGGTCTTCGGAAGCAAAGGCGCCAATCTGAATAACGTACTTACCAGTACCTGCTTTTTTTGGAAGCTCTTCAGTTTTTGCTTTAGTAGTCGTATTTGGTGCAGCAACCACCTCTTCACCAGCAGCCAATCCAATAGAGCTAGCTTTAGATGCAGCAGGCGCTGGTTTAGCATCGGGTTTGACTTCGGAAGTTGGTGTTGGTGTTGGCGCGGCTACAACATCTTTTGTTTGCGCAACTTCTTTTTCTTTTGCAGGCGTTTCAACTACTGCTGCAGGTTTAGCCTTTTCATCGCTCGCAGGCAATGCCGCGTTAGGCGCTGGAAGGCTGGTAACGATGTTCACAGCAATATCGTTATTTACAGACTTTGGCTTGTTATCCAAGATGCGGGGTAAGCCCACTACCGCGATTAAAACCAATACAGCTGCACCAATCAAACGATGACGAGCACGTTGCTGCTCAGGATCTTCAGTAAGCGCAAGCTCCTCGCTCTCTTGAGCGCGCTGAAAACTGCGGGGAGCTAATTTATTGACGGTACGACGACCCCTCACTGAACCTAGGTCAAGGTCTTCAGTCTCAGGGTTTCGCTTAAAAAGCTTCGGTAAACGAATCATGGATCAATGCGCCTGGTTGTTTCGATATGCCATTACGCCGGCAACGGTATAGAAGGATCCGAAGATGACAATTCTATCACCCTCACCTGCCTTAGAAAGGGCTTTTTGATACGCTGCAGCAGGATCTGGGAAGCATTCAATACCGCCATCTTCGCCATTTTTAACGGCTACCCCCAGCTCTACCAGCCTCTCAGACAAGGCTGTCGCAGTAGCAGCCCGCGGAGTCGGTAAATCGGTGCAAAACCAAAAATCAACGCTATCCAATAATGGCTTAATAACTCCAGCTATATCCTTGTCCGCCATTGCCCCAAAAATGGCATAGGTATAGGGGTGATAACCCATTTTTTCGAGGCCCTGCCCTAAAGTAGCTGCGGCATGGGGGTTATGCGCAACATCCAGAACGACAGTAGGTTGACCAGGAAGTACCTGGAAGCGGCCAGGCAACTCTACCAATGCAAATCCATTACGAATATCTTGGGCGCTAACTGGTAGTCGCTGATGCAATGCCATTAGGGTTGCAATTACGGCAGAGGCATTGAGGATTTGGTTGGCGCCACGCAAAGCGGGATAGCCAAGGCCACTAAAGCGCTTTTGACGCCCTGCCCAACCCCACTGCTGCTTATCACCCTGAAAGTTATAGTCACGGCCTTGCAGCCATAAATCACAGCCAAGTTCTTCAGCGTAATCAATAAGTGATTGTGGTGGCACGGGATCGCCGCAAACCGCAATAGCGCCAGCACGAAAAATTCCCGCCTTTTCTCGTCCGATAGCTTCGCGAGTTCCACCCAGAAAATCAGCATGATCGATATCAATACTGGTAACTATCGCGCAATCTGCGTCAACAATATTGACGGCATCTAATCGTCCGCCCATACCAACCTCAAGCACAACAGCATCTAAATTCACCTTGGAAAATAAATGCATGATTGCCAAAGTGGTGAATTCAAAATACGTTAGGGTTGGAGCATCCACTAGGCTGACACGAGCCTTTTCAACAGCGGCAAAATGTTCTAACAAGAGATCATCTTTGACCTCTTCACCATTTACTCGAGCGCGCTCATTAAAGTTGAGTAAATGTGGGGACATATGGCAACCCACCTTATAGCCGGATGCCAACAAAATACTTTCAAGATAGGCGCAAGTCGAGCCCTTACCATTGGTGCCAGCCACTGTAATCACAGGACATTCGAAATGAAGCCCTAAAGCTGCCTTGACACGATTAATACGGTCAAGACCCATATCGATACCGACAGGGTGCGCAGTCTCGAGGTGACTAAGCCAAGCCGCTAGGCTAGAAAAAAGAATGGGGGATTGGTGTGCGGAGCTCAAGCGCTTTATACAGCTGCGCTACCCGCAATCGCAGGCTCAGGAAGCTGCTGGAGTAAAGCCAATAGTCGGGCAATTTCTCCGCGCATCTGGCGACGATCAACGATCATGTCAATGCCGCCTTTCTGCATCAAAAACTCAGAACGCTGAAAACCTTCTGGCAACTTTTCACGAACAGTTTGCTCAATCACACGTGGTCCAGCGAAACCAATCAAAGCTTTTGGCTCAGCCATCACCACATCACCCATAAAGGCAAAGCTGGCAGAAATTCCACCCATCGTTGGATCGGTTAAGACGCTGATATAGGGCAAACCTTTTTTAGACAACAAGGTCAACATCGAGTTGGTCTTAGCCATCTGGAATAAGGAGAGCAAGCTTTCTTGCATACGAGCACCACCAGTTGCAGTGATACAAATAAAAGCGCACTTCTTGGCAATAGCCTCTTGGACGCCACGGGCAAAACGCTCGCCCACTACTGAACCCATTGAGCCACCCATATACTGGAACTCAAAACAGGCAGCCACAACAGGAATACTTTCGATCTTGCCACCAAGGACGATTAAGGCTTCAGACTCACCAGAGGCATCATTCGCTTCTTTAATACGGTCTGGGTATTTCTTGGAATCTTTAAATTTCAGAGGGTCGGTTGGGTAAATGTCAGCGCCAATCTCGTAGCGACCTTTTTCATCCAACAGGCTGTCCAAACGCAAACGTGCGCCGATGCGCATATGGTGACTGCATTTTGGGCAAACCGATAAATTAGCTTCGATATCAGTACTGTAAAGAACAGTTTCACAGCTGGGGCACTTAACCCAAAGTCCCTCAGGAACAGATTTGCGGCTAGCAGGATCCGTATGTTGGATTTGTGGGGGTAGTAATTTATCGATCCAGCTCATCAGTTTTTAACTATCCAGTGCATTAACTATCTAAAGCGACGCGAATTTCACGTATGAAGGTTTCAAGTGATTGTACCGCCTGGCCGGGGGCAGAATCCTCCAAAAGTCGAATAATTCGACTACCAATTACCACCGCATCTGCTGTTTTTGATACCGCACGGGCACTTTCAGCGTCATTAATGCCAAAACCGACCGCAATAGGGATTGGGGTGGCTTCACGGATCTTAGGAATGATGCTGGCCACATCCTGGGTATTGAGGTGTGATGCACCAGTTACACCGCGCATAGAAACGTAATAGATATAACCAGAAGCTATTTTGGCAGCATCCTTTATGCGTTCTGGTGATGAAGTCGGTGCCAATAGAAAAATTGGGTCAACACCAGCAATCTTCATGCGAGCAGCAAAGTCCTCACACTCCTCCGGTGGGTAATCCACCACAAGAACACCATCAACCCCAGCTGCTTTTGCCTCAGTTGCAAAACGCTCTGCCCCCATTTGCTCCACAGGGTTGGCATAGCCCATCAATACAACTGGCGTATCCGCATCAGTTTTACGAAATTCTTTCACCATATCTAAGCAGCCATGCAAAGTAACGCCTTGTGTCAGCGCCCTCTCAGACGATCGCTGAATAACAGGACCATCCGCCATCGGGTCAGAAAAAGGAACGCCGAGCTCAATGACATTTGCACCACCGCGAACCAATGCATGCATTAACTCAACAGTGAGTTTTGGATCGGGGTCACCAGCAGTAATAAAAGGAATGAGTCCCTTTTTGCCAGAAGCTTTTAGTTCATTAAAGAGTGCAGTGATTTTTGACATGGCAATTCGTAATTATTATTTTTATGTGAGTTCGTAAGTGACTTCGAATTAACCTTCGGAGCCAGTAGCTTGTGCGACGGTATGCATATCTTTATCGCCACGGCCAGATAGGTTTACCAAGATGGTTTTATCTTTAGAAAGTGTTGGCGCTAATTTGCAAGCATAGGCAATTGCATGTGAAGACTCTAAAGCAGGAATGATGCCTTCGATACGACAGCAATCATGGAATGCCTTAAGCGCTTCTTCATCCGTCACTGCTACATAGTCAGCACGACCCGAATCTTTTAACCAAGCATGCTCAGGACCAACGCCGGGATAATCCATACCAGCAGAAACAGAATGCGTTTCAGAAATCTGACCATTCTCATCTTGCAATAAGTAGGTGCGGTTACCGTGCAATACACCCGGCTTACCAACACAAAGTGCTGCAGAGTGAAGACCGCTATTTAGGCCATGGCCTGCCGCTTCAACACCAACCAACTTAACTTCTGGGAAATCGATATAGGGATAGAAAATGCCCATCGCATTAGAGCCGCCACCAACACATGCCATGACATAGTCAGGCTGACGCCCTGTCATTTCAGGCATTTGTACTTTGCACTCTTCACCGATCACACTCTGAAAATCTCTGACCATCATCGGATATGGGTGAGGACCCGCCACAGTACCAATGATGTAGAAGGTATCTTCCACGTTGGTAACCCAATCTCGCATTGCTTCATTGAGCGCATCTTTGAGAGTCTTGGTTCCCGATTCAACAGGCACTACTTTTGCACCAAGCAATTTCATGCGAAATACGTTTTGGGCTTGACGCGCGACGTCAACAGATCCTTGATACACAGTGCAATCCAAACCAAAGCGTGCACAAATAGTTGCAGTAGCTACGCCATGCTGCCCTGCTCCTGTTTCAGCAATAATGCGCGGCTTACCCATGCGCTTAGCCAGCATCGCTTGACCAATGACGTTATTAATTTTGTGTGCGCCTGTGTGATTTAAATCTTCGCGCTTGAGATAGATTTGCGCACCACCCAACATCTCACTCCAACGCTTGGCGTGATAAACCGGTGATGGACGACCTACGAAATGCTTGAGCTCGTAATGAAACTCTTCCAAGAACTCTGGGTCGTGTTGGTATTTTGCGTAAGCCGCTTTGAGTTCATCCAAAGCGAACATGAGTGTCTCAGAAACAAATACGCCACCGTAAGGACCGAAGTGCCCTCGTGCATCTGGCTTATCGTACATAAATACCTCTTTTGATTAGTTACAGCAAATTATTAGGTTGATGTGCTTGCGTCTGCGGCTCGCACTGCCTCAATAAACTGCTTCATTAAGGCGTGATCTTTTACACCCTTGCTGACTTCAACGCCACTAGAGACGTCAACCGCGCAAGGATGCAGACGAGCAATAGCTTCGCCCACGTTGTGAACGTTCAATCCACCACTCAAAACGACCCGAGGCGCGTTTGCGCTTATCCATGCTTGTGGAATTCCTGACCAATCAAAAGGAACGCCCCCTCCGCCGTAGCCCTCAACAAGAGCATCTAGCAAAAAGGCGTTTGCATAGCCATATTGTAGGGAAAAATCATCAAACGCGAAGCCGGCCCCAACTCGTGCGGCCTTCATCCATGGCTGCCCCGCGGCTAGGCGCTCACACTCCTCTGGAGACTCATCCCCATGAAATTGCCATAAGGTGATGGATGCGGCCGCCCTAATGGCCTCAAATTCAGCATCAGAGGCGTTAACAACTAGGCCTACGGCATCTACCCCGGCTGGAAGCCTGGAAATCAAAGCGGCTGCAATATTGGGGGTTACTGCCCTTGGACTCGGTGGATAAAAGACAAAGCCAACAGCATCTACGCCAGCAGCAACGGCAGCATCCACATCTGCAGGCGTCTTAAGACCGCAGATTTTGACCCTAGTACGGCCAGGAGAGTTAGTAAGTAAGCCCATATGGGAAATGATAAGGCCTAGAGCAAATAAAGACCTGCCTAGGCGAATACCGCCTTAGGTAGCCAAGAATTTGCAAGCCAAGGCTTTGGGATCTGAAACTCATCCGGATAGGCAATTTGAGCCAAATAGAGTCCAGCTGGCGAAAACGTAGGCGCCGCAATGCTACGGTCTTTTGCTGCTAGTACCTCAGCCATCCACTCAGCTTTTTGCTTACCAAGACCAATTTGGATAAAACTTCCAACTAGATTGCGCACCATATGATGCAAAAAAGCATTTCCTTTGATCTTGAAATACAACCAAGGCTCATTCGAGAAAATCTCGATCGAATACATCGTTTTTACTGGAGTCTTACTTTGGCACTCTGAAGATCGGAATGAGGTGAAATCATGCTCACCAATCAAACATTTGGCAGCTCCCCTCATTGCATCAATATCAAACCAGCGATCTGGTGGAAGCATGACATAACCCGCGCGATCAGCTGCCATTGGTGAGCGGCATTGTCCGGCATGTAATGCGTAGATATAAGTTCGCTCATGAGCAGAATACCGAGCACTAAATTCTTCAGGGACAGCTTGAGCCCAATTAACCACTATCGATTCAGGTAAGAAAGTATTTACACCTCTAACCCACGACCAGTTTTCTCGTTCAACCTCAACATCGAAGTGAACAACCTGGCCTAAGGCGTGAACGCCCGTATCTGTCCTGCCGGCTGTGATAACGCGAATAGGATTCGAATTAACGGCATCGATACCTACAAAAGATGAAATCGCTTTTTCCAATTCATCTTGAATCGTGCTCTGGTTTACTTGAGACTGCCATCCTGAATAGGGGCTGCCATCATATTGAAGGCCAAGAGCGATGCGCATAGTACTGCTTAAGAATTTCTGTGCGATAGCTCAGCCAATAAACCCTGAGCCTCGATCGTAATTGCAGGATCAATTGAGCTACCAATATGGACAATCTCTTGAAGAGACTTCTTTGCAGCTGAAAAATCCTCTATGGTGATGTAAGCCCGCGCTAGATTTAGCTTCACACGAAGAGCATCAGCCAGCGGGTTGACCTCAGCAACTGGAGGCTTGGTAGATTTCTTAACAGGCGTTAAATCCAGATCGATTCCAGCAAATAGTGCTTTTGCACGATCCGGCATTGCACCATGAGCAGGATGATGCTCCTTGGCAGTTGAGGCAACTTTGGGTATTTCAGCTGAAAAATTACGTACCTCTGAACGACGGGCATTCTTGGCTAACAACCACAGCAGAAGACCTGTAAGACCCATTAATATCAAAGCAAAGATTGCTGGTGCAAACCCACCCAAACCAAATGAACCATCAGTTTTTGCGGAGTCTGTTGATTTGCCCTTAGCTTGGTCAAGTAAGCGCTGTAAATCAGCAATATTCTTTTCAAGTTCAGCGACGCGTACTTTTGTCTGCTCAAGCGCTTTTTCTTGGGCAACTAAATCTTCTGTATAGCGGCGCTCTTCAGAGCTGCCTTCAGCACTTGATCCAATTTTGAGACGATCTTTGACTGGGATATCCGCAGCATTCTTTGGTGTACCTGAACCTTGCGCCCCAACCTTTGCATCGCGTTCTGCTAACCACTGGGCATTAGACTCAGCTACAAACTGCTGAGCCTCTGCTGGACTAATCGAGCGCAATAAAGCTTGACTAGGTTGATTGAGTTCAGCGCCCGCCTCTAGGCGATTAATGCTACCGCTAGCAAATGCATCAGGATTCGCTTTAAACAAAGCCATCATAGTTTGATCAAGCGAAGCGCCCTGCAACTGAGGGGCTAACTGGGCTGCGATTTCAGAAAGTGTTTGGCCAGGCCTGACCAGAATTTTCTGCGCATCACCCAAGAGTAATGTAAAGGTTTTGGTGAGGCTTCCCGCCGACCAATTCAGCGTAACCAAGACATCCAAGAATGGATCATCCGTCATTGGCACAGACTCAACTGTCTCCAACAAGACCATCAACCGCTCTTGTTGATTGCGATAAATCATCGCCTGAGGATTCAGGGTGAGGATCTTTTGAGATATCCCCAAACGCTCGTAGGCTGCCTTATTCGCAATCCCAACATTCAAGCTGGAGAGCGCAGATTGCTCATCCACACCAACCCGAATCGGAAACTCCACTTTGAGTGGTTCACCAGGCCTAGAAAGAAGTTTTGGGGAGCCAAGAGAAATGGCTCCTGCAGCACATGACCAACTTAGCCAAACTAAGCAAAGCGCTTTTGCAAACTGAATTTGGCTAAATCTGAACATTAGTGCTCAAGCAAGATGCGGAGCATACGGCGCAATGGCTCTGCAGCACCCCACAAGAGTTGATCGCCAACAGTAAAAGCACCAAGGTATTCAGGACCCATAGCCATCTTATGGAGACGGCCAATGGGTACTGTCAAAGTACCACTAATTGCAGCTGGAGATAATTCACGCTCAGTTGTTTCGCGATCATTTGGAATGACCTTAACCCACTGATTATCGTTCGCCAAAATAGCTTCGATTTCTTTTAGCGGAATATCTTTTTTAAGTTTGACTGTGAGACCTTGTGAGTGGCAACGCATCGCGCCAACTCGAACACACAAGCCATCAATTGGAATGCTTCCAGGAGTTCTAAATGGAGGACGGCCCAAGATCTTATTAAATTCAGCGCCGCCCTTCCACTCTTCCTTAGTCTGACCATTCTCAACAGGAACATCAATCCAAGGAATCAAGCTACCTGCTAGAGGCGTATTGCGGAAATTTTTCTTTGGAAAATCAGGTGAACGCAAAGTCTCAGTAATCTTGCGGTCGATATCCAAAATCCAAGAGGATGGATCGGCTAACTCTGTAGCTACGCTGTCACGCAATGCACCCATTTGCAAAAGTAGTTCGCGCATATTTTGTGCGCCAGCTCCAGAAGCCGCCTGATATGTCATGGCGCTAATCCACTCAACCATGTCAGCCTTAACCAAGCCACCCATCGCCATCATCATTAAGCTAACTGTACAGTTGCTACCAATCCAGTTCTTTCCACCAGCAGCGAGGGCTTTATCAATCACCGGGCGATTTACAGGATCTAAAACCAAAACAGCATCTTCCTTCATGCGCAAGGCGCTAGCCGCATCGATCCAATGACCTTGCCAACCAGCAGCGCGAAGCTTAGGGAAAATCTCATTGGTGTAGTCACCACCCTGGCAAGTCAGAATAATGTCGCAACGTGAGAGCGCCTTGATGTCGTTCGCATCCAGCAAAGTATTTTCACTCTTAGTCACTTTCTGACCGTTCAAGAGTGGCACTTCACCGCCAGCTTGGCTGGTACTAAAAAATACAGGCTCAATAAGATCAAAATCCTTCTCAGCCAGCATTCTCTCCATGAGAACGCTACCAACCATACCGCGCCAGCCAACTAAGCCTACTAATGGAGTATTTGTATTTGCCATGATGAATGATCTATTGAGTGTATTTATGTAAGGTGTTGCGTTATTTTGAAAGAGCGGCAACTACAGCATCGCCCATTTCAATGGTGGAAACTTTTTTAGTGCCTTCGGTATAAATGTCAGCAGTGCGCAAGCCTTGCGATAAGACTTTTTGAACTGCAGCTTCGATTCGATCAGCCTCAGACGGCATACCCAATGAGTAACGCAACATCATGGCGGCAGAAAGAATCGTTGCCAATGGATTAGCGATACCCTTGCCAGCGATATCTGGCGCAGAGCCATGACTTGGCTCGTACAAGCCTTTATTGTTTTTATCCAAAGAGGCGGATGGCAACATACCGATAGAACCGGTTAACATTGAAGCTTCATCAGAAAGAATGTCGCCAAACAAATTACCCGTAACCACGACATCAAATGCTTTAGGAGCCTTGACCAATTGCATTGCAGCGTTATCAACATACATATGTGACAACTCAACATCTGGGTAATCTTTACCCACGCGAATCATGACGTCACGCCACAACTGTGAAGTTTCAAGAACGTTTGCCTTATCAACACTGCATACTTTTTTACCGCGCTTGCGAGCTGCTTCAAAAGCAACACGGCCAATGCGCTCTACTTCTGGCTCGCTGTAATGCATCATGTCATAGCCTTCACGTGCGCCTTTAAACAAAGGAAGCTCGGAAGTACGAATACCGCGTGGCTGACCAAAATAGATATCGCCATTAAGTTCGCGAATAATCAATATGTCTAAGCCGCTGACAATTTCAGGCTTCAGACTAGAAGCAGCTGTTAATTCGTCATAACAAATTGCAGGCCTGAAATTGGCAAACAATTCCAAATGCTTACGCAATCCTAAGATGGCCTGCTCAGGGCGAAGTTCACGAGCTAAGGTGTCGTATTTCCAGTCGCCAACCGCGCCAAACAAAATAGCATCTGCTTTTTTGGCGAGCTCTAAGGTTGCAGGAGGTAAAGGGTGACCGGCCACATCATAGGCGGCACCGCCAACTGGGGCAGTCTCAAGATCAAATTTAGGGCCGAGCGCGTTTAATACCTTAACGGCTTCAGCAACGATTTCCGGGCCGATACCATCGCCCGGTAGGACTGCAATTTTCATGAAAGGCCTTTAACTCTATAAAACTACGGCAGTTGTGTCGCAAGCCAAGGCATCTTAAGGATGCGCTCAGCTTCGTAAGCCTTGATTTTATCTGCATGTTGCAGGGTTAAGCCAATATCGTCTAAGCCGTTCAGCAGACAATGCTTTCTGAATGGGGCCACATCAAAGCTATAGGCGGTCCCGTCAGGGGTAATGACTTGCTGCGCTTCCAGGTCAATAGTGAGCTGATAGCCACTAAAAGCCAGGGTTTCATTGAATAAATGGTCTACCTGTATCTCCGAAAGAACAATCGGCAGAAGGCCATTTTTGAAGCAATTGTTGTAAAAAATGTCTGCAAAGCTAGGTGCTATGACCGCTCTAAAGCCATACTGATCCAGAGCCCAAGGCGCATGCTCGCGGGAGCTACCGCAACCAAAGTTCTTACGAGCAAGCAAAATACCTGCACCCTTATATCGCGGCTGATTTAAAACAAAATCTGGGTTAATTGGGCGGGTGCTGCAATCCTGACCAGGCTCGCCATGATCTAAGTAGCGCCACTCGTCAAATAAATTCTGACCAAAACCTGTTTTCTTAATTGATTTTAAGAATTGCTTCGGAATGATGGCATCGGTATCCACGTTCTCGCGATTAAGCGGAGCAACCAACCCTTTATAAACCGTAAATTTTTCCATAATGATCTTTGCTGAATATTGACTGCGCGTTTACTTCACCGGCGTCACAACAACATCTTTCCCTTTAGTCTGGGATTGATTGGTATTAGCAGAATTGCCACCCATAGAATTACCCATGGTTTGCATATCTTTGCCAAGACCTTCCATCGTATTGCTACAAGCGGCAAGCACCACTCCTGCGATAGCAACGATAGTTAATTTTTTAATCATTGTGAAAGAAGACCATTTAAACACTGTAATTCCTTAAGAAATCTTACGAACATCAACAAAGTGACCTTCAATTGCAGCAGCAGCAGCCATTGCCGGACTTACTAAATGCGTTCTTCCGCCATTACCTTGGCGACCTTCAAAATTACGATTAGAAGTGGATGCGCAACGCTCACCCGGCTCAAGGCGATCAGCATTCATTGCTAAACACATAGAGCAGCCAGGTTCGCGCCATTCAAAGCCAGCAGCCTTAAATACACGATCCAAACCTTCACGTTCAGCCTGAGCTTTTACCAAGCCAGATCCAGGAACCACCATAGCCAATTTGACGTTAGCAGCAACTTTCTTACCGAGGCGATCAACAACCTTGGCAGCAGCACGAATATCTTCAATGCGACTATTAGTGCAGGATCCGATAAACACTTTATCAATCGAAATATTGCTCAATGGCGTATTTGGAACCAACCCCATGTACTCAAGTGCACGCTCCATTGCGGAACGTTTATTCGCATCACGCTCTTTTTCAGGATCAGGAACACGATCGCTAATAGACAAAACCATTTCCGGTGATGTACCCCAAGTTACCTGAGGGGCAATCTCTTCAGCACGCAACTCTACGACAGCATCAAACTTTGCATCCACATCAGAATGCAAAGTGCGCCAGTATTGCAATGCATGACGCAAAGCTTCACCCTTAGGTGCGTAAGGCCTGCCTTGAATATATTCGATAGTAGTTTCATCAACAGCTACAAGCCCAGCACGTGCGCCCGCCTCAATCGCCATGTTACAGAGGGTCATGCGACCTTCCATAGACAAATTGCGAATCGCTTCACCTGCAAACTCAATTGTGTAACCGGTGCCGCCCGCAGTACCAATCTTGCCAATGACAGCAAGCACGATATCTTTTGCAGTGGAGCCTGGCTGAAGGCGTCCATCCACCTTCACCAACATATTCTTACTCTTTTTCATGAGCAAAGTTTGGGTGGCTAATACGTGCTCCACTTCCGATGTACCAATACCAAATGCGAGTGCACCAAATGCGCCATGAGTACTCGTGTGCGAATCACCACAAACAACAGTCATACCCGGCAAAGTTGCGCCCTGCTCTGGCCCAATAACGTGAACAATTCCTTGGCGGAGATCGTTCATTTTGTATTGAGTAATGCCAAAGGCATCACAGTTTTGATCCAGTGTGTCTACTTGTAATTTAGAGATTGGATCCGTGATTCCTTCAGAGCGATCTGTCGTTGGAACATTGTGATCTGAAACCGCCAAGTTGGCAGAAATACGCCAGACTGGACGGCCAGCTAAATTTAATCCTTCAAAAGCCTGAGGGCTTGTCACCTCGTGCAATAACTGACGATCTATATAAATCGTCGCCGTGCCGTCTTGTTCAGAATAGACGACATGGTCATCCCACAATTTGTCGTAAAGCGTGCGTGACATGTAATCCCTCTAAAGCTTTTATTTACGTACAGTAATGTTAGGAACCTTGCGTGAAGTTTCTCCAACATACAACTGACGTGGACGACCAATCTTGTACTCAGGGTCAGTGATCATTTCTTCCCACTGTGCAATCCAACCTACTGTTCTTGCTAAAGCAAAAATACAAGTAAACATTTCAGTTGGAATACCCAAAGCGCGCTGAACAATTCCAGAGTAGAAATCGACGTTTGGATAAAGCTTACGGCTTACAAAGTATTCGTCTTCCAAAGCAATCTTCTCAAGCGTCATTGCCAACTTGAATAATGGATCATTCTCAAGGCCCATTTCTTTTAAGACTTCATGGCAAGTTTCACGCATGAGTTTTGCGCGCGGGTCAAAGTTCTTGTAAACGCGATGACCAAAGCCCATCAAGCGAACGCTAGAGTTCTTGTCTTTGACTTGAGCGATAAATTCATGAATCTTATCTACGCCGCCATTTGCCTGAATTTCATTCAGCATCTGTAAGCAAGCTTCATTGGCGCCACCGTGAGCTGGGCCCCATAAACAAGCAATACCAGCAGAGATTGCAGCAAATGGGTTAGTTCCAGAAGAGCCACACAAGCGAACTGTTGAAGTAGAAGCATTTTGCTCATGGTCAGCATGCAATGTGAAGATGCGATCCAAAGCGCGAACCAATACTGGGTTGACTTTGTACTCTTCACATGGAGTAGCAAACATCATGCGCATGAAGTTGGCTGTATAGGACAGCTTATTGTCAGGGTAGATAAATGGCTGACCTACAGAATATTTATACGCCATGGCAACCAAAGTTGGCATCTTCGCAATCAATCGAATCTGAGCAACTTCACGAGCATGCGGCTGGCTGTAATCAATCTCGTCATGGTAGAAAGCGGCCATTGCACCAACTAAACCAGTCAATACTGACATTGGATGCGCATCGCGACGGAATCCGCGCAAGAAGAACTGCATTTGCTCATGAACCATCGTGTGATGCATGACCAACTCTTCAAAATCTTTTTTCTGAGCAGCATTTGGCAATTCGCCATTCAACAACAAGTAGCAAACTTCTAAGAAGTCGCAATTGTGTGCGAGATCTTCAATTGGGTAACCGCGGTAGAGCAACTCACCTTTATCACCATCGATGTAAGTGATCTTGCTATTGCATGAGGCTGTAGACAGAAAACCTGAATCGTAGGTGAACTTACCGGTTTGACCGTAAAGCTTACGAATATCAATTACGTCAGGACCTATCGTGCCTTTATAAATTGGCAAGTCGATATCTGGTGTGCCGTCCGAAAACGATAATTTTGCCTTGATGTCCGATTCAATCATTTCTAATCCTTAGTCATTCAAATTGATGATTAATACACTATTTGATCATGCGTCCGCACTACTGTTGCACCAAAATGCTGAATTACTTCTGTCTCAGCTTTTGTAATACCGCCCTAAATGGGGCTTCTTGTGATTCTTTCTCTAGCGCCGGTACAGAATCTTTTCGACCAATCAGTAAATCCATCAGGTCATTGTCTTCTAAGGCCAGCAACTGAGTTAATACTTTTCCATCTTCTGCATTTAGTTGAGCGCCGTAACGCTCAAAAAAACGCTGCAGAATTAAATCGTTTTCAAGCAAGCCTCTACGGGCATCACTCTTTAAGCGATATAACTCTGCATTTGTAAGGGTCATACTGCCCTACGAACCATCAACTCCTTGATCTTTCCAATTGCCTTGGTCGGATTCAAATGCTTAGGACATACATCCACGCAATTCATGATGGTATGGCAACGGAATAAACGGTATGGGTCTTCCAAGTTATCCAGACGCTGCGCAGTTTCTTCATCGCGGCTATCAGCAATAAAGCGATAAGCCTGCAACAAACCAGCAGGACCAACGAACTTATCTGGATTCCACCAGAAAGATGGGCATGATGTTGAGCATGATGCACACAAGATGCACTCATACAAACCATTCAACTCTTCACGCTCTTCAGGACTCTGGAGACGCTCTTTTTCAGGAGCTGGATTATCGTTTACCAAGTAAGGCTTGATAGACAAGTATTGCTTGAAGAACAAAGTCATATCCACAATCAAATCACGCACGACTGGCAAGCCAGGTAATGGGCGTAATGTGATTACTTTAGGCAAGGTCAACATATTAGTTAAGCAAGCCAAACCATTCTTGCCGTTGATATTCATAGCATCAGAGCCACAAACACCTTCGCGGCATGAACGACGATATGAAATTGTTTCGTCTTGTTTCTTTAAAGAAATCAAGGCATCCAACAACATGCGCTCACCAGTCAACTCAAGCTCATAACGCTCCATGCGTGGAGCAGCATCGACATCTGGATCGTAGCGGTAAATTTCAAATATACGAATATCACTCATTTTTAATTTCTCTTCGCTTAGAAAGTACGTTCTTTAGGAGGGAAAGACTCAACCGTCAATGGCTTCAGAACAACCGGCTTGTAGTCCAGGCGATTGCCTTCGCTATACCAAAGCGTGTGCTTCATCCAGTTGTTGTCATCGCGATTTGGGTGATCATCGTGCGAATGAGCACCACGACTTTCTTTACGTGCAGCCGCAGAAATCATAGTTGCATTTGCAGCTTCAATCAAATTGGCAACTTCCAAAGCTTCGATACGTGCTGTATTGAAAATCTCTGACTTGTCTTTGAGCCACAAATGTTTAGCGCGCTCAGTCAACTTCGCCATTTGACGAACACCTTCGTCCATCAACTCTTGGTTACGGAATACACCAGCAAATTTCTGCATAGTCTTACGAATATCATTCGCAACGTCTTGCGCATACTCACCAGATGTTGAATTATCAAGAGCGGCAATACGAGCCATTGTTTGCTCACCAGCGTTTGCAGGCAATGGTTTGAATTCGCGATTCTTGAGATCCATCGCAACAATGTGATTACCCGCCGCGCGACCGAACACCAGCAAGTCGAGCAATGAGTTTGTGCCCAAACGGTTAGCACCGTGAACAGATACGCAAGAGCACTCACCAATTGCATACAAACCATTAACGATGTCGTTATGTTTGCCGTTAGCAGGCACAACCACTTGACCGTTGATGTTGGTAGGAATGCCGCCCATCTGATAGTGGATAGTTGGCACAACCGGGATTGGCTCTTTAGTAACGTCAACGTTAGCAAAGTTAATACCGATTTCATATACAGAAGGCAGACGCTTCATGATTGTCTCGGCACCGATGTGGGTCAAATCCAGAACCACATAATCACCGTTAGGGCCACAACCGCGCCCTTCTTTAATTTCTTGGTCCATTGAGCGTGATACGAAATCACGTGGGGCCAAATCTTTCAGCGTTGGCGCATAACGTTCCATGAAACGCTCGCCATCTTTATTGCGCAAGATACCGCCTTCACCGCGGCAACCTTCTGTCAACAATACGCCCGCACCAGCTACGCCAGTTGGGTGGAATTGCCAGAACTCCATATCTTCCAATGGAATACCTGCGCGTGCTGCAAGACCCATACCGTCACCGGTATTAATAAATGCATTAGTAGATGCGTCCCAAATACGACCGGCACCACCAGTAGCCATCAATACAACTTTGGCTTCAAGGATGTAGACCTGGCCTGTTTCCATTTCGAGTGCAGTTACACCAACGACATCGCCTGCATCATCACGAATAAGGTCAAGCGCCAACCACTCTACAAAGAAGTTTGTTTTAGCGCGAACGTTGCGCTGGTACAAAGTGTGCAACATTGCATGACCGGTACGGTCGGCTGCAGCACAAGCGCGTTGAACTGGCTTCTCACCATAATTTGCAGTGTGACCACCGAATGGGCGCTGATAAATCGTGCCATCAGGATTGCGGTCAAATGGCATACCAAAGTGCTCGAGCTCATAAACAGCCTTAGGAGCTTCGCGACACATAAATTCGATCACATCTTGGTCACCCAACCAGTCGGAACCTTTGATGGTGTCGTAGAAGTGATAGTGCCAGTTATCTTCACTCATATTACCCAGTGATGCACCGATACCACCCTGTGCAGCAACAGTATGTGAGCGAGTTGGGAAAACTTTAGTTAATACCGCAACGTTCAAGCCAGCTTCTGCTAATTGCAAAGAAGCGCGCATACCTGAACCACCTGCACCAATAATTACCGCGTCGAAACGGCGGCGTGGCAATGCTTTTTTAATCGCAGTCATGAATTACACTTTCCACAAAATTTGTACGGCATAAGCCGCACAGGCTACGAGATACAAAACAGTTAACACTTGCAGTGTTAGACGAATACTGACTGGCTTGATGTAATCCATCCAAATATCGCGGATACCAATCCAAGCGTGATAGAACAAGCTAATGAAGAATAAAAGCGTCAAGAGCTTCATGAACTGATTGCTAAACAATGCAGCCCAGCCTTCATAAGTCGCGCTACCAGTGATGCAGTAGTCAACAACTAAAACGATTGTGAAAACAACCATCACGATGGCAGTTACACGTTGAATAATCCACTCTTTAAGGCCGTAGTGCGCTCCAACAACTAAGCGCTTAGGTCCAATTTGATAAATAGGCATTAGATTTCCTTAATGAAGAAGTGCTTAGTACAAGCCAAACAATTTGAGACCAACAACCGCAGTCAAAGCAAGACCCAAGAAAAATACAAAGATCGCTGAGCGGTTGGCATCTACCTTTTCAACACCAATCTCTAAATCCAACAAGAGATAACGAATACCGGCGCAGAAATGGTGCAAGAAAGACCAAATCAATCCAAGGAGAATGATCTTGACAAGAACATGACCTGTAATGGCTTGGAACTTTTGGTAGCTCATCTCGGAAGCCAAGCTTTGATCTAAAAGATAAAGCAAGAATGGCAACATTAAAAATAATGCCGCTCCACTAATGCGATGAAGAATTGATACTTTTCCAGCCCAAGGAAGGCGGTATTTGATCAACTGGGCAAGACCAATGTTTCGATAAACCGGTCTATCTTTTTTTACGTTTTGCTGTGCATCAACCATGGGCAATCTCAATCTTTCGGTGGAGGTTCAGTGTGGTTTTGTTGTGTTGCAACATATTCTATTGGAAACCTTGGGGGTGGTGGGGACTTTTTAGCGTTTAAAGGGGTTAAATAGTGGTTTTTACTGCTTTTTGAGTGTACTACCTAGTTCAATTTATTGTCATAGTGCTGATCAGAAGTGTCATACCTTGCGTGACGAATTTCTACTGGTTTATTCCCGTAGGTGAAAGCCACACGCTCAACAGATAGCAAGGCAGCCCCTTCTGGAACTTCTAGGTACCCAGAAAGCTCTGGATTAGCCAGGACAGCCTTTATTTTTTCTTCTGCCCGCACCATATGAGTAGCGTATTCACTTTCATAGAAGGCGTACATTGGGCCAGGCCATGCATTCAGGGCATCCAGGGTTAGACCCTTAAAGCGACCCTCAGGCAACCAAATCTCCTCAAAAACAATCGGGCGACCTGCGGAGCTTTGAACTCGATCAATCCGAATAATAGGGTCACCTGCCTTTAATTTAAGCAACTTTGCGATGTAAGCATCAGATTGCATGTTTTTGCAGGCTAAAAACTGGTTTTTGAGATGTAATTTATCGCCAGAATCCGGCTCTAACCGTAAAAAACGGTATTGAAAGTCCTCTTCTTGGTGAGTTGCTACAAAAGTACCCTTGCCTTGACGTCTCACCAGTAGATTTAGAGCGGCTAACTCATCAATCGCCTTGCGCACCGTACCCTGACTGACGGCATATCGGGCTGCAAGCTCCATTTCACTGGGGATAGCGTCACCAGGCAACCATTCGGATGCCTGCAAACTCGCCAAAATCATGGCTTTAATTTGCTCATAAAGTGGGCTAAATGAGGCTATGGGTTCAGATATCAACGACAAATTAACTCCAGGGCAGCTTCTATTGGATAAAATTCAAGCTTATCTCATATCTTATATAAGACATGATTGACAGTGTAAATGGAAAGTCCATACACTTGAATGGATAATAGAAAAGATTTCAATTAATTAACCTCAACTGGAGTTATTAGTAATGGCAAAAGCCCCAATGCGTGTAGCAGTCACCGGTGCAGCCGGTCAAATCGGATATTCCCTTCTCTTTCGCATCGCCAATGGCGATTTATTAGGCAAAGATCAGCCAGTAATCCTCCAGTTACTTGAAATTCCAGATGAAAAGGCTCAAAAAGCTTTAGCTGGCGTAATGATGGAATTAGAAGATTGCGCATTCCCATTGTTGGCTGGCATGACAGCCCACTCTGACCCAATGACAGCATTTAAAGATATCGACGTTGCTTTGTTGGTTGGCGCACGTCCACGTGGTCCTGGTATGGAGCGCAAAGATTTGCTGTCAGCTAATGCGCAGATTTTCACAGCCCAAGGTAAAGCATTGAATGCAGTTGCCAAGAAAACTGTGAAGGTATTGGTTGTTGGTAACCCAGCAAACACCAATGCTTACATCGCCATGAAATCTGCTCCAGATATTCCTGCGAAGAACTTCACAGCAATGTTGCGCTTAGATCACAACCGCGCACTCTCACAATTAGCTAACAAGCTGAACAAGCCAGTTGCTGATATTGAGAAATTAGTTGTTTGGGGTAACCACAGCCCAACAATGTACCCAGACTACCGCTTTGCAACTATTGATGGCAAGTCTGTAAAAGATAGCATCAACGATGCAGCATGGAATAAAGATACTTTCATTCCTACAGTTGGTAAGCGTGGCGCGGCAATTATTGAAGCACGCGGCCTCTCCTCTGCAGCGTCTGCAGCTAACGCAGCAATCGATCACATTCGCGACTGGGTTCTCGGCACAAATGGCAAGTGGGTCACTATGGGCATTCCATCTAAGGGTGAATATGGTATTCCTGCTGAAGTAATTTACGGCTACCCAGTAATTTGCGAAAACGGCGAATACAAAATGGTTGAAGGCTTGGAAATCGATGAGTTCTCACGTGAGCGCATGAACCACACCCTCAACGAATTGCTTGAAGAGCAAGCTGGCGTTAAGCACCTCCTCTCATAAGGATTACTACACATGAAGAAAACCCTTCTCATCATTAGCCTAGCAACAGCTGGCCTCTTGGGCTCAGCATCTGCTATTGCTAACGAAGAAGTAACTGCTTGGACTTGTAGCGAAAGCAAGCAATTCAAAACTTCAGGTACAACTGAATTGGTTCGCATTACTTGGGAATCCAAAACATTTGACTTGAAGCGCGAAAATTCCTTACCAGGAAGCTTGCGCTACAAAAACACCAACACTGGGCATGACCTCGTGGTGCTGGGTAACAAAGCAATGTTGTTTAACATTAAGTCTGGAACTCGTCTTGCTGATTTCTGCCAAACTGCAGAAATGAAAACAGGTAAGCTCCCGCACTTATTTGCAAATTCAGAGCCTTTTATTCAGAACTAAAAGTAATCGCATCAAAATAAAAAAGCCGAGAATTTCTCGGCTTTTTTATTGCCACCTTTTTCAGGTAAATGAATTTGACTTAGTGAAACAAAGGCTGCTGCGTAGGAGCATCGTCTGGCAACTCAGCATGAACAGCATCGCCCGATCGATCTGGAAATAATGGTGCTCCGCAATCATCGCAAAGCTCCGGATCAAACAACATTGCATGACGAAAGACATCCTCAACACCAGCATCATGAAGCGCATCTGCAATCCGCTTCATCGGACTCTCATCATCAGATAAATCATTCAGAGCATCATTGGCAACGCTCTCGCGATCATAGAGGGGCCAAATAACACCATAAACCACCTCAGGCGAGCCTTTCAAGCTAAATGAAATGCGGTACTCATCCGCCTGCTCCTCACCAAATGCACCCACCACACAAGACAATCCAGCAGGTAAAACTCCCAGCGTGCTCTCGAGAAAATTGACGCCAGCACGAATACTCAAAGGACGCACTTGTTTATCGGCTAAACGGCAGTTTGTGAAATAGGCTTCTGGCAACAAGAGCTCGAATTCACAGCCCGGCAAGAGTGCGGCAAGAGGTTCTTGCATCGTGTTTTGCCAACCAATCAAACTCACGCCCCGCTCCTGTCGCGTTGGCGCTTCTGCTTGCCAACGGAAAAGTGGAGTTCCCGAAGGCGCAGCAACAGCTGCGATGATGAAACGTGGATCAGCTAATACTGCAATCGTCTCTGACATCTCGCGCAACTCGAGCTTAACTTCGCTTGAAGAAATAGCCGCTGAGGCAAGCGCCTCAGTCAACAAACGAGTTTGGCAGTGTGAATGCGGCATTTGATCAATGCTATAGAGCCAAGGAACGATTGCTAATCTTGCATCTGTAGAGGCTATAGAGCTGTGTAATGCAGCTGCAGTAGATTCAATGACATTCAATGGCAGCGCACCAGACGGAATCTGATAGCGTGTGTGTGCCACGATAGGTAAAGCCAATAACAACACATCCCAGCTCTGACCCTCATGCTCGATAGTGAGTGATTCAGCAAGCGTCTCAGCAGAGTCTGCTAGCACCTCAAAAGCTACAGTATTAATACGGAAGGTTTGATCTAATGCCGCATCAATTACATTCTGATTTTGACTTTTCAGCAAACGCATTAAGCGAACATTTAAACGCTCTTCCCAAAAACGATCTTCCATTTGACTGCCAGAGGCAGCTAAAGAGATGGCGTCAGCTACCAGGCGCTCTACATCTGGGGAAGCGCGTTGTGAGGATTTAGTGCGATGAACAGCCATGGTGCACTCTCCTACTTTCTTTCGGGACGTCTAAATAGCGGTTTCTCTGGTTTTGATTCAGAGGCGACATATTTATAGCCATCCAAATTAAAGCCCTTCAAATCCGCAGGATCAGTAATACGATTTTCAACAACATAGCGAGCCATTAATCCCCTAGCCCGCTTGGCATAAAAAGAAATAATTTTGTACTTACCGTCTTTGCCATCCTGAAACACAGGGGAAATGACTGGGCACTCTAGGTTCTTAGCTTGCAATACCTTGAAGTACTCTTCAGAGGCTAAATTAAGGAGGACTGGTTTCTTTTGCTTCTCCAGTACCTTCTTAAGCGAATCGGTCACACGATCACCCCAAAATGCGTATAAATCCTTTCCTCGGACGTTCTTGAAGGATGTACCCATCTCTAAGCGGTATGGTTGCATTAAGTCTAAGGGGCGCAATGCGCCATATAAGCCAGAAAGAATGCGGATATGATCCTGTGCAAAATCAACTGCCTTGGTATTAAGGGTGTTCACGTCAAATCCATCATAGACGTCGCCATCAAAGGCATAAATAGCCGGCTTGCTATTTTCATCGGTAAATTTCTTGGACCAGTCGCGATAGCGGCCTACGTTCAGAGCGGCCAACTGATCTGATAAACCCATGAGATTGGCGACCTCTTGAGGCGAAAGCTTCTTAAGCTCGGCTATCAACTTTGCCGATTCCGAAACAAACTCCGGCAAAGTCGGGGCTTTGACCTTGACGGGGGTTTTGTAATCTAAGGATTTAGCAGGTGAAAGTACGATCAGCATGGCACAATTTGAATATGAATTTCTACCATTCTAGCGACTACCTACCTTATTTGCCTTAAACCGCCAGCATGGACCAAAACCACCCTCTGACCCCCGCCTTCCCTAGCCGACTACCCGATGTAGGGACAACAGTATTTACGGTGATGTCTGCCCTCGCTGCAAAACACCAGGCCATCAACTTGGGCCAAGGCTTTCCAGACTTTCCATGCGATCGAGAACTCATATCCCAGGTTAACAAGGCAATGCTGGCCGATCATAACCAATACCCGCCAATGATCGGGGTTGCAGATTTACGTCAGGGCGTGTCACAAAAAATATCCACTCTATATGGTCATGGCTACGATCCTGATACTGAGATCACCATCACTGCTGGTGGTACTCAAGGAATCATGACGGCAATCTTATCGTGCGTTAGTCCGGGTGATGAAGTTGTCATTATTGAACCGGCCTACGATAGCTATCGTCCCTCTATTGAATTGGCTGGTGGCAAAACTGTTGCCGTATCTTTGACTGCTAATTGCGATGAGCAAGGATGCGTTAATTCGTATTCAATACCCTGGGATGAGCTAGCAAAAGCAATCAATCCAAAAACACGACTGGTCATCATCAACACACCTCACAATCCAACCGGTATGGTGTGGCAGAAATCTGATCTTGATCACTTAGCCAATTTAGTAAGAAATACAACTGCGCTGATCTTGAGTGACGAAGTTTATGAGCACATGGTGTTTGACGGATTCAAACATATCAGTATTGCAAGTCATCCTGAATTAGCGGCGCGAAGCTTTGTAATATCAAGCTTTGGTAAAACCTATCATGTCACCGGCTGGAAGGTAGGCTATGTAGCTGCACCCGCAGCAATGATGAAGGAGTTTCGCAAGGTACATCAGTTCAACGTATTTACGGTGAACACACCAATGCAATATGGTTTAGCGGAATACCTCAAGAATGCAGATCATTACCTGGCGCTGCCATCTTTTTACCAAGCTAAGCGGGATTTTTTTAGTAAAGGACTGGGGCGCACTGGTTTCAAATTATTACCAGCACCAGCAACCTATTTTCAGTGCGTCAATTACACCAAGTTAAATATTCCCCAAGCCAAAATGAGCGAAGCCGATTTCTGCTCCTGGCTGACCACCGAGGTCGGTGTAGCCGCTATTCCTGTTTCTGTTTTTTATGCCAAGCCTGTTGAGTCAGGTGTGATCCGTTTTTGTTTTGCTAAAGAAGAAAAAACGCTTAGCGCAGCATTAGAGCGTTTACAAACCCTATAAAAGAGAAAAGATTATGGCAAAAAGTAAACCCAATAAAGACATCATTGATGTTTATAGCTGGCCAACGCCAAATGGGCATAAGGTGCACATCATGCTCGAGGAGTGCGGCTATAGATTAGGAAAGGACTGGATTGCCCATCCGATTGATATTGGAGCTGGTGACCAGTTCAAACCCGACTTCTTGGCGATTAGCCCAAATAACAAGATTCCAGCCATTACGGATCCCAATGGTCCGGATGGCAAGCCGATCCACCTCTTTGAGTCTGGCGCAATCCTGCTCTATCTAGCAGCCAAAACAGGGAAGTTTTTACCCAAATCCACTCGAGCCAAATACGAGGTCTTGCAATGGCTTATGTTCCAAATGGGGGGTTTAGGGCCACTTTTAGGTCAAAACCACCACTTTCGGATCTACGCACCCGAAAAAATTGAGTACGCAATCAATCGCTACACTAATGAAGCTAAGCGCCTATATGGGGTGATCGATCATCAACTGAAAGATAATCCCTATATTGCTGGAAAGGGTTACTCCATTGCCGATATCGCGATATTCCCATGGACACGTAATTGGAAAAATCAAGGTATCGATATCAACGAGTACCCGCATTTCAAGCGCTGGTTTGAAATGATTGGTGAGCGCCCTGCTGTTCAGCGTGGGGTTGAAGTATTAACTGCATTACGTAAGCCCTTGCATGATGACAAAGCAAGAGAGCAATTATTTGGTTCATCACAGTATCAAAAAAGGAAATAGCATGAAGATTCAATCGGTCGGAGTTATTGGTGCGGGTACGATGGGCAACGGTATCGCGCAAGTATGCGCAGTTGCTGGACTAGATGTTGTGATGGTCGATATCAGTGATGCAGCGGTTGAGCGTGGTTTGAGTCAGATCAGCAAGAGTTTGGATCGACTTGTTAAAAAAGAAACGTTAACGACTGAAGGTAAGGATGCGGCATTAAAGCGTATCAAAGGCAGCACTTCATATGCTGACTTCAAGGGCCTTCAATTAGTGATTGAAGCTGCCACCGAAAATCAAGCTGTTAAAGAAAAGATTTTGAAACAAGTTGATGAGATCGTCAGCAAGGAAACCATTATTGCAACGAACACCTCTTCACTATCTATCACTAAACTTGCTGCCCTAGATTCAAACCCAAGTCGCTTTATTGGTATGCACTTTTTTAATCCGCCACCAATGATGGCACTGGTTGAAGTGATTCGCGGTTTGCAAACTTCGGATGCAACACACGCAGCCATTATTGAAATGGCTAAGCGTATTGGCAAAGAGCCAATCACCGTTAAGAACTCTCCTGGATTTGTCGTGAATCGCATTTTGTTACCGATGATTAACGAAGCCTTCTTTGTGCTACACGAAGGCCTAGCGAGTCCTGAGGATATTGATGCCGGCATGAAGTTGGGCTGCAATCAACCAATTGGCCCCCTTGCCCTGGCTGACTTAATTGGCCTAGATACCTGCCTTGCAGTAATGGAGGTTTATTTTGAGAACTTCAGTGACTCAAAATATCGCCCATGCCCACTGCTACGCGAGATGGTTGCTGCAGGTTACCTCGGTCGCAAAACTGGGCGCGGCGTCTATACCTACGATCAGTAATTTTTCAATCCACTATTAACCCATCTTGATAAAGAAGTATTTGTGAACCCATTGCAACCCCTAGTTCGTAAATTAGCCTACGCTGGCCTAATCCCATTTGTTGGTCTCGCCTTAATGGTGCAGTTAGCACCGACACCACTCAATTATTTGAGCGCAGAGTCCTTGGCTGGTTATGGGGCTGTGATTACTGCCTTCATGGGTGCATTGCATTGGGGCGCTAATTTGCACACACTAGGTAAAGCACCTCCAGGTGATCGCTGGGAAGACCGGAATGCGTGGATTTGGGGTGTGATACCAGCATTAGTTGCCTGGGTTGCGCTACACATTTATATTCCAGTTGGTCTAGTCATCTTGGCATCGGCTTTGGTTATCCAGCGCAATATTGATAAAGAAACTTATCAATACTATTTTTCTAGTGAAGAGGCTTGCGCGGCTTTTATCACTCTACGCAATCGACTTACATTGGTTTCTGCCAGCTGCTTAATTTGGGCTGCTCTTGTAATTTTGTTTGTACAGAATTAAATCGGTAGCAATGGGTAATCTATTTGATCAAGCACCTCCGCCTCCACTGGCCGAGGCCTTGCGCCCAAAAACTATTGAAGAAGTCATTGGGCAAACGCATCTACTGGCATCAGGCAAGCCACTCAATTTAGCCTTTGCCTCTGGAAAACCTCACTCGATGATTCTTTGGGGTCCACCAGGGGTTGGTAAGACCACCCTAGCAAGACTTTCTGCAAAGGCTTTTGATCGCGAGTTCATAGCCATATCAGCAGTACTTGCAGGCGTAAAAGAAATTCGCGAGGCTATTGAGCAAGCCCAACAAAGCATGTCTCAATATGGCAGACAAACTATTTTATTTGTAGATGAGATTCATCGCTTTAATAAAAGCCAACAAGATGCCTTATTGCCGCATGTTGAGTCTGGCTTGTTTACCTTTATTGGCGCCACAACTGAAAACCCTTCGTTTGAGGTGAACTCAGCCCTACTCTCGCGAGCACAAGTCTATGTACTGAAATCCTTAGGCGCTTCAGAGTTAAAGCAATTATTTGATCGGGCGCGCGAATATGCAATGCCCGATATTACTTTCGAGGCTCATGCAATTGATAGCCTGATCTCTCATGCAGATGGCGACGCTAGGAGACTGCTCAATTTGGTTGAGCAAGTTCGTAATGCAGTTACTACTCCTAACTCCAACATCGCAACCGTTGATCAACAGTTCATTGAGAATGCCTTAACTGTTCAGGCCCGCCGTTTTGACAAAGGCGGAGATCATTTTTACGATCAAATTTCTGCCCTACATAAATCGGTACGTGGCTCTAATCCGGATGCAGCGCTGTATTGGTTTTGCCGAATGCTAGATGGTGGTGCAGATCCGCGCTATCTCGCCCGAAGAATTATTCGCATGGCCTGGGAGGATATTGGTCTTGCAGATCCAAGAGCAATGCAGCTAGCAAATGATGCCGCCCAAACTTTTGAGCGACTTGGCTCTCCCGAGGGTGAGTTAGCGCTAGGACAAGCGGTTGTCTATTTAGCCATTGCCGCCAAAAGCAATGCGAGCTATAAGGCATACAACGCAGCAAGAGCCTATGTTGCAAATGATCAAAGCAAACCAGTCCCTAATCATTTACGCAATGCTCCGACCAAACTCATGAAAGAGTTAGGCCACGGCAAAGAATATCGCTATGCACATGATGAGCCACATGCTTATGCTGCTGGAGAGTCTTATCTCCCAGAGGGAATGGCAGAGCCACATTGGTATGAGCCAGTTGATCGAGGCTTAGAGAGTCAGATTGCTGAGAAGATGGCTTTCTTACGCAAGTTAGATGAGGAATCGAATAAGAAATGACTCAAGAGCTAAAGAGTGCAACTCCAATTGCTGGGACTTTTTATTACGACATCATCTCTCCTTTTTCGTATTTCTACATCAAGCAGCGTCACCGCCTTGATCAGCGCGTCAATATTCAACCAATCCCGATCTTGCTCGGCGGTCTCTTTCGAGCAACCGATAATCGCGGACCTGGAGAAATAGAAGCAAAGCGCCCTCACACATACCAATACTGCGTATGGCTTGCTGAAAAGCTTGGCTTGCCATTTCAATTTCCAGATCACCACCCTTTTTTGACTGTTGCTGCGCAGCGTCTACTTGCTCAGCAAGATGCTCAATGGGAAATGGTTGAACGTGCATTTGAATACGTTTGGGTGGAAGGTAAAGATCCCAATTTATCTTGGCCTGAATTCTGCCAATATCTTGGTCTAGCGGCGGACACACCGAAACCAGACGCACCTGAGACCAAAGCAAAACTAATTAGCAATACAGAGAAAGCCAAAGCAGATGGTGCATTTGGCGTACCAACCCTGGTAATTGATGGTCATGCGTTTTGGGGAGTGGATACCATCGACTGGGCCTTGGATTATCTAGATAGGCCCGAGATGTTCGAAGAGGTAGCTTATCAGCACGCGGGCCAACTTCCATCCGGCCTTTGAGCAATACAATAAGATTTATCCCATTTTTACTAGATTTTTAAGGACTTTCACTATGCGCAAAATCATTGCCTCCCTATTCATGATTGCCAGCCTAATTACCAGTGCGGCATGCTTTGCAGGCCCTAAGGTTGAATTCAAAACCACCATGGGTAATTTTGTAGTCGAACTTAATTCTGTAAAAGCGCCAAAAACCACTGCCAACTTTTTGAACTACGTAAATAGCGGGTTTTATAACGGCACTATTTTTCACCGCGTCATTGATGGCTTCATGATTCAAGGTGGCGGCTTTACTCCTGACTTGGTTCAAAAGCCTACTAATGCCCCAGTAGTTTCAGAAGCTCAAAATGGACTCAAGAATGACACCTACACCATTGCAATGGCTCGTACGTCTGATCCCGATTCCGCAACAGCCCAGTTCTTTATTAACGTTAAGGACAACGAAGGCTTGAATTATCCAAATGCGATGGGCAATGGCTACACAGTATTCGGCAAAGTCATTTCTGGAACGCAAACTATTGATGCAATCCGTAAAATTCCTACGATGGTTGCATCAGCACCGAAAATGGGACGCATGGCAGATGTTCCTAGCAAGACGGTTACGATTGAATCCGCTACTGTCCTCAAGTAAATTCTCTAGGCCTATTTGAGCTCTGACGGTCAATAGCATGATCTTGCTCGATGATGCCCAGAGCACTCAGGCTAGGCCTAGCAGCCGCCTCTATGAACATGCACTTCAACACTGGACTGTCTACCCGCAGTCCAGTCATTCAGAAACAATTGCCGCTGTAGATCAATGCTTACGGGATATCCGCAAAGCATTAAGTCAAGGCGAATATGTTGTCGCAGCGTTTGCTTATGAGCTGGGCCTATACATCCACAAGATAGATCGACCTATTGCCGGGGATAAGAAAAGTCACCCGCTAATACAGGCATGGTCTTTTGAATCTTATGAGTGCTTAAGTAAAGAAAGTGTTGATACCCTCATTGAGAATCGCTTTTCATCTGTGGGGTCTGAAGCTCAAGTTGCAGGTATTGCCAATCTACACTTTTCTATTAATGAAGAGCAATTCAAATCTGATATTGAGACCATTCAAGAGTACATTCGTAATGGCGATACGTATCAAATTAATCACACCTTTCGGATTACGGGAGAGGCCTATGGTGACCCACTTGCACTATATGCACGATTAAGAAGTCGCCAGCCAGGAAGATTTGGCGCATTTATTGAGAGTGACTCTAACTACATTCTCTCCCAGTCCCCTGAATTATTTATTCAGAAGCAAGGCGGCACTCTAAAAGCTATGCCTATGAAAGGCACAGCTAGTGCACTGAATGATTCAGCGGAGCACTTGTCAGCAGATACCAAGAATCAAGCAGAGAACGTCATGATTGTCGATTTGCTACGCAATGATCTGAGCCGCTTAGCCTTACCGGGAACCGTTACTGTTCCTGAGCTCTTTGAGGTTGCCAGGTACGGTGATGTGCTGCAAATGACATCAACCGTGCAAGCTGAAATAAAGCCAGGAATTGAGTTGCATGATGTACTCAATGCTGTCTTTCCTTGTGGTTCTGTAACTGGGGCTCCCAAAAAACACAGCATGCAAATCATTCAAGAATTGGAGCCACAAGATCGCGGTTACTATTGCGGCGCACTTGGCTGGATGGATCCTAGCGGTGACTTTGCATTTAGCGTCCCTATTCGCACGCTTGAAATTGAACGAGATAACGATTCGCATGCTGCAACATTCACATTGGGAATAGGCGCCGGCATTACGATTGATTCTGAAGCTGCACAAGAGTGGGAAGAGTGCCAAATTAAAGCGGCCTTCTTAAGTAAGCTCCCTAGTAAGCTTGGCTTGTTTGAAACAATCTTAGTTCGGGAAGGTAAAGCTCAGCATCTGCAACTTCATCTAGGGCGCCTGTCTGATTCAGCCTTAGCGCTTGGCATCCCCCACTCCATGACCGACATAAGCAAGCTTATTGAGAGTGCTTGCGAAAATATCTCTAGCGATACCGACTACCGCTTGCGATTGGATTTAGATCATTCAGGAAAGCCCAGCTATCGAATATCCCCAATAAGTCCATTAGCAAATTCCGTAAAGATTTATTGGGCAAGCGACATTCTTCCTGACCGAGGCAATGCCACCCTTCACTCAGGCAATGTTTTACTGAGGCATAAAGTGAGTAGTAGAGATATTTATGATCGGACCTGGAAATTAGCAGAAGAGCATGGCGGCTTTGACGCTCTTTTTGTTAATGAACAAGGCTTTGTTACCGAGGGCGGAAGAAGCAGCATCTTTATTAAGTCTGGCGATCGCTGGCTTACGCCACCAGTCACAGCGGGTCTACTGCCAGGGGTAATGAGGTCAATCATATTGAATGATCCCAAGTGGAATGCCCATGAGGCAAACCTGACTATTGATGATGTACGAAATGCAAAAGAGATTATGCTTAGTAATGCACTACGTGGCCACATCCCCGCCCATTTTTAGAAAGACCGCATGAAGTTTTGCTCGCACTGCGCAGCACCTATTAGCATCAAGATTCCTGCGGATGATTCGCGGGAACGTCATGTTTGCGATTCTTGCGGAAGCATTCATTATTTCAATCCACGCAACGTGGTCGGCAGCATTCCCGTCTTTGGCAAGCAAGTTTTATTGTGTCGTCGTGCCATAGAACCTCGCCATGGCTACTGGACTCTTCCCGCTGGATTTATGGAACTTGGTGAAAGTACCAGCACTGGTGCAGCAAGGGAAACTCAAGAGGAGGCTGGCGCCATTGTTGAGATCGGCCCGCTGTACTCCCTACTTAATGTGCCACATGCAGAGCAAGTTCACCTCTTCTATCTAGCCACAATGACTTCACCTGACTTTCAAGCAGGAGACGAGAGTCTTGAAGTTGCCCTATTCAATGAGCAAGATATTCCGTGGAGTGATATTGCCTTTCCAACAGTGAAACAAACTCTAGAGTGGTTCTTCGCCGATCGCACCGCAGGAGTATTCGATTCGGGTCTTGAGTTTGGTGTTCGCAGCAGAGATATTCTGCCAACAGAAAAAATCTAATCATCGCAAGATCATGAGCAATATCAACTGGCTGGGATCTCAGGATGAATTTCCTAACCCAATTGATTGCGCAGATCCAGACCCGAGCGTTCCTGGCTTAATAGCAGTTAGTGAGCGTATCTATCCAGGGCAACTAGCTCGCGCCTACCAAATGGGAATATTCCCCTGGTACTCGGATAATCAGCCAGTTTTATGGTGGTCACCCAACCCCCGAATGGTATTGAAGCCTAAGAACTTTAAGTGCCATGACTCGCTGAAGAAAACTATTCGACACTTTTTAACGGATCCTCAAAAAAACATCGTCGTTGATGATGATTTCGGAGCAGTCGTTCGCTCTTGCGCAACCGCCAGGAGAAAAGATCAAGATGGCACATGGATCACCCATGAAATCATGGATGCTTATACGCAACTTCACGAGCAAGGTCATGCACACAGTATTGCGGTAACTGAAAATGGGCTATTGATTGGCGGCCTGTATTGCGTTGCATTTGGCGGGATGGTTTTCGGAGAATCGATGTTCAGCCATCAAACCGACGCCTCCAAAATTGCTTTAGCCGCCCTTGCAGCTTGGTGCGAGCAACATCAAGTCGAAATGATTGACTGTCAGCAAGAAACCGCCCACCTAGACTCTTTGGGGGCGGCACCAATATCTCGGGCTGAATTTTTAACTCATCTGCAAGTTGCATTAAAGCAAACTAATATAGAGATTCCTTGGACATTTGATAAAGCAATTTTGCGTCACTGGCTATGACCCAATTAAAAGAACTTCCTTTAACCGAGCTTCAGTTCTATGCAACAGCACCCTATCCTTGCAGCTATTTGCCAGGCAAGACTGCTCGCTCACAGGTGGCTACGCCCTCACACCTCATACATGCTGATTTATATGGTGAACTAGTCAATGCGGGTTTTCGTCGTAGCGGTCTATATACCTATCGACCCTATTGCGATGAATGCAATGCCTGCACAGCAACCCGCATCCCAGTAAAACAGTTTGCACCAAACCGTAGTCAAAAACGATCCTGGAAAAAACATGCGGGACTAGATATTCGTGTTCTGAATTTAGGCTACCAAGAAGAGCACTATCAGCTTTATCAAACCTACCAAAGCAATCGCCATTCTGGTGGCGATATGGATCAAGGTAGTGAAGATAGCCAAGACCAGTACATGCAATTTTTATTGCAAAGTCGAGTCAACTCGAGAATCGTTGAATTTCGTGATGGTCCACATGACCCCCATCCAGGACGCCTTCGAATGGTGAGCATGATCGATGTCTTGGATCAAGGCATCTCTTCTGTGTACACCTTCTTTGATACCAGCAATACCTCTGCCAGCTATGGGAGCTTTAGCATTCTGTGGCAAATTCAGCAGGCCCTAGGATTAGATCTGCCCTATCTATATCTCGGCTACTACATCGAGAATAGTGAAAAAATGTCCTATAAGGCCAAGTTCCAGCCCATAGAAGGATTGATGGATGATCATTGGCAACCCATCATTGGGCCATAATATCTACCCATGATCGATAGTTATCCTCTTCTACGCCCTTGGCTATTTTCTTTAGACCCAGAGCAGGCGCACAACCTGACCCTGAGCAATCTTGATCGCGCGCAGCGCTGGGGCTTATTGCGTCACCTAGTTGAGCAACCTGCTGCCGATCCCAGAAACTTATGCGGCATTACCTTTCCAAATCCAGTTGGGCTTGCCGCCGGACTAGATAAAGATGGCAAACACATTGATGCCCTTGGCTCCTTAGGTTTTGGTTTTTTAGAAATCGGTACAGTCACGCCGAGGCCACAACCTGGCAATCCAAAGCCCCGCATGTTTCGCTTACCGCAAGCGCAGGCCATCATTAATCGCATGGGCTTTAATAACGATGGTGTCGATGCATGTGTCAAGCGTGTTCGCAACTCTTCATATTGGCAAAATGGTGGCATCGTTGGTTTAAACATCGGCAAGAATGCAAGCACCCCAATTGAGGATGCTGCTAGCGATTACGTCACGGCCATGGAAGCGGTATATGAAGTTGCTTCATATATCACCGTCAATATCTCCTCCCCCAATACACAGAATTTACGTGCCCTTCAAGGCGAAGAGATGTTGCGCGCCTTACTTGGCTCTCTGCATTTAGCGCGTGAAGCCCTATGCGATATGCATGGTGTGCGCAAACCTCTCTTTTTAAAGATTGCACCTGACCTAGATCAAAATGACATCAAACTCATTGCCGATCTCTTGCTTGAATTTAAGATTGATGCAATCATCGCGACAAATACAACGATTGCACGTGACGCAGTTCAAGGTCTTGAATTTGGACAAGAAGCTGGCGGCCTGTCTGGCGCTCCAGTTCGCATTGCCTCTACTGAAGTGGTGAAGAGTCTTAAGCAGTATTTAGGTGACGCTATTCCCATTATTGGCGTAGGCGGCATTCTGTCTGGCAAGGATGCAGAGGAAAAAATGGAGGCTGGTGCGAGTCTAGTTCAGCTCTATAGCGGCCTAATTTATCGCGGTCCAAAATTGATCTCTGAGTGCGCAGCTGCATTAAAAAAGTAGCTTAGAAGGCTGAAGGCTCAATAATCGCTTTTTGGCATTGAAATCGCGTTTCATATTGTGCAATTTTGATAAAAATCGCTACAATTAACAGCATGACCACGAGCAAACCTGAAAAAGTAGCAAAAGTGCCTGGCGAGGCTGGCAAAACAGCCATCCAGGTAGTTGAGCGCATGATGAATCTGCTCGATGCCCTAGCAACCCATGAAGAGTCCAGTAGCCTTAAAAATCTCGCTGAAGAGACAGATTTACACCCCTCTACAGCGCATCGCATCCTGAATGACCTAGTTGCCTGCCGGCTCGTAGAACGTGGCGATGGCGGCACCTATCGTCTTGGCCTTAAATTACTCGAGCTTGGGAATTTGGTTAAGGCGCGCCTTTCAGTTCGCGAGGCCGCTCAAGCACCAATGCGAGCCCTACATAAACTCACTGGCGAGACTATCAACCTATCAGTACGCCAAGGTGATGAAATTGTTTACATCGATCGTGCATATAGCGAGCGCTCTGGCATGCAAGTAGTTCGTGCTATTGGTGGTCGCGCACCGCTTCACCTCACATCGGTAGGCAAATTGTTTCTGGCAAGTGATGATCCAAGCCAAGTTCGAGCGTACGTTACTCGTACTGGCTTAGCTGGGCACACTAGAAATAGTATTACCGAATTAGGAAAACTGGATTCAGAACTCAATCAAGTGCGTAAATTAGGCCATGCTCGGGATAATGAAGAATTAGAGTTGGGTGTTAGCTGTGTTGCCGCAGAGATTTTTGATGACAGCGGTAAGTTAGTAGCGGGACTGTCATTAAGCTCCCCTACCGATCGCATTCAAGCGGATTGGCTGAAGCTCTTACAAGATACGGCTTTGCAGATTTCTAAGGGGATGGGTTACAAACCCAAGGTCAACGACCCAAACTCCTAAAACTGAATTTCGTTTACGAATACAGCTCTTACATTAAGCGACGAATTGCATGCGGCTCACCTGAAGGCATGCGCTCATACCAGTCACGCACTCTAACCGCATCCGCAAAGCGTGACTGCGTGCCAACAGAGTCTAAGAAAACCAGCAACAACGGCGTGTTGTTTACTCTAGCCTGCATCACTAAGCACTTACCAGCCGCATTAATAAAACCTGTTTTTTGCAGGCCAATATTCATATCACCAGCACGTACTAAACGATTAGTATTTAGGAACTTCTGCGGACGTTTTGCAATCACCATAGTTAAATCAGGCCAAGTCGAAAACTCGCGAATCATTTTGTATTGATAAGCAGCGCTCAACATACGTGTGAGATCTTCAGCAGATGCCACATTCTCACTCATTAACCCTGTTGGGTCTGCAAAATGCGAATGCGTCATACCAATCTCTTTTGCCTTGCGATTCATAGCATCTACAAATGCTGGAATACCACCTGGGTAATTTCGACCAAGAGTATATGCGGCGCGATTCTCAGAGGACATTAATGCTAACAACAAGGCTTCTTCGCGCGTTAATACTGTACCGCCTGCAAGACGTGAAGTTCTATAGATATGAACATCATCTGCATTGATGACAATAGTTTCATCAAGTGGTAATTTGGAGTCGAGAACTACCATCGCAGTCATTAGCTTGGTGATAGATGCAATCGGAAGACTTACAGAGGGGTTCTTCTCAAAATAAACCTCTTTGGTGTCTTGATTGACTACCATTGCTACGCTGGACTTCAGACTGAGATCATCATGCTGGCCGCGCAATCCCAAGGCAGTTGCAAATGAAGGTCTAGCTTCTACAACCGGGTCGCTAGAACGTGTAACAGTTGTTCGAACGGCCTTGGATTTCTTGGGAGATTTGGCGACCTTCTTGATTTCTACTTTAGTGGTTGATTTAGCGCTTGATTTGGCTGAAGATTTAGTCGTCTTGGCTGCTTGAGAATCTTTATTAGCTGCACCCGCCTGAAAAGAAAAGGCTACGCCAAATGACATAAATACAGCTAGAGCGATAAGCCTAAATCGATTCAAATGCATCCCCAAATACCTTCCAAAACTTTTAACATACCGAATGATAAATAACTTTTGCTTCTATGCAGCAATTAGTGACTGCATGGGCAGTAAAAATACCTGCTTATAGTGCTGCCTACTCCGCAATCGTCGCAACAACACTGGCCTGTCCACGATTCACCAGTACTACGCCAGTCATAGTCAGCAATAAGCCCCCTGCCATCATTAAAGTGAATGGCTCATCAAATAGGAACCATGCCATTACTGCAGTGGTTGGCGGCGTCAAATACAAGAGGCTCGTTACCTTGGTTGCCGCGCCTTTACGAATCATCATAAAGAGCAGGCTAATCGAGCCTATAGAGAGCGGGAAAATTGCCCAGAGCAATGCACCAACAACGGAAGCATTCCACACCATGACGCCAGATTCAAAGTAATACATACAAATAAAGCAGAGAACAGCGGATACACCAAACTGAATAGATGAGCCGGCGCGAAGATCGAATACTGGGCAGAATTTCTTCTGATAGAGAGTGCCAAATGTTATTGAAAGCAAGGCGGCAAAGGCGAGTACATAGCTAAACAAGGGGATATGGGCGAAACCAATTTTTTCCGCAACTACTAAAGCCACACCAGCAAACCCAAAGCCCAAACCGATCCACTGACGACCAGTCACCCTCTCAGAAACCCAGGCGGCAAACCAAGCGGTCAGAATTGGCTGCAAGCCAACAATAATCGCCACTAGACCAGCCGTCATTCCCAAGCGCACAGCAAACCAAACGCCCAGCAAGTAGCCAAACTGAAGCAACATCCCTGCAACCGCAATGTGCTTCATTTGAGACCAGCTTGGCCAGCTTATCTTCCACACTAGGCTGAGACATGCCATGGCCATTAAGACGCCTGCAAATCGCCAAAATAGGAAGGTGGCTGGCTCTACGTAAGGCATCGCTAAACGTGCAATTACAAAGCCTGTACTCCAGATCACTACAAATAGTGGTGCAATTAGGCTGTCTAGCTTCAATTTCATGGATAACTTATTGAAAATGTGGAGTTTTTTATTTAATCACTGATTTTAGGCCTTTTTGAATACCCATATCTCGCTTTATAAATTGTGTAGTGCATTATGTTGCAGCGCACCATTGTTGCTGTAAAATGGTGCGTAATTAAATTGACAAGCTCCAGATATAGCTCATAGTGAGCAAAGAGATTGAGTCCACAAGAAAGGGATTGAAATGAACTTAACGCCAGAACAAATAGCAGCAGCGCAAAAAGCAAATTTAGAGACCTTAAGCGGACTTACCAGTCAAGCATTGCAAAGCATAGAGAAATTGGTTGAGCTCAATATGCATATTGCTAAGCAAAGCCTAAGCGATAGCATGAGCAGCGCCAAGAAAGCCCTGGAAGTAAAAGATATTCAGCAACTCCTGGCACATCAATCAGAAGCCGTCCAGCCGATGGCTGAAAAAATCATGGCCTACAGTCGCCATCTTTATGAATTGGCCCACGAAACACAAGCAAGCTTTACAAAGTCTGCTGAAAAAGAGATGCAAGCGGGCCAGAAAAAAATTAATGCTTTGGTTGAAGACTGGACTAAGAATGCACCAGCAGGATCTGATGCTGCTGTGAATGCCATGAAACAAGCCATCGCCTCTGCTACCAACGTTTTTGAAACAAGCCAAAAGGCAGTAAAGCATGCGGTTGAAGTAGCTCAAACAAATTTGAGCAATGCTACTAGCTCAGTTGAGAAGACTATGAAAACAAGCAGCAAGCCTGCGACTAAATCCAGCAAGAAAAAGTAATACGGACCTTAGTATTGAATACCCTCTTTCCACAAGAGTGGAAATAAAAAAAGCCCCTAGTTTTTGAACTGACCCACAAAAGTTGGACAGTTTGATTAGGTTACCAGAAGGGATTGAGTTCGGTATTGCACCGGGCTCAATCCCTTTAGTTTTTGCTTGATCCGATCATGGTTGTAGTAGTGGATATATTC
>NZ_JACVOO010000006.1 GCF_018882405.1 Polynucleobacter sp. 31A-FELB | reverse complement strand
GGGTGTACTGTTGATAACCCCTCTTTTGCAGGGCAGATACTCCATGTAGTTTATGGGTCAAAACCCATTTGCGGACATCGGTGGTATTGATGCCGTAATGATTAGCTACCCTCAGGTAGCCTCCACCTCTTAGATAATCATTAACTACTTTTAACTTGAACTGCGCACTGTGTTTGCTCATGAAGCTGACCCCTTTTGGTTGGATTGGGTGTCCAACTTTTGTGGGTCAGTTCAAAAACTAGGGGCTTTTTTTATTACCAAATCTAAATGAATTCCACAGAAGATATTAATGCTTCATGGCTCCACCGTGAGCACCCATCGCATTTACCGGAAACTTCACCTCTACTTCGCCTGCCTTAGCAAACTTGAGCTTAACGGGAACAGTCTCGCCGGCAGCCAATGGCGCCTTGATGTTCATAAACATCAAATGCATACCGCCTGGCTTTAACTCAACTGCGCCACCTGCCGGCACGGGGATGTCTTTCACTTGACGCATTTTCATGACATTGCCTTCCATGGCCATCTCATGCAATTGGACCTCGCCAGCTACTGGAGAGCTAGCTGATACCAATAAATCCACACCGCCTTTGTTTTCAATCTTCATAAAACCACCGGCAGCCATTTGGCCAGGTACGGTGGAGCGGGTATAGGCATTTTCAATTTGCAGAGAGCCTACTTTGGCGTTTTGAGCTTGCGCAAAACCAACCAAACCAAAGCCCATTACAGCAAGCAACAATGCATTTAATAATGTATTACTTTTCATTCGTAAATCTCCCTAGTTAAATTTAAATCCACCGAATACCCATCATATTAAGAAAGTAATAATTTCCCCGATCAGCGGGGTTCGCTTTCTTTCACTCTACTACCAACTCATTGTCTTAGTACCATCTTTGAACAAAGCATCACCAGTTATTTTTGGTCCACCAAGCTTTACACCAGGAATCAAATCAGCTTCAGTAAAACCAGCCTGCTTTAGACACATTGGGCACATGATCACCAAAGCCCCGTTGTTAATTACCTCCGCTAGGGCTTGCTGCTGATCAGCAAACTTTGCAGAGCCGGCTTTCACCCCCATCATCACCGCCTTATCATTTAGGAAGATTGTTAATGGGTGGCCGCTGGCAGAATGATGCTTACCAAAGTTAATCGCCATACTTGAACGATGCAATTCATCAGTTGAAAGATTGATGAAGAGCGGGTCATTAGACCCAGAAAATGCTGCTGAAGAAACCGTTATTAATAGCGCTGCTATTGCTAGCTTTATGTGTCGATAATTCATAGCTTTCCTTAAATTGATGCCCGTGATTGTTATTTAGAATTTCATATTTGCAGAGACATAGAATGTTCTGCCCATGCCAGCAACAGCGTTACCCCATGGGACAGAATTCATACCCATGGATGGGCCTTGACCAAGGTATGCCCCGCCCTGCGGTATGGCATAGAGCTTATTAAATAAGTTCTCAATACCCAAGTTCACTCGGTATTTCTTATCATCGTAAGATGATCGGAGTGCAAATAATGAATATCCACCAGTTGGCACTTCATTTCTAACTGAATTCACATTAGTTTTTGATGTGACAAATTGACCTTGAATCGTATTGGTCCAGTGTGTACCGAGATACTGCACCAACCCAACCGTACCGTTGAGCGGCATGATGTTATACAGATTGGTACCAGCTGTTACGTTTTGTCCACGTGTATACGAGCCTTGCGCATTTAGCTGGAATTTTCCAAGCTGCGGATGACTTCCAAGGGTAGTAAAGCCAGAAAGGTCAATGCCGTAAAGCTGTGCATTTTGATTGGCATATTGCAATACATTAAATTGATTTGCTTTGCATGGCGCTGCATACGCGGCAGAACCGCATACAGCATCAATATAGTTGCTTACATAGGTGTAATAAGGATTTGTTTTAAAACCCCAACGCTCTTTATTAACATCATGCCAGTCGCTGGCAAAACTGAATGTATTTGCAACCTCAGGTGCCAAGCTAACGTTTCCATAGTAGCCGTTACCATCACCAACAAAGTTATTCATAATCGAGGTCATGGAGTTTGTTGACCAGGTGTAGCGCTCATACAAATTAGGGGAACGTGTCTTGCGTGAGTACCCTGCCTCATAGTTTTGATTCTCATCGGGCTTATATCTAGATAAGGCAGTTAAATCCCAGTTGTAATCTGTCTGCTGATGTTGCTGCGCATTAAATGCATTGGAATCACGACGATAATCTGTTGACATAGACATCATGCCCATGCCAATGCTATTCGTATTGCTATATGGCTGAACATTCCCCGCATTTGACGCTACCTGTTCAACACGCAAACCAGCTAACCCCATCCACTCTTTCGTCCATTGCTGCTCTAACTCGCCAAATAAACCAGCGCGGTCCCTCGTACCATTATTAATATTCTGCATTGTGTTTGGACCCATCATTCCCATGCTTCCGGGAACAGCGGGCCACCAATCATTCAACTTGTAAGTCTGGAATAAACCGCCCAGTCTAGCTAATGAAGTTTCTGAAATCGGCAGAGTGCCTTTTACATTAACTCCATTGGTTGCACTTGCAGTCAACATTGGCATTTGCATTTGTTGAGCAGTTCCAGCTGCGTTCGTTCTAGCCCCAACGTTGTCATCCATCTGGTGATTCACCATCTGGTTATAGGCTTGGGCTTCCAACTTACCCCAATCGTATTGGCCCGTGTACTTCAAATTAAATTGCGTACCAATATTTTTCGTCATGTCCATACGCTGGTTTGAGTAGCCCTCAAATGGAACGAACTGATAACTAGTCTTAAATTCAACCAAGTGGTTATCTTTTTGCCAAGCTAAAGAGAGTTGTTGATTGGTTGCAATATATTTAGAGGCGCCGACTGTGCTCGGAGATATCCCATTTCCAGCAGGCTTGAAGTTACCGCCGGCAGTGTAATTCCCTGCCTTTGCAGAATCTACAGTGTAGTTAGCACTGAACTCATCACCAGCAGCGGTAATATTTAAGTTGCCAGCAATCGCGCTGGCGTTGCTACTATAGGATGCTCCAACTTCCCCCTGTTGGAGTGTTTCACCCTTATTAGCAAAGACTGGCGGCAAAGACTGAATAGAAACCACGCCACCTAAGCTATCGCCACCCATGCTAACCGGGGATAGGCCTGTAACCACTTTGACGCTACCCACATTTGATGGGCTAATGTAGGACAGTGGTGAATTCATATGGTTTGGGCATGAAGCCAATAGATCCGTTCCATCGACCTTGACTGCAACGCGATCATCCGCCAAACCATGAATAGATGTCAATCCCGATACGCCACCATTGGTGTACATGCTGACCCCGGGAATATTAAGCAGCATGGCAGCGGTGTTGTTGGTATTAACGCGAGATTGATTAAGTTGAGCCCCAGATAGCGAAGTTTGAGTTAACGGAGCCTCCTGAATGCCGGTTACTGTTAACGAATCAATTTCTTGACTGATTTGTGCATATACGCCAGAACACATTAAAAAAGCTACCAACGCCATAGGCGTAATTTTTACTAATTTCATTTGCATCACCAAAACAATGACCAGAATGGTCAATTACAAAACCCAAAAAAGGGAGGGATGTAGTGTTAGGTAATTGCTGGAGGCGCTGCTGAAGGGGGCGTTACCCAAACAGCGAGGGGCTTGGGTGATTGATAGAAAAGCTGTGGCAGCAAAGACAATGTTTGCGGTGCCTGAAATGTGAGATTCGTATTGAACGATGGAGTAATGCTTGTGTGAGCTACGCAGTATGGGCAAGGCTGCATAAATTCAGATTCATTCGCCTGTTCATCGCCCTGCACCTGAATTTGCACCTTAGCGCCATCAGCAGAACAGATTTCCATGGCAAAACCTTGGCCATGCTTCGTTAGCGATACCGCTTGAGAAACTGCTGGCGCAAGTGCACTCATTGCGATTGCAAAGGCAGCAATCCAGTGAATGAGGCGGTTTTTGCGGAAATTCATGATGGGGTGATTTTATCGGATTTTTTGCAGAAATAGAAAAAGGGGCTTGCGCCCCTTTTCTTTACTGATTTCGCTGTTTAGCTTACGCTGCAGCAGCTTTTTTCTTGCCTACAAACTTGCCAATCAATGGCCAGAACAGCAATACCAAAGCCAATGTAGTGATTGCACCTACCAAGTAGTTAGAGAAGAAAATATCTAAGCTACCTTGTGAGAACAACATGGATTGACGGAATGAGTCTTCTGCACGGTCACCCAACACCAAGGCCAAGACCATAGGAGCCATTGGGTAATCGAGTTTCTTGAAGACATAACCCAGCACACCGAAGCCCAACATCAACCAAACGTCAAACATCGCGTTGTGAACGGTATATGCACCAACCGCACAAATCACAATAATGACTGGGGCAATGATAGAGAATGGAATTCTCAAGATTGAGGCAAACAATGGCACGCAAGTTAATACAACAAACAAGCCTGCTAAGTTACCTAAGTACATACTAGCGATCAAGCCCCAAACGAAGTCTGGTTTCTCAACGAAGAGCAATGGGCCTGGTTGTAAGCCCCAGATCAACAAACCGCCAAGCAATACAGCAGCTGTTGGTGATCCTGGGATACCTAATGACAACATTGGCAACAAGGCAGCTGTACCAGCAGCGTGAGCCGCTGTTTCTGGAGCAACAATACCTTCCATTTTTCCGGTGCCAAACTTGTCACCTTCTTTAGAAACACGCTTTGCAACACCATAAGCCATGAAAGATGCAGGGGTAGCGCCGCCTGGAGTGATACCCATCCAGCAACCAATTAAGCAACTACGTAATGAAGTGGCCCAATATTTTGGTAACTGCTTCCAAGTTTCCCAAACAACCTTACCGCGAATCTTCGCTGCAGCACCTTGGAATGCCAAGCCCTCCTCCATTGAAAGAAGAATCTCGCCAATACCAAACAGGCCGATCACAGCGATCAAGAAGTCAAAACCACGCATCAACTCTGGGTTACCGAAAGTTAAACGCAGCTGACCAGTCACGGTATCCATACCAACGGTAGCCAACGCAAAGCCGAGCATCATTGCTGAAATTGTCTTAAATGGCGAACCTTTATTCATGCCCACAAAACTACAGAAGGTCAAGAGGTAGACCGAGAAGAACTCCGGCGGGCCGAATTGGAGGGCAAACTTCGCCACCAATGGTGCCAAGAAGGTAATCATCACAATCGCAAAGAATGCACCCACAAATGAGGATGTGAACGCTGCTGTCAATGCTTCGCCAGCTTTACCATTACGAGCCATTGGATAACCGTCAAAGGTTGTCGCAACAGACCACGGTTCACCAGGGATATTAAACAGCACGGATGTAATCGCACCACCAAACAATGCACCCCAGTAAATACAGGACAACATAATGATCGCTGAAGTTGGTGGCATGGTGAAGGTCAATGGCAACAGAATCGCAATACCGTTCGCACCACCTAAACCAGGTAATACACCAATAATCACACCAAGAGTTACACCGACAAGCATTAATAGCAAGTTAAAGGGTGTCATTGCAACGGCAAAGCCGTTGAATAGAGCGTTAATTTCTTCCAACTTAGACTCCTTTTTTAATCTTTTTTAATAATTATTGTTTTTTAATTTACGCCCACAAACTCGAGTGGATTGAACCATGTGCCATGAGGCAATGGAACTTGGAACCAGTATTCGAACATGAGGTAAAGGGCCGCGCTCACTCCAACAGAGACAACAACCGCCTTCCAAATTGGATATTTTCCCAACCACACCATGAAGACCGCGATATAGAGGGCCGCAGAAACATAAATGCCAATCAATTGCACACCAAGCACAAACACAATCGCCGGCAATAATACCGCCATCACCTGCTTGGCGGGCTCACTATCAACAAAAGATTCGGCTTTCTTTTTCTTGTTCACGATTGCAGCTTGATACAAAGTAACCGTACTAGATAACATGATGATCAAGCTGATATAGAAGGGAAAGTAACCAGCTTCTGGGCCATCGGCACCCCAGCTAGCACCCAACTTCAGGCTACCAATCATCACTGTCAGGCCTATTGCCAGGAACACGATCGATGTGATGATATCCATCGCTCTAACGCTAATGACTGAGTCTTGATTTGTATTGTTTGTATGTTCAGACATTTTTTATATTTTTTAATAAAGTTAATAGATACGCTTACTCAAAAAATAGGACCCCACTTCTTAGGGGTCCTATTTAATTTCTCAAAAATTACTTAGCCAAGAAGCCAGCTTCGGTCATTAATTGCTTATGTAACGCTTCATTTAATGTGAGCCAATTTCTAAACTCTTTACCAGTCATGAATGTCTGATTGAACGCACCATCAGCCATGAACTTCTTCCACTCTGGTGTAGCGCGCACCTTTTTGAACACATCGATATAGTAATCAACCTGTTCTTGAGTTACGCCAGGAGCCATGAAAATTCCGCGCAACATGACATAGTCAGTAGGGACACCTGCTTCTTTACAAGTTGGTACGTCATACCATGATTGGGTATCAGTCACCTTCTCTTTGTATGGCATACGTGTGTCATCAAATACGCACAATGCACGTAACTTGTTTGCACGCCATTGTGCAACTGCTTCAATTGGGTTATTCACAGAAGAATCAATGTGATTACCAACGAGTTGCACAGCAACGTCGCCACCCCCTTTGAATGGGATGTATGTGAACTTAGCGCCAGTTGCTTTTTCAATCGCTACAGTAATGATCTGGTCTTCAGACTTGGAGCCAGTACCACCCATCTTAAACTTACCAGGACCAGCCGCTTTAGCTGCGTCGATATACTCCTTGGCAGTTTTGTAAGGCTTATCAGAGTTATCCCATAAAACGAATTGGTCAAGAGCCAACATCGCCACTGGAGTGATGTCTTGCCAATTGAATGGAACGCCAGTTGCTAATGGGGTTGTAAACAAGTTAGAAAGTGTAATAACGATTTTATTTGGGTCGCCCTTAGCTTCTTTCATTGCCAAGAAACCTTCAGCTCCAGCACCTGCACCCTTGTTCACAGGAATCACTGCCTGTTTCATTAAGTTATTTTTCGTAATAATGCCTTGGATCATGCGGGCCATTTGGTCAGCACCACCGCCAGGACCGGCAGGAATAATGAACTCAACTGGCTTGGATGGCTCCCAAGCAGCGAAAGCAGGTGAAAAACCAGCAGCACCGAGGGCTAATGCGGTGGAAATCAATGCCCCTTTTAACTTCATCTTCATGAACGCTCCTCCAAAAAATTTTGAATACCAATATTACTTTGGCTTGTCTTTGTTATGCATGGATTTTTATCCATATCAGGGCATGAATACTTGATTACCATCAATATTTACCAAATGGTTAGTTAGGGGTAACACTAGCTTATTAGTAGTAACCCTATAAGTATTTTGCGGGGGAAATTTTTAACGGAATCGATCTAAAAGCTTCTTACTGACTTTATCGAGTTGAGTGGAATCTTTGATCAAAAACTGGAGGCCATTGGAGTCAGCAATTAGCAGCGTATTTCCAGCAATTCGGCGAATGTCTTCCTCGCCTTTAAGGCGAATTCTGGTGGGGCCACGGTCAGTTTCGATATCCCAAATACTTGGGGTAGCAAAAGTAGATACCTTGGTGATTTTTTCGATCACTGGCATGAACTCACGGGCAGCCAATTCCTCTTCAATCAGAGCTAGCTCGCCCTCTGAAATAGCGGTGATGTCATCAAACCAGCATAACTCCTTGCCCGACTGATCCATGATGGAGATTCCAGTGCCAGGTGAGGTGATCGGGAAGGCTCTGACTGGATAGACGCCTATATGACGAGTGCCAGCAGCATCAATAAACACGAGTCGGCCAAGGGCATCACGCTCTAAGGTATGCGACTGTTGATGATGACTCATACGCCACCTCCAGTTTCTTTGGCAATCACTTGCAGGCGCTCTTCTTCACGCTCATTTTTGCCTTCTTCAATACTTTCACCAATAGCCCCACCTTCAACCAACTCGGCAGCATGGCGTAGCTGAGCTTGATACAAGGCGTAGTAAGCGCCCTGCGCATCCATTAACTCATCATGCGAGCCAATCTCCACAATCTCACCCTTATCAAGCACAACCAAGCGGTCTGCCTTTCTTAAAGTAGAGAGGCGATGGGCAATCGCGATGGTGGTGCGTCCTTTAACCAAGTTATCCAAAGCACGCTGAATTTCTTTTTCAGTAGTAGTGTCTACCGATGAAGTGGCCTCATCCAAAATCAAAATGCTTGGATTAATTAAGAGTGCACGTGCAATTGAAATACGTTGACGCTCACCGCCCGAAAGAGATTGACCGCGCTCACCCACTAATGAGTCATAACCCAGTGGTAGGCGAAGAATAAATTCATGGGCATGTGCGGCGCGTGCCGCTTCAATAATTTCTTCACGAGTTGCATCCGGTTTTCCGTAGGCAATATTTTCTGCAATCGTGCCAAAGAATAAAAATGGCTCTTGTAAAACTAAACCAATGCGCTTGCGATAGTCAGCAATTCCGATACTACGAATATCGCGCCCATCCAATGCAATAGAACCCGCGCTCACATCATAGAAACGGCAAATCAAGTTCACCAAAGTACTCTTACCAGAACCGCTATGACCCACTAAACCAATCATTTCTCCAGGGGCAATATCTAGATCAATGCCTTTAGAAACTGCGCGGTTACCGTACCGGAAACCCACGCCACGCAAGGAGATGCGGCCTTTGACTTCACCCAAAGGCGCTGGATTGATTGGCTCAGGAACGCTCGAGACATGATCCAAAATATCAAAAATACGCTTAGCGCCAGCAGCCGCTTTTTGCGTGTGAGAAACGATGCGACTCATTGAATCGAGTCGAATGTAGAAGCGTCCAATGTATGCAAGGAATGCAATTAATACACCAACAGTAACCTTTTGGTGCGCCACCTGCCAAATGCCGAAACCCCACACTACTAAGAGGCCAGTCTCGGTTAGAAGTGTGACTGTTGGGGAAAATAATCCCCATACGCGATTGACGCGATCATTGATTTGTAAATTGTGTTTATTGGAATCGACAAAACGTTTGAGCTCACGGTCTTCTTGAGCAAAGGCTTTCACTACTCGAATGCCTGGAATCGTATCGGCCAAGATATTGGTTACTTCAGACCAAACGCGATCAATCTTTTCAAACCCAAAACGGAGTTTGTCTCGCACTACATGAATCATCCACACGATAAATGGCAATGGCGCCAAAGTGACCAATGCGAGCAAAGGATCAATCGACACCAAAATTGCTGCTGTCATCGTAATCATGATGACGTCGGTCGCAAAGTCCAAAGCGTAGAGAGATAGAAATACACAAATGCGGTCAGTCTCAGCGCCAATACGCGCAATTAAGTCACCTGTTCTTTTGCCGCCGAAATACTCTAAGGACAATTTGAGTAAATGCTCAAAGGTGGTATTGCGCAGATCTGCGCCGATACGTTCACTCACCAAGGCGAGCAGATAAGTCTTCCACCAACCCAAACCCCAGGCTACGATTGCCGCAGCAAATAAAGCCAAAAGGTATTTGGTAGCTAAAGCAAAATCAATCGGATTACCTTTTTCATAGGGAATCAACACGTGATCCATTAAAGGCATCGTCAGATACGGCGGAATGAGGGTAGCGCCGGTAGAAAGCAAGGTCAGTACGAATCCCAGCAAAAGCTCTTTTTTGTAAGGGCGCGCAAAACGCCACAACTTAAATAAAGTCCAAGTCGATGGAGGCGCATCCTGCTCTGGATCACACGTCGGACAAGCATCTGAATTGGCAGGCTTGGGACTTAAACAAACTGGGCAAACCTGCTTGTCGTATTCGGAAGCCTCAGGCTCTTTCGCAGCCTGATCACCCCGAATTAAGCGCTTAAAGCTACTTTGTAAGCGCAATACCTGAGGATTAACGGCCAAAGTGAAATACCAAAGTCGCAGCAGACTGGTCTCAGACTCCAATTTGAGGTGTCCTACTCCAGCATGATCTCCATGCGAAAGATGAGCCCCAGAGCTAATAGGCCAGAATTCTGAGTGAGCGCCATCGGTCCAAAATAGGCCCGTTGGGATAAGGCAAAGGAGGCTTTTTTCAAAGCGCATCTCGCCATCGAGATCCAGCTCAACCCATGCCAGTATTGAGTTGGGGTCTTTTACTGGGGATTGAGGTGCCTCTAAAGCGCCAGTCCAATGTGTTGGCAAAGTGGGGGCGATTAGGGAAATTTCTGGCTTCATTAGTCCTAAAAGTATAGTGGAGCTAGATTTTTTAGATTTAGTAAGTCTGTCAACTTTACAGGGCAGAAAGCCGTTAAATTAACAAAGTAGGCTTTTTTGCGTATTTTTGCTAATTTTGTGGATTTTGAATAATTACTAGAACCAGAGAGATAGTCTGAGTCATCCCCGCCCTCACCTTCAGGAGCGGCGCCAAGACCCCCATTCCACATATGCCCCAATTATTAGATAAAACCATTGAGATCTTGAGTGTCAAGCATCTCCGCGGCCCCAATATGTGGACTTACCATCCCGTTATTGAAGTTTGGCTCGATATTGGTGAATTAGAGGATTTCCCATCCAACCTCATTCCGGGTTTTTATGACCGACTCGTCAAAGCGCTCCCCAGCCTTCAAGAACACCGCTGCAGCTATGGCGAAGCCGGTGGATTTCTCAAAAGAGTTGAAGAAGGTACTTGGCCCGCTCACATCCTTGAGCACCTTACCCTGGAATTACAAAATTTAGCCGGCATCCCTGGCGGCTTTGGTAAAGCACGTGATGGTGATCGTCGCGGTGTTTACAAAGTCATGGTGAGTGCGATTAATGAAGAAGTTACTCTCACTGCACTCAAATACGCTCGTGACCTCTATCTTGCTTTAGCCCAAGACACCAAAGATCCTGTTGCTCTTGTTAGCACCATCATTGAAGAACTGCGAGAGCTTGGCGATGATCTATTGCTGGGCCCTAGTACTGCCTGCATCGTAAATGCAGCCGAGGAACGGGGCATCCCATCTATCCGCTTATCTGAAGGCAACCTAGTACAACTTGGTTATGGCGCTAAGCAGCGTCGCATCTGGACTGCCGAAACAGATCAAACCAGCGCAATCGCTGAAACGATTTCGCGCGATAAAGATCTTACTAAGAGTCTTTTATCTAGCGCGGGAGTTCCTACACCTGAAGGTCGTACTGTTACCAGCGCTGATGATGCATGGGAAGCTGCGCAAGACATCGGCCTGCCAGTTGTAGTCAAGCCAATTGATGGCAATCACGGTCGCGGTGTCTTTATTAATCTATACACCCAACAAGAAATTGAGGCTGCCTATGCAGTTGCAATTGATGAAGGTAGCGAAGTTTTAGTAGAGCGCCACATCATCGGCGACGAACATCGCCTGCTAGTTGTTGGCAACAAAGTGGTTGCAGCAGCTAAAGGCGAAACTGTTTGGGTTACTGGTGATGGCAAACATACCGTGCTCGAACTCATTCAGACCCAAATTAATTCTGACCCACGTCGCGGCACTACTGAAGAGTGCCCACTCAATCCAGTACGCATTGATTCTGCGGTGGAGTTGGAGCTTACACGCCAAAAACTCACTGGCGCAAGTATTCCAGCCTTGGATCAAAAAGTACTCATTCAAAGTAATGGCAACGTAGCGTTTGATGTCACCGACCTAGTTCATCCGGAAGTAGCAAGCCAAGTGGCTCTAGCCGCCCGCGTAGTGGGACTGGAGATTGCTGGCGTTGACCTAGTTGCGCAAGATATCAGCAAGCCATTAGATGAACAGAATGCCGCGATTGTTGAAGTGAATGCTGGCCCAGGTTTATTGATGCACTTGAAACCTGCGAGCGGTAAACCTCAACCAGTTGGCAAAGAGATTGCAAACCATCTTTTCCCACCAGGCACCGATTTCCGTATTCCAGTAGTTGGCGTCTGTGGTGCTCGCGGCAAAACTCCCGTTGCTGAAATGATTGCCCACTTCTTGCGACTCACCAATTTGTATGTTGGATTGTCTTGCAGTAAGGGTTTGTTTTTTGGTCATCGCTCAATCCAAAAGAGCAATGCTGCCAACTGGGAAAATGCCCGTCGCACTCTATTGAATCGTGCAGTTGAAGCAGCTGTGATCGAGAACAACAATCTATCCATGTTGATCGAAGGTCTAGCCTATGATCGCTGCCAAGTCGGCGTTGTTTTAAATGTAGACCCAAAAGCCAACTTCCCTCAGTACGCCATCTACGACGAAGACCAAGTGTTTAGTATTGTTAGAACTCAAGTAGATGTGGTCTTGCCAAGCGGTGTTGCCGTTCTTAATGCGGATGACCCTATGGTTGCAAGCATGGCTGAGCTATCTGATGGCGAAGTCATCTTCTTTACCCAAAACTCTGCATCCCCGATTGCGCAAGAGCACCTCAAGAATGGTGGTCGCGTCGTGATGATCGGCAATCAACAAATCACGCTCAAATCTGCCAAGCATGATCAAAAGAGTATTCCGGTGCCACGTAACTCTGAGCCTAGTGCCAGTGAGCCATGGAAACCGATGAATCTTGGTGCTGCGATTGCTGCAGCCTGGGCCTTAGATATTCCGTTCAACGTAATCGAAGCTGGTGCTGAAACCTTTGTTTCTGATGCCAGCATTCCAGTAGGGGTTTAATTGGAAATCACCCGTATTCGCATGTTGCGTGGCCCAAATTTATGGAGCCGCCACACAGCCCTAGAGGCAATTGTTTCTTGCGATGAAACAGAACGCTCTATCGACTCAATCCCTCAGTTTGAAATCAAGATTCGCGAACGCTTTCCTCAATTAGGCAGCATGCGTCGTGGTGGACATAATGAAATCCTCTCCCTCGCACACGCTCTTGAACATGCTGCTTTAGGTCTTCAATCTCAAGCAGGTTGTCCAGTAACCTTCAGTCGCACTGTCCAAACTGTTGATGTTGGCGTCTATCAAGTTGTAGTGGAGTACACCGAAGAAGTTGTTGGGCGCATGGCTTTTGACTTTGCTTTTGGATTAATCCAAGCAACCCTCAATGATGTGCCGTTTGATTTAGCAGCCGCCCTCTCCGAATTAGAGGCCCTGTATGAAGATGTGCGCTTAGGGCCAAGCACCGGATCTATCGTAGATGCTGCCGTACAAAGAAACATCCCCTATCGCCGCATGACTGAAGGCAGCATGGTGCAGTTTGGTTGGGGTAGCAAGCAAAAGCGTATTCAAGCTGCTGAAACTAGCGACACCAGCGCAATTGCAGAAGCTATTGCACAAGATAAAGAGCTTACCAAGAATCTATTGGCAGCTGCGGGCGTATCTGTTCCGATTGGCGAAGTAGTTACTACTGCTGATGATGCGTGGCGCGCTGCCCAAAAAATTGGTAGTCCAATTGTTCTTAAACCTAAAGATGGAAATCAAGGCAAAGGTGTTGTCGCTAACATTCAAACTGAAGCGGAGGTACGCGCAGGCTTTGTAGTTACGCAAGCCTTCGGACGTGAAACCATTGTTGAGCGTTACTTACCTGGGGCCGACTATCGCCTGCTAGTAGTTGGCAATCGCCTGTCTGCCGCTGCACGTCGCGAACCCGCTCAAGTAGTTGGCGATGGTAAACATACCGTCTCTGAACTAGTAGAGCTAGAGAATAAAAATCCATTGCGTGGCGATGGCCATGCAACTGCATTAACCAAAATTCGTTTTGATGACATCGCTCTTGCGCATTTAGCGAGCAATGGCTTAAGCCCACAGTATGTTCCCAAGACTGGTGAGCGCGTTTTACTTCGCAATAATGCCAATCTCAGCACTGGCGGTACCGCCACCGATGTGACTGATGATGTTCATCCGGATGTTGCAGCCAGCGCAATTGCAGCAGCCCAAATGATTGGCTTAGATATCGCTGGCGTCGATATTCTGTGTGAGGCAATTTACAAACCTTTAGAGACCCAAGGTGGTGGCATTGTTGAAGTTAATGCTGCACCAGGGCTACGTATGCATCTCAAGCCCTCCTATGGCAAGAGCCGCCCTGTTGGCGAAGATATCGTCAATATGATGTATCCACTGGGTGAGGATGGTCGCATTCCAGTGGTAGCTGTCACTGGCACCAATGGCAAGACCACTACTGTTCGCCTGATTTCTCATTTATTGAATGAGACTGGTTTACGCGTTGGCATGACGACCACCGATGGCGTGTATATCAACCATCGTCTAATTGATTCGGGTGATTGCAGTGGTCCCAAGAGTGCGCGTAATGTCCTCATGCATCCTGATGTCGATGCTGCCGTATTAGAAACAGCCCGCGGAGGAATGTTGCGTGAAGGTCTTGGCTTCGATCGTTGCGAAGTTGCGGTTGTGACCAATATTGGTGAAGGCGACCACTTAGGTCTTAACTACATCACCAGCGTAGAAGACTTAGCGATTCTGAAACGGGTCATTGTGATGAACGTTGCACCAACAGGCGCTGCAGTTCTGAATGCTGCTGATCCGATAGTTGTGAAAATGGGTGATGTTTGTACTGGTCGTGTGATTTTCTTTGCGCAGAATCAACACCACCCTGTCATTGCAGCCCATCGTGCCAAGAATAAGAAAGTAATCTACTTTGATGGCACCTATATCGTTTGCTCAAAAGGAGCGCGTGTACTCTTCCGCTTCCCTGTGAGTGAGATTCCGCTAACTCAAAATGGTGTTTTAGGCTTCCAGATTGAAAATGCAATGGCTTCCATTGGCGCTGCCTGGGCTTTAGGTCTAGATGCTGAAAAAATTGCGCGTGGACTTCATTCATTTGAAAGCTCAGCCAATGCCGTACCAGGACGTTTCAATCAATTCCAGCACAAAGGCGCCACTGTGATTGCTGACTACGGTCACAACCCAGATGCCATGCGTGCTTTAGTAAGCGCTATCGAGGCTATGAAGCCTAAGAAGAGTCACGTAGTCATTAGTGGTGCCGGCGATCGTCGCGATGAAGACATTCGTGATTTAACCCGCATTCTTGGGAATAGCTTTGACAATGTCATCCTCTATCAAGATCAGTGTCAACGGGGCCGAGAAGATGGGGAAGTTCTTAAGCTTCTACAAGAGGGTTTGGTAGGCACCAAGAAAGCCAAGCAGGTTAAAGAAATTACTGGTGAATTCCTCGCCATTGATACCGCCCTCAATGATTTATCTGCTGGCGATATTTGCTTGATCCTGATTGACCAAGTGGAAGAGTCTCTGGCTTACCTTAAAGAGAAGGTAAAGCCTTAATCCTTTGATTGATTATCAGGTGATCATCTGAAATATAAAAAGCCCAATCAGTGATTGGGCTTTTTTAATTTACTACCACCTAAGAGATATTAGCAGCTAGTTATGCCTGAGAGTGATAGTGCTGAAGGCGCTCAATCTCCTCCTTAGACCCCAACATGACAGAGACACGCTCATGTAGTTCGGTAGGAACCATATCCATGATCAGTTGCTCACCATTAGTCGACGCACCGCCAGCCTGCTCCACCAAGAAGCTCATTGGGTTTGCCTCATACATTAGACGCAGCTTTCCTGGCTTATGCGGCTCACGTTGATCCCACGGATACATAAAGATACCGCCGCGCGATAAGACGCGGTGTACATCGGCAACCATGGATGCAATCCATCGCATATTGAAATCTTTATCACGCTCTCCACTCACGCCAGCCAAGCACTCATCGACGTAGCGACGCACGGGCTCAGCCCAGTGGCGCATGTTCGACATATTGATAGCGAACTCTTTGGTTGAGTGAGCAATCTCGACGGCATGTTTAATCAAAACAAATTCGCCAGTCACCTTGTTTAAAGTGAACATGACAACACCATCACCCAAGGTTAATGCCATGGTGGTTTGTGGGCCGTACACAACGTAACCGGCTGCCACCTGGTGACGGCCTGACAATAAGAAATCCTCGGTCTGCAATGGTGCTGCAGGATCTTGTTTCTTGAGTACAGAAAAAATAGTGCCGATGGATACATTCACATCGATATTTGAAGAGCCATCCAACGGATCAAATAACAACAAATAGTCACCAGTACCTTGGACCGGGAGCGGTAACTCCATTTCTTCAGAGGCTAGACCAGCCAATGATTTGCATCCCTGTACGCCATCAATCAATAAGTCGTTGGCAATCACATCCAGTTTTTGCTGAACTTCGCCCTGGACATTGCCAGTACCAGCAGAGCCAAGTAAGCCAATCAAGGCGCCTTGGGCAACTTCATGGCTCAAGGTTGAGCAAGTATCAGCAACTGCTAATAACAACTCCTGTAGACCTGCAGGAATGTCTACACCCTTCACCTTGGTAGATGTCAGGTATTGCTTGAAATTGGTATTAAAAGTACTTGAAGCGCTCAAAAGGAGTTTCTCCGTGATGGGTTTATTTCTGTATGGACTCTATTTTGCCCTGTTCTAGCTGACTGAATTGCCCAAAGCCTTAGAAACCACCTCTTTTACATCTGCAGAGAGGGTTTCGCATGCTGCAACCCGCCTCAGAGCCAGCAGCATCTGCTCCTGATAGATCGGGGCAAACTGACGCCAGCGATCCAATCCCCTGGCCAAACGAGCGGCTACCTGCGGATTGATTGGATCTAAGGCAAGAACGGATTCGGCCCAAAATGCGTAACCGCTACCATCCACTTGATGAAAGCTGGCGGGATTGTTCATACAAAAAGCGTGGATAACACTGCGAACCCGGTTGGGGTTGTTCATTTTGAAAGCTTCGTGTTCACGCAAACGTTTGACGTCATTCAAGGTGGATTCAGCGTTTGCTACTGGAGGTCTACTCGACTGCACTGCAAACCACTTATCAATCACTAAAGCATCGTCAGCAAATCGGGTATGAAAATCTTCCAAACAAACTGCTGCTGATTTACATCCATGAATCACTAAACCAGCCAAGGCAGCGTATCGGTCAGTCATATTGTCAGCATTTTGATATTGATTGACCGCCATAGGTGCCCAGATCAACGGGTCAGCTTCAAGCAGCATGCTGAGTGCAAGATTCTTTAAAGAACGCTTGCCAGCACTTGCTGCATCAGGATTAAACGGTCCTGGTGTTTGCATCTGCTGGTAGAGGGCCGCCCACTCGATACGCAATTCGCTCGCATTAGCGTGACGGAAAGCACGACGTGCGGCATAAATCCGTTGAGGATCAACGCTTGCGCACTGTTCGTATAAATAAGTCTCAGCAGGCAAAGTCAGCGCCAGCTCTTTGAATGCCGGATCTAACTCCGGATCAGTCAAGAGAGTGCGATAAGCCTCAATCAGCTCCTTATCAGGTAAGCGATCAGCCAAAATCATCTGCATAGCTAATTTTTGACCAGCCTCCCAGCGATTAAAAGCATCGTCATCGCTCGAGAACATAGTCAGTAGGTCGGCCTCACTTTGATAAAAATCCAAATTGATCGGAGCTGAGAAATTACGATTGATCGACAGCACTGGACGACTTGTCACTTGATCAAAAGTCCAGGTTTTCTGATCTTGAGTTAACTCCAATAATGTCTCAACCTGATCATCTGCAGGAGTTAATAAGCGCATCTTCAATGGAATATGAAAGGGCTTGCTATCTTGATGTGCTGTATTTGCAGAGGGGCTTTGCGTCAAAGTAATTTGATATTGCTTTTTGTCCGCATCGTAGGATTCTTCTACCTTGACCTTGGGTGTACCCGCTTGGCTATACCAGCTCTTAAACTGGGAAAGATCGCGGCTATTGGCATCAGCCATCGCTGCCAAGAAATCATCGCAAGTCACCGCTTGACCATCATGACGCTTGAAGTAGAGATCCATGCCTTTGCGGAAACCCTCAACACCCAATAGGGTTTGATACATGCGCACGACTTCAGCACCCTTCTCATACACCGTCACGGTATAGAAGTTATTAATCTCTTGATACTCGTCTGGACGAATTGGATGCGCCATCGGACCCGCGTCCTCAGGGAACTGTAGTTGGCGCAATAAACGCACATCTTCAATACGCTTTACCGCCCTGCCAGATTCACTACCCATTTGATCCGCAGAAAACTCTTGATCACGGAATACAGTTAAACCCTCTTTAAGAGAAAGCTGAAACCAATCTCGACAAGTCACGCGGTTACCAGTCCAGTTGTGGAAATATTCGTGGGCTACCACGCTTTCGATATTGGCAAAGTCAGCATCCGTTGCAGTTTCTGCCTGGGCGAGGACATACTTGGTATTGAAAATATTGAGACCTTTGTTCTCCATCGCGCCCATATTGAAATCACCTACCGCCACAATCATGAAGCGCTCGAGATCAAGTTCGAGACCGTAGCGTTTTTCATCCCAATGAATCGATGCAATCAAGGAGTCCATTGCATGACGAGTTTTTTTCAGGTCATGTGGCTCAACCCAAATCTGCAATAACTTTTTTGCACCACTACTAGTAGTGATAGTTTCTTCAATGCACTCGAGCTTTCCGGCAACCAAGGCAAACAAGTAAGAAGGTTTTGGAAACGGATCTTCCCAAACAGCGCTATGCCAGCCATTCGGCAATTTTTCAGTACTAATGAGGTTGCCATTGGACAGCAACACTGGGCACTCTGCCTCACGAGCACGGAGCGTTACACGATAGCGCGCCATCACATCCGGTCTATCGAGGAAGTAGGTAATTTTTCTGAATCCCTCAGCCTCACACTGGGTGAAGAAATTTCCATTCGAGACGTACAGCCCCATCAGCGAGGTATTTTTCTCAGGTACACAAACGCAAATGATTTCAACAACGAAAGCTTGTCTACCTTCATTAGGCAGCGCATGAATCGTTAATGTTTCTGGAGTCAGCTCAAACTGACGGTGGGCTTCGCCATTAATACGCAAACTCACAAACTCGAGTTCATGACCTTGTAATACCAAAGGGGTGCCTGCTTCATGACCAGCACCAGGGAGAACCTCTAGGCGACTCTTCACAATCGTCCTAGCAGGATCTAAAGCAATACCTAACTCAACCTGGGAAAAGGTGTAATTGGGAGCGCGGTATTCGAGCCTGCGAAAGCTCTGTGGCAGATCAGTTTTCATAGGGCAATTTTAAGCCCCATGGAAAAATTCAACCTAACCCCAAATAAGGGTAGCAATCCCGATAGCGATGAAGGTCACAGCGGCTACAGCATGTACCCACTTAATGGGCATACGTTTGGTGAATTTCTGACCAATCCAAACAGCCGGAGCATTAGCCAACATCATCCCCAAAGTGGTGCCAACTGTCACAGAAAAGACATCGGAATATTTAGCGCCCAAGGCGATCGTAGCGATCTGGGTCTTATCCCCCATCTCCGCCAAGAAAAAGAGTCCAACCGTCAGGATAAATACCTGAAAGGCCTTATCGGCAACCTTGGATCCTGCTGCATCATCGATATGATCCGGCACCAAAAGCCACAAACCAATTCCCAGGAAGCTCAAGCCCAAAATCCACTTGAGCAGATCCGGACTCATAAAGGTAGTTAACCAGTGTCCCAATAAAGCTGCGCAAGCATGATTGGCAATCGTCGCAATCAATATGCCGCCAATAATGGCGAGCGCCTGTTTTGGATAACGCGCAGCCAACATCAAGGAGAGTAATTGGGTTTTATCACCCATCTCAGCGAGAGCGACTACACCAGTAGAAAGTGCTAATGCAGATAAGTCCATGCTCTCAATGATAGAGGAAAGCTTGGAAGCATAAGCTCCCAAGACATTCAATCATGACAGCTTAAGTGAATCTACTAAGCAACCAGCAACTCCTCCGCTGGTACGAAGTCAACTTTCTGCGCTTTAGCTACTGGCTCAGAAGTGAGATTACCTCGATGCACACTCAAGCCATTTCGCAAATGATGGTTATGTGAAAGCGCTTTCACCATTCCACTATTTGCCAAGACCTCAATGAATGGGTAGGTCGCATTCGTTAACGCAAAAGTGGAGGTTCTAGCAACCGCTCCAGGCATATTCGCAACGCAGTAGTGCAGCACACCATCTACGATAAAGGTGGGATCTGCGTGAGTAGTGGCTTTAGATGTCTCAAAGCAGCCGCCCTGATCAATTGCTACATCGACTACCACTGCGCCCGCTTTCATTTTGCGCACCATCTCTCTGGTCACCAGCTTAGGTGCTGCAGCGCCAGGCAACAATACGGCGCCAATCACGACGTCTGCCTCACATACCTCTAACTCCACCAGGAGTGGATCAGCATAGAAGGTTCTCACACGATTGCCGTAGAGCATATTTATCTGCCTTAAGCAATCAATGTTGCGATCGAAGATGCAAACGTCTGCACCCATACCCACGGCCATTTGCAGAGCATTTCGCCCCACTACGCCCGCACCCAATATGACCACCTTTGCAGGCGCCACTCCTGGCACCCCCGCCATCAAGATACCTAAGCCGCCATTTGTTTTTTCCAAATGCGAGGCCGCCGCCTGAATCGACATCCTGCCCGCAACTTCACTCATTGGAGCTAATAGCGGTAAGGCACCAGTACAGGAGGTTACCGTCTCGTAAGCGATACAGCTTGCGCCTGATGCAAGCAATGCTTTGGTCTGCTGCGGATCTGGCGCCAGATGTAAATAGGTAAACAGAATTTGATCTTCACGCAACATTGCGCACTCTTGTGGCTGAGGTTCCTTCACCTTCACCACCATCTCTGCTTTTGCAAAAACTTCAGCAGCGCTATTAATCAAAGTGGCACCAGCTAAGCGATACGATTCATCGCTTAGGCCAATTTGCTCACCAGCTCCTCGCTGTACTAAGACTGAATGACCTTGCTTACATAAGCCCCTCACATTACCTGGGGTTAAGCCAACACGAAATTCATTATTTTTTACTTCTTGAGGTACGCCAACAATCATTTATGTCTCCTTATTTGAATTCACGACTCAGTTTTGTTTTGCGATGCAAGCCAACGATGTAGAACATGGCGAGATACACACCTAATAAACACGGACCCAAGACCAATGCAATCCGCGCATCCTCATGAAAGCCCATTAACACCACTACCAAGGCAATGAATGCCAATGCGAACCACGAGGAATGGGGCCACCAAGGCGTGCGATATGCCAATTCAGCAACCTGGGCTTTCGTAAGAGAGCGGCGAAATTGAATTTGGGTGAGCAAGATTGCAATCCATACCATCAGTCCAACAAAGGTAACCGCAGCCATGACGTACTGAAATGCCTTATCTGGAACAAAGTAGTTGAGCACCACTCCGGTCATACAAACCGCCACTGTCGCCATAACCGCACGATGTGGCACGCCGTATTTAGATAGCTTGGCAAATGGCGAAGGTGCATAGCCATTCACTGAGAGCGCATACAAGAGACGTCCACCGCTAAAAATACCTGCATTGCAAGACGACAAAGCGGCAGTAATCACTACAAAGTTAATGATTCCAGCGGCTTCACGCAAACCAATTCGCTCAAACATCACCACAAATGGACTGCCTTGCTGACCAACCTCATTCCAAGGGAAGATTGCCAAAATGACAAGAATTGCGCCCATGTAAAAAATCAAGATGCGCCATGCCAAGGAATCAATCGCCATCGGAATAGTCTTGCGAGGGTTCTCTGCTTCACCAGCAGATAAGCCAATCATCTCAATACCAACGTAAGCAAATAAGACCATCTGCAAGGACAGCAACATGCCACTAATACCGTTGGGGAAGAATCCACCGTGCTGCCATAAGTTACTTAAGCCAATCGGATTCCAGTCATTGGTAAAGCCAAAGAAAATGACCGAACCACCCAATGCAATCATGGCCACAATGGCAACGACTTTGATGAGAGCAAACCAAAACTCAAACTCGCCAAATACTTTTACAGCTATGAGGTTAATCAATCCCATCATGAGAATGGAAGACAAAGCCCAGATCCACTGTGGCGTCTCAGGGAACCAAATTCCCATATAAATACCAACCGCAGTGACTTCAGCTATTCCAACGACGATCCAGTAAGTCCAATAACCCCAGCCCACCATGTATCCCGCAAGTGGTCCTACATAGCTATTGGCATAAGCGGCAAATGAACCTGCAACAGGCTCATGCACCGCCATCTCACCCAAGGTGCGAAGGACGATGAAGGCAACGATGCCAGCCAGTAGATATCCCAATAAGATTGAAGGTCCTGCGATCTGAATCGCGCTAGCTGAGCCTAGAAATAATCCAACCCCAATAGTGGACCCCAATGCCATGAGGCGAATGTGCCGTACTTTGAGGTGGCGTTGTAAACCAGTTTGTTCAGTCTGCAAAAGAGACCTCCTTTCGATTTGTCGTTGGTAAATCACCAACGAAACAAAGTCTAGGGAGGACTGCGCTTCTGCACTAGAGGATAGAAATGCGCAAAGTTCTTAAATAAATAAATGTGATGCGATATAAATGAGCACTCTACGAATGTACGAGCCCTATGCGGTATTAATTAATTTGGGATGACATCAGAATCCGTAATTTCCTACAGGGATTCCCCTTAAGGATTTGCCACCTGATTTGAAGAAATCACTTGTTGGTCAGCAATTAGATTTAAAACTTCGGCGGCTGCAGCTAAACCGCAGGCTGCAGTAACCATCACTGTAGAACCATAGCCAGAGCAAGCAAGGCCGCCACTAGCAACGCCGGCGCGAGGCTCGTGTGAGTAAATTGCGCGAATCCCAATTTTTCTTTTGAGGTTTCTTGAAAAGCCGTGATCCTGTCGGAGGCCTTGACGCACCTTTGCCAGCAACGCATCTTGCTCTGTTCTAGAAAGATCGTCACATCGCACAGAGGTGGGATCTGATTTTCCACCAGCCGCTCCACACATCACTAAAGCGCGCTGATTTTTATTGGCCCAAACTGCTAAAGCAATTTTGGTTTGCACGGAATCCGTAGCATCTAAAACAATTGCATTTTCAGGAATCAAAGCATCCAGATTTTCTGGCTCTAAAAATGCATCATGGGTAGTGAGCTTAATCTCAGGATTAATGAGTCTAATGCGATCCGTCATGGCTTGTACCTTTGCCTTACCGAACTCGCCCTCAAGCGCATGTAACTGACGATTAGTGTTGCTCTCGGCAATGTGATCAAAATCAATCAGAACAAGATGCCCAATGGCGGTACGAGCTAAAGCTTCAGCAGCCCAAGAACCTACCCCACCTAATCCAGCCACGACGACTGTGGCATGACGAAAACGCTCACGCAGCTCTGGTCCATATAGCCGTGCTACGCCCCCAAAGCGGCGATCTCCCACACTGTCTTCCATCTTGTCTTCTGCCATAGCTTCTCTTTATACTGAAAAAATGGACTCCATCGCTCAACTCCGCAAAAACTATACCTTCGGCCAGCTTTCAGAGACTGAGGTTCCGCCCAATCCACTGAGCTTATTTCAAGTTTGGTTTGATCAGGCCGTCAAAGCGGAATGTCCTGAACCCAACTCGATGACTTTAGCAACAGCAGATACAGCAGGCAATCCATCAGCTCGTATTGTCTTACTAAAAGGTGCTGATGAGACGGGCTTTACCTTCTTCACCAATTACGAAAGTCAAAAAGGCAAGGATTTGGCTGCTCGCCCTCATGCCGCTTTGTTATTTCATTGGCATGAACTAGAGCGCCAGGTTCGCGTCAAAGGGATGGTTGAGCGTGTCAGCGCCGCCGAGAGCGATGAATACTTCCACTCTCGCCCAGCAGCTTCCCGTATTGGAGCTTGGGCTTCGCCTCAGAGTGCTGAGATCCCCAATCGAGAATTTCTTGAGGAAGCTGAAAAGCGTTTCGCAGCTGACTTTGGGGATAAACCACCAAGACCAGAGCATTGGGGTGGATATCGCTTACACCCTACTGAAATTGAATTCTGGCAAGGCCGACCCTCGCGATTACATGACCGCATCCACTATCAACTCGATGGCGCTCACTGGCGCATTGCTCGCTTAGCGCCTTAATAGATTACTAGCGCTTGCCCTAGCGAAACTCTGACGCAATCAGAGATTGAAACTTTGCTCTAAATTTTGCTAGCTTAGGAGCAACTACTGCCATGCAGTAGCCCTGCCCTGGATGCTGACGAAAATAATTCTGGTGATAATCCTCAGCCGGATAAATAACGGGCGCCGTATCAATTTGGGTCACCACCGGATTGGAATAGGTCTTCGCCTCCTCCAGCTCTTTAACTACCTCGTGGGCGGTTGCGCTTTGGATGTCGCTATGCGTAAAGATCACTGAACGATATTGGGTGCCATGATCATTGCCCTGATAGTTCAAGGTAGTTGGATCATGAATAACAAAAAAGATTTCCAATAAATCACGGTAAGAGACTAGCGCCGGATCAAAGTAGACATCAACGATTTCAGCATGTCCAGTTTGGCCTGAGCAAACAGACTCATAGTCAGGGTTTGGCATCGCTCCTCCTGCATACCCTGAAACTACTGCACTCACGCCGGTGATTTGCTGGTAAACCGCCTCCAAGCACCAGAAACAGCCACCTCCCAAAGTGGCGCGTTCAAGGCTAGGGTGGTTTTTGAGGATAGATTCGTTCATACCTTTATCCTAATACCTTATTCAATCGTTTGCTTGCCACTTAAAACCCCATGTCGATAAATCGCTTCACACTCCAATTAGATGAAATCAAGGCAGCTTATGCTGCAGAACCCAACCCTACGCTAGAGGTTCGCCTTGAACGAATTGGGCGTATTGAGCAAATGATTTCCGCCAATGAAGAAAAAATCTGCAAAGTCTTGGCTGCAGACTTTGGTATTCGCCACTCGATTGAAAGTCGACTTCTAGAATTTCAGATGATTTATCAGGCATGCAAACATGTTCGCAAACATCTGAAAGAGTGGATGAAACCTCAGCTAGTGGCAACACCAGGATTCTTAGGCTCATCTCATGCTTGGACTCAAATGCAATCGATGGGAGTCGTTGGCATCATGAGTCCTTGGAACTACCCCGTGCAACTGGCGTTAGCTCCAGCTATCGCTGCATTTGCAGCTGGTAATCGCGTTTGGCTCAAACCATCAGAAAGAAGCTCACGTACCTCCGGATTTTTGGCGACATTGATCCAAGAATATTTTCACCCTAGCGAATTTTCCGTAAGCGTTGGCGGTGCTGATGTTGCCGAATCATTCGCAGCACTCCCCTTTGACCACCTCTTTTTTACGGGCTCAGGAGAGATTGGCAAGAAGGTTATGCGCGCAGCTGCAGATCACCTAACACCGATTACCCTTGAGCTAGGCGGTAAATCGCCGGCGATTGTCGATTCCTCAGCCAAGCTCAAAGACGCTGCCGCCAGCATCATCTACGGCAAGTTGGTGAATGGTGGTCAAACCTGCATTGCGCCTGATTACGCGGTGGTTCATGCAAGTGATTGCGAGGCATTTATTCAAGAGTTACAGAATGCAGCTCAAAAACAATTCTCCAATCCAGAGGAATTGACTGGTGCGATTGATGAGCAGCAGCTAGCGCGTTGGCATCAACTAGTTCAAGATGCAGTGGATCGTGGAGCACAAGCAATCCCACTTATCCATTCTGCTGATATCACTGAGTTGTCATTCACACCCGTAGCGCTCTTCAATGTTTCTGAAGATGCACTCATCATGCAAGAAGAAGTTTTTGGGCCCATCTTGCCAGTTGTGGCAATTAACGATATCGACTCCACAATTCGCTATATCAATGAACGTCCAAAGCCATTGGCTCTGTACTGGTTCGGCAAAGATAAAAAAGTGATGCAACGCATTCTGAATGAGACTAGCTCTGGTGGCGTAACAATCAATGACACGCTATTGCATGCAGCTATTGAAGATTTGCCGTTTGGCGGCATCGGTGCAAGCGGTATGGGCGCCTATCATGGCAAAACAGGTTTTGAGGCGTTTAGTCATCGCAAATCGGTTTTAGAAGTTCGAGGTTTCTTTGGACTCAATTTCTTAAGCGGCACCAAATTGGCTAGACCACCCTACGGCAAAGGTGTTGAGCGCTTACTGCGCTGGATACGTTAATCGAATTACTTGCAATTAATTCGGGAAAACCCTTGTAATTAGCATCTTAAAATGCCATAATGGCAGGCTTTTTAAAGCAATTTGATTCATCGCCCCCCAGCTATATTTCAGCGTACCGTTTAGAAGTCATAAACACCGAAGTTTAAAAAACGCGCTGCCGCCTGTCTGATGGTCGATGCCTTTGACCATCACACTCAAAAAAACAAAGAGTGTATACACGGAGACATCCCTTAAAGGGGATGTGTAATAGCATGACTTTTTCTAAAGAAACCAATCCCTCTGGAAATGATTTCCAGAATTTCGCCCTCGCGGCGCCACTCCTTAAAAACGTTGCTGAACTGGGTTACACCCAAGCCACTGAAGTGCAAGCTCAGGTTATTCCTGCAGCTCTCGCTGGCGGTGACTTATTGGTCAGCAGCCAAACTGGTAGCGGTAAAACCGCAGCCTTCTTATTGCCTTTGATTAATCAACTCATCGAAGACAACCCAAACGGCTCACCCGTACCAGGCCGCGCACAACCTAAAGTGTTAGTGCTCTGCCCTACTCGTGAATTAGCTCAGCAGGTTGCCGCAGATGCAGTGAACTTAGTTCGTGGCATGAAAGGTATCCGTATTGCAACCGTCATGGGTGGCATGCCTTATGGCAAGCAAATCCAAGCGCTGAAAGGTGCATTGTTAGTTGTCGCAACTCCTGGCCGTTTACTCGACCTGACCGATAGCAAAGCAATTCGCTTAGATGATGTCAAACAACTCGTTATCGACGAAGCCGATCGCATGCTAGACATGGGATTTGCCGATGATCTCGAGGCGATTGATAAGCGTTGCGCTGCTCGCACCCAAACATTGATGTTCTCAGCAACTTTTGCACCAAAGATTATGTCTTTGGCTAATGAATTGACTACTAACGCCAAACGTATTGAGCTTGCTCATGCTGGCGAAAAGCATGCAAACATTGAGCAGAAGCTCCACTGGGCCGACAGCATGTCACACAAGCATAAATTGCTTGAGCACATTTTGGCTGACGCCTCTTTGGATCAAGCAGTAGTGTTTGCAAGCACCCAAGTAGAAAGCGAAAAAATTGCTGACACCTTACGTGCAAATGGTTACGAAGCCAGCGCCTTACACGGTGCAATGCCTCAAGCTGTTCGTATGCGTCGTCTTGAGTCTTTGCGTAAAGGTCACACTAAGATTTTGGTTGCCACTGACGTAGCAGCTCGCGGTATTGACGTGCCACGCATTAGTCACGTGATTAACTTTGGCTTGCCAATGAAACCTGAAGACTATACGCATCGCATCGGTCGTACTGGTCGTGCGGGTCGCAATGGTGTTGCTATCACTTTGGTTGAACATCGTGATCGCGCCAAGATTCGCAATATCGAGCGCTTTACACAGCAAGACATCGTTGCTTCCGTTATCGCTGGCCTAGAGCCACAAGCCAAGCCTAGCTTTGGTGGTGGCGGTGGTCGCCCAGGTGGTGGTCGCTCGGGCGGTGGCTTTGGCGGTGGTAATCGCTCTGGTGGCGGTGGTGGTCGTTATGGCTCAGGTGCTCGTTCAGAGTCTCGTTCTGGTGGCGGAGGCGGTGGCAATCGCTCAGGCAATCATTTCGAATCTCGTTCTGGTGATTCCCGTCCATCTGGTGATTCACGTCCTGCTGGTGGTAATCGTTTTGCTGATTCACGCCCTGCACGCTCTGGCGACTCACGTCCTGCTGGTGGCAATCGCTCTGGTGACTCACGTCCTTCCGCTGGTCCACGTTTTGCTAAACCAAAATCTGGCGGTCAACGTAGAAACTTTAGCGGTAGCTAAAAATGGTTCACCGTCGTCGTCTCCGTTCTGCATGGAATCGAGTCGATTCCGGTGAATTACATCAAGCGCCACGCAAGTGGCAGCCTTGGCTCAGTGATACCGGTTCTTTAACCCAAAAAATTGAACGTGCAATTGGACAAAAGCTAGAAGTTCTAGTTTTGCGAGATTGCCGTCAAAACCTAAATAGCGACGAGAGTCGCTATTTTCATTTCAAGATTAAACGTTGTCGCATTAGAGAAGTCTTACTTTGCGCTAACGGCATTCCGCTAGTGATGGCGCATAGCATCATCCCCAGCACTAGCTCGAGCGGTAGTAACCACGAGGTTTTACGCCTAGGTAAAAAGCCTTTAGGCGCAGTGCTGTTTGCCAAAACACGTATGCACTCCAAGCAAAAACCTCTTCGAGAAATTGCGCGCCTTGATAAACAAAGCTCGTTATGGAGAAAATGCTTCCAGCAATATCCAGAGTTGCCATCAGTCAGCTGGGCAAGACGGACGCTATATCAACTTAAAGGCCGCCCACTCTTGGTGAGCGAAGTATTTCTGCCGGCACTACTTAACTATCCTAATAATTAAATAGATAGCCAAGCTTGCGATGCTGCAATCAAAGCTTCATCGCCAGGCTCGCAAGTAAACACCTCACCAAAACCAATTTGCTCAGCAGCATCAGCAATATTGTGATGCGGACAAATGGCTGTTGCGTGATCGAGTGGTAATTTTGCTTGCCCCAAATAGCGCACTGCCTCAGATGAAGTGAGAAGCCAAAGTGATTTAGCAAAATCCATCTCATGAATATCATTCCAGGCAGGACTATTGAAATCCAAAGGCACGCGTGCATAAACTGAGAATGCTTCAACTTGCGCACCAGCATGCTTCAAAGTATCAGACAGCCAATCGCGCCCACCCTCACCTTTAAAAATAATTACTTTCTTGGTGGACCAATCCCATTTCAGCTTCTGCAATTCAGTCCATAAGCCCTCGGAATCCCATTGCGCGTTGTTCTGGGGAAGAATGACTGTCGTGGGATTACTCTCAACACCGATGCCATGATTTTTGAGGGCCGCCATACTACTGCCTCCCATAACTCCAACAGGCACAGGCTTGCTAGATAAATCTTGCCAAGATTGCTCGAGCAAACGCATCGTGCATTCAATTGCATTTGGACTAACGAAAATTGCCAGCTCTGCAGTCTTGAGTGCTGCAGTGATCTGCTCCAGCAAAATATCATCGCCCTTGGGAGCAATTGTCAGTAGAGGTAATGAAATAATCTGGGGGAAGATTTCTTTCGTAAAGCCACTTTCTACTAGACTTGCCTGCATCGCTTCTGACAATTGGCGCGCCTGTCCACTTGGACGGGTAATGACAATGGTCTTGTTGCTCATTAGCGAATTACCTTGAACTGCTTACTTTGGCAAACCGTTAGGCAATAAACGCTCAGCGCCTTGAGAAATCAAATCACGCGCAACTGAGAGGCCCAAAGCCTCTGCGTCTTCCAAATTCTTTACAGCACCTTGAGCACTAGCCAGGCAACTTGCAGTGCCATCAACACTAGCGACAAAAGAGCGGATGCTCATATGATCCTGATCCCAAGTGGCATACGCCGCCAAAGGTACTTCACAAGAACCACCTAACTGGCGCGACACCATACGCTCAGCACTGACCGCATAAAGAGTTGGCAGATCATTGAGAGGCGCTAGCCACTCTTTAATATTGGGATGCTTGCTGAGAGTTTCGATGCCGAGCGCGCCCTGTCCAGCAGCTGGGGTATACGGATCAATTGGTAGTAGCGCACGAATACGGCTTTCTAAACCAAGTCGCTTTAGACCAGCAGCAGCCAAAATGATGGCTTGATATTCACCGCGATCGAGCTTACCCATGCGGGTATCTAAATTGCCACGCAAAGGCTGAATCACTAAATGTGGGAACTTGGATCTCAGAACTGATTCACGGCGCAAGCTCGAAGTACCCACTACTGCGCCTTTTGGCAAATCTTCTAGGCTCGCAAAGTCATTGGAGACAAAGGCATCATGAGCATTTTCCCGAGCCATTACGCAAGATAAATCAAAGCCTTCCGGCATAACCATAGGGACATCTTTGAGGGAATGTACCGCCAAATCAGCACGACCGTCTTCTAAGGCAGTTTCAAGCTCTTTCACAAATAAGCCCTTACCGCCCACTTTAGAGAGGGCCTTGTCTAGTATTTGATCGCCCCGGGTAGTCATTCCCAGAATCTGCACGTCGCACGCTGGATAGAGCTTTTTAAGGCAATCCCGGACGTGTTCCGCCTGCCACATGGCAAGGCGACTCTCACGGGAGGCAATTACCAGACGCTTAGGGGTGGTGGATACGGGGGATGTAGAGCTAGAAATGGGGGTTTGGGACATAACATTTAAAATAATCAAAGACCTACACCAATATACTGCGTTTATGAGCTCATCAAAAAATTCCCTTGCCAACAAAGCCCAAGCTTGGTCGGCCCGTTTTAACGAACCCGTTGACGAACTAGTTCAGCGTTATACCGCCTCTATTGGCTTTGATCAACGCTTTGCCTTGGTTGATATCGCTGGCTCGTTGGCGCATGCTGAAATGCTGGCGACCCAAAAGATTATTAGCGCTCAAGATTTGGCAGATATTCAAAAGGGTATGGCTCAGATCAAAGGTGAAATCGAAGCCGGTGAATTTAACTGGCAACTCGCACTGGAAGATGTGCACCTCAATATTGAAGCTCGCCTGACCGAATTAGTCGGTGACGCCGGAAAACGTCTTCACACTGGTCGCTCACGTAATGATCAAGTAGCCACGGATTTACGTCTATGGTTACGTGGCAGCGTTGATCAAATCGCAGCTACTCTCAAAACCTTACGCATTGCCTTGCTTGATCTTGCTGAGACTCACTCTGCGACGATCATGCCTGGCCACACTCACTTGCAAGTAGCGCAACCCATTACTTTTGGTCATCACTTGATGGCCTATTACGAAATGTTTAGTCGCGATGCAAGTCGCTTGACTGATTTGCGCGCCCGCTTTAATCGCTTGCCACTCGGTGCAGCTGCTTTAGCCGGAACGACCTATCCGATCGATCGCGAGCAAGTTGCCAAGACCCTAGGTTTTGATGGTATCTGCAATAACTCACTTGATGCCGTATCTGATCGCGACTTTGCTATTGAATTCTGCGCCTTTGCATCCATCTTGATGATGCACGTGTCTCGTCTATCTGAAGAGCTAGTGCTATGGCTTAGTCCACGCTTTGGCTTTATTGATTTGCCAGATCGCTTCTGCACTGGTAGCTCGATCATGCCGCAGAAAAAGAATCCAGACGTTCCTGAATTAGCTCGTGGAAAAACAGGTCGTGTGTATGGCGACTTGATCTCTTTATTAACTTTGATGAAGAGCCAGCCATTGGCATACAACAAAGATAACCAAGAAGATAAAGAGCCTTTGTTTGATGCAGTCGATACCGTACAAGATACATTGCGTATCTTTGCTGATATGGTTCCACATATTCAGGTTAAAGCAGATGTAATGAAGGCTGCCGCTGAAGAAGGCTTCGCAACGGCAACTGACTTAGCTGATTACTTAGTTAAAAAAGGTTTAGCCTTCCGCGACGCTCACGAAGCGGTAGCTCATGCCGTGAAAGCCTGTGTAGGCCGTAACTGCATGCTCACCGATCTATCTCTTTCTGAATTGCGCTTTGCTTGTGGCTTAGATAATCGCCCTGAGATGATGGGCGATGATGTCTTTACCCTCTTGACTGTTGATGGCTCCGTTAACTCTCGTCAGCATGCTGGCGGCACCGCTCCAGCGCAAGTACTTGCTGCAATCAAACGGGGTCGCGCAGATCTCTAAACTGCATGGGCTTTTGGGGAACACTCTCGACAGGAATGGATCGCCTAAATCAATTCCTGGGCAAGATAGCTAGCATCATGATCTTGCTGTCTTGTGTAGTATCAGCCGCCAACGCCGTACTCCGCTATAGCTTAGACATGAGCAACAACTGGCCACTGGAGTTGCAGTGGTATTTATTTGCTGCAGCTGTGATGCTAGGTGCCTCCTACACTCTGAAACGCAATGAACATGTTCGAGTCGATTTAATTTATTCGCAGCTTTCTGATCGCGGTCGTCTTTACGTTGATCTATTTGGCTTGATTGTCTTTTTAATGCCAGCCTGCATATTATTTGCCTGGCTATCTTGGACGACTTTGTTTTATCCGTCATGGCTAGTCTCAGAGCATTCACTGAATGCAGGCGGTTTGTCGCGCTACCCCATTAAGTTTGTTGTGCCTTTTGGCTTCTTCATGCTGAGCCTGCAAGGCTTATCTGAAATCATTAAACGCATTGGCGCACTCAGAGGCAAAGAAACATTGCCCGCCGCCGATCTCCATTATGAAAAGCCCATGCAATGATTCCACTTGAATGGATGCCACCGCTCATGTTTGGAGGACTCATTGTATTTATGTTGATCGGCTTTCCGGTGGCTTTTTCTTTAATGGCTGCGGGATTATTTTTTGCTGGTATTGCAATTGCTGAGAATTTCTTTGGAATGCCATTTTTGCAAGCAATCCCTCAACGCATCTTTGGCAGCGTCCTCGCTAACGACCTACTGCTAGCAATTCCGTTCTTCACTTTTATGGGCGCCATTCTGGAGCGCTGCGGCCTTGCCGAAGAAATGCTGGACTCCATGGGTCAGCTCTTTGGACGTATTCGGGGTGGCCTTGGTTACTCAGTGATTATTGTGGGCTTTATTCTGGGGGCGATTACCGGCACAGTAGCTGCTCAGGTGATCGCTATGGCGATGATTTCCCTACCCGTGATGATGCGCTACGGCTACAACATGCGCTACGCTACGGGCGTTTTAGCGGCTTCCGGAACCATTACCCAGTTAGTACCACCTTCTTTGGTGCTGATTGTCCTGGCTGATCAGTTAAAAACCCAAAGCGGCAGCGCCGATGTGGGCAGCATGTACTTGGGCGCCTGGGGCCCTTCACTGCTGCAAATTGCTCTTTTTGCCCTCTACACCTTTTTCCTCTCTCGTTTTAGGCCCGACTACCTTCCGGCCGCCCCTGAGAATGAACTCACCCTCACAGGCTGGGGGCTCTGGAAAAAATGCCTCATGGGAATCATTCCATCGGCAGTGCTGATTTTCTTGGTGCTGGGAACCATCATGACCGGCATCGCCACGCCAACTGAATCTGGCGCCATGGGTGCGATGGGTGCATTGCTCTTAGCCTGGATACGAAGGGCAAGCATTCCCAACCTGAAGGGATTAATACAAGAGGCGTATCAAAATACCATGCGTATTACTGCGATGGTGGTTTTCATCTTGATTGGTTCAACTTGCTTCTCGGTTGTCTTCCAGGGTGTTGACGGTGGTCACTGGGTAGAGAAGTTATTTTCTAATCTGCCAGGCGGTTGGATTGGATTCTTAGTAGTTGTGAACTTGTTTGTTTTCTTCTTAGCGTTCTTCCTAGACTTTTTTGAAATTGCTTTCATCGTTGTGCCCATGCTGGCACCAGTTGCAGTCAAGCTACTTTCACCAGTACTACTTGCCTCCATGAACGGCAATCCTCAAGCTGCAGCCAGCGCTGCACTAGTCTGGTTCGGAGTAATGCTCTGCGTGAACATGCAAACCTCATTTATGCATCCGCCATTTGGATTTGCACTGTTCTATTTGCGTGGCGTTGCACCGAAAGAAGTCAAAAGTAGCGATATTTATTGGGGTGCGTTACCTTGGGTCGCGCTACAACTCATCATGGTTGTTGTAGTGGCGGCATTCCCAGCATTGGTCACTACCCTCTTGGATAAGCCCGCAGCAGTAGTTCAGAGCCAAGACTTTAATTTCACCGGAGGGGATGAGACTAAATCGGGGGCACCTTCAAGCAAAGTGGATGAAGATGCTCCGGTAGTCTTTCAATTGGATAAGCCAAGTAGATAGCGGGCTCGACACCCATCCTATTTGCTAGCATTTACGATATTGAGTCAGCGAGATATTCAGATGCTCAGCATTGGTCGAAGATTTTAATAAATGTACTGTCTCTATGATGCCGTTATATGCGCTCCCTGACATCAGAACTACAGCCTCACCACCCTTACAAGAAATAATGGCTACATCATAATCACTCACAACTTGATTTATCACTTGATGCAATTGATTGATTGCATCAGAAAAATGAATTACTCGCATCACGACCTCCAATGTAGATTGGGCATAGTACAGCTATATACACGCTGCCTGAGATAAAAAAATACCCTGCAAATGCAGGGTATTAGAGGATGATTTGCTTAAACAAGATCACAGGGTGATATCTGGCTCTTGCCTTACGCAATCAACGTAGTACTCGCTGCGTCCATCAATATCCGCTTTAACCAAGCCGTGGATATCAGTTTCAAATCCAGGGAATCGCTCATTGAAGTCTCGAGCAAAGTAGAGATAGTCAATGATGCGTTTGTTGAAGCGCTCACCCGGAATCAGCAATGGAATACCTGGAGGATATGGAGTGACTAGCATTGCAGTAATGCGATCTTCAAGCTGATCCAAGGGAACGCGATCCACTTTTTTGTGCGCCATCTTCGCCCAAGCTTCTGAAGGCATCATCGCTGGCACCATGTCTGAGGTGTACATCTCCGTAGTCATGCGGGCCACATTGCGACTCTTATAGAACTCATGAATCTGCTGGCAGATATCTTTCAGGCCAACACGCTCATAACGAGGATGTTTAGCAACAAACTCTGGCAATACTTTCCACAAGGGAGCGTTCTTATCAAAGTGATCTTTAAATTGCTGTAGTTCAGTTACTAAAGTATTCCAGCGACCCTTGGTGATGCCGATGGTGAACATGATGAAGAAGGAATACAAACCGCACTTCTCCACGATCACGCCATGCTCAGCTAAGTACTTTGTAACAATGCTTGCTGGGATGCCCATGGAGCCAAAGTTGCCTTCAATATCCAAACCAGGGGTGACAACAGTCGCCTTGATTGGATCAAGCATATTGAAGTCTTGAGCAACCTTGCCGAAGTCATGCCAACTGGCATTAGGCTCCAGAATCCAATCGGAGCGCTCACCAATACCCTCTTCAGCCAAATGATCTGGACCCCAAACCTTGAACCACCAGTCTGCGCCAAACTTATCATCGACTTCACGCATCGCGCGACGGAAGTCCATCGCTTCAGCAATAGATTCCTCAACCAGCGTAGTGCCGCCAGGGGCCTCCATCATCGCAGCAGATACATCGCAAGAAGCGATGATCGCGTACTGTGGACTAGTGGAGGTGTGCATCAAATAGGCTTCATTGAAGCAGTCGCGATCGAGCTTGTGCTCTTCTGCGTCCTGCACCAGCACTTGCGAAGCTTGTGAGAGGCCAGCCAATAACTTATGGGTTGATTGGGTGGCAAACATCAAACTCTTCTTCGTACGCTTGCGATCAGAGCCGATGGCATGCATATCTTTGTAGAAAGGATGGAAAGCAGCGTGAGGTAACCAAGCTTCATCAAAATGCAATGAATCCACTTTGCCATCAAGCATCTCTTTAATCATCTCGACGTTGTAGACGATGCCGTCATAGGTGCTTTGCGTGAGCGTCATGACACGAGGCACTACGGTCTTGTCTTTAATGAATGGGTTGGCATCAATCTTCTTCTTGATGTTTTTCCACTCAAACTCTTCTTTTGGAATCGGGCCAATAATGCCAAGGTGATTGCGGGTTGGCATTAAGAAGATCGGAATCGCGCCCATCATCGTGATCGAATGAATCACCGACTTATGACAATTGCGGTCTACCAGCACTACGTCGCCAGGGGCAACGGTTGAGTGCCAAACAATTTTGTTTGATGTCGATGTGCCATTGGTTACAAAGAACAAATGATCGGCATTAAAGATGCGTGCAGCATTACGTTCACTTTGCAATACAGGTCCAGTATGGTCTAGCAACTGGCCCAACTCCTCCACTGCATTACAAACGTCAGCACGAAGCATGTTCTCGCCAAAGAATTGATGGAACATGCGGCCTACTGGACTCTTCAAGAAAGCGACGCCACCGGAGTGGCCTGGGCAATGCCAAGAGTAAGAGCCTTCAGAGGCGTAATTAGTCAGCGCACGGAAGAATGGTGGAGCCAATGAATCTAGGTAAACCTTTGCTTCGCGAATGATATGACGCGCCACAAACTCCGGCGTATCTTCATTCATATGAATGAAGCCATGCAGTTCACGCAAGATGTCATTCGGCATATGACGTGAAGTACGAGTCTCACCATACAAGAAGATTGGAATGTCTTCATTGCGCTTACGCACTTCTGTAATGAATGCGCGTAAGTTATTTAATGCGGGTAAGTCATGGTCTTCAGAGTCAGAAACAAACTCTTCATCATCGATCGACACAATAAAGCTGGAAGCCCGGGAGGCCTGCTGGGCAAAGGATGTCAGGTCACCATAGCTAGTTAAGCCAATAACCTCCATACCCTCGTTTTCAATGGCTTCGGCTAAGTCACGAATACCTGAACCTGAAATATTTTCAGAGCGAAAGTCCTCATCAATAATGATGATTGGAAAACGAAATTTCATGAGTACCCCTTAGAGTCGCCAATATGGCGATGAAGCAGATTAAGCAGATTAAGTCTTCGGCAGAGTTACGCCGACTTGGCCTTGATACTTACCGCCACGATCTTTGTACGATGTGCCACATACTTCATCGCTTTCAAAGAACAGAACTTGCGCACATCCTTCACCGGCATAAATCTTTGCAGGCAATGGAGTCGTATTAGAAAACTCGAGGGTAACGTAACCTTCCCACTCAGGCTCGAATGGAGTGACGTTCACAATAATTCCGCAACGTGCGTAAGTACTTTTGCCAACGCAAACAGTTAAAACGCTACGTGGAATCTTGAAGTACTCAACGGTTCTTGCCAAAGCAAAAGAGTTTGGAGGAATGATGCAAACCGGACCCTTGAAATCCACAAACGATTGCTCGTCGAAATTCTTCGGATCAACGATAGTGCTATTGATGTTCGTGAAAATCTTGAACTCATCAGCACAACGAATGTCATAGCCATAGCTTGAAGTGCCATAGCTCACAATTTTTTGCCCGGCAGCATCTTGGCGGACTTGCCCAGGTTCAAATGGGCTGATCATGCCTTGCTCGCCCATGCGGCGGATCCAGTGGTCAGATTTAATAGTCATGGCCGAATTGTAAAACCATCGCATGCCATATGCCCACGAATTTACGAGGTGGCAGGCGGGGAGGTAAAAATCACCCTCTCAGGGGCATTGAAGATCTCAAAATGCTTGCCGGAACAGCGAGATAGTAGGGTGAGATTGGTCTTCCGGGCAAGCTCCAGGCCCATCAAGGTCATGCCGGAGCGAGTCATCAGGAAAGGGATGCCCATCTGAGCGCCTTTAATGACCATCTCCGAGGTCAGGCGCCCCGTAGTAAAAAAGATTAGATCCTTGCCCGGCTTGTCGGCAAGCCACATGAGGCCAGAGATAGAATCAACTGCGTTGTGACGTCCAACATCCTCAATAAAGTGAAGTAGACGGACACTGTTGATACCCTCTCGCTCAAATACAGCGCAAGCGTGGACAGAGCCAGATTTCTTATAGATGGTGTCGTGAACTCGAATGCTGTCGATAAGGGCGACTATTGCCTCTTGGGTTAACTGGGGGCCATCTGGCAATCTAATCTCCGCCATCTCCTCAATCAAGCCGCCAAACATCGTACCCTGCCCACAACCCGTAGTCACTACGCGCTTACTGGTGAGGGCATCAATATCTACAGTGCTGCGATGGGTCTTCACGGCTGCTGAATCAGTCTCCCAGTCCACTTGAATACTGGCAATATCGTCCGGCGACTCAACCAAGCGCTGATTACGCAAATAACCTAGTACCAGGGCTTCAGGGGCGCTTCCCAATGTCATCAGGGTGACGACTTCCCGTTTATCCAAATAAATGGTTAAAGGGCGCTCCCCGGGAATATGGGTGGTCTTAATACGCCCCGCCTCATCCATGACCTGCACTTCATGCACCAAAGGCACGGAAGCGTGGGACATCTGAATGTTGTGGGGCAAAGCCATAAAACGCCTCTTAAATAGGTTCAAATCGGTATTAACTTTAACCGCAGACTAAAATTGCTGCTGAAGTAAGGCCCCAAGCCCCATAATCTTGTATTCCCATTTGTTGAAATTATTTCTATTTAAGTACGCATGAGTAGCCCCAAACGTCGCCTGCTAGTTACATCCGCCCTGCCATACGCCAATGGCCAGATTCACATTGGGCATTTAGTGGAATATGTCCAGACGGATATTTGGGTTCGCTTCCAAAGAATGCGTGGTCACGAGGTGCACTACGTTGGCGCCGATGACACCCACGGTACGCCGATTATGTTGCGCGCCGAAAAAGAGGGGCTCACCCCTAAAGAACTCATCGCCAATGTTTGGAAAGAACATAAACGTGACTTTGATGATTTCTTAATTTCATTTGATAACTACTACACGACAGATAGCCCTGAGAATGAAAAGCTATCTCAAAGCATCTACCTAAAACTTCGTGATGCGGGCCTGATTGAAAAGCGTGCAATCGAGCAAGCCTACGATCCCGTTAAAGAAATGTTCTTGCCGGATCGCTTTATCAAAGGCGAGTGCCCTAAGTGTGGCGCTAAAGATCAATACGGTGACTCTTGCGAAAAATGCGGAGCAACCTACTCCCCAACCGATTTAAAGAATCCATTCTCGGTAGTGAGTGGTGCAACACCGATTAAAAAAGTTTCCGATCATTACTTTTTCAAGTTATCGGATCCTCGCTGCGAAACATTCTTGCGCGAGTGGACCCAAGTAAAAACTCCGTTGCAACCGGAGGCTCGCAACAAGATGAAAGAATGGGTTGGACAGCCTGGAGATAGCAAGCTCGGAGACTGGGACATCTCCCGTGATGCACCCTACTTTGGCTTTGAAATCCCTGATGCACCAGGCAAATACTTCTATGTATGGCTTGATGCGCCAATTGGCTATTACGCCAGCTTCCTCAACTACTGCCAGAGCAAAGGCCTGAACTTTGAGGAATGGGTCAGACCTGATACGACTACCGAGCAGTACCATTTCATCGGTAAAGATATTCTGTATTTCCACACGCTCTTTTGGCCAGCGACCCTGCACTTTGCAGGCTACCGCACCCCAACCAATGTATTTGCTCATGGCTTTCTCACCGTTGATGGCGAGAAGATGAGTAAGTCACGGGGTACTTTAATTTCTGCACATAGCGTGATTGAGTCTGGCTTTAATCCTGAATGGTTCCGCTATTACTTTGCAACTAAGCTGAATGACAGTATGGAAGATTTAGATTTAAATCTTCAAGATTTTGTTGCTCGAGTGAACAGCGATCTATTGGGCAAGTACATCAATATCGCAAGTCGCAGCGCCGGTTTCTTGGTGAAACGTTTTGGCGGCGTAGTTTCTGATACAGCAATGAACAATCCACTGCTGGCTGAAATTGCATCTGCTAGTGAAAAAATTGCTGAGCTATATGAAGCTCGTGAATATGCCAAAGCATTGCGCACGATCATGGAATTAGCTGACAAGGTCAATGCCTTTGTTGATGAAAACAAGCCTTGGGAAATCGCCAAAGATCCTGAGCGGGAGACTGACTTACAGCGAGTCTGCAGCATCACCTTAGAGGCATTCCGTTTATTAAGTCTCTATCTCAAGCCAGTACTGCCTCAGGTCACAGCCGGAGTTGAGGACTTCCTCTCGATCCCAGCAATGACCTGGAATGACGTTAAAACGCCGCTCTCCAGCCAAAATCCGATCAAGGCCTATAAACACCTCATGACCCGGGTCGAAGCGCCCCAAATCGAGGCTTTATTGGCAGCAAACCTCTAAAAACGAGCCCAAATAGGCTAATTTCCGGGAATTAGCCAAAAAGTCGGCAGGTTTGTAGGAAAAATCGTTAATAATGATGGGCTAGGCAGTCAGTTGCTGCACAGTAATTTTTGCAAGTTATTGAATTAATTGAGAATTTTAGGAAATATGATGGCTAGATATACATCCGAATTCACCCAGTTCTTAAATGAGCTCAAATCCGAGAAACCTGAGCTCGAAGCGGGCCAGCAAGCGGGTCGCGCACTCCTTTGGGATAAAGAGCCTTTGACTACCGAAGACCAACGTCGCGCTAAGGCGGCCAAATTAAAGCAACGCGCTTACGTGTACTCGAATGACTGAGTTGGGAGCTGAGCCGGGAGCTCAATCTGAGTTGTTAGATAGCACCCCATCGGTAACCGATGGAATGTCTTCGGCTTTCGCCAAACTCTATGGCGAGCCATTATTTAAGCTTCCTACCGATCTATATATTCCACCAGATGCACTAGAGGTTTTTCTAGAAGCATTTGAAGGCCCTCTTGATCTTCTGCTTTATCTGATTCGTAAGCAGAACTTCAACGTCCTTGATATTCCGATGGCGCAGGTGACCCAACAGTACCTGAGCTATATCGATCAAATCCGTCACCACAACTTAGAGTTAGCAGCTGAATACTTGCTGATGGCCGCCATGTTGATCGAGATTAAATCTCGCATGCTATTGCCAATGAAGAAGGCTGATAGCGATGAAGAGGTTGAAGATCCTCGCGCAGAACTGGTTCGCCGTCTCTTAGAATACGAGCGCATGAAATTGGCTGCTCAAGAGCTCGATCAAATTCCACAACAAGGACGTGATTTCCAAATCGCTCATGGTTATGTTGATACGACCGTTGCCGTTACTTGGCCAGACGTTAATCAAGATGACCTACAAATGGCTTGGCGTGACGTGCTCCACCGTGCAAAACTAAACCAGCACCATACTATTACTCGCGAAGAGCTATCCGTACGCGACTTCATGACACGTATTTTGCGTCGCTTACAAAGCACCAAATTCGTAGAGTTCGGCGAGTTATTTGAAGAAGCCATCAAATCTGGCAAAGGCATTCCAGTAGTCATCGTGAACTTCATTGCAATGCTCGAGCTTTCACGCGAAGCCTTAGTTGAAATCACTCAAGCAGAGCCATATGCTCCAATTTACGTACGGCTCGCCTACACCCCTGTTACATGAAAATCATTAGCGACATACAAGAGCTGCGCGACCATTTACGCGGCCAAAATCGTGCCTCCTTTGTCCCAACCATGGGTAATCTCCATGAAGGCCACCTATCACTAATGCGTCTTGCTAGACAGCACGGTGACCCGGTTGTAGCCAGCATTTTTGTAAACAGATTACAGTTTGGTCCAAACGAAGATTTTGATAGCTACCCTCGCACTATGCAGGCAGATATCGATAAGCTGGAAAAGGAAGGTGTGTACATCTTGTTTGCGCCAACTGAGCGCGACCTATATCCACAGCCACAAGAATACCGAGTGGATCCGCCACAACAACTGGGCGACATCCTTGAGGGTGAGTTCCGCCCTGGATTCTTTAAAGGTGTTTGCACGGTTGTGCTCAAGCTTCTCTCCTGTGTGCAACCCAAAGTCGCCGTGTTTGGAAAAAAAGATTACCAACAGCTGATGATCATTCGTCAGATGGCCAGGCAATTTGCATTACCTGTAGAAATTATTCCGGGTGAAACAGTGCGCGCTGAAGATGGCCTTGCCCTCTCCTCTCGCAATGGCTATCTCTCCATTGAAGAGCGTGCAGAAGCGCCTGAACTACAGAAAGCCCTGCAAGAAGTTCGTGCACGAGTATTGGATTTGAGTCAGCGCAATACGAATTCACTGATCGAGATTGAAAAAATCGCAGTGGATCTTCTTACTGGCCGCGGTTGGCAACCAGATTACATTGCAATACGTCAGCAAAGCGATTTAGCCCCAGCATCCAATGAAAGCCTTCAAGCTGGCGAGCCGTTAGTCATTCTGACAGCTGCCAAACTTGGTAAAACGCGTTTGATTGATAACCTAGAAATTTAATTTCTAGGTATTAGATTTACGCAGTAATTTACAGCGTGAAGAACTGACCCACTTCTAGGTTCAACTCTTTGGCCAATTCAGCGCCAGTTACTTTTCCAGCAGCGCCTTTTGCTTTAAGGACTTCGATTTGTCCACCATGACAGGTGACAAAGAAAGAATCTAAAGTAATTTGAGTGACTTCGCCAGGCTTACCTTTTACTGCGCCAAAAGTAGCCGCTACATGCTTATGGCAGTCATAAATCTGAACCTTTTGCTCGCCAAACTTAGTCCAAGCGCCCGGCGCAGGATTGCATGCACGAATCAAGTTATAGATTTGACTAATGTGAGTAGCCCAATGAATTTGGGCAGCATTCGCATCAAACCAACCCTCGTAATTTGCCTGCGATTCATCTTGAACAATTTCTTGATGTTTATTGGCAACCACGAGATCAGCAGCCTCAAGCAGCGCTTGAACGCCCAGCGGGAATAATTTATCAAAGTAGACTTTTCCCAAAGTGTCATCAGGCGCAATTGCTACTTCTTTTTGCAAAATAACTTCACCTTCATCCAAACCATCTGATGGGCGGAAGATCGTTAGCCCTGTCTTCTCTTCACCTAAAGCGATCGCCCAATTAATTGCGCTTGGACCACGGTACTTAGGCAGGAGCGAAGGGTGATACTGAATAGTGCCGTGCTTTGGAATCTTGCAAAGCTCTTGCGGTACAAACTGCAGCACATAGGCCATCACACAGATATCAGCCTTGCTATCAATCATTGCTTGCGCTGCCTCAGGACCTTTGAGAGAGGCAAATTGCAAGGGAGTTAAAGCTCTTGCAATCGCCGCCTCTTTGAGCACTTCAGGCTTGGTTGATTTGGGATTGTCCGGCGGACAAAATACGGCAACGACTTCGTCACCGCGATCTAAAAAAGCCTCCAAGGCCGCCTTACCAAAATCCGCACTTCCAATCAGCGCAACACGCATCTTAGATCACCTTATCGTGACGAAGGCTAATCAACTCATCCGTTGAATAACCCAATTCATGGAGGATCTCATCGGTGTGCTCACCCAATAATGGTGAGCGAGTCACGTCGGTTGGGCTATCAGACATCTTGATTGGATTACCCACAGTGAGGTACTTGCCACGAATTGGATGATCTACTTCAACAACTGTTCCAGTAGCACGCAACGCTGGCTCTTCTGCGATTTCTTTCATCGACAAAATTGGGCCGCAAGGAATATCGTATTTATTCAAAATGTCCATGACTTCAAACTTCGTCTTAGTCATTGTCCATTTTTCAATTTCACCGAAAATTTCCATCAAGTGTGGCAAGCGAGCCATTGGTGAAGCAAAACGCACATCTGTAATCCAATCTTCACGACCGATCACTTTGCAAATTGCTTCCCAAACTGGAGCTTGCACGATGACATACATATAGGAATTAGGATCTGTTTCCCAGCCTTTACATTTCACAATCCAACCAGGCTGACCACCGCCAGAAGCATTGCCGGCGCGGGGTACAGAGTCACCAAACTCGCCGTTAGGGAACTGTGGATACTCTTGCATCAAACCAACGCGCTCTAAGCGCTGTTGATCACGCAACTTCACACGGCATAAGTTCAATACGGCATCTTGCATTGCCGCCAATACCTTTTGACCGCGTCCAGAGTGAGTGCGTTGATATAGCGCAGTCACAATACCAAGCGCCAAATGCAAGCCAGTACCGCTATCGCCAATCTGAGCACCAGTAACCATTGGGGGACCATCATCAAAACCAGTCGTAGATGCGGAACCGCCAGCACACTGTGCTACGTTTTCATAAACCTTGCAGTCCTCGTAAGGACCAGGTCCGAAACCTTTTACAGAGGCCATGATCATCATTGGGTTGAGTTCTTGGATACGCTCCCAAGAAAAACCCATACGATCTAATGCGCCAGGAGCAAAGTTCTCAACGAGAACATCGCACTCTTTAATCAAGCGCTCCAGAATTTCTTTACCTTTTGGGGTCTTCGTATTCACAGTGATTGAACGCTTGTTGTGGTTCAACATCGTGAAATACAAGCTGTCTGCATCAGGGATGTCGCGCAATTGACCACGAGTAGCATCGCCCTCGCCTGATTTTTCTACTTTGATGACATCCGCACCAAACCAGGCTAGTAACTGAGTACAAGTTGGTCCAGATTGAACGTGCGTGAAGTCAAGGATTTTGACTCCTTCTAATGCTTTTGCCATGATTAAAAGTCCTAATAAGATTGAAATTTTGAATTAAGCCAATTTTACCAGCGACGGATTGCGGTGCAACATGGCATGCCTACTTATTGGGCACATCGAGCGAGAGATGCCCAATATTGACTATTTGGGTGCAAATTTATTGATTTTCAAGATCGGAAAGTCGCTTTTTAAGAGCCCTTTCTTCAGCAAAACGCTCAGTCTCATCACGAATCACTGCTGCCACACCATTAGCCTGATGTTTCTCATCAAACAACATGCCCACGGTAAAGGCGATGGATAAGGTACGTCCATCTTTGTGCTTTGCTGGGACTTTTAATAATGAAGTGCCATAACGGGTTGTGCCCGTCTCCATCGATTTACTGTAGCCCTCATTATGTCTTTGGCGCTGACGTTCAGGAACAATCAGATCCAAAGTATTTCCAAGCGCCTCTTCTTCAGAGTAGCCAAATATCCTGGTTGCAGCCGCATTCCAGAGAACAATCTTTTCATGGGCATCAGCAACAATCACCGCGTCGCCGATGCAATCGAGTAGCTGGAGTAAATCTATATTTGTTTTCATACTGTCAGTCTATAGTTATTAGCTTGATCTAGGTAAATAAAAAAGGCGCCCACAAGGAGCGCCTTTGAAACTAAAACAAATACTGCTTGTTGTTATTAAACCGCTTTTGCTGCATGCAACTTAGCAATATCATCAGCGTTATAGCCAAGGTCTGACAATACTTCATCAGTGTGCTCTCCCAAAACTGGTGATGGCTTTACTTCGATCTCCAGATCAGAGAACTTAATTGGGCTACCGATTGTCAAATACTTGCCACGTACTTTATGGTCAACTTCAACAATTGAACCGCTCTTACGCAAGTCTGGTGATGCAGCCAATTCTTTCATTGAGAGGACTGGCGCACATGGAATATCAAACTTACGGAGGATATCCACAGCTTCGTACTTAGTCTTATCTTTGAGCCAATCTTCAATCGTTGCGAAGATGTCAAAAATCTTGTCTTGACGAGCTTCAGCAGTCATGTAAGCTGGATCTGTTGCCCACTCTGGCTTGCCCAAAGCTTTAGTAATTGGCTCCCAAGCATGACCTTGAATAGTGAAGTAGATGTAAGCATTTGGATCTGTTTCCCAGCCCTTACACTTCAACACCCAACCTGGCTGACCGCCACCACCAGCGTTACCACCACGTGGAACTACGTCAGAGAATGTGCCATGTGGATACTGTGGATACTCTTCGAGGTAGCCAACTTTATCCAAACGTTGTTGATCGCGCAATTTAACGCGGCACAAGTTCAATACAGCATCTTGCATTGAGCAAGATACTTTTTGACCTTTGCCAGTTTTTTGACGCTGCATCAATGCTGTCAAAATACCAATTGCCAAATGCATACCAGTATTGCTATCACCCAAAGCAGCAGCAGAGACTGTTGGAGGACCATCCCAGAAACCAGTTGTAGAAGCAGCACCACCAGCACACTGAGCAACGTTCTCATATACCTTTAAGTCTTCGTATGAGTGGCCATCGCTAAAGCCTTTTACAGAAGCAAGAATCATTTTTGGATTCAACTCTTGGATACGCTTCCAAGAAAAGCCCATACGATCTAAGGCGCCTGGACCGAAATTCTCAACCATGACATCAGATGTTTTGATCATCTTCTCTAAAACTTCCTTACCTTCTTGTGTCTTAGTATCCAATGTCAATGAACGCTTATTACCGTTCAACATCGTGAAATACAAAGCATCTGCACCTGGGATATCGCGCAACTGGCTACGAGTTACGTCACCAGATCCTGGGCGCTCAACTTTGATCACGTCTGCGCCATAAAAGCCCAGCAACTGAGTACATGCAGGACCTGCCTGTACGTGTGTGAAGTCAATGATACGAATGCCGTCTAATGGTTTAGTCATGTTTGATTCTCCTTAAAGTCTTTCTTATGTGTTGCTAAATTTGTTCTTAAAAAAAAATTACGTATTAATTACTTTTGGATTACTTCTTACCTGCTGCAGTTGATGGGTTCAAGTTAGTTAAACGTCCACTCTCTGTACCAGCTGTCTCATCGATCACCGCATTAATCAAAGCAGGCTTACCTTCGGCAATCGCCTTAGTCAAAGCAGCTTCTAATTCAGCTGGGGTAGTTACGTAGTAACCAACACCACCAAATGCCTCAATCATCTTGTCGTAACGCGCATTCTTCACAAATACTGTTGGAGCAACATCTGCACCACCAGTTGGATTCACGTCAGTACCGCGGTAAACACCATTGTTATTAAATACAACCGTAGTAATTGGCAAGTTGTAACGACAGATGGTCTCTAACTCCATACCGCTAAAACCAAATGCGCTATCACCCTCAACTGCAACTGTTGGCAAGCCGCTAGTTACAGCAGCACCAATGGCGTAGCCCATACCAATACCCATAATTCCCCAAGTGCCGGAATCGAAACGTTTACGTGGCTTATACATATCCACAATTGCGCGGCAATAGTCGAGTGTATTTGCACCTTCGTTAACCAAGTTCACGTCTGGGTTCTTCTTGATCACATCACGAATTGCACGCAAGGCACCATGGAAGTTCATTGGTGAAGCTTCTTTAGCAAGAGTCTCGGCCATCTTCGCCAAGTTCTTATCTTTCTTCTCGTTGATTGCGCCAATCCATTCAGCGCTTGGCTTCGGAACAGCAGCAATTCCTTTAAGGAGTTCGCCAACAACAGAGCCAATATCACCAATCAATGGAGCATCGATTTGTACGTTGCTATCAACTTCGTTTGCTTGAATATCGATTTGGATAAATTTCTTAGGATCTTTACCCCATGTCTTACCCTTACCGTGCGCAAGCAACCAATTCAAACGCGCACCAACCAACATCACCGCATCAGCTTCAGCCAATACAAATGAACGGGCTGCAGAAGCAGATTGTGGGTGATTGTCTGGCAACAAACCTTTAGCCATCGACATTGGCAAGTAAGGGATACCAGATTTTTCGATCAAGTCACGAATCTCTTTATCAGCCTGAGCATAAGCAGCGCCTTTGCCTAAGAGGATCAATGGGCGCTTAGCACCTTTCAATACATTCAATGCACGCTCTACAGCATCGGCCGCAGGAATTTGACGTGGAATTGGATCGATCACTTTAAAGATCGATTTCTTAGCCTCTTCCACTGGCATTGTTTGAGCCAATAGTTGTGCAGGCAAGTCCAAGTACACGCCGCCTGGACGACCAGAAACAGCTGCACGAATAGCGCGTGCAAAACCAATGCCGATATCTTCGATGTGATTAATACGATAAGCAGCTTTGCAATACGGCTTAGCAGCATTGAGCTGATCCATCTCTTCGTAATCGCCCTGCTGCAAGTCAACGATTTCACGTTCGCTTGAACCAGAAATCAAAATCATTGGGAAACAGTTAACAGTGGCATTAGCCAATGCTGTTAAACCGTTCAAGAAACCAGGTGCTGACACAGTCATGCAAATACCAGGCTTTTGAGTCATGTAACCAGCAATTGCCGCAGCGTTACCTGCGTGTTGCTCGTGACGGAAACCAATGAAGCGTAATCCTTCGGCTTGAGCCAAACGGCACAAGTCGGTAATTGGAATACCAACGAGACCGAAAATAGTATCTAGGTCATTTGCTTTTAAGGCATCAATAACGAGATGGAAGCCATCGGTGACTTGGGTATTTTGATTATCTGTTGTCATAGAAATTTATAGTTAATTACACCGCCCGAACCCACAAGCTGTTCAGTGCAATTTAGCTTTCGCTAACTGTCTCCAATTAAGTTATTAGTAGTGCCACGGGTAACCATAAGCATACCCGTTGAGGCTGAGATGAATCTTAGGCGTGGGGCCGGGGTTCATCATTGACTTCGGTCAATTTCCCCTGAAATCTAGAAGCAACTGGGGGTTTCTAATTAGACAAAGAGCTCTTTATGCTTTGTTTTGAGGCGGCTCAAAGTCTCAGGAGAGAGATTAAGGTAGGCCGCCAGCTCTTTTTTAGGAAGCAGCTCAAATAAGTCTTCGTATTTACGTAGAAACCGCTCTACACGGCCTGGGGCATCGAGCATATGCAAGGTGATCGTATGAGCCATGATCTCACTCATGAGGCGCATAACCTCAAACTCAAAGCTTTCCTTGAGAGGCTTGTGAGCGTCCAAAAACTCGGCCCACTTCTTGAGCGGCATACGGGCAACGCGCGCCTTGGTTACCGAGGCAATGCTATATGGGGCGGCCGTCTTTAGACGCCAAGCTGCATAGCTTGTTTCAATATCTTTTTCGATAGCAAAACGCAAAATCATCTCTTTTGCATCTGCACTAGAAACAATGCGCTTCAAGATTCCGTCCAGGACAAAGTACTGCTCCATTTGGTGATCACCTTGATGAAGCAGAATTTCTGATTTTTTGAGGTCTGAGATAACTAAATGGCGCTCTAAATCAGCCATTGCTTCAAGATCCAAGCTTTTTAACACCGAGTTTTGGCTCAGTTGCAAACGAATCAGGTTTTTTTCGGGGTGCTTATCTAATGCTGTCATGAATCCTTAATCCTAGAGCCCCTATTGTAGGCTTTTTTGGCTTTTTAAGCCGATCTGGAGCTAGTCTGGGATAGAATTGCGGGGTCGTGGTGCTTTATTGCAGTGCAATAAAGTTAAACGGGAAACACTAAACGTGTGCTGCCCCCGCAACGGTAAGTAAATACACCCTAGCTTCAAGGTGAAGGTGTCAGGAGTCTGAGTAAGCCACTGTGCGCGTCAATTGCATGGGAAGGCCAGATTCTGAGATTTACTAGCCCGGATACCGGCCAAGACAGGTGGAATTTTGCGGACGGGGATCTTCGCGCGCCGATGAAGCATCCCCAGCCACACTGGCCAGATGCCCAATTGACGCCTGAACTCTCACAAAGTGAAATTCTGTTCGACCCAGCTTACGGGGAAGTTAGCTAGGTGATTCGAAGGCAGAAGGTTCATCATGAAACAGTGGTTCAGCAGTAAAACGCTAGTTGCCCTAATTTGCGGCATAGCAGCAACGTTCAGCACGGTAGCTCAAAACTCTCAATCGACAATAGTTGTGTCAGGCTCACGTTTTGAAGAGAACCTCAATGAAGTTCCTGCAAACGTCAAAGTAATTACACGCGATGAGATTGCCAACTCCACATCAAACAATATTCCAGATGTGCTCTCGCAAATCGGAGGCTTAGTAGTTCGAAGTTCAAACTCTGGCCAGTTAAATCTGGATGCTACCGTAGATATGGGAGGGTTTGGGGCAACTGCAAATAGCAATACGCTCATCCTAGTTGATGGCCAACGAATGAATCCCATAGATTCATTAGGCGTTGCCTGGGAATCAATTCCCATAGATTCAATTGAGCGCATTGAAATTGTTCAAGGTGGCGCAAGCGTTCAATATGGAAATGGCGCAGTTGGTGGCGTCATCAACATCATCACCAATGGTGGCAAGATGTCTCTCAATCAAGCCAGCATCACTGCAGGTAGTTATGGCACATATATTGGGAACGCAATTCTGCGCAACAAAATTGAAAATACCACCCTACAGTTAACAGCCAACAGCTCCAACAGCCAAGGGTGGAGAGCAAACTCTGCAGCCAATGCTTATGCATTTGATGCAAAAGTTTCGCAAGCCCTGGGTGGAATAGACAATGTCTACGCTGATGTCTATTACAGCTATACAAACCAACAAACTCCAGGTGGCGTGGTTGGCCAAGTTGGGCAAGGTAACCCGCAGGCCGCTAAATTTAACAATATGGGAGCTGGAAATACTGCCAATAATTCTGGCGTACGAGCGGGTGGCATTAAGAGTCTTAGTGATGCCTACACCGCAATGATTGACATTACTTATGGCAATAGAGACATCAATTATGGTGCCCCCTACTATGCCAGCACTGATTCCGTTGGCGGCTACTTCCCAGGCCCAAGCAATGGGAATATTTCAAGCTGGGATCTAGCATTAACACCGAGGATTAAAGCCGACTTTGGTAGCTGGGGAACAACTGTAGTTGGATATGACTATGGCAAATCAAATCAAAATTCAAATAATCAGTACACGGGCGCAGCACAAGAGTTAATACTTGCAAACCAATCGCCAAATGGATGGTTCTATAACAATCAACTCAACAATACCCAATCCGCAAATCTAATTAATCAATCTGCTTACATTATTAGCCGGGTACCCCTCAGTAATGCAATTGAGGCGAGCGGTGGATTCAGAAGGCAGACTCAAAATGCCTCAACAAATGATTCGAATTTTTATGCCCCTACCCCCACTAGTGCAAGTCAAAAATATTCAGCTAATGCAGGGGATGTGGCCATCAACTATTCATACCAAAAAAATCAAAAGGTATACGCCAAATGGAATCAATCATTCCGGTTTCCAAACGTTGATGAATTTTGGGGTTGGGACCCTAGCGGCAACCGCATCTTCTCGGGAATTCTTAAACCTCAAACCACGCAGACCTATGAAATAGGAGGGGAATGGAGTACCGGAAACGTGAGAGTTTCTGGATCAGCATTTCAATCGCTAACGCAAAATGAAATACGCTACGATCCGACAACTTATTACAACACCAATTCAGCGGATAACATAGGCCGAAAAGGTGTTTTACTAGACTCCACTTTTAATCCCACATCTAAATTGAGTATTTCAGGCGGGGGGAAATTTCAAAAATCTACCTACACTACGGGCATCTATAGTGGAACTGGCGTCTCACTTGTTCCCGATCTGATACTTAACGCTAGAGCGCAATACCTTATTAATGCATCATGGTCATTCGGCGGTGTAATCAACTTTGTTAGCCAACAAATGTACGATTCCGAGCCAGGGATCAGTAATTCTCTAGCGAAAATGCCCTCCTATACGGTTGGCGACTTATTTGCCAGCTATAAGACAAATAAATGGGAAAGTCGCTTAACCATCAAGAATGTTGGTGGCGTAAATTACTCCAGCTATGGAGGGTATGGCAGCCTATCCACACCGGGCGGAGGGCTAACTTCTGGCTACTACTATTATCCAAGCGATCCTCGATCTGTATTCTTGAGTGTTAAATACACTCTGTAATAGAGATGCTTAAAAATATCGCCCAAACCTCGACCCGCTCCAGCTATTTTCTGGTCGGGCTCGCTTTATTTCTTTTGGGATTTTCTTTGGCCGTGTTTGCTGCACCGGTTTCGGTAACTGATGACCGAGGGGTTGAAGTGGTATTTGATAAACCACCCCAGCGAATTGTGAGTCTTTTGCCCTCTCTTACCGAGTCTGTTTGCGCTCTAGGTAAATGCAGTGCTTTGGTTGGTGTTGATCGATTCTCTAATTGGCCAAAATCAATTCAAGATTTGCCTAAATTGGGTGGCATGGGTGATATCAATATCGAGCGCATTGTGCAACTCAAGCCAGATGTCGTATTACTGGAGAGAGCATCCCCTGTGATTGCTCGATTAAATGGCTTAGGCTTCAAAACATTTACTCTGGATGTTAAATCGATGGGTGACGAGGAGCGCGCCCTTCAGAAGTTAGATCTCGTATTGGGGACCTCCGAGAGCGGTCGAGTATGGAATCAAATCCAGAAAGAAATCATGCGCGCCACCAAGCAGCTATCAGCCAATGGTAAAAATATTCGCGTGTACTTTGAAGTCAATCCCGCCCCATTTGCAGCTGGTAGCACTTCTTTCATTGGTGAAATCATGAGTCAATTGGATTTGGTGAACATCATTCCAAAATCGCTTGGGCCGTTTCCCAAGATAAATCCTGAATTTGTGGTGCAGGCTAAACCCGATGTCATTCTCCTGACCGAATCCACCGCCGCTGATATTCAGAAGCGCCCTGGCTGGAATTCCATTCCAGCGGTTTCTAAAAACCGAATTTGTGTATTTACTGGCGATCAAAATGACATCTTAGTTCGCCCAGGACCTCGAATGGGAGAAGCTGCGCTCATTATTTCCGATTGCATCCAGCGGAAGATGTCATCATCTCATTAATGCAAAAAAATCATTTTCTTGGCAAGTTAATTGGCTTACTCATTCTCAGTGGAGTTTTAGTACTTCTTGGAACTTTGCTCGGAAGCATGGGTCCCAGTTGGAATATGCAGGGGCCAGATCAAACAGTTTTATTTGATATTCGACTTCCACGGTCATTGGGCGCCTACCTTGCTGGAGCTTTATTGGGGCTTGCCGGCGGCATTGCCCAAAGCCTGTTTCGCAATCCCTTGGCTGACCCATACTTATTGGGAAGCGCTTCTGGCGCTTTGCTGGGTGTGGGCAGCATCCTTTGCTTTGCATATCTAGGCAACTCCTGGCTTGAAATAATTGGGCTTAATGGTGGCGCATTTCTTGGAGCATTTCTTGGAGTGCTAGCCTCCCTTCTCTTGGCGGGTGGCTATCGGAGCTCCTTGCGCCTCTTATTGTCTGGAGTAGTCATCAGCGTCATTTTGGGCGCAGCGAATTCTTTATTTACATTCATACGCCCAGATCTATTTCAAAGCATTCAATCTTTTATGTTGGGCAATACAACATTATTGAATTGGTCTGGCGTCGAGATGATGGCTATTGCTTTATTGATTTGCTTACCGCTCACACTCATCATCAGCCCAGTACTTGACGCGCTGTCACTCGGCGAAAATACCGCCCGCACTTTAGGTTTGCCACTAGATCAACTTCGCCTGATATTGATTGGCACTCTTGCTCTTGCTACTGGATGTGCCGTTGCGCAAACTGGCCTTGTAGCATTTGTTGGATTGGCAGCTCCGCACTTAGTCAGAAAGCTTTCTGGTGGGCGGCAACGAGTTCAACTTATATTTTCCTGTCTAGGTGGCGGAATCTTATTGCTCGCCTCAGATTTAATTGCACGCACCCTCTTTGCACCGATTGAAATCCCCGTTGGTGTTGTGACGGCAGTCTTAGGCGGTATATATTTGCTAGCGCTACTGAGAAGAACTCCTGCTGGAGTGCGCACATGAAAATCCGCCAACTCAATGTTTATAGAGGTCCATGCGCCATGCTCTCTGACTTGAATATAGATATTCCTCAGGGAAAATGGACCAGTGTCATTGGGCCCAATGGTGCGGGCAAATCCTCCCTCCTACAAGCTATAGCGGGCTTACTCAAGTGTGATGGGTCAATCACACTTAATGATGTCAATATTTCATCGCTCACTCACAAGGATCTTGCAAAGAAGATTGCTTGGCTTGGTCAAGACTTAAACACTGTAGATGAATTTGGTGATTCTCTTAGCGTGTACGACACCGTCATGTTGGGTCGCCTACCCCATCAAGGTTGGCTACACCTACCCTCCCAGAATGATCACGTAGTGGTTGAGCAAGCTTTGCAACAAACGGATGCCTGGCATTTACGCCAACGTCCACTACAGCAGCTATCAGGGGGCGAGCGTCAGCGAGTCTTATTGGCCCGCCTTCTTGCTGTGGATTCAGAGATTCTACTAATGGATGAGCCATTAGCCAATTTGGACCCACCTCATCAGGCTGATTTTTTACAATGGCAAGCTAATTTGCTGACACAAGGTAAAACCTTAGTAACCGTGTTGCATGAAATTCATTTTGCGCTCAGAGCTGACCATGTGGTCATGCTCAATAGGGGCAAACTGCATTTTCAAGGTTCAAGTCAAGATCCCGCAACCCATCAAGCCCTCATCGGCTTATTTGATGGCCGCATTCACCTAGAAAAGCTAGGTGGTGATTGGGTGGCTTTACCCAATTAAGCTCAAAATCGGGGGTTTCACAAAGCTTTACCCTGAGGCTACAATGCCTATATGACCGAGTACATCCCTCATATCCCGAGCGACTCTACTGAATCCGATTCGATAGCTGCATCGCTGCAGAGACTATCCAAGAAAATTCAGCTGATCTCCGACGCCGTTAAAGCGTTACATCAAGATCGCAGTCAGCTTGAAACCAAAATTGAGGATGCACAAAAACGGATTCAGCATATCTTGAGTCGTCTGCCAGAACAAAGTGACGGACGTCAATTGAACTTGCTCGGTGAGCCCGCGACCCCAACCAATCCAGAGGATGACAATGAGCCAACAACGCATTGAAGTAACCCTCGCTGGTCAAAAGATCACATTAGCAACTAGCGCTGAGCATGAGCCATTACTTCGTGCGGCCTGCACATTGGTCGATGAACAAATTCAATTAGCAATTAACGGTGGCAATCGCAGCATTGAGCGTGCCAGCATGATGGCTGCCCTGAAGATCGCCGGTGATCTTATTAAATTGCAAACTGCTTCCGAGCAAACTCAAGCTCAGAGTCATTCATCCAATCCCGAAGAGATTGCGCGACTCCAGAATGAAATTCATACCCTGGAAGATCAAGTGGATGCTCTGATGCAAAGCCTTTCCCTGCCTGGTTCGCCAAGGCCAATAGTTCCTTGAACCGATGCGCAAGCATCAGGAACGATCTTTACACTGTGGGCGTGAGCGTTTCGAATTTTCACAGTGGCAGCTTCGCGCTGTTCACTCCCTGAACTTCTTAATGCACCCGAAGCAGAGTAGCCGTTCCACCTTGAACCTTAGGGTTCAGGATGACGGCCTAGCGGCTAAGGCGGGGAATTCATGTCAATAGCCGATATCGCCATGCTGATGTTGTGTGGGAGCATATCGGGCTTCCTAGCTGGACTCCTTGGCATTGGCGGTGGAATGATTCTGGTGCCCTTCATGATTGTGGTCTTCAATCATTTGGGCTTTGGTCAAAATGTCATCGTACATATGGCCATTGCAACCGGGATGGCAACCATCCTCTTTACAACTACCTCAGCCATCTGGGCGCACCACAAACACAACTCAATTGATTGGAAGCTGGTGGCATCACTCAGTCCAGGTCTAGTGATTGGCAGTCTTGTTGGTGGTAGTGAGATTTTTGAAGCAATCAATACCTCTTGGCTATCTTTATTCTTTGCCATTTTTATCGTCTATACCTCGATTCAAATGATCATCAATAAAAAGCCTGCGGCTGGAAGAGAGTTGCCGGGCACCCTTGGTCTTTTCTCATTCGGAGCATTGACGGGTGTGATTGCCAGCCTAGTTGGCGCAGGCGGCGCATTTATTACTGTGCCATTTATGCTTTGGTGCAATGTAAAACCACATACAGCGATGGCAAGTTCTTCAGGCTTAGGATTTCCGATTGCAGCTGCAGCGACGATTGGCTATATGTATGGCAGTTGGGGCAACCCCAACCTTCCCGCAGGCTCACTAGGATTTGTCTATCTTCCAGCAGTACTTTGTATTGTGGCGGTAAGCATATTCACCGCCCCGCTTGGCGCAAAAATGGCCAGAAAACTCAATGTAGCTCAACTCAAACGTATCTTTGGTGTGATGCTATTTATGCTTGCGGCCTTCATGTTCAATGAAAGCCGCAAGGCATTTGGTTTCTAAGCCAGTATTTTTGCCGTTAGCTGGTGTATTGCTGACGCAGAATATTCTTCTGCACTTTGCCCATGGCATTGCGAGGCAAGTCAGAAACAATCTCTAAACGCTTTGGAATCTTGAAATTCGCAATTTGGGTTTTGAGTGTGGCAATCATTGCTTGCGCATCTAATTTAGCGCCTGCTTTTGGCACCACTACCGCCATTACCGCCTCACCAAAGTCTGGGTGCGGAATACCGATCACAGCACTTTCATCGACCCCATCCATATCGTCGATAAAGCTTTCGATTTCTTTTGGGTAAACGTTATAGCCACCAGAGATGATTAGATCCTTACTGCGGCCAACGATGCAGAGGTAGTCCTTAGGCGCTTTACCGCCATTGGCATCACCACCCCAGCGACCGACGTCACCCGTTTTAAACCAGCCGTCTTTTGTAAATTCCTCGGCAGTTTTTTCTGGCATACGCCAGTAGCCCTTGAATATATTGGGGCCCTTAACCTGAATACTACCGATTTCATCAACACCACAAGGCTTATTATTTTCATTCACCACGCGAACTTTTACGCCTGGCAAAGGCAAGCCAACTGATCCGCCTACGCGATTGCCTTTGTATGGATTAGAAACCAACATCACGGTCTCACTCATACCATAGCGCTCAAGAATCGGCTGGCCAATCACTTCTTTGAAGGTATTAAACGTTTCAGTCAACAAGGGTGCGGAGCCGGAAACAAACAGACGCATATTGCGTGTGACATTTTTATTAAAACCCTTATCTGCCAGTAGACGTACATAGAACGTTGGTACACCCATCATCACAGTGGAGTTTGGCATGTGATGAATTAATTGCGCAGTATCTAAACGTGGCAACCAAATCATTTTGCTACCATTAATTAATGCGCCATGAGCAGCCACAAACAATCCATGAACGTGGAAGATCGGGAGTGCATGCAATAAAACATCGCCTTTTTTCCAGCCCCAAAACTTCTGTAGCACTTGCGCATTGCTTCCCAAATTTTTATGGGTCAACATTGCCCCTTTGCTGCGGCCAGTTGTGCCGGAGGTATACAAGATAGCTGCTAAATCATCATCTTTCACTGCCACTGTTTTGAACTTATCACTTTGACCGGCAGAGCGCTCTAATAGAGTGCCCTTGCGATCTTCATCCAAAGTAAAGACATGTTTAGTGCCGGCCTTAAAGGCAACCTTGGATACCCAGGAGAAATTCTTGCTACTGCAAACCACGACTGCTGGCTCAGCATTCTCTAAGAAGTATTGAATTTCAGCTGCTTGATAAGCGGTATTCAGAGGCAGATAAACATAGCCCGCCTTAATAGTGGCTAGATACAGAAAAAGTGCTTCAGGTGATTTCTCAACCTGCACTGCAATACGAGATCCTGCAGGTAGTTTGAGGCTCTTGAGAAGGTTAGCCATTTTGGCAGTTGCGCGCTCTAGATCACTCCAGCAGTAATACAACCCATCATGCGTTTCTAGTGCACACGCCTGCTTATCTTTTGGAAAACCTTTTTCCAATAAGGAATATAAATTCATTAGAGCCTCAAATCCAAACCAGTAAATTAAATCAAATTGTTAATCAAGCTTTGCGCCAGAGGCTTTAGCAACTGCAGCCCAGCGCTTGATATCTGCGGATACAAACTTGCCGAAAGCATCGCCAGTCAAAGTTGACGTATCTGAACCGTTATTAGCCCAAATAGTTTTTAACTCGGGAGAGTTCAGGGCTTTTTGCACTTCAGCAATCATCTTGTCAACGATAGGCTGAGGCGTTCCCTTAGGGGCAAATAGGCCATACCAAGTTGATACTTCGTAACCTACTAAACCAGCTTCAGCTGCAGTAGGTACATTTGGAAATGCAGCAGAACGCTTCTGTGATGCAACTGCTAAAGCAACGATTGAACCGTTTTTGATTTGCGCTGCTGATGAACCTAAACCATCAAACTCCACGTCCACCTGGCCTGCAATCAGGTCTTGCATCGCTGGGCCTGCACCACGATAAGGAATATGGGTAATAAAGGTCTTGGTCAACATTTTGAACTGCTCACCAGCCAGGTGATGTGAAGAGCCATTACCAGCACTGGCGTAGTTGAACTTACCTGGATTTTTTTTCAGGAGCTCAATAAATTCTTTTAAGTTTTTAACTTGAACATTCTTTGGGTTCACCACAATGACTTGCGGTGGGCTAGCGATCATTGCAACGGGAATAAAGCTCTTCTCAATGTCGTAATCCAAGTTTGGATACATGGAAGGAGCGATTGCATGGTGAGCTGCGCCAACAAAAAAGCTATAGCCATCTGGAGCTGCTTTAGCTGCAATAGAGGCACCTACTGTGCCACCCGCACCACCACGGTTATCAATAATGATTTGTTTGCCTAATTGCTTGGTTAATTGATTTGCTAGTGGGCGAGCAAATGCATCAGTACCACCACCGGCAGGGAATGGCACAACAAAAGTGATGGGTTTATTTGGCCACTCTTGAGCCATTACAGCTAGCGGCGCAGCGCAAATCAAAAACAGCGCTTTTTTCAAAGTGCTTAATGAGAATACAGAATTACTGTTTGCTTTAGTAAACATGGTTGTCTCCTTTATTTTTACCAACTATTGCGTCGGTTTATTTTTGCAACTAATTTCAAGCTCTTATTCTAAGGGGACTTCCGCTTTTCAGCAGAAGTTAGCCTCAGCGTTAATACTAGGGCGCCATCAAGCGACCCACTGCCCTGGAATACACAATTTCACCATTGGCAAAGCGTTCATGGTTATCTTCCACACTTCCCAAGTCATACAGGTAATTCACCATCAGGCCAGCAGATTGGCGCAATCCCTTGCGAGATAAATCTCCAGCCCAGTTCACCAAGTGCAACTTAGCGCCATTACCCAAATGAAACTTCGCTACTGGATTACCATCGCGCCCAGTTGAGGCAAGTCCTAAATACATACTTGCCAAACTCAGTAAAGCTGCTTTTTCTTTTTCTGAAGCGAGATCAGGGTGCCAGCCACCCGCTAATCGCTCGCTCCATGATTGACTCTCAAGCTTCAGAACTGCCAAGGCTGCATCTCTTGCTGCCTTGAGATTTGGCTTCAGCCTATCGGCTGGAACACCTTCACCCAAATTGGCACCTGCGGCAACCCAATCCATAAATCCTGGAATCGGCGACAAAGTGACAAAGGTTTTTATTCCAGGGAATTCAGCATGTAACTGCTCGGCCACCCTCTTAATTAAGAAGTTACCCATCGATACGCCGCGAAGACCGGGCTCGCAGTTGCTGATGGAATAAAAAACTGCAACCTTATATTGAGAAGCTTGATCTACTGTTTCTGCTTTTTTATCAACCAAAGGTGTGATCACCGTAGGGATCTCAGGCAATAGCGCAACCTCCACGAAGATCAAGGGCTCGCTTGGCAGTTGCGGGTGAAAGAAAGCAAAGCAACGACGATCAGGCTGCAGGCGACGACGCAAGTCATCCCAGCCATCAATGGCGTGAACTGCTTCATGTTGGATTAATTTCTCAAGCACCTCTGCTGGGGACTTCCAGTCCACCTGATGCATCTTGAGGAAGCCCGGGTTAAACCAAGAAGATAGCAAGTGACGCATGTCGAAATCTACCGCAGCCAATTCTGGTTTTTTATCTAGTAGCTGCAGCAAATCGCGACGCATTTGCACTACTGCTGCAGTACCTTGACTCGCACGATTGAGACGGCGAAAAAATTCTTGGCGAGGAGACTCGGAAACTTTTTGCAACTGAATGTAATTGCGCGCACTAGAGTCAGCCACAAAATTTTGTGCTGCCTTGAGAACCGCATCCGCCTGGGGATTGAGCTTCTCAAATAGAAAAGTAAAAAATGAGACGTGTTGATCTTTTGCTAATTTGCGATAGTTATTGACCACATCATCAGCCATGCTGAGTGCATTGGATTCGCCACGCTCAGATATCAAACGCTTAATGGCGTTATTTGCCTTAGATAAATTTCGAGCTTTGGTTAACTTCTCTAGCATGGGCTTCTCTCGGAAAAGGCTAAGAATTATGGGTGTTGCATTAAATTCAATTTAATCCCTGGAACATCCATAATCAATTAATCAAAAGAGAATAACATTAACCTTAAGTTAATGATTTTTGAGTAACGCTAATTTGCCTCTGTCATTTTGCGGTGCAGCATACGGGCTTCGGCTGCTAAAGCCAAAATATTTGCATTTAATTCATTAGCCTGAAGATAGATCAAGGCGATATGCTGAGTAACCGCATATTTGGGCAGCAAAGGGGTTAGGGCAATGGCATCACCCATCAGCGCCTTTACCCTACCTGGCAAAAGTGTTTTACCCAAATCGCCAGATACCATATTCATTAGCGAAAAAATATCGCCCACCTTCATGACTACATTTGGCTTAACTCCAGCCAACTTAAAAGCATCATAAAAACCAGAGGTAGTAGCAAACCCCTCTTGAAGGGTAAGAAACTTTTCAGTCTGATATTGGGATAAATCAATACCGGCTTCATTAGGTTTGCTTTTCTGGGAAGAAGCAAAGAAAAGCTGGTCATCAAATAAAGGTACTACCTGCAGACCATCGGTTAATTTTCCAGGGGGCGTTGCAATAACAACTGCATCAATAGCGCCTTCAGACAATTTTTTCATTAGCTCTTCGTTAGACCCGAGATGTAAATCAATATCTAAATCCGGTCTACGGATTTTGGTTCCCATAATGATCCGAGGAATCACGTTTGCAGTTAATGAATACATTGAGCCCAAGCGTATTTGCCCACTCTCAAGCCCTGCCTTAGATCTCGTTTTTTTAAGGATATGCCCCATATCCTCCAGTAACTCGACACTCATCTCTGCCAAATAAATTGCCGCTGGTAGAGGCTTTAATTGACGCCCTTCCTTAACGAATAAGGGGCAGCCAACACCGCCCTCCAGTGAGTGCAGCGCCTTATGGATACTCACTGAACTCAGACTTAATTCCTCGCCGGTTTTGGAGAGACTTCCAGTCCTAATAAATGAACAGAGAATCTCCAGCTTGCGAAGAGTGACATCTGTATTTAGCATGTGACAACCTTTTCAATCACAGCTTAAGCGGACTTAGACCTAAAAACAGTAAGGAGATAAATTCCAAAAATAATCATGGGCACAGAAAGCCACTGCCCCATGGATAGGCCTAGACCTAAGAGCCCCAAGAAGGCATCAGGCTCACGGGCAAATTCTGCCAAAAAGCGGCAAAGTCCGTAGCCCAACAAAAACAATCCTGAAGCTTGCCCCACTCGACGTGGCTTGCTGGAATAAATCCACAGAACGATGCCCAAACAAATACCTTCGCCAAAGAACTGATAGATCTGAGAAGGATGACGGGGAATGGAGTCGACCATTGGAAAGACCATGGCCCAAGGCAAGTCTGTCGGCCTACCCCACAACTCACCATTAATGAAATTACCTAAGCGACCAAATGCCAAACCAAACGGAACCAGTGGCGCAACTAAGTCGCTCACAACAAAGAATGAAACCTTGCGACGATAAGCAAACCAAAGTAAGGCCAGTAAAACACCGAGCAGCCCACCATGAAAGGACATGCCGCCTTCCCAAATCTTAAAGATGCTCAAAGGATTTGCAAGGTAGTAGCCGGGCATATAAAACAGCGTATATCCCAAACGACCGCCAAGCACCACGCCCAAAACACCGGCAAACAAAAGATCTTCAAGGTCTTTATATGACCAGCCCAAAGATTGATAGCGCGCAGCGCGGATGCGCAGACGACCTAGCAATAAAAATTGAGCAAAGGCCAAGAGATACATCAAGCCATACCAATGAATGGCAAACGAGCCAATACGAATGGCAGCGGGATCAAATTCTGGATGAATCAACATACTTAGTAACGATTAATGATCACGCTTTAGATTGATTAAAGTTGTGTAATTCATGACCTAAGTCGCGATAGGCTTTATAGCGCTCGCGACCTGCAAGGCGCTCTGCCTCATTGATTGTCACAACTTCAACAATACGAGGAAAACGTGTAAGCAACCCTGGAACATCAGAGGGCATACGCATTCCCAGATGAATGAGAACATCTGCATGAGGGAGTTGAGACAAAGCCGGCGACAAGAAGTCATCAGTCAGCAAAATAGGCGTATCCATTGCTGCCTCATCATCAATAAAACAATGGGGCAAAAAATCCGTCGCACTAAATGTCCATAAAAGCTCATCTAACTTCTTGAGATCAGCCTTATCACCTACCATCACGATATGACGCACTGGCTCGCCAGCAGGTGTAGCGCTCCAGATCTTGCGTGTTAAACGACAGGCATATTCAAGCTTATCGCTAACGTTGCTATGAAAATCAATACGGGCCATAAGCGCTGTCTTCTACTTTTGTTCTAACAAGTAATTTACGAGCAATGGAACTGGGCGGCCAGTCGAACCTTTAGCGGCACCACTTTTCCAAGCAGTACCAGCAATGTCCAAATGAGCCCATTTATATTTTTCAGTAAAGCGCGACAAGAAACAGGCTGCAGTAACACTACCCGCTGGGCGTCCACCAATATTAGCTACATCTGCGAAATTGGATTTCAGTTGCTCATGGTATGCTGCATCCAAAGGTAAGCGCCATACAGTGTCCAAAGAAGCATGGCCTGCCTTAGTGAGTGCATTGACCAAACCTTCATCATCAGAGAACACGCCGCTATGCACATGACCCAATGCAATGATGCAAGCACCCGTTAAAGTAGCTACATCGATTACAGCCTTAGGTTTAAAGCGCTCCACATAAGTTAAGGCGTCACACAAAATTAAACGGCCTTCTGCATCGGTATTCAGAATCTCAATTGTTTGTCCCGACATGCTTTTCACAATATCGCCAGGGCGAGTTGCATTGCCGGAGGGCATATTTTCACAAGTTGGAATGACGCCGATGACATTCTTTTTTAACTTCATCAAGGCAGCTGCATACATAGTGCCAATGACAGATGCGGCGCCACACATGTCGTACTTCATCTCATCCATAGCTTCACCAGGCTTCAGAGAGATTCCGCCGGTATCAAAAGTAATTCCTTTGCCCACCAACACAATCGGGGCCTCGCCTGCTTTGCCACCTTGGTGACGCATCACAATAAATTGTGGTGGCGTATCTGAACCCTTAGCCACCGATAAAAATGAGCCCATACCCAATGCTTCGATTTGCTTGCGACCCAAAACCTCAACCTTGAGACCGGTCTTTTTGCTTAGGCCTTGCGCTGCTTTACCCAAGTAAGTCGGGGTGCAAATATTCGGAGGCAGATTACCTAAGTCTTTAGCCAAGTTCATACCCTCAACCATTGCTGAACCCTCTGGCACAGCAGCCTTCAACTCCTTGGCACAAGTATCGTTACCTGCAAAGATGAGGTGAGTAAAAGTATCGGCCTTGTCTTTAGCCTTGAATTTCATAGCAGGCTGACGCACTCCAAAGCGATATGCCTGATCACCGGCATATTGAATAGTTAGGCGCACCTCTTCAGCCATGAACTCAGCGCGATGCCCCAAAGCAAAGCTGGGGATGAACCACAAAGCGCTTTGGATGGAGCCGCCACTTAACTGCTTTAATGCAGCGCGAGCAATTTTTGAATAGGAATTGAGGCTTCGCGCGCTAGCAGGCGCAATATCTCCCAGAGACACCAAAAGAACACGTTTTGCTTTTACGCCAGATGCAGTCCAAGATTTTTCAGCACGAATTACGCAGGTAGAGGCTGGCTTAGCGTCAAGATCGCCCACTAAATTTGCATGGGTAACTGAACCGCCAAGCAAACGATCTAATTCAATTAAAAATCCAGACTTGGATTTACCCGCCGTCAAAGCATCTAAATCTGCCTTTGAGTACGCCAAAACCAGACAATCGGTGCTGTGCGCCAATAGGGTGCCTAGGCTCGCCTTAAGTTGTTTTGGGTTATTTAGATCGGCTTGCGCGAAAATCTTGGTGCTAAATTGAATAGTCATAATGTCTTACGGTATTTTTAAGTCAATTCAAGGGAAAAAATGGGTGTTTATCCATTATCCTCCGAGATGCAGGTTCACATCTTGAGTGAGCCCATAACAGCCAATTCTCTATCTATTCATGATTTTTCACAAAGCCCTTCGCCGCGAACTTAGTTTTACGACTGGTGGTGTTTTTTTGGTCTTGGTAACCATCATGATTACCACCCTAGTCATACGAATTCTGGGCTTTGCAGCAAATGGCGCTGTAAACCCAGAAGATGCCCTAGTTCTCATAGCGCTAGCCACTCTTGGTTATATGGCTGTATTACTCACTGTCTCTTTATTTGTCGCCGTATTAATTGTGCTTGTGCGCTGGTACAAAGATTCCGAAATGATTGTTTGGTTTGCTAGCGGCCTCAGTATTGCTAGCCTGATTCGACCGATCCTACGTTTTGCGACCCCCCTCATCATCATCATCGCCCTGTTAGCACTCTTTGTATGGCCTTGGGCTAATCGTGAATCAACCCTCATTAGCCAAAGATTTCAGCAACGCAGTGACGTTTCTATGGTTGCTGCTGGCCAATTTAGAGAGTCCGCTAAAGCCGAACGCGTATTTTTTATTGAAGAATTAGACATCGATAAAAGTGAAGTTAAAAATATCTTCGCTGCAGAAACTAAAAATGGACGGCTCAGTGTCGCTGTTGCCTCAACTGGCTTTATTGAAAATGCTAAGGGTGGCGGCAAATCAATCGTGCTTAATAATGGCCGCCGGTATGATGGGGTGCCTACGCAACCAGATTTTAGAATTCTGGAGTTTGCTGAGTACAGCACCCATATTCAAAGTAAAAGCGCACTTGATCCAGCTCCGCGCGATCGCGAAAAAACAGTCTCCGAACTCTTAAACGACCCTAACACTGACGCTATTAATCCCAATCGCGCTGAATTGCTTTGGCGTATCGGCTTACCATTAATGGCCTTAGGCCTGGTGTTAATTGCCATCCCGCTTGCCTACGTCAACCCAAGACTTGGTAATTACACTGCGATGTTTTATGCCGTGCTGATTTACCTCATCTATAGCAACCTTCTCAACCTCACGCAAAACTTTGTATCCCAGGGCAAGGTAAATGTTTTTGTCGCGGCTTGGCCTGTCCATGCACTAGCCTTTGGCATTGCTTTTTTACTTATTCGCAATCGTATCAACCCTTCACTGAAGTGGTGGCGCCGTCAACTTCCTTCATTCATGGCTAATAGATGAGATATCTATTCCCCTACATATTCGAACGCTACTTAGCTAAGCAGATCTATGCTGCCTTTGGCTTCATCCTATTTTCTTTGGTGGCACTATTTTTATTTTTTGACATTCTTAGTGAGCTTGGTTCGGTAAAAGGTCAATACACCCTGCCATTAGCACTGCTGCATGTTTTATTAAAAGCGCCAAGTCGCATTTCCGAGATCATTCCCATCGCTGCTTTGATTGGCAGTATTTATGTATTTGCGATGCTAGCAAGTCAGTCCGAGTTCACGATCTTGCGTATAGCTGGATTAGATATACGCAGAGGCTTAACTACTCTAGCCAAAATTTCATTACCTCTAGTTGTTCTGACGCTGGTCATGAGTGAATGGCTAGGGCCCTATACCGAAAATCTGTCAGAGCAGATTCGCATGAAGGCCTTAGGCTCATCCTATAGCTCGCAATTTAAAACTGGGGTGTGGGTAAAAGATCGCTTACGAGATGAAGATGGTAGCGGCCCGATTAGGCCGGGAGTTCGCTATGTCAACGTTGGCAAGATTGAACAAGATAACGAAATCAAAAATATTCGTATGTATGAGTTTGATGATGCATATCGCCTACTCTCTATTCGAAGCGCAGTATCTGGGCGCTTTGATCAAGCGGGAACCTGGATTCTGGATGATGTCACCGAAACTCGCTTTAAAGAAACCAAGCAGAGTGATCCACTCAATCCCGTCTATTCAGCCCAGACTTTTGTACATCCAATTGTTAGCCTCAATTCCGAAGTCACACCTCAAATTTTGAGCGTACTTTTAGTCAGTCCGGAAAAAATGTCGATCTTTAGCTTGGGGCGTTTTATTTCACACTTGAGAGATAACAAACAGGATGCTCAGCGTCACTCTATTGCGTTCTGGAAAAAAGTAATTTACCCATTTACGATCTTCGTTATGCTGACATTGGCACTGCCGTTTGCCTACCTCAAGGTGCGCGCCGGTAGCGTTGGCATCAAGGTATTTGGCGGCATCATGCTAGGCATGAGCTTTCAACTTTTTAACTCCCTCTTCTCTAATGTTGGACTCCTAGGCTCTTGGCCCGCACTACTTACCGCCCTAACGCCGCCATTGCTTTATTTCATCTTGGCGATTGTGGGTTTACGTTGGGTATCTAGAGCTTAATACCTCAAAATCATATAGAATCTCATTCATATATCGCAGTTGATATAAAGAATGGAATCCATATGAATCTTCACCAATTTCGTTTTGTTCGTGAGGCCGTAAGACAGAACTTCAATCTGACTACTGCTGCCAAGGCCCTCTTTACCTCTCAGCCTGGAGTCTCCAAGGCCATCATTGAGCTGGAAGATGAGTTGGGCGTGGAAATATTCCGACGCCACGGTAAACGCATTCGCTCGCTCACCGAGCCAGGTAAACGCATTCTCGCCTCGATTGAGCGCATTCTGGATGAAGTAGAAACTTTAAGACGAGTTGGTAAAGACTTTGCCAGTCAAGATCAAGGCAACTTTGTGATTGCAACCACTCATACGCAGGCACGTTACGCATTGCCAAAGGTGCTCACTGAATTTACTAAACGCTTTCCGAAGGTTCGAGTCAGTATTCAGCAGGGAAGTCCAGGACAAATTGCGGAGCTATTGATTCATGATCGTGCGGATATCGCCATCGCAACTGAAGGTATTGCCAATACCCCTGGTGTACTGGCGCTACCTGGCTACCAATGGCAACACGTGGTCATGGTGCCGCTAAGCCATCCCCTCCTTAATCAGTCAACAATCACCTTAGAAGAAATTGCGAAATACCCACTCATCACCTACGACAAAGCGTTTGCGGGTCGCAGCAAGATTGATGCCGCTTTTGCACAACGCAATCTCAGCCCAGACATTATTTTGGAAGCTATCGATGCGGATGTGATTAAGACTTACGTTGAAACTGGAATGGGTGTGGGCATTGTGGCTGGATTAGCCTACGATGCAGATCGAGATCGCAATCTCCGAGTAATTCCAGTTGGGCACTTATTTGGCAATAACGTGACGCATTTGGGTGTTAAGCAAGGAGCTTACTTACGCTCTTTTGTGTATACCTTCATCGAACTATTCTCACCAACACTCACCAAGAAAATTGTTGAGCAAGCCATGAATAGCGAGTCAGAAACATACGAGATTTAAGATTTAGAGCATCTCAGGGCGTAAATAACAGCCTATTTGAGATGGTGCCCCGGGGCGGACTTGAACCGCCACGCCTTGCGGCACCGGATTTTGAGTCCGGCACGTCTACCAATTCCATCACCGGGGCAGGTGTTTGCAGTGGAAAAACTGCATTGAAGCTTACTAAGAGGTGAGAGTGTAACAAAAAAGTTGTAGCACCCCCATTCTTGGTCTCAGAAGCCCTTAAAATGAGGTCTTCAAGCCACATTACTCAAAAGGACTTACCCGTATGGCCGGCCATTCGAAATGGGCCAATATTCAGCACCGCAAAGGACGTCAAGACGAAAAGCGCGGCAAGATTTGGACCAAACTCATAAAAGAAATCACGGTTGCAGCTAAATTAGGCGGCGGCGATATTGCTACGAACCCGCGTTTACGCCTAGCAATCGATAAGGCTAAAGATGCCAATATGCCCAATGACAATGTGCAGCGTGCAATTCAGCGCGGCACAGGCTCACTCGAGGGAGTTAACTATGAAGAGATTCGTTATGAAGGTTATGGCCTCAATGGAGCCGCCATCATCGTTGATTGCTTAACCGACAACCGCACACGTACCGTTGCTGAAGTGCGCCATGCATTTAATAAAAATGGTGGCAATATGGGTGCCGAGGGATCAGTTGCTTTTATGTTTAAGCACTGCGGTCAGATGTTGTTTGCCCCTGGCACTAATGAAGATCAACTCATGGAGATCGCACTCGATGCCGGCGCAGAAGATGTCATCACCCATGATGATGGATCACTTGAGGTGCTCACGCCAGTGCCTGACTTTTCTAAAGTGCAAGACGCGCTCACCCAGGCAGGCTTAAAAGCAGAACTTGCCACAGTGACAATGCGCCCAGAAACCGAAACCGAGTTCGAGGGTGAACAAGCCGAGAGCATGCAAAAACTTTTGGATGCACTTGAAAACTTAGATGATGTTCAAGAAGTATTTACGAATGCATCCTTGTAAGTCATCGAATTTATAAATCCCATTCATTAACCTATTTCTTAGCTCGTCATGAAAATTCTTTTAGTTGGATCCGGTGGTCGTGAACATGCATTGGCATGGAAGCTGGCTCAATCTCCACAAGTGCAAACCGTATATGTGGCACCAGGAAATGGCGGCACCGCCACAGCAAAACAAGCTGCTGCGGGAATTGAAAATCTTCCCATTTCTGGTCTTCAAGAGTTAGCGGACTTTGCCAAGCGTGAAAAAATTCATCTCACAGTAGTGGGTCCTGAAGCCCCATTAGCCGCAGGCATCGTAGATGTATTCCGCAACAATGGTTTGCGCATCTTCGGACCAACTCAGCTAGCGGCTCAATTGGAGTCCTCAAAGGATTTCTCTAAAGCATTTATGAAGCGCCACGGCATCCCAACAGCGGAATACCAAACTTTCTCAAATGCATTAGAGGCGCATGCTTACATTGATGCCAAAGGTGCACCGATCGTCATTAAAGCGGATGGTCTAGCTGCTGGCAAAGGCGTAGTTGTAGCCATGGATTTAGCAGAAGCGCATGCAGCCGTCGACATGATGCTTGCAGATAACAAACTCGGTAATGCAGGTGCACGCGTAGTTATCGAAGAATTTTTAACCGGTGAAGAAGCTAGTTTTATTGTGCTCGTGGACGGCAAACATGTTTTAGCTTTAGCCACCAGCCAAGATCACAAGCGCTTACTCGATGCTGATCAAGGCCCTAATACCGGCGGCATGGGCGCTTACTCCCCTGCCCCAGTTGTCACCCCAGAAATCCATGCGCGTGCGTTACGCGAAGTCATCATGCCCACTGTTAAGGGCATGGAAGCCGATGGCATTCCCTACACCGGCTTCCTCTACGCAGGCCTGATGATTTCTCCAGACGGCAAGATCAAGACTTTGGAATTTAACTGCCGTATGGGTGACCCAGAAACCCAACCCATCATGGCTCGACTACGCAGTGATCTAGTCAATGCGCTCGATCATGCAGTAGATGGCACGCTCAATGAGGTGGAATTAGATTGGGATCGTCGCACTGCACTAGGCGTAGTACTCGCAGCCCATAACTATCCAGATACCCCTCGCAATGGTGATGTGATCACAGGTATACCAGCTGATACTGAAGATCAATTGACATTTCATGCCGGCACTAAGCTGCAAGATGGCAAGCTTGTCACCTCGGGCGGTCGCGTTATGTGTGTAGTAGGCCTATCGGATACGGTTCGTGGTGCACAACAAAAAGCATACGACGCTATTTCTAATATCCAGTTTGATGGCATGCAATATCGCAAAGATATTGGCTATCGCGCAGTCAAATAATTAAGCAACTTCTTATCACCCAATACGAAAAAATTTTCATCCTTGTCATCTGCCGAACATACTCAAATTGATATTGCAGCCTTAAAAGATTACTTTTTAGGCCTGCAAGATCGCATCACTAGCGCAATGAGTGCGCTTGATGGCAAAGCCTTCATGGTGGATGCCTGGGAAAAGCCAGAGGATAGTAAGTTAAAGGGTTATGGACGCACCTGCATTTTGGATGGCGGAAATATTTTAGAAAAAGGTGGCGTGGGCTTCTCACATGTCCGCGGCGATCAAATGCCGCCCTCAGCATCGCACCATCGCCCAGAAGTTGCGGGACGTAGCTTTGAAGCCATGGGTGTTTCCTTGGTGTTTCATCCAAACAATCCTAAGGTGCCCACCACCCATATGAATGTGCGCTGTTTTATTGCACAAGCTCCAGACAAAGAACCGGTCTGGTGGTTTGGCGGCGGCTTTGATCTCACACCCTATTACGGTGTTGATGATGATTGCAAACACTTTCATCAAACTGCTAAAGATGCTTTGGATCCATTTGGTGAAGAGCTATACCCACGCTTCAAAAAATGGTGTGATGAATATTTTTACCTAAAGCATCGTGAAGAGCCCCGCGGTATTGGTGGCGTCTTTTTTGATGACTTTAATGATCTTGGTTTTGAGCAAAGCTTTGCAATGACACGCGCTGTTGGTGATGCGTTTATTGATGCTTACTTACCGATTGTGGAGCGTCGCTACAAAGACAGCTTTACTGCTGAAGAAAAAGCATTTCAAGAATACCGTCGTGGTCGCTATGTCGAATACAACTTAATATTCGACCGTGGCACCATTTTTGGTTTGCACTCTGGTGGACGCACTGAATCTATTCTGATGTCCATGCCACCGGTAGTTCAGTGGTGGTACAACTGGCAACCAAAACCCGGCACGCCAGAAGCCAAGCTCTACGACCACTACCTTAAGCCGCGTGACTGGCTGGCCTAACTTGAGCTCAGTGCATTTGGATACTCCAAAAAAAATTGGTATCTTGGGTGGCACTTTTGACCCGCCGCATCTTGGCCACCTGAAGTTGGCCACACATTTTGCAAAGGTCTTGCATCTTGATGCCTTACTGCTAATCCCTAGTGGTGAACCTTGGCAAAAAAATACCGACATCACTCCCGCAGAAATCCGCTTACAGCTTACTGAAGCTGCAGGCATCGATCTAGCGAGAGCATTTCTCTATTTACAAATTCCCACTCAAATTGGCGTTGATCGCATCGAAATTGATCGTGCAGGCCCGAGTTATGCCATTGACACCGCAAAAGCCCTGAGAGAGCGCTTTGGACCTGATGTCAGCTTGATCTGGTTGATGGGAGCCGACTCCCTGCTAAATCTCCCCTCCTGGAATTCCTGGGATCAATTACTAGGCTTTGTGAATTTCGCAGTAGCCAGCAGGCCTCACCATGAGATTTCTGCAGATATGGGCCCTGAAATTGAGGTTTTATTGGCAAATCATCAATGTACGGACCCAGACACCCTTGAAAAAAGCCGATTTGGCCGCATCTATTTAGATAACAGTCTTTCAGTAGACCTTTCATCAACCGAGTTGCGAAATCAGCTTAAAAGCACTTCTCGTAGCGCCATTGCCTCCGAGCACATTCCGTCTCACGCCTTAGAAATCATCACAAATCTAGGCCTGTATAAGTAATCAGGCTAAGATCACTCCTATATACAAAAATCTCAGAAAAATATTAAAGAAACTATGGACTTAACTAAATTACAACGTGTCGTGATCGATGCCCTGGAAGATGTCAAAGCGCAAGATATTCGTGTTTATGACACTACTAAGCTCAGTGAGTTATTTGATCGTGTGATCATTGCCACCGGTACCTCCAATCGCCAGACCCGATCTTTGGCCATGTCAGTTAAAGAGGCCGTCAACGCTAAAGGTGGCGAAGTCATCTCAGTCGAAGGTTTGGAGACTGGTGAGTGGGTGCTCGTCGATTGTGGCGATATCGTGGTTCACATTTTGCAACCTGCACTGCGTGCGTACTACCAACTTGAAGGTATGTGGGGCGCTAAGCCAGTGCGCGTCAAATTGGCAGCGGATAAGGGACTTGTGAAAGCAAGCGAACCTGACGACGAGTAACGCTCTAGCAATGCGCTTAACGATTGTTTCTGTTGGTCACAAAATGCCAGAATGGGTTGCAACTGCAACCCATGATTACATTAAGCGTATGCCCGCTGATTGCAGTATTGAAATCAAAGAGATCAAACCCGATCTCACTCCAGCCAAAGAGGCCATAAAAATTGCAGCCGCCATTCCGAAAGGCTCTCGCGTCATTGCGCTGGATGAGCGCGGCAAAGATCACACCACTCAAAATCTAGCCACCCAGTTAGCAGGTTGGCGGCAGGAGGGTTTTGACATCACCTTCTTGATTGGTGGTGCAGATGGACTCGACCCTAGCCTCAAAGAAGCCGCGCAAGCTATGTGGCGCCTCTCAAGCCTAACCTTGCCCCATGCTATGGCAAGAGTTTTGTTGGTAGAGCAACTCTATCGAGCTTGGACCATTTTGCAAGGTCACCCTTATCACCGCGAGTAAGCCATTGATGTTTTCTTATATTTACCTTGCATCACAAAGTCCACGACGCCAAGAGTTGCTCAAACAAATTGGCATCCAGTTTGAGATGCTGATTGCGGCACAAGGCGAAGATACAGAAACCCTGGAAGTGCCCCTCCCCAATGAAGAAGCCCTTCAATATGTCGAGCGGGTCACTTTTGCCAAAAGCGCCATTGCATTAGCAAGATGGCAAAACAGCGGCAAACCTTGGGCGCCTATTCTGTGCGCAGATACCACCGTTAGCTTGCCTGGCAACCCTGCCGGCGAGATCCTTGGCAAACCCAGTGATGCTGCCGATGCAGTACGCATTCTAAAAATGCTCAGTGGCAAAGTACATGAGGTACTTACTGCGGTTGTACTCACAATCGATCCCCAAACCAACCCTCTATGTTTAGTGCAGGTATCCGAAGTGGAATTTGCCCACCTAACTGAAGCGCAAATTGATAGCTATACTCAGAGTGGCGAGCCCTTTGGTAAAGCTGGGGCATATGGCATTCAGGGCCTTGGAGGGGCTTTTATTCCCTCAATTAAAGGCAGCTATAGCGGTATCATGGGATTACCTATTTTCGAAGTTAACCAATTATTGGATTTCGCTAAAGTTGCCCGCATATGAATGAGGAAATTCTGATCAACATCACACCCCAAGAAACACGGGTGGCATTAATTCAGCAAGGCGCCGTGCAAGAGCTTCAGATTGAGCGCACGCGTCAACGCGGCATCGTTGGCAATATCTATTTGGCTAAAGTGGTACGCGTACTACCTGGCATGCAATCAGCCTTCATTGAGATTGGCTTAGAGCGCACTGCATTTATGCACGTTGCAGATATCACCCAAAACAATCCTCAGGCTCAAATTGAAAAGTTACTCTTTGAGGGGCAAAATGTTTTGGTCCAAGTTCTTAAGGATCCCTTAGGAACTAAAGGTGCACGCCTTACAACCCAACTCAGTATTGCTGGCCGAAACTTAGTTTATCTACCACCAGCCGGCACAGATGCAGCCACCGAGAAGTATATTGGCGTATCCCAAAGAATTGATCAGCCCGAAGAGCGTGAAGCAATTAAGGTGCGCCTTGCTGAACTAATGCCTGCCGATGAAAAAGGTGGAATCATTGTGCGTACCAGTGCACAAGACGCCAGCGATACCGAACTTGAGCATGACATGCATTACCTACGCACTACCTGGGAGAAGATCCGAGAGGCAGTGAACCACAAGGCTGCCCCCAGCCTGCTTTACCAAGATCTCAGCTTAGCTGAACGCGTTTTACGCGATGTTGCCGGTGAAGAAACCACCCAAATTCGAGTTGACTCAGCCGAGAACTTTGAAAAGCTCAAAGGTTTCGCTACGCTCTACATGCCTAATCTCTTGGACAAGCTCACACTACATCGTGGTGAGCGCGCCCTATTTGATTTATTTGATGTTGATGCAGAAATCAATAAGGCTTTAGGCAGAAGAGTTGACCTCAAATCGGGCGGCTACCTGATGATCGATCAAACGGAGTCAATGACCACAATTGATGTCAACACCGGAAGTTACGTCGGCGCACGCAATCTAGATGACACTGTATTTAAAACTAATCTTGAGGCTGCTCAGGCAATTGCTCGTCAACTCCGTTTACGAAATCTTGGCGGCATCATCATCATTGACTTTATTGATATGCTAAGCAAAGATCATCAAGAATCCGTTTTGCACGAACTCAATCGCAATTTAGAACGTGATCATGCTCGGACCTCAGTGAGCGATTTTTCCTCATTGGGCTTAGTAGAGATGACGCGCAAACGTACTCGCGAATCTCTGGCTCATATCACCTGTGAACCATGCGCCACTTGCCAAGGTAAGGGTGAAGTCAAAACAGCGCAGACTATATGTTACGAAATTTTGCGAGAGATTGTGCGAGAGCATCGCCAATTTAATCCCCGTGAATTTAGGATTGTTGCGGCACCTGATGTAATTGACCTTTTCCTTGAAGAAGAAAATCAATTTTTGGCACAGTTAGGGGACTTCATTAGCAAGCCCATCAAACTACAAGCAGAAGGAAGTTTCCGCCAAGAACAATACGATATCGTCCTCAGTTAATCACTGATTAAGCATTTGAAAACTGGATGCGATGCAAGTTGGCATACAAGCCATCTTTGGCAATCAATTCTTCATGCGTGCCATTTTCGATAACGTGGCCGTGCTCCAACACCACAATCCGATCAGCATGCTCTATGGTTGATAAGCGGTGAGCAATCACTAAAGTAGTTCGTCCAGCCATCAGGCGCTCCAAAGCATCTTGTACTTGACGCTCAGATTCGGAATCTAGCGCTGAAGTTGCTTCATCCAAGATCAGGATGGGTGCATTTTTATAAATCGCCCTCGCAATGGCTAAGCGCTGGCGTTGACCACCAGACAAACGATTGCCGTTATCACCAATTTGCGTATCAATACCTTCAGGCATTTCTTTCATGAGAGTGCTTAAGTTTGCCGCTTCGAGCGCTTCCATCACGCGTCCCCGGTCGATACCCTCCGGGCCTACAGCCCCATATGCAACGTTCGCTGCAATACTGTCATTAAATAAAATGACATCCTGGCTTACAAAAGCAATTTGTTTACGTACATCCGCAAGAACAATATTCTCAAGAGGAATGTCATCCAAGAAAATTTGTCCGCTTGTTGGTTTAAAGAAACGCGGCAGTAAATTGACTAGAGTAGATTTACCACCGCCAGATGGGCCAACAAAAGCAACCACCTCCCCAGGATTGATATTTAAATTCACGCCAGTGAGTGCATCTTTGCGCCCAGCTTCTTGCTGATAAGAGAAGCCAACATCTTCAAATCGAATTCCGCCCTTAGTCTTACCTAAGGATTTCATATTTTCTTTGCGGGATTCATCCTCCTCAAAGGGTTGATCCATGAGAGTGAAAATCATTTCCGCTGCAGTTAAGCCACGCTGCAGAGGCTGATTGATATCTGCCAGATGCTTAATCGGCGAAATCACCAACATCATGGCGGTAATAAATGCAGCAAAACCGCCCACCGTAGTCCCCTCCGAAGCCGATTGCATCAAGGCAATCACCAACACGATCGACAATGCCATAGAAGCAATAAGTTGAGTAATAGGCTGATTCAAGCCACCAGCTACCGCGGCTTTCATTGAAAACTGACGCAAACGTTCTGCCTTATCCATGAAGCGACGCAACTCGTATTCTTCCGCACCATGCACCTTCACAATCTTGTATCCAGCCGCAGACTCTTCAACGATATAAGCCAACTCACTAGTCAGGGTCTGCTGCTCACGATTTAAAGATCGTAGGCGCTTATTAATTTTGCTCATGATGAAGGCAATAACAGGGAAGATCACCAACACGACAAGCGTCAATTGCCAATTTAAATAAATAAGATAGCCAATTAAACCAACCACGGTGAGTGAATCCCGCACCAAGCTAATTAACATGCCACCCATGATGGATAGAACGTTATTAACCTCAAAGACAACTGCATTAATTAAATTGGATGCAGAGTTCTTTTGAAAAAATACAGTAGATGCATTTAACAGCGTCTGAAACATCTGCTCACGCAATTTGAGCAACACTGAATTAATGACGCGAGTCAGCAAATAATTTGAAAGGAACTGGGCTAGGCTGCGAACAAGCGCCAAACCCACCAAGAAAACAGGTACCTGCCAGAGCTTGCTGTTGAGCTGTCCAGTAAAGCCACGGTCCAATAATGGCTTCATCAGGGCTGGGATAGACGTTTCAGCACCAGCGACTAGGGCCATAGCCAGTAAAGACCCAATAATCGTCCAGATATGGGGCTTCAGATACTGAATTAAGCGATTTAAGGCGGTACGGTCTTGAGCATTCATATAATGAATTATGCCCACCTTATCCGTCATACTCATCACTCGCAATGAAGAGGCCAATTTGGCCGATTGCTTGGCATCCCTAGAGGGGATTGCCCAGCAAATCGTGGTGGTTGATGCCAACAGCACCGATAGCACCCTAGAAATTGCCGAAAACCATAGGACCACCATTAGCCAACCAGCTGATTGGCCTGGATTTGGCCCTCAAAAGAACCGTGCTCTGGACCTCGCAACGGGTGAGTGGGTTCTATCCCTGGATGCTGATGAGCGACTTACCCCGGCCCTCAGAAGCGAAATTCTGACCGCAATTCATCATTCTGCTCATGTCGACTGTTTTGCGATTCCGCGCCTATCTTGGTACTGCGGACGCTTCATTCATCATTCTGGCTGGAGCCCCGATTACGTGGATCGGTTATTTAAGCGCGGCACTGCTCGCTTCTCCGATGACCTGGTGCATGAGCGCCTAATCCCAAATGGTCAAGTAGCGAAGCTGGAAAATCCCATGTTGCACTTCAGTTTTATGAACTACTCACAAGTGCTGCAAAAACTTGACAGATATTCAACAGCATCAGCAGAGCAGGCATTTTCCAAAGGCAAAAAGAGTGGTCCCTTAAAAGCAGTGCTTCATGGCATCTGGGCTTTTATTCGCACCTACTTTATTCGCCTTGGTTTCTTAGATGGCCCACAAGGCTTTGCTTTGGCAATCTCCAACGGGCAAGGAACCTACTATCGCTACATGAAGTTATGGCAATTACATCAAGAAGCTGCGCATCATCAACATCACGGCAAATGATCTCTGTACTTCTAGCGACCTACAACTGGCCCCAAGCCCTCAAATTATGTCTTGAGTCACTCAGCACTCAAACAGATTTAGATTTTGAAATCATCATTGCTGATGACGGCTCCACCTCAGACACTAAAGAACTTATCGCAGGAGCTCAGGTTGATTTCCCAGTGAAAATAACGCACCTCTGGCAAGAGGATCAAGGGTTTCGTAAGACCCGCATTCTTAATCAAGCTATTGAAGTATCTCTTGGGGATTATTTAATATTTCTGGATGGTGATTGCATTGCTCAGCCAGACTTTATCGCCCAACATCGACGCCTATCTCAGGCCAACCACCTGGTAACAGGCAGTCGTATCTTACTTAACGACAAACTCAGCAAACAATTACTCTCTTGGCCCCAGTGGGATTTCAAGAGATTTATCGACAACTTATTAAGCTATCGACTATCTGGCGGCATCAATAAGTTCTGGCCTCTCAAAATCAAACTCGGTGCTGGTGCATGGCGCAACTACAAGAAATTTGTCTGGCGGCGCATTAAAGGCTGCAATATGGCCTGCTGGAAGGCCGATGCCCAAGCCATTGGTGGCTTTGATGAAACCATAACAGGCTGGGGTCATGAAGATGCTGATTTTGTTTTCAGACTACAAAATAAAGGTGTGATTCGTAAATCTGGGTCCTGGTCCACTGAAGTTCTCCACCTCTATCACCGCATTAACAATCAATCTAATGCCGCAGAAAATGCACGTCGCGTACGTGAAAAAATTCTGGCTAAAGCTCAGTAGGATTGAGTTACATTAACTCCATGACTGTATTCTCAGCACTAAAGCCTAAAAAAGTTTTATTCATTGCGACTCGCCAAATTGGCGATGTCCTCGTCACTACGCCACTAATCTCACAAGCGCGTGAACTGTGGCCTGATGCTGAGTTTCACTTTTTGGGCTACCGCGGTAAGCTCGACATGCTCAAGGGCAATCCTGATGTTGCCCAGACGATCGAAACTTCCGACCGCCCCAAACTCAGAGAATATCTTTCCTTATTTTTTAGACTCTTTCAACGTTACGATTTGGCGATAGTCACACAACCGAGCGATCGCGCCTATTTCTATGGCTTAGCAGCAGCTCATCAACGCGTAGGCGTATTAGGCGGTCACCCTCAAGGGCTAACAGAGCAGGACAAAGCCAAGAAAAGCAAAAGTGATAAGCAAAATGCCTGGAAAAAGACCATCAGTTTACATACAGTTGATGTGGATTATTTTGCACAACATGTCATTACCGAAAAGATCCGCCTGCTTGAAATTTTTTACAAGAGGCCTCAAGAGATATTTAACAAACCGATATCAGTGATAGCCCCCGCCGGTGATCCTATTACCCCAAGCATTGCCGCTCAACTTCATTCTCCCTATGTAGTGGTTCATCCCGGTCCCTTAACCGCTTATAAGCGCTGGCCGCTAAGCTATTGGCAATCCTTGCTGACGTGGATTGCGGAACAAGGTTGGCAAGTTGTGTTGAGCGCATCCCCCGCCAAACAAGATCTTCAACTCAATAAAGATATTCTTTCCCTGCTTGATGAAAAGACGCGCAGACAAGTTGTTGATACCGCAGGCCTACTCTCTATCCCACAAGCAGGCACACTGATTCGTGGAGCTATAGCCTATGTTGGAGTGGATACGTCGATCACCCATCTTGCGGCAGCATGCAACACGCCTACCATTGCCTTGTTTGGTCCAACCCCACCCACCAACTTTGGCCCATGGCCAAATGGCTTTATTGGCACGCAACCTTATCAATTAAGAGCTCGCTCGCAGACGGTTGGCAATGTCACGATCCTACAAGGGCCCGGTGAATGTGTTCCCTGCCGCAAAGCAGGCTGTGAAGACCGCGCTAGCAGCAATAGTGAATGCTTGGATCACTTAGAGCCAAATCACGTAATTGCAGCGCTTCAAGCTGCTACAAATAAGTAAAGCACTCTGGGTGGTTTTGTTACCGCTGATTTAGTGGTACTGAACCTGAACAGTATTGGATTGCTTGGCAGCCAAAATTTGATTCAGGCTATGCAAGCAAGCATCATCAGGATAGATGCGTAGCTCTTCTGGGAATTGCATTAGACAGGCCCCGCCACTAGTAGTGACTGCAGCCGTCAGCATTAAACCTTTGAGACCCTCACTAGCGCTTGGCATAGATGCTGCTGCAGGCCCTAACTTGGGATCCCGCACACGATTACTCATTAAGTAGGGTCCGATTTGGCTTCGTAAGGATTTAAGATCAATTGCTGAATCGATCGATAGATGTACATTACGCGCAAAACGCATGCGGGCACCCGTAATATCCATCACCGCTTCTGACACAATTCGCATCCCTCCAGAAAACTTGTCAGGTGTAACGTTAACCTTTGCTACTAGCAACTCATCTTCTTTGAGCCAAGAGCGATTCGGTTCATACACTTCGCTATAGAGAGTCACTTCAATTGCAGCAGTCCCATCATCAATGGTTGCAATCATCATGCGGCCCCGTTGACCAGTTAGCATACGAGCAGAAGTAATAATGCCGGCGATCAACTGATCTTTACCCTCGATCACCTTAGATAACGGTTGGCGAATAAAATGCGCAGTCTCATCGCGATAGGCATCAAACATGTGGCCGGTTAGGCAAAGCCCTAGGGCGCTTTTCTCATCCTGTAGGCGCTTCTTTTCAGACCAAACTGGCTCACGCACTAATTCAGGCAAGTGGCGATCTTCTTCACCTGCTACCTCAAACAAACTCACTTGGTTGATTGAGGCTTCTGCTTGTTCAGCCGCCTCAATTGCACGTGCAAGCGAAGCTAATAAAGTGGAGCGAATATCGTAAAGATTACCGCCAGCTGGAATGGAGTCTTTATACAAACTATCAAAAGCGCCGGCACGCATCAAAGCCTCAATCGCGCGACGGTTAACTTGTCTACGATCGACGCGAGCACAGAAATCAAACAGATCTTTAAACGGACCGCCCGCCTCACGCGCTTTCACAATCACTTCGATTGCGGCCTCACCAGTGCCTCTTACCGCGCCTAAGCCATAGCGAATATGACTAATCGGAGAATCCGGGGCAGCATCTGGCGCACGCAATGGTGTAAATACATAAACACCGGTGTTAATGTCTGGTGAGAACACACGAATGTTATTTGCCAAACAATCGTCATACAAAATCTTCACCTTATCGGTGTCATCCATTGCGAGCGATAAGTTGGCCGCCATAAATTCAGCAGGGTAATAGGCTTTTAGCCAAGCCGTTTGATATGCCAGAAGCGCATAAGCAGCAGCATGGGATTTATTAAATCCATAGCCGGCAAAACGCTCCATCAAGTCATAAATCTCGTTGGCCTTGCCTTCGGTAATACCACCCGCTTTTGCACCATCACTAAAAATCTTACGGTGCTGCGCCATCTCTTCAGGCTTCTTCTTACCCATCGCGCGACGCAACATGTCCGCGCCACCGAGTGAGTAGCCACCGATCATCTGGGCCATCTGCATCACCTGCTCTTGATAGACCATGATGCCGTAGGTTTCTTGCAGAACGGGTTCGATACGTGGATCTGGATACTCTACTTTTTGACGCCCATGCTTACGCTCAATAAAGTCTGGAATTAAATCCATTGGACCTGGACGGTAAAGCGCGACGAGCGCAATAATGTCTTCAAAGCGGTCAGGCTTAGCCTCACGAAGCATGCCTTGCATGCCGCGACTTTCTAGCTGGAAGACGGCGACCGTATTGGCATTCTTTAAAACTTCAAAAGCTTTTTCATCGTCTAGAGGAATTTCACCGATATTCCAATCTTTACGATCAGCATGTAATGTCTTAATCCATTTTTCAGCAGCCGCCAAAATCGTCAGCGTTGTTAGGCCCAAGAAGTCAAACTTCACCAGACCAATGGCTTCTACGTCATCCTTATCAAACTGACTAATAACGGAACCGCTCTCTTGATCTTTAGAATCTTTTGCTTCCTGTGTATAGAGCGGGCAAAAATCAGTTAAACGACCAGGAGCAATTAATACGCCACCCGCATGCATACCGACGTTGCGGGTCATACCTTCTAACTGCTGCGCAAGAGATAAGAGCTGGCGCACTTCATCCTCATTCTTTTCGCGTTCGCCTAATTGCTTTTCTTCCTTCTTGGCCATTTCAATAGTCATGTACTGACCCGGCTTGTTCGGAATCAACTTAGCAATACCATCAACGAAGTTATAGCCTTGCTCCAGCACACGACCAACGTCACGAATGGCCGCTCTGGCAGCCATGGTTCCAAAGGTAGCGATTTGACTGACCGCATCTTTTCCGTATTTATCTTTTACGTACTGAATCACGCGATCGCGCCCATGCTGACAGAAGTCAATATCGAAGTCGGGCATGGATACCCGCTCAGGATTTAGAAAACGCTCAAAGAGAAGGTTGTAGCGCAATGGATCTAGGTCAGTAATACCAAGTGAGTAAGCAACCAAAGATCCGGCACCAGATCCACGACCAGGACCCACTGGAACGCCATTGTTTTTTGCCCAGTTGATAAAGTCTGCAACGATTAGGAAGTAGCCCGGGAAACCCATTTGAGCAATGGTCTTCACCTCAAAGACTAGACGCTCGTGATAACGCGCTTCTTCCTTGGCGCGCTCTTCTGGATCCGGGAAATTGCGCTCCATATGGCGCTTCAAACCAATCTCAGATTGCTGCAACAAATAATCGTCGAGCGTAATACCAGGCGGCGTTGGGAAGTCCGGTAAGCGTGGCTGACCCAAGGTTAAGGAAAGATTGCATCGCTTTGCAATCTCTACTGAATTGGCAAGTGCAACTGGTAAATCAGCAAAGCGCTTTTCCATCTCCTCTTGAGATAAGAAATATTGCTCTTCATTAAATTTTTTGGTGCGACGGGGATTACCCAGAAGCTCACCCTCTGCGATACACACGCGCGCCTCATGAGCTGTGAAATCACTGCGTTGCATAAACTGCACAGGATGTGTAGCGACGATTGGTAAATCTAATTCGCTTGCGAGGTGACAAGCAAGCTGAAGCTGCTTTTCATCCTGAGGATGACCGCCACGTTGAACTTCTATGTAAAAAGCATTTGGAAATAATGCTGCCCAGCGTTTAGCGGCATCTATAGCTAGATCCTCTTGGCCTGCCAACAGCGCAGCACCAACATCACCCCAGCGTCCGCCCGAAAGTGCAATCAATCCATACGCAAGCGTTCTTTTTGCCGCTTTATCTTCAGTTTTAGAGGTGGGCTCACTAAACCATTTGGGATCTACTTCAGCACGACCACGTGTCTGATTTTCTAGGGAGGCCTTACTTAACAACTGGCACAGATTGAGATAACCAGAGTGGTTTTGAACTAAGAGTAATAAACGGTAGGGTTGATCTGGGTCCTGAGGATTACTCACCCAAACATCCGCGCCCGCAATTGGCTTAATTCCGCCGGAACGTGCAGCGCTATAAAAACGAACCAAACCAAATAAATTACTTAAATCAGTGAGCGCTAAGGCCCCCATCCCATCTTTTTCAGCTGCAGCAACCGCATCGTCAATGCGAACGACACCATCCGTTATTGAAAACTCGGAATGGACGCGCAGATGAACAAAACGGGGTGAAGCCATGAGATCATTTTAGCTGTGCCGAACCTTAAAAACCCCTCACCCCCAGCCGACGGCTATCGCGGGCGCTTTGCTCCCTCACCTACCGGCCCGCTTCATGCGGGATCGCTAGTTGCGGCCCTAGGAAGCTGGCTAGATGCCCGACAAAATCAAGGGAAATGGCTACTCAGAATCGAAGATTTAGACACCCCCCGCTGCATTCCGGGGGCGGATCAAGAAATCCTGCGCCAATTGCTTGCCTGCGGCCTCAGCTGGGACGAGGAGCCAACCTGGCAATCAAAGCGTCAAGAGCGCTATAAAAGGGCTCTAGAGCGCTTAAATAGGCTCCAAATCATCTATCCTTGCACCTGCTCCCGGCAAAGCATTGCAAACACCCTAGAGGCTCGCGGAGTCATTACCCCGCGCAATCAAGAAATGGTCTACCCAGGAAGCTGCCGCCCCCAAGAAATACCCGCCTATGGGGATGAAAACACCCTCTCGGCTGAAGTACCTTGGCGGCTCGCCCTCCCCCCGGATCTCGCCATTCATTTTGAAGATCTAGCTCTAGGCAAACAAAGCCAGGATCTCAATCGAGAAGTGGGAGATTTTGTACTGCGTCGTCGAGATGGTGTATTTACATATCAACTGGCAGTCGTGGTGGATGATTCCGAGCAAGGAATAACGCACATTGTGCGTGGCGCAGATTTACTCAACAACACGACACGACAAATCCATCTTCAAGATGTTTTGGGATATTCAACACCAAACTATTTACACCTGCCCCTGGTGCTGGATGAACATGGTGAAAAACTCAGCAAGCAAACTTTAGCGAGCGCAATTCACACTGAGAATGCGCAGCAGGCTTTACAAGAATTACGTAAAGCTGCAGGACATTTAGGATTGAGAGGTCTTCCGGATGGAAAAGATACATCGATTGCTGAGTGGCTTTTAGCAGCCACCCAGGTCTGGGATAGAAAAATTATTTCTTCTTAAAGCCACCGAGCAAAGCACCAACGGCTGGCCTTGCAGGGGTGATGCCAACTTTTTTCTCTTCAGGGTTTGTCGTATCTGAAGACGCCTTAGTAACAGCGCTAGGCTCATAGGGCTTATAGAAAAATGGATCTGACATTTTGGCTGGCGCGTCTGATCTTGATGAGCTTCTGCTCGGCGCAGAACTAGGACTACCTTCGGGCAATGGCTGAACGTCCAACTTCCGTTTCATCAACTTTTCAATATCGTCGAGCAAACGTTTTTCACTGGCATCGACCAATGCAATCGCATCGCCCTTGCTGCCCGCACGTCCAGTCCGACCAATGCGGTGAATAAAGTCTTCTGCATTAAATGGCAATTCATGATTAATCACGCAAGGCATTGAAGGAATATCTAAACCACGTGCAGCTACGTCTGTTGCAACGAGAGCTTCGATCGCGCCAGACTTGAATGCGTCCAGCGTTAAAGTGCGCTCACCTTGACTCTTATCTCCATGAATCGCACCCGCTTTAATACCATCGCGCTCTAATGAGCGAGCCAATCGCGCACAACCCAAACGGCTATTAGTAAAGATGATGCACTGGCGAGACAAGCCTTGACGCGTACGAGCTTCAAGCACTTTCACAATCGCGCGCTGCTTGTCAGCACTAGACACCATATGCACCACTTGCTTAACGGTATCTGCTGCAGCATTCTGACGAGCTACTTCAACAGTAACCGGTGTACGCAAATAACTTTGCGCTAATTTTTTAATCTCTGGAGAAAACGTTGCTGAGAACAGGAGTGTTTGACGCTGCGCTGGGATCAAATCAATAATGCGTTGCAAGTCAGGCAAGAAGCCCATATCGAGCATGCGATCTGCTTCGTCCAGAACCAGAATCTCTACTTGCGAGAGATTAGCTACTTTAGAGCCAATATGGTCAAGCAAGCGACCTGGAGTAGCAATCAAAATTTCTACGCCGCCACGCAATGTGGCAACCTGCTCTTTCATATCCACGCCACCGTACACCACGGCAGCACGTAAATCAGTGTGCTTGGAATAGCTCGCTGCATTCTCAGCAACTTGAACGGCTAACTCACGTGTTGGCGTCAATACCAAGGCACGGATGGGGTGACGAGCAGGCGATGCGCTACTACTCGCGTGACGCAAAATCTTTTGAATGATCGGCAACACAAAGGCAGCCGTCTTACCGGTACCCGTTTGGGCCGCGCCCATCAAATCACTTCCCGCCAAAACATGCGGAATAGATTGCGCTTGAATCGGAGTTGGGGTGTTGTAACCCTGCTCAGATACCGCTTTTTGAATCTTTGGATCTAAGCCAAAGTCAGCAAAGGTAATTGTTGCTGGGGTGGCGCTACTCTCAGTAGCGCCGGTAGGGGAATTTATTTCAGGAACAGTATTTGTCAAGGTAACTTACAGAATGGCTGCAATGCCGGCCTTCGCGGTTTCGGCATCCTCAGTCGATTTAACGCCGGAAACGCCGACTGCGCCGATGGTAAACCCATTTACCTCGATATTGACGCCACCTTCCAACATGCCCGAAATATGCGGGGCAGATAAAAAGGAAATTCGTCCGTTATTAATAATTTCTTCGTATACGCGGCTCTCACGCTTACCCATTGCAGCAGTACGTGCTTTTTCTTGAGCGATGTAAACAGAGACAGGAGCGCAACCATCGCGACGAGTTAAACCCAATAGATGTCCGCCATCATCACAAACAGCGATAGTCACTGCCCAGTTATTTGCTGCTGCATGCTTGTCTGCTGCATCCAAAATCTTTTGAACATCAGCCTGGGTTAAATACGGTTTAGTTGCCAACATGATTAATCTCTCTGTCTCTAATACTATTGATATATATGGTGAATTATAGGTTGAGTCTGCCGACTAAGCCTTACTTTAGGTACTCTTGGGCTGCAACCACACCGCTGGCCTTGGGTTTGTAGCCAATAGAGCTAAAACTCATCTCTACGCCACTTAATGCGGCCATCAGGCTCAATTCGTTGCAATCACCTAGGTGGCCAATACGGAAAATCTTGCCTTTGAGCTTGCCCAAACCAGTTCCAAGCGAAAGATTGAACTTTTCTAGGGCATGCTTACGCAGTACATCTGCATCCATTCCCTCTGGAACCACAATCGCTGTTAATACTGGTGAATACGCATTTGGATCCAAGCACTGGTTCTCAAGACCCCAAGCCGCAACTGCGCGACGACAAGCTTCAGCCAAACGTTGATGGCGAGCAAAAATCGTATCCAAGCCCTCGGTCTGCATCATGTCGATTGCTTCATGCAAACCGTACATCAAATTGGTGCTAGGTGTAGTTGGCCAGTAGCCTGTTTTATTAGATTCTAAAATTTCATCCCAGGCTAAATAGGCCTTAGGAATTTTGCTGTGCTTACTTGCTTCAATCGCTTTTGGCGACAAAGCATTAAAGCCAATCCCCGGAGGCAACATCAGACCTTTTTGTGAACCGGAAACGGTTACGTCAGCACCCCATTTGTCATGCTCATAGTCCGCTGAACCCAAGCCAGATACGCTATCCACGAGTAATAGCGCTGGATGTTTTGCATCATCCATCGCCTTGCGAACCGCAGCAATATTGGATGTCATGCCAGTTGAAGTTTCATTATGTACTACACAAACCGCCTTGATTTCATGCTGAGTATCTTTGCGTAAGCGCTCTTCAATCACAGATGCATCAACACCCCAACGCCAAGTATCCGCACCTGCTTTACCTACTACCTCAACTTCAATGCCAATCTTTTTGGCTAGAGCACGCCACAAGTTTGCGAAGTGACCGGTTTCATAAAAGAGCACCTTATCGCCAGGATTAAGGACATTAACTAAAGCACCTTCCCAAGAACCAGTTCCAGAAGCAGAATAAATAATCACAGGCTGCTCAGTCTTGAAAATCTTCTTGATGCCATCTAAAACCTTGAGGCCAAATGCACCAAATTCAGGGCCGCGGTGATCAATCGTTTGATAGCTAATTGCCCGCAGAATGCGTGAAGGCACTGGGCTTGGGCCAGGAATATGTAAGAAATGGCGTCCTGAGAGGTGGTTATCTAGTTTTAGCATGCTGAGTCTCGCTTGGTTTTTGTAGTTAATCTTGCAAGCCAGTGTAAGGTACTTTTTGGCAATTTACAATTTTGTATGCAAAATATTTATCAAATAAGTAAAAAATAAGGCTTTTATAGCGTTATTTATGCTTATTGATGGGTTATAATAAATATGTATACAAATTTAAGGCATTTCAAATGATGCTCACTGCACCCCCAAATACCCAAAACTTGCACGAGGCCACCTTCCAAAAGCTCCGATCCTTATTGGTTGAGGGTGCAATCATTCCCGGCAGCAAATTGAATGAACGTGAGTTAGCAGAGCAGCTCAATGTATCGCGCACCCCTATTCGTGAGGCGATTCGTCGCTTAGCCGCTGATGGGCTGGTTGAACTAATTGCCAATCGCGGCGCGATTGCAGTGCAACTGACTCGGGACGACATCATTCACACCTTTGATGTGATCGCAAATTTAGAGGGCTACTCCGGAGAGCTCGCCGCACAAAACATTAGCGATCAAGCGCTCATCGAACTTGAAGCACTTCAATACGAAATGATGGCATCCTACGCGCGTAGAGATCTTTCTAGCTACTACCGACTCAATCTCAAGATTCATCAGGCGATTAATCACGCAGCGAATAACCCCGTCTTAAGTCAGCTATTTACTCAGGTTAACGCACGCATTGAGGCGCTCCGCTTTCGCTCCAACCAAGATGGCGTGAAATGGGAAAAGGCTGTTGGGGAACATCAAGAAATGTTGGATGCATTAAAGGCGCGCGATAGCGTACGGATGCGCAAAGTCATGATGCAGCATGTCATGAATAAGCGTGATGTGGTTATTCAATTAGTTGACTCAGAATCTAACGAGAAGGTTGCAGCATGAACAAGCCACTGGATTTGCCGCTACCGGAATTCGTTGCCAATAAGGCAGAGTTAGCCAAGCGACTGAAACAAGAAACTACCGGTGAAGTCATGACTGACATGGCTAGTCGTGGACGTTATGCAACCGATGCATCGATCTATCAAGCCATGCCAGTTGCGGTCTTTGTGCCGAAAACCGCTGAGGATATTGCGACTGCCATCCAAATTGCAGCCGACCTGGGTGTCCCAGTTCTGCCACGTGGCGGAGGCACCAGTCAGTGTGGCCAGACCACTGGTACAGCACTCGTTATTGATAACACTAAATACTTTCGCAAACTCTTACATGCGGACCCAGAGAAAGCAACTGCAGTAGTTGAGCCCGGCATTGTTTTAGATCACCTCAATGCCGCACTTAAACCCCACGGCCTCTGGTATCCCGTGGATGTTTCCACCGCAGGACAGGCAACGATTGGCGGAATGGCGGGCAATAACTCGTGCGGCAGCCGATCTATTGCTTATGGGAATATGGTGCACAACGTTTTAGGAATTGATGCCTGGTTAGCAAATGGACAGGTCGCCAACTTTGGCAATTACGCACATAGCTCTGGCGCCGCAAAACAGCTCGGCGACTTTGTAAAAGATCTCGCCAATACACTCCAACCAGAAATAGAAGCGCACTTTCCCAAAGTATTACGACGTGTTGCCGGATACAACCTCGATGTATTTCATCCGCAAAGCGAGCGTCCTTACACTCAAGACGGTAGCGTCAATCTAGCGCACCTCTTAGTAGGTAGCGAAGGCACTTTGGCTTACTTCAAATCGCTTGAACTCAAGCTAGCACCTTTGCCGCAACACAAAGTGCTTGGCGTAGTGAACTTCGCCAGCTTCTTCAAGGCAATGGATAGTGCGCAGCATATCGTCAAACTGGGACCTACCGCTGTTGAGTTGGTAGACCGCACCATGATTGACTTAGCGCGCCATAACCCAAGCTTCAAGAAAACCATTGAGACAGCACTGATTGATGCTAACGCTCAAACACCTGAAGCCATCTTATTAGTAGAGTTCTCAGGGGAAGCGCATGCACCCCTGCTCGAGAAGCTCAAGTCCTTGCAAAGCCTTATGGGTGACTTACAACTACCGGGTTCAGTAGTTGCAATGCCTGATGCCGGCTTGCAAAAGAATTTATGGGAAGTGCGCAAGGCTGGCCTGAACATCATGATGAGCCTGAAGGGTGATGACAAGCCAGTCAGCTTCATTGAGGACTGCGCAGTCCCATTAGAAAGTCTTGCTGAATACACTCAAGCACTGACAGATGTATTTTCTAAATACGGTTCGCGTGGCACTTGGTATGCGCATGCATCTGTTGGCACCCTCCATGTCCGCCCAATCTTGGATATGCGTCGCGATGGGGGGCAAAAGATGCGTGCGGTTGCAGAAGAGGCGTCAGCACTTGTTCGCAAATACAAAGGTGCTTATAGCGGTGAGCACGGTGATGGACTCTGCCGCGGCGAATGGATCTCTTGGCAATTTGGACCCAAGATTACTGAAGCTCTCGCAGAAATCAAGCATGCATTTGATCCAAACGGATTATTTAATCCTGGCAAGATCGTTGATCCCCCCAAGATGGATGATGCAAGCAACTTCCGGTTTCCGCCAAGCTATAAAGTCATTCCACTACAACCGGCGTTAGATTGGTCTGCATGGAATGTGCAAAACAATCCCGTTACAGAAGAAACGAGTGCGCCCGGTACTGGTGGCGACCCTGCGATGGGCTTAGCTAAAGCAGTTGAGATGTGTAACAACAATGGCCATTGCCGAAAGTTCGACGCTGAAGTGATGTGCCCGAGCTATCGAGTGACTCGCGATGAAAAACATCTCACCCGTGGTCGCGCCAACACCCTGCGTCTCGCACTCTCCAATCAACTGGATATCAAAGACGAAAGTTCACCACTCGGAAGCGATGCCATTAAAGAAGTAATGGAGCTCTGTGTCAGTTGCAAAGCCTGCCGTCGTGAATGTCCTACCGGCGTTGATATGGCGAAGATGAAAATTGAGTTTCTGTCAGTCTATAAAAAGCGAACCGGTCATACGCTGCGCGATTTAGCGGTTGCCTATTTACCTAAATACGCCCCAATTATTAGCAGTATTCCCGGCCTTCCTGCCCTACTCAATCTTCGCAACCACATCGCGCCGATTGCTAAATTGCAAGAGTGGATCATGGGCATTTCCGCACAAAGAAGTCTGCCAATCTGGAAGGCTAAAACATTCTGGGGCGACAAGAGTGCCAATACGCCTTACCAATTTACGCCAGCGGAACTTAGCCACGCTGATACGAATGGCAATAAAGGGGTTGTGCTGTTAGCTGATACCTTCAACGCTTACTTTGAAGATGAAAACTTACAAGCTGCATTAGCGGTTCTAAAGGCCGCTGGATATCGCGTACATATTCCACAGAAGCGACTGGCAGAGCAAAACTCAAAAGTAAGCTCAACACCAAACACCTGCTCTAAAGAATTCTGCTGTGGTCGTACTTACCTGGCTGCAGGCATGGTCGACAAGGCTAAAGCCAGCTTAGATGAATTAGTAAATCATCTTGCCCCGTTTGCTGAAAAAGACATCCCGATTATCGGTCTCGAGCCTTCCTGCCTCTTTACCCTAAAGGATGAAGCATTGGTTATGGGCTTTGGCGAACGCGCAGTAACGGTAAGCAAACATGTACAGCTCTTAGAAGAATTCTTAGCTGGTGAAGCAAGGAGTGGGAAGCTCCAACTGCAGTTAAAACCTGCTTCGCGCCCCGTGTTGTTTCATGGACATTGCCATCAAAAATCATTTGCCGCTGTTACGCCGGCAATGGAACTTTTAAAGTTAATCCCTAATGCGGAGCCTAAGCTCATTGAGTCTTCTTGTTGCGGTATGGCGGGTAGCTTTGGTTATGAAGCTGAGCATATTGAAGTGTCAAAGCAAATGGCAGAGGCCAGCCTTTTACCCGCAATACGTAAGGCGCCAGATAGCTGGGTGGTTGCGGATGGGACAAGCTGTCGCCACCAAATAGCTGATGGCACACAAAGAGACGCCGTACACATTGCCAAAATTCTGGCGGCCCATCTCTAAACCGAATTACTGGAGTGTTTGACTTAGCGCATCACGCCGTAAGCGAGCATCAAAAGTGTTCCAGTCAATAAGGCTGGGACGAGACGGCGTGTTGGCTTAGAAACCATCACACCGATACTGAGTACACAAATGAGAATCCGAATCCATACGGGTACGGTTGCCAGAAGACCAATCGGCATCAAAATCATTCTGACAACTAGGGCAGCAACCATCGCATAAGTTACCGCTGCTAGCCAGCGAAAGATCTCGCTATCTTGATTAATGCGTTTTGCGAGTAAGACACCAATCGCGCGGCAGAAGTAGGTCCCGATTGTGGCGCCCGCTAAGGCGATCCATAAACCCCATCCTTGAAGAGCGGCATTCATTAGCTGATCACCCCTGCTTTCTTACGCAATACTTTACGGTCAAAGAAGTAAGCGGCGGTTCCTGCCACCAAGCCAGTGGTGAGCAAGCTAGTATCACGATCTAAGATAAAGAAAAAAGGTCCGAGCACAAATCCCAAACCAATCGCAATCCGATTAATCCAGGGCTTTACCTCGGTAAAGGTCAACAAAAAGAATAGGGGATTAATAAAAACGAGGCCAAGCGTAATTGCCGCAGGGACCATGCCGGCCAGAAAATATCCCAAGATAGTTCCTGGGATAGAAATTAACCAACATAACAATCCCAAGCCAACAAAGTAACTCAGGCGATGTTTTGCCTCAATCGTCTGAAACTCGCGCATCGAGATAGCCCAAGCAGTCATTGCCAATAAATGCACCGAAGCATAGAGGCGATGATTGCGATCTTTTTCGTGGAACTGCGGAAAGAGGGTTACCGTCATCGTGATGAAGCGAGTAGATGTTAGGGAGACGGCCAAAATAATTGCCAAGACTGATGATCCAGTAATCGCCATCTCCAGTAAAACTACCTGGCCAGGCAAGGCAAACATTAAGAAGCTAGTCGCTCCAGTAAACCAAGCATCTACGCCATTAGTTTTGCCCATTGCTCCAAAGCCCACCATGCCAGCAAATAAGACCATGGCTGGTGCTCCTGCAGCATCCCGAATGCCCGTCCAGAAAGCATCGCTGCGATTTTTAAAACGCTGCGCTGTTGAACACTCGAGAGCAATTTCGCTAGGGTCTATATAGGGTTGATCGGCTGATGACATGAATTCATTGTAAGTGAGATGAAGGTAAAACTGGCAAGGTGAACTTAAGAGCCCAGCGCCCAATCAATATGCTCGGCTACCAAGGCATCTGCCACGGGCAAAGCATCAGACAAGGCTGCTCGTAGCAAATCTTTATCTGCCTGGGGAGCAGCACTATCAGCCAGGGCATTGCCCATAGCCACTGCTAAGTTTCTGCGCCAGCGGGAGTAACCGATGCGACGAATGGCGCTGCCCTCGTGGCGCTTTTCAAATTCATCTTCAGTCCAAGACCAAAGTTGCAAGAGACCTGCTCTACCAAGACCATGACGCTCAGCAAAATCTGGCAAGGTAGATCGTTGCGCAAATTTATTCCAAGGGCAAATCAATTGGCAGTCATCGCATCCGTAAACGCGATTACCCATCGCCCTACGAAACTCTACCGGGATAGAATCTGGGTTTTCAATCGTCAAATACGAGATGCAACGTCGGGCGTCTAATTGGTAAGGTGCAGTAATTGCCTGTGTTGGACAAACATCAATACAGGCTTGGCAAGTGCCACAATGCGATTCTTCTTCTTGATCAATCGGTAGCGGAACATCGACTAGGATTTCACCCAAAAAGAATGTTGACCCAGATTCACGATTCAGTAGCAGTGTATGTTTACCTCGCCACCCCAAGCCGGCCTTACGAGCCAACTCGACCTCCATCAATGGCGCTGAATCTGTAAAGACACGATAACCAAACGATCCAATTTTCTTTTCAATCAACTGCGCAAATTCTTGCAAACGATTGCGCATGACCTTGTGATAGTCGCGCCCTCGCGCATACATCGAGACCACGGCTTGAGTAGGATCTCTCAATCTATCCCACTCATGATCAAAATCGATTACAGGTGAAAGGTAATTCATGGTGACGCAAATGACTCTGACGGCTCCTGGAACCAGCATGCTTGGATCAGAGCGAACATTGGCATGCTTAGCCATGTATTCCATCTGACCATGGCGACCCTGCTCTAACCACTCATGCAGCCTGTCTGTAGCTGATCCAAGATGGGTATCAGTAATACGTAAACCATCAAAACCGAGTGCACGAGACTGCTCATCTAGCCATTCACGCAGATTGGCCTGATCAACAGGGTTCAGTATTTGGAAAGAAGTCATTAGGAATACAGAATGTAGCTTAATAATTGAATAAACTAGGCAAATGGCTCAGAATTCATTTAATCAATATTGTAGGCAAGAAGCGGATACCACTGCTTTAGCGCAAAAGCTTGCCAGCAGCCTCAACCATCTTTTTCAAGCAGATCACAGCACTCACCTCAATATCTCCTTAGAGGGGGATCTAGGAGCCGGCAAAACCACCTTTGCTCGCCATCTAATACAAGCCCTGGGATACGAGGGTCGCGTCAAGAGTCCAACCTATACTTTGTGTGAGCCTTATCTTATTCAAATCAATAGCAGCAATCCCTCCACCGCTACAAATATCACAGCCCACCACTTCGACCTCTACCGCATGAGAGATCCGCTGGAGTGGCGGGAAGCTGGCTTTGCAGAGCATTTTGATGAGCCCGGATTCTGTTTAGTGGAGTGGCCAGAAAAAGCTGAAGGCACCCTGCCTGCTTTTGATATTGAAATTCATCTCATTGCTGACGATGATGAGAATGCGAGAAATATTAGTTTCAAAGCAAGCTCTAGCCAGGGAATAGCCGTTATCGAAAAGATGCAAACCTAATAGAGATGAGCAAGCCCCTGATTAATTCCTCCAGAAGAAAGCATCTCAAGACTTCAGCAAAGATGCTGGGCTTCATCCTCTTTTTCAGCGAGGCAGAGATCGCTTGGGGTGCCAAGATCTTAGGCGTACGTATTTGGCCAGCAGAGGATTACACACGCATCACTCTGGAGTCCGACAAAGCATTGCCCATTACCCAACAACTACTTACCAACCCCGATCGCTTGGTGGTAGACGTTCAAGGCATGGAATTGAATTCCACCCTGAAAGACTTGGTCGCCAAGGTCAAACCAAATGATCCTTATGTTTCACAAATTCGAGTGGGTCAATTTCAACCAGGTATGGTGCGCTTGGTATTTGACCTCAAAGAGCCCGTAAAGCCTCAACTCTTTACGCTGGACCCGATTGCTGAATACCAATACCGCATGGTGCTCGATCTCTACCCAGCGATCCCGCCAGATCCTTTGATGGAATTGGTGAAGAGTAGCGCCCGTAAAGAAAGTGCTTTAGAAAAAGCCAATGAAGAAATTGACCTGATTGCACAGTTCGCTACCAAGAAAGAAAAGGATGCTCCAAAGGCGCCGGTAGCACAAGCAATTCCGGATGCAAAAGAGCCGCCTGCTCAAGCAAAACATAAACGTCTTATTACTATTGCAATCGATGCGGGTCATGGTGGAGAAGATCCGGGCGCAATTGGTACGATGGGCTCTAAAGAAAAACATGTGGTGCTATCGATTGCCAAACGCTTGCGTGACAAGATTGAAAACGATCCATATATGCGTCCGTTCCTCACTAGAGATGGCGATTACTTTGTTCCACTACATACGCGCGTACAAAAAGCGCGTCGAGTAGAGGCAGATCTCTTTGTCTCAATCCATGCGGATGCCTTTATTGAACCCAGAGCCAAAGGAGCATCAGTTTTTGCTCTATCCCAAATGGGCGCCAGTAGCACAACCGCGCGCTGGATGGCCAATAAAGAAAATGCTTCCGACTTAATTGGTGGCATCAATATCAAGACGCAAGATAAGCAGGTAGCGAATTTATTGCTAGATATGTCAACTACCGCCCAGATCAAGGATTCGCTTCAAGTGGGAACATCGATCCTCAAGCAAATTAGTGGATTTGCCCCACTACATAAAGCGAAAGTTGAGCAAGCTAGCTTTGCTGTTCTCAAAGCCCCCGATATCCCATCCATCCTGGTGGAAACCGCCTTTATCAGCAACCCCCATGAGGAAGCTCGCCTCAATGACGATGCCTACCAAGACCGTATTGCGGAGGCAATTTTGAGAGGAATTAAGGACTATTTCTCCAAAAACCCACCGGTAGCCAGACGGGCAAACGCGTAGCGCTCTTGTAACTACAAGGCGTAGAGGGAAAACCCAGCAAACTGGGGGAAGTCAAACCAAGTTCTTGCTATAATTTCTGTCTTACTGGGTCGGTAGCTCAGTCGGTAGAGCAGCGGACTTTTAATCCGTTGGTCGCGAGTTCGAATCTCGCCCGACCCACCATAAGTTCTTGATTTAATTAAATAAATTCTGAACTTAGTTAGAGAAAAGTATATTAGTGTGAATTATTATACTTTTGCAGTAAAAACCTGAGACCCGCATATTCATTAGAGTTGCGGGTTTTTTGTTGCCTGTTCACAGTAGGAACATGCTTGCCATTCCCATGCCTTCCTTTACCTTCCAGATACCGAACCACCATTTCTGAAAGGTTATTTAAAGTGAATAAACGAGTCGCACTATACGCACGAGTATCAACAGACAAACAAACTTGTGAGAATCAACTCACAGAACTACGTGCCATTTCAGCGAGAATGGGTTACACAATCGTTCAAGAGTTCGTCGATGAAGGCATCTCAGGAGTGAAAGCACGGCGCCCTGCTCTCGACTTAATGATGAATATGGCAACTCAACGAAAGTTCGACATGGTCATGTGTTGGTCAATAGACAGACTCGGCAGGTCATTACAGAATCTTATTGAGTTACTCAATCAACTTGAATCAGTCAAAGTTGATTTGTTCTTTCATCAACAAGCGATTGATACGTCTACACCGATGGGTAAGATGATGTTCTCAATACTGGGGGCACTTGGTGCGTAGGCTTTTGGCTAAGCGTTACTTTAAGTAACGCTCAAAAGACAAAACCCTCATCAGCAATGGTGAGGGTTGCTTTTTTGGTTAGCATTGGTGCTTAGTGAGTGTTTTAAGAAATATAATACGAGCATTGAAAGATGAAAAACGTCCAATGCTAGCAAATCCTGATACCCTGTGTCTTTGAGTAAAAATTTTAATTAGCGAGTTTGGCACGTGCCCTTTTTTGACAAAACACTAAAAGGTAAAAATGGGGGCGTCTTTGTGCGAGAGTGGAATACCCATTTCTGCGATAAAACTCCAATCGTCTTAATTCATGACTCCCTTGGATGCGTAGAGCTATGGCGAGACTTTCCAGACCTATTAAGCCAAAAAACCAATAGAAGAGTAATTGCCTATGACAGGATTGGGTTTGGAAAATCTGACCCCATACCCAAACCTATCTCAAAAGAATTTATTGCCAACGAGGTAAGCGAAAGCTTTGCAACGGTTTGCGAACAGCTAAACATCTCAAAATTTATTTTATTAGGACATAGCGTGGGTGGTGGCATGGCATTAAATTGCGCAAGTCAACTTCCTAATCAATGCGAGGCCATCATCACTATTGCCGCCCAATCATTCGTTGAAGACAAAACCTTAGCTGGAATACTGGCCGCCAAATCCTTGTTTCAAAATCCAAAACAGATTGAGAGGCTAGAAAAATACCATGGCGAGAAAACGCAATGGGTTTTAGACTCCTGGATCAAAACCTGGACATCAAATGACTTTAAAAATTGGTCCCTGGAAGATGTACTACCAAAAATAAACACGAATCTCTTAGTCATACATGGACTGAATGATGAATATGGAAGCGAAAAGCATCCCAAATCAATAGTAAATTTATCTGGCGGTAAATCTTCTCTCGCTCTAATGGAAGATACAGCCCACTTTCCACATCGGGAAAAACCAGTGGATGTACTGAAATACATCCACGAGTTCCTGGAGTCTTTGTAAATCTAACTTAGCGATACAAATTACTTATCAACCCAATGCTTTGGTAAGCTCAGGCACAGCAGTATTCAAATCCGCTACCAAACCATAATCGGCCACGCTAAAGATGGGTGCTTCTGGATCCTTATTAATGGCGACGATCACTTTGGAGTCTTTCATGCCCGCTAAATGCTGAATGGCGCCAGAGATGCCCACTGCAATGTAAAGCTGGGGCGCAACAATCTTGCCAGTCTGACCAACCTGATAATCATTGGGAACATAACCAGCATCCACTGCAGCACGGGATGCCCCTAAAGCAGCGCCCAGCTTATCTGCCAAAGGCGTAATGAGCTCTTGATACTTCTCTCCAGAACCCAATCCACGACCACCAGACACGATGATCTTGGCAGCAGTCAATTCAGGGCGGTCGGACTTAGTCAACTCTCGACCAACAAAAGAAGATTTACCAGCGCCTTCAACGGCAGGTCCTTTTTCAATTGCAGCAGAACCACCTGTGTTCGCCACTGGATCAAAGCCAGTGGTGCGAACGGTAATCACCTTGATGGCATCGCCTGACTGTACGGTTGCAATAGCGTTACCTGCGTAAATTGGGCGCTCAAATGTATCAGCAGAAACCACTTTAGTGATGTCCGATAACTGGGCAACATCTAACTTAGCGGCAACACGTGGCAATACATTCTTACCATTGGCAGTTGCAGGAGCCAAGATATGACTATAGCCATTAGCAATTGACAGAATCTGAGCTGCCAAAGGCTCAGCCAATTGATCGGCCAAATTAGCAGCATCGATCTGAATAACTTTGCGTACACCAGCGATTTGAGCTGCAGCCCCGGCAGCAGCATCAGATTGGTTGCCAGCAACCAAAACATCCACCTCAGGGGAGCATTGCAAAGCGGCTGCTACCGCATTGAGCGTAGCTGCCTTTAAAGATTGATTGTCGTGTTCAGCAATAACAAGTGCGGCCATTTAGATCACCTTCGCTTCATTTTTGAGTTTTTCTACCAAGGCTGCTACATCAGCAACCATCACACCTGCGGAGCGCTTAGGAGGCTCTTCAACTTTGATTGTTTTTAGACGTGGAGCAATATCTACACCCAGATCTTCAGGCTTCACAATATCAATCGTCTTTTTCTTAGCCTTCATGATGTTCGGCAATGTGACATAACGTGGTTCATTCAAACGCAAGTCAGTTGTAATCACTGCAGGCAATGACAACGCAATAGTCTCTAAACCACCATCGACCTCACGAGTCACAGTAGCTTTGCCATCAGCAATAACTACTTTAGATGCAAAGGTTGCCTGTGGAATATCCATCAGGCTTGCCAACATCTGACCAGTTTGGTTGCTATCGTCATCAATCGCTTGTTTGCCGAGGATGATAATTTGCGCCTGTTCTTTATCAGAGAGTGCCTTGAGAATCTTTGCTACTGCTAAAGGCTGTAAGTCGGCATCAGGAGCGGTCTCAACCAAAATTGCACGATCAGCGCCAATAGCTAAAGCAGTACGCAGCGTTTCTTGGCATTGGGTTGCACCTGCAGTCACCACCACCACTTCAGTTGCTACGCCCGCTTCTTTTAAACGCACCGCCTCTTCAACAGCGATTTCATCAAAGGGATTCATACTCATTTTGACGTTGGCTAAATCCACACCAGAGTGATCTGATTTGACTCGGATTTTGACGTTGTAATCCACAACGCGTTTTACAGCTACTAAGATTTTCATCTAAATGTCTTTCGATTAATACTAATTAAATATAAAAAAATTTGGCAATAAGATGATTTTTATTGAGCAAGTGCTCTGCCAATAACTAAGCGTTGTATATCGCTAGCACCTTCGTAAATTTGGCAAACACGCATATCTCGATAAATACGCTCAACCGGGAAATCACTCACATATCCATAACCACCATGAATTTGTATGGCGTCAGTGCAGACTTTTTCAGCTACCTCTGAAGCAAATAATTTGGCCATCGAGGCTTCGGTCAAACAAGGCTTGCCAGCGTCTTTAAGTATTGCAGCACGCCATACCATCAACCTTGCAGCATCCAATTGAGTGGCCATATCAGCCAAACGGAAATTAACAGCTTGGTGCTCAATAATGGGGACTCCAAAAGTGATACGGTCCTTTGCGTAGGCAATTGCAGCATCTAAAGCAGAACGCGCCATTCCAACAGCTTGTGCAGCAATACCAATGCGACCAGCTTCCAAATTTGAAAGTGCAATTTTGTAACCTTCTCCTTCGCTACCCATTAAACAAGAGGCGGGGATACGGCAGTTCTCAAACAGAATCTGTGCTGTATCTGAAGCATGTTGCCCCATCTTCTCTTCAAGACGAGCCACAATGAAACCAGGAGTGTTGGTAGGCACCAAAAAGCAGGAAATCCCTTTTTTACCAGCAGCCTTATCCGTCACAGCCAAAACAATGGCTACATCAGCATGCTTTCCTGAAGTAATAAATTGTTTTACGCCATTCAAAACATAATGATCCCCATCTCGATCGGCACGAGTGGTAATGGCTGATGCATCAGAGCCGGTGTGCGGCTCTGTTAAACAAAAACAACCTAGCTTTTCACCTCTTGCCAATGGTTTTAACCATGCTTCCTTCTGGGCCGCACTTCCATATTTAAGAGTGATGCCACAAGCTAATGAGTTTTGCACGCTCACAATCGTCGATGTAGATCCATCTCCTGCGGCAATTTCTTCGAGAGCCAAAACAAGGGACATGTAGTCCATGCCTGCTCCACCCCACTCTTCTGGCACTACCATTCCCATTGCGCCTAGCTCACCCAATTCTTGGATAGCTTGTTTTGGGAAGGCATGAGTCTTGTCCCATTCTGCAGCAAAAGGGGCTAAGCGTTCTTGCGCAAAACTGCGCATAGAATTGCGAATCATTTCTTGTTCAGTCGTTAATAACATTTAATCAGCCTCAATACATTTCTACAGCCAAAGCAGTTGCTTCGCCGCCACCAATACACAAAGAAGCAACGCCTCGCTTCAAGCCATTCTTTTTCAAGGCGCCCAATAGCGTTACTAAAATTCGTGCGCCAGATGCGCCAATGGGATGACCTAGCGCGCAAGCACCGCCATGAATATTGACCTTCTCTGAAGAAAGCTTTAGATCATGAATAGCAGCCATCGCCACCACTGCAAAGGCTTCGTTAATCTCAAATAAATCGACTGAATCTACCGACCAATCAATATTTTTAAGTAATTTTTGTATGGCTCCAACAGGTGCAATTGGGAACAATGCAGGTACACCAGCATTATTAGCGTGCCCCACAATACGAGCCAAAGGCTGCATACCTAGCTTTTTGGCATGAGACTCCCTCATGAGCACTAAAGCAGCAGCACCATCAGAAATCGAAGAGGAATTTGCCGCCGTTACAGAACCATCTTTTTTGAATGCGGGTTTTAATTCAGGAATTTTTTCAATATTGACTGCAAAAGGACCATCATCTTTCGCAATAATTTGATCTCCTTTTCTGCCACTCACCGTGACTGGCGCAATCTCCCAATCAAAACTGCCGTTATTACTTGCCTCTTGCGCACGCATAGTCGAACGAATTGCATATTCATCCTGCGCATTGCGAGTAAAGCTATAGCTACCGGCACAATCTTCCGCAAACGTACCCATCAATCGACCGCGATTTTCTTTTGAGTACGCATCCTCCAAGCCATCCATAAACATATGGTCAAGCACTTGCCCATGACCAAGGCGATAACCTCCACGAGCCTTAGGCAACAAGTAGGGAGAATTTGTCATCGACTCCATGCCGCCCACCACAGTTACCGCATAAGAATTCGCAACAATGCCATCATGACCAAGCATAGTTGCCTTCATTCCAGATCCGCAAACTTTACTAATCGTTGTGCAGCCCGCATGAAGTGGCAAGTTCGCTAGCAATGCAGCTTGACGAGTAGGGGCCTGACCTAAACCCGCAGGCAACACACACCCCATCAGAACCTCCTCAACTAAGTTTGCATCTAAGCCAGCCCTTTCAACAGCCGCCTTAATCGCAACGGCGCCTAATGTCGGCGCAGTTAAACCTGAAAACGCACCTTGAAAACTACCCATAGGGGTTCTTGCTGCAGAGACGATTACTACTGGATCATGTGTCATAAATCTATCAATCAAAAAATTATTTTGCAGCCATGCGAATAGAACCATCTAAACGAATGACTTCACCATTGAGATACTCATTACTTAAAATCTGTTGAACCAAAGAGGCAAATTCCGCTGGCTTACCCATACGTGCGGGAAATGGCACCGTTTTACCTAAAGCGTCTTGCACTTCTTGCGGCATACCCAAAAGCATAGGCGTCTCCATAATCCCTGGGGCGATAGCCATAACGCGAATGCCATATCGAGACAATTCACGGGCGATTGGCAAAGTCATTGAAACAATGCCCCCCTTAGAAGCAGCGTACGCAGCCTGACCAAGCTGGCCATCATAAGCAGCTACCGATGCAGTGCTAATTAATACGCCGCGCTCTCCTGACTCAGTTGGCTCAGATTCGCTCATCATGGCTGCAGCCAAGCGGATCATATTAAAACTACCAATTAAATTAATGCCAATTGTTCTAGAGAAACTCTCTAATTTATGCGGACCTTCTCTACCCACCACTTTTTCAGCAGGCGCAACACCTGCGCAATTAATCAATCCACGCAACACACCCATCTGTGCAGCCGCTTCAAATACCTTGCTAGCACTCAATTCATCAGTAACGTCTGCCTTTACAAAACAAGCATGATCCCCCAGCTCAGCAACCAATGACTCGCCGCCAACAGAGTTCACATCAGCCAACACAACTTTGCCGCCCTGATTAACTAGCATACGAGCAGAGGCTGCACCTAAACCAGACCCCCCGCCAGTGACTACAAACACGTTATCTTTAATTTGCATAGAAACTTATCTCACTTATTTCTTTTTGTATAAAAATTGCTTAAAAATCCAAATCTTTTAAAGAACGTGCGATAACTAGACGCTGTACTTCACTCGTACCTTCATAGATTTGAGTAATGCGGGCATCACGATAAAACCGCTCGACCGGATAGTCTTCTAGGTAACCATAGCCCCCATAGATCTGTATTGCTTTAGAACAAACTGTTTCGGCCATTTCAGAGGCAAATAATTTAGCTTGAGAAGCCTCGGATAGGCATGGCACATTTCTTTCGCGCATACTTGCTGCCTGCAATATCAATAGTCTTGCAGCATTGATTTGGGTTTGCATGTCTGCTAAAAAATTAGCAATACTTTGGTGCTCGATTAAAGGAGCGCCAAATTGAATGCGCTCTTTAGAGTATCTAAGAGCCGACTCAAAAGCAGCTTTTGCGATTCCAAGCGCTTGCGCACCAATTCCAATTCGGCCACCCTCCAGATTTGCTAATGCAATAGCCAAACCTTTACCTCTTGGCCCCAAAAGATTAGCCTCCGGAATTTCGCAATTATCTAAAGTGATGGCGCAGGTATCTGAGCCGCGTATACCCATCTTCTTTTCAACTCGATTCACAATAAAACCAGAGGTATTGGTGGGAACTAAAAATGCGGAAATGCCTTTTTTACCCAACTCAGGATCAGTAACTGCAAATACGATCGCTAGGGATGCGCGCTTACCGTTACTGACAAATTGCTTGGAGCCATTTAAAACCCATTTACCGTCTTTAAGGGTGGCTCGTGTTTTCAGATTATTTGCTTCTGAACCAGCTTGGGGCTCAGTTAAACAAAAACAGCCAATTGCTCTGCCGCTAGCTAACTCAGCTAACCACGCTTTCTTTTGCTCGTCGGATCCAAACTTCATCACAGGGCCGCAGCCAACTGAATTATGAATACTCATGAGCGCGCCTACCGCGCCATCACCAGCGGAGATTTCTTCAACTGCTAAAGCATAAGAAATGTAATCAACACCTGCACCGCCCCACTCTTCAGGAACAATCATTCCCAAAAGACCGAGTTCACCCATTTGAGCAACAGTCGAATCATCTATCCAACCCTCATGATCCCAGCGTTCACCATGGGGAGCGAGTTCATTCTTGGCAAAATCTCTTGCCATATCCCGCACCATCATTTGTTCTTCAGTAAATTCTAAAAAGCCCATGATTGAATCCAGTTATTTGTTGAGATTGACTGATTAATGTGGATATAGCTCTGGTAATAAGCCATTTAATTCTTTAGGTGATAACTCGGCTTTCTTGTAGCGCCATTTCGGAGCATTATCTTTATCAATAATGAGCGCCCGAATGCCTTCTATAAAGTCACCAACGATCATCCAGTGCTTTGCCAAAACTAGCTCCATAGCAAAACATTGCGATAAATCCAAAGACTTTCCAGCCTGAATCATTCTCAATGTTCCGGCCATAGCGATTGGAGAATTTGTCGACATTTTATTTAATGCCTCCGCAATCCATTCAGCAGGAGCCTTCTGCTCCAATTCCTGGAGAGCCAACTCTATAGCCTCTACCGTATCCAAAGAAAAACATTGCTTAATCTGCTTGCCAATCTTAGAGAAATTGGCATCAGTAGCATGATTAGATGCGCCCAAGCCCTTAAGTATTCCGTCAATTTGAGGAGCCAAGGGCTGAGCAGCATTTAAGCCTTCCAAGCCCACGAGCAATTTAGGAAAATTTTCAGAATTCATTACCCAATCGGCTAGCTGGCTATAGACAGCGTCCTGAGCTTGAATGGATTTGCCAGTTAAGCCCAAATAAATACCAATGGAGTCAGGGCAGCGCGACAAGAAGTAGCTACCCCCAACATCTGGAAAATATCCAATCGCCGTCTCTGGCATCGATAGCTTGGTTCGCTCAGTAGCAATGCGATAAGTAGCGCCTTGTGAAATACCCATTCCACCACCCATCACATAGCCATCTATAAATGCGATGTAGGGCTTTGGATAGGTGTAGATGTACTCGTTAAGCGCGAACTCTTCTTCAAAAAATGTGAGGTGATCACTTTTACCCTCTTTCATACTTTCGTACAAAGAGCGAATATCACCGCCAGCGCAAAATGCCCGATCCACGGCGCCACTTACTACCACCACATTCACCGAATCGTCGCTAGCCCACTTCTTTAAGCAAGCATGCATTGCACGAACCATATTCAAATTAATTGAATTGAGCGCTTTTGGGCGATTCAAAATAATTTGACCGACACCGTTCTTTTGCTCAATGATTAAATCTTCTGTCTGCATGGCGCTAATGAGTAGTTGTTATAAGTAATTATTATTTTTTACGAAATAGATTGATGATGGCTGAAAAATCTAAGCCTCCATCACCCTGTAAGCTAAATGTTTGATAGATCTGCTGAGCCAAGCTACCCAATGGGATTGGCTGTTTTGCAGATTTTGCCGCCTCAGCAGCCAAACCTAAATCCTTGAGCATGAGATCAGAACCAAACCCACCGGTATATCCGCGGCTAGATGGCACATTCTCTAAAACACCAGGATAGGGATTGTAAGTATCTGAGCTCCAGCAACGACCGCTAGAGGTATTGATAATTCCTGCCAAGACTTTAGGATCCATGCCTAAAGAAACGCCCAAGGACATTGCTTCTGCTGTACCAATCATGGAGATACCTAAAAGCATATTGTTAGCCACTTTAGCAACCTGACCATTGCCGCTGCCGCCACAGTAGACGATATTTTTTCCCATCAATGAAAAAATGGCCTTCCATTGATTGAAGTCAGACTCTTCTCCGCCCACCATAAAAGTCAAAGTACCAGCTTCCGCCCCACCAGTTCCACCTGAAACTGGTGCGTCCAACATGACTGTTCCCTGCGCTTTAGCTAAGCCTGCAATCTCTCGGGCTGTTTGCGGATCAATCGTAGAGCAATCAATCAGCACTGTATTTTTGGTAACGTTTTCAAGTAGTCCGGCAGGGCCAAGATAAACAGACTTAACATGAGCAGCAGCTGGCAACATGGTAATAATCACATCCATTCCAGCGGCGGCAATCTCTTGAGGCGCAGATAAAGCTTTTGCTTTACCAGGACTTTGATCTACTAATTTTTTGATTGAGGCTTCCATCAAATCAAAAATGAAGAGCTCATGACCAGCCTTCAGCAAATTGCTTGCCATTGGGCCACCCATATTTCCTAAACCGATAAAACCTATCTTCATTAAAACCTCCGATTAAAGCCAGCCCACCCTCTTCATCTGAGTGTCGAGCTTAAGCCTATAGCATTGAAATAGTTGTCATTTAATGGACAATTTAAGGGGAAGTCCTGATATATCCCGTGGACTCCCCTGGCAAAGCAATTTATTTATTCTTAAAACTGGGTTTGCGTTTTTCAGCAAACGCATTCATGCCTTCTTTTTGATCTTCTGTCGCAAAAGTGGAATGAAACAGTCGTCTCTCAAAATGAACGCCTTCATTTAAAGAAACCTCATAAGATCGATCAACCGAGTCTTTTGCCATCATCACAATCGGCAGAGACATTGAGGCAATCTTTTGAGCGGTCGCTATGGCATCGTCAATTAACTGATCAGCCGGCACAACTCGGCTCACCAGACCACTTCGCTCAGCCTCTTGAGCATCCATCATGCGACCTGTTAACACCATTTCCATGGCCTTTGACTTGCCAACAAAACGAGTCAAGCGCTGGGTTCCACCGGCGCCAGGTATGGTTCCAATCGTAATCTCTGGTTGCCCGAACTTCGCAGTGTCTGCAGCAATAATGAGATCACACATCATTGCCAGCTCACAACCGCCGCCTAAGGCATAGCCAGCAACGGCAGCAATAGTAGGTTTGCGAAACTTCGTAATGCGCTCCCAAGTGCCGGTAATGAAGTCTGACTTATACACATCCATATAAGACCAATCTTTCATTACCTTAATGTCTGCACCCGCAGCAAATGCCTTATCACTACCAGCAAGCACCACTACTGCAACATCGTCATCAGACTCTAGATTATCTAAGGCATCAGCCAACTCTCTAGTGAGATCCGGGCTAAGCGCATTGAGTGCTTTTGGTCTATTTAGACGAATCAGGGTGACCTTGCCATGCTTCTCTAGCAAAATATTTTCATAAGTCATTTCAAGTGATCTCCAAATTATTTCAAGCTAATCGTTGTATTCACACCAGTCGCAACAGTGCTGTCATCAAACCAGCGCTCAGTAACCGTCTTAGTTTGAGTATAGAAGGCGATGACTTGTTTGCCATAAGGACCTAAATCACCAAGCTTGGATGCTCGTGAACCCGTAAATGAGAACATGGGGACTGGAACAGGAATAGGTACATTAATGCCAACCTGACCTACATCAATCTCCTCTTGGAATTTACGTGCGGCAGCACCAGACTGAGTGAAGATTGCAGTTCCATTGCCATTTGGATTGGCGTTAATCATCTCAATCGCCTCATCGATATTCGCGGCAAAACTAATGCAAAGTACTGGCCCAAAAATCTCTTGGTCATAAATCACCATGCCTTGCTTAACACCAGAAAAAATGGTAGGCCCAACAAAGTTTCCACTCTCATAGCCCTTAACCTGAACCTTGCGACCATCCAAGACTAAAGCTGCCTCTGATTCACCTTTTTCAATAAAGCCAGTCACACGCTTGTGAGCATCTTTTGATACCAGCGGGCCAACATCCGTGCCTGTCTCAACACCAGCACTCACCTTTAGTGTTTGAGCTTTAGCTACCAGATCTGCAACCCAATCCTTTGCTTCACCAACCAAAATCGCTACTGAAATTGCCATACAGCGTTGGCCAGCCGCACCAAACGCAGCGCCTGCCAAGTTATTTAATGTTTGCTCTTTATTGGCATCCGGCATCACGATGGCATGATTTTTTGCACCCATCATGCATTGCACACGCTTGCCGTTTAAGGATGCGCGGTTATAAACATGCGTACCTACTTTTGTAGATCCCACAAATGAAATAGCCTTGATATGGGGGTGATCACAGATAGCATTCACCACTTCTTCGCCGCCATGAACAACGTTCAAGACACCCGGTGGCACGCCCGCTTCATGAGCCAACTCAACCAAACGCATCGTCACCATTGGATCTTGCTCAGAAGGCTTAAGTACAAATGTATTCCCTGTGGCAATAGCCATAGGGAACATCCACAAAGGAATCATGGCTGGGAAGTTAAAAGGGGTGATGCCCGCGCAAACTCCTAAAGGTTGCAGAATGCTGTAGGTATCAACACCATTGGCTACGTTATTAGCAAATTCACCAAGCTGTAAGTTACCAATTCCAGAAGCGTGCTCAACCACTTCAAGACCACGGAATACATCCCCTTCAGCATCAGCCAAAGTTTTACCTTGCTCAGCAGTCAAGATTGCTGCGAGCTCTTTCATGTTGTCGCGAATCAACTGTTGGTATTTCAAGAAAATTCTGGAGCGAGTGCCAATTGGTACTTTCTTCCATGTTTTAAATGCTTCTCTAGCACTTTCAACAGCCTGATTAACCTCATCAATCGTGGCAAATGGAACTACGGCCAACACTTCTTGTGTTGCAGGGTTAACAACATTGCGCAAATTGGTCGACTTAGAAGAAACCTTCTTGCCATTTATGAAAAGCGGGATTTGTGGGACGTTTTGTGCTGACATAAAGATTCCTTGTTTTTCGGGTTAACTGAGGTAATAAAGAAAAAGCAGGTTATCAGCATAAAAATATGGTATCAATAGCATTTAATGCATACTTAATGTGCAAAAATGCACACATAAGGGTTACTATTTACCCATATCAAAAGCGCATTAACAAAACCGCAAAAAATTGGGGTATTCAATGGATTGGGACCATCTACGTTTTTTCTTAGCCTTAGCAAAAGATCATCGCCTGGTGGTTGCAGCACGGTCTTTACAAGTCAATCACACGACGATTGCTCGCAGAATTTCTGCTTTAGAGCAAGAAATGGGAGTGCAGCTATTTACCCGCAGCAATTCTGGGTATGAGCTTACAGTCGCGGGGTTGCAATTGCAAGACATTGCCAAACAAGTAGAAAAACAAATTGGCAACATCCGAAATCAAGTCAATGAAGTTAATCAGGAAATTACCGGGGTTGTACGAATTGGAACTACTGAAGGATTTGGCACCGTTGTTATCGCTCCCATTCTGAATGCCTTGGGAAAGCAATACCCAAAACTCATCATCGATTTACTAGCGCTACCGCGTATGGTGAATCTTTCTCGGCGCGAAGCCGATATCGTCATCACCCTGCAACGCCCGACCCGCGGGCCTTATTTGGTTACCAAGCTACAGGATTACTCTCTACATCTTTATGCTTCACCTGAGTATCTTGTCAATAACCCTCCCATTGAAGCCAGATCTGACTTAGACAAACAAACCTTCATAAGTTACATAGATGATTTACTGTTTAGTAAAGAATTAAGCTACCTAGACGATATCTGTCGCCCCCAAAGAATTGCTTTTCGTAGTACGAGTATCCAAGCGCAATTGCAGGCTGCCTTATCTGGACTGGGCATCGCCATCCTTCCCAGCTTTATGGCAGAATCAGTAGCGGGGCTAGTTCCAGTATTGAAAAAGGAAATAGAAATCATCCGCAGTTTCTGGATGATCATGCCCAACGAATATCGAAAGATTGATCGAATGAATCTAGTATGGGATCACATTAAGAAACACGGCGGGAATAATCCCTGAGAAACAACTTCTAAATTGGATTTAGAGAAACCTTACCGGACTCTGAATCCAGGGCTTTCCTTCGGCATCAGTCTGAACCATTGCGCGCTCGCCAAAGAGGGGGTGCTTCATGGTCTCATCCAGCGAGAGTACGGGGGTGAGGCAGCAATCCACCCCAGAAAATTGACGCTCCCAATTGGCTCGATTTTGCGTTTGAATAAGCGCCTGAACTTTATCTCGCAAATCCAGGGCCTCTGGGCCCCCAATAGCCTGCCCAAGCGACCAATGTAGCCCGGCCCATTCTGACTTTCCCACGGTAGAGCAGAAAATCTCCCAAAATTTGAGCTCCAAAGCCCCTAAGGCAATCCACCGACCATCCTTACACTGGTATAGGTTGTAGCAAGGTACGCCACCATTTAACAGATCTTCCGTTGGGCCCGGGGCAGACCCAGAGTGATGAACTGCAACCTGTGCGGTCACGTTATGAGCCAACACCCCATCGGTCATAGAAACATCGACAACAGACCCTTGGCCGCTACGTTGAGATTGCCATAAAGCCGCTAAGCAGCCCATGGCCGCAGAAACAGCGCCGCCAAGAACATCTGCAATCTGAATGTTGGGCATGATCGGCCTGCCATCCAAATCGCGCATTTGATCGAGCACTCCAGTGAGCGCCAAAGAATTAATGTCGTGACACGCTTGATTTTTCCATGAGCCAGTCATGCCATAACCAGTAATAGCGCAATAAACGAGTGATGGCTTTAACTTTAATAATTGCTCATGTCCGATACCAAGACGCCACATTACTCCTGGTCGAAAACTTTCTATAACAAGATCAGAAGATTTCACTAATTCAAGAAATTCATTTCTATCTTGATCGACTTTCAAATCCAAAAATACAACTTTTTTATTATGGTTAATGGATCGATAAAAAACGCTTGGCGTTTGTGATTTTTCTTCTTCAGGTGTTTGGAAAAAGTTACGTGCATAATCGCCCGCTCCCTTATCTTCCACCTTGATGACATCCGCGCCCATACTGGCCAGATGCCACGTACATACAGGCCCCGGGAGGAGACGTGTCAAATCCAGAACCTTCAGTCCGTGCAGGGGTTGCTTCACAATTATTTACCCAATTGATCCGAGTGAAATGTACTAAGCTTTTCTAAATCAATAATATGGATCTCACCATAACTCACGCGAATTAACCCATGTTCTTCGAGTGTTTTTAAGGAGGTATTTACGCGCTGTCGAGAAAGACCGGCTAACTGCCCCACTTCCTCTTGAGAAATCTTGAGCATCATCGTTTGCTGTGGATACCAAGCGTCAAACATTGCTGCCAGTGAACGAGCCACTCGCGTATCTACATCCAACAATCTTTCATTTTCCATGGCGCCAATGAACTGACCTAGGCGCTTATTTAATTGAGATATTAAAAAACGATTAAAGAAAATGCTGTTATCTAGCAACCACAAAAAAGTAGCTCTTGGCATGAGTGCCAACTCGGAATCGCGCAAGGTCAAAGCATCGTAGCGCCTAGACTCCTCTTTTAATAAAGAGCCTTCACCAAACCAAGCACCAGGGGTAAGACCAAGCAAGGTCGTTGATTTGCCGCTTGGAGCGATGTTATTAATTTTGACCACACCACTAATCACACCAAACCAATGATCAGCAGCATGCCCTCTTCGGCACACATATCCTTCTGCGGGGATGCGCTTTACCTGAATTTCTGAGCGAACTTTATTTTGCTCTGCAGCATTTAAGCCAGTCATCCACTCACTATTTTGTAACAAAACTTCTAATGACATCAGGAGTTCCCCTAGTTTGTCAGGTAAATGACAACCATTCTAATTTGTGGAGGATTATGCTTGTTTCAACCCAATAATGCCAACAAAGTTAAACAAATACATTCCCTATGAATAAGGCAGTTAATTCGCTTACTTTTCCTAAGCTACTCCTAAAACACGCCAACGCTATACCCAAAAGACCAGCCTATAGAGAAAAATACCTCGGTATTTGGCAAGTGACCAGCTGGGAGCAAAACCTTGATGACATCAAAAAGCTAGCTAGCGGCCTAGCTTCCCTGGGCTTTAAGCGTGGAATGAACCTGGCAATTATTGGTGATAACCGTCCTAAGCTATATCAGGCCATGGTTGCCGCCCAATCTTTAGGCGGCGTTCCAGTGCCCCTCTACCAAGATGCCGTAGCAGCAGAGATGATTCACGTTCTAAATGACGCTGCGATTTCTTTTGCCATCGTAGAAGACCAAGAACAGGTTGATAAGTTATTAGAGATCAAAGATCAGATCCCAACCTTAAGCACCATTATTTATGAGGACCCCAAAGGCCTTAATGATTATGTGCAAAGCTTTTTACACTCAGTAAAACAAGTTCAATTGTTGGGTGAGGTCTTTTCTAAAGAGCATCCCGAATTTTTTAATACTGAATTAGAAGAAGGCAAAGCGACTGATCTTTCAGTCATTTTGTACACCTCCGGCACCACTGGCAAACCCAAGGGCGTCGCTCACACACATCAGAACTTTATTCGAGCAGGGCAAAATAGTTCTGAATTTGACAAGCTCAATTACAAAGACAATATCCTCGCTTACCTACCAATGGCGTGGGTTGGCGACCATCTCTTCTCTTTTGCGCAGGCCATGGTTACAGGCTTAACCGTTAATTGCCCAGAGTCAAAAGAAACCGTCATGGCAGACATGCGCGAGATCGGACCAAGCTATTACTTTGCTCCACCACGGATATTCGAAAGCTTATTGACTCAAGTTACGATTCGCATGGAAGATGCTGGTGCGTTCAAACGTAAATTATTTGAATTGGCAATGGCTCACTCCAAAAAAGTAGGCAGTGACATTTTGGATGGCAAGCCTGTTGGCTTTTTAGATCGCCTGAAATACGCTTTCTACAACCTCACCATCTATGCTCCTTTGCGCAATGCGCTAGGCATGAGTAAGATTCGCGTTGCCTACACCGCAGGTGAAGCAATTGGGCCAGACTTATTTCGTTTCTACCGTTCAGTTGGCGTGAATTTGAAACAGTTCTACGGCCAAACAGAAACTTGCGCTTATGTCTGTTTACAGCCTGACGGCCAAGTGAAATATGACTCTGTCGGCATCGCAGCTCCTGGAATTGAAATCAAACTTGCTGATTCAGGCGAAGTTTTGGTCAAGGGCGTGAGCGTAATGGATAGCTACTATATGCGACCAGATGCGACCGCTGAATCCATTGATGCCAATGGTTACTTTCACACTGGTGATGCAGGCATTTTGGATAAAGATGGTCACTTACGCATCATTGATCGCGCAAAAGACGTTGGCAAGATGGGCAATGGCAAATTATTTGCGCCTAAATATATTGAAAACAAACTGAAATTCTTCCCCTTCATTAAAGAGGCAGTTGTATTTGGCGATGGAAAAGATTCCATCATGACTTTCATCAATATTGATTTTGATGCAATCGCCAACTGGGCCGAACGTCGCCATATTCCTTTTGCAGGCTATATCGATCTTGCTTCCAAAGCAGAGGTTTATAAGATGATTGGTGAGTGTATTGATAAGGTCAACGTAGATTTAGCTGATGACCCAATGCTTAGCCATGCTCAAATTGCTCGCTTCCTTGTGCTCCACAAAGAATTGGATCCAGATGATGGTGAACTTACTCGCACCCGTAAGGTACGCCGTGGCTTCATCGCCGAAAAATATGCCCCACTGCTTGATGCGCTATATGCAGGCAAGACAGAGCAATTTATTGAAACTAAGGTGAAGTTTGAAGATGGAAGGGATGGCAGCATCAGTGCAACCGTTCGAATTCAAGACGCCAAATCTACTGCGGAGCACGCATAAATATGACTTCACGGACAACCCAAGATAAAGACACCGTTTTAAAGCTTGAAAACATTTCACTGTCTTTTGGCGGTGTAAATGCACTCACCAATATTTCATTTGATGTCAAAGAGCATGAGATCCGCTCCATCATTGGCCCAAATGGTGCTGGCAAAAGCTCCATGCTGAACGTAATCAATGGTGTCTATCACCCACAAGCTGGCAGCATTTACTTTCGCGGTGAAAAGCGTAAGCAAATGAATCCCGCCCAAGCAGCACGTCAGGGCATCGCCAGAACCTTTCAAAATATTGCTCTCTTCAAAGGCATGACTGTGCTCGACAACATCATGACCGGAAGAAATACCCAAATGAAGTCTGGCTTTATTAGTAATGCTATTTGGGTTGGCAAAGCGAGAGATGAAGAAGAGTTAAATCGCCAAAAAGTAGAAGAAGTTATCGACTTTCTTGAAATTCAGCATATTCGCAAGACTCCAGTTGGCAAATTACCTTACGGCTTGCAAAAACGTGTTGAACTAGCACGCGCACTTGCTGCTGAGCCATCACTACTTCTACTCGATGAGCCGATGGCAGGCATGAACGTTGAAGAAAAGCAAGACATGTGCCGCTTCATATTAGAAGTCAATCAGCAATACGGCGTAACCACCGTATTGATTGAGCATGACATGGGCGTGGTAATGGATATTTCAGACCGCGTCGTTGTGCTGGACTATGGCAAGAAAATTGGGGATGGATTGCCCGATGACGTGAAAAACAACCCCGAGGTCATTAGTGCCTATTTGGGCACTAACCATTAATGACTATCGATAAGGGATAAGGAATCAGAATGCAATTTTTTATAGAAATCGTTATCAGCGGGATCTTATCGGGCCTGATGTACTCTTTGGTAGCTCTTGGGTTTGTATTGATCTTCAAGGCATCCGGCGTGCTAAATTTTGCGCAAGGCGCAATGGTTTACTCAGCAGCACTTGCTGTGGTGGGCTTTATTGATTATGGGCTGCCAATGTGGCTTGCCGTCATTGCCGCCTTTATTTTCATGGTGATTGTGGGCATTTGCACCGAAAAGTTTGTACTCGGCAAACTGGTTAACCAGCCGCCCATTACTCTTTTCATGGCCACCATAGGATTGAGTTTCTTTTTAGATGGTCTTTCACCCATTTTATTTGGCAATGAAGTACGTCCTATTGATTTAGGCATCGTTGATGAGCCGATTCAAAGCGTGATGGAATTGACTGGTATTGGCATCTCTAAATTAGATTTATTTTCATCCGGCATCATCATTCTCTTGGTGATTCTCTTGGCACTCCTCTTTCAGTACACCAAAGTGGGTCGCGCTCTTCGCGCAGTCGCAGATGATCACCAAGCAGCCTTATCGCTAGGTATTCCACTGGAAAATATCTGGGCGATTGTTTGGGCTATTGCTGGCTTTGTAGCCTTGGTAGCGGGATTGCTGTGGGGTTCACGTAATGGCGTGCAATTTGCACTTTCACTAACCGCATTGAAAGCGCTCCCTGTCCTCATCTTAGGAGGCTTTACCTCCGTTCCAGGCGCTATCGTTGGCGGCATCATTATTGGCGTATCTGAAAAGCTAGCTGAAATTTACATCCCACCTGTATTACAAGATGCCTTTGGAGGCAACTTTGGTGGTATCGAGGGATGGTTCCCTTATATCTTTGCTTTAGTCTTTTTGCTCGTCAGACCTGAAGGTCTGTTCGGCGAAAAACACATTGATCGCGTTTAAGGAAAAAATATGCTCTACCGTGAAGCCGGTCAATTTAAGACCTCTTACAAATCTGATAGTCAAATCTTCCCAATTCTGCAAGACAGAATTGGCATGGTCATTTTGATTGCGATTGCCGCTATTGGCGTCCCCTTATTTGCTAGCGAATATTGGCTCAATGCAATTTTGATCCCTTTTTTAATCTTTTCATTAGCTGCTTTAGGTCTAAATTTCTTAACAGGTTACGCAGGTCAGCTTTCCTTGGGATCTGCAGCATTTATGGCAATTGGCGCCTATGCGACTTATAACTTTCAATTACGTATTGAAGGCATTCCATTCCCCATTTCCTTTTTGCTAGGCGGCTTAAGCGCAGCATTTGTAGGTGTTCTATTTGGCCTACCCTCTTTGCGCATCAAAGGCTTCTATCTTGCTGTTGCAACATTAGCCGCTCAGTTTTTTGTAGTGTGGTGTCTGACTAAATTCCCCTGGTTTTCTAATAACAGCTCATCAGGCGTGATTAGTGCGCAAACCCTTTCTTTATTTGGGTTTACTTTTGATACCCCAGCCTCTAAGTATCTTTTGGTCCTGGTCATCGTCTCAGGCTTGGCTTTATTAGGCAAGAATCTAGTTCGCTCATCTACCGGCAGATCTTGGATGGCCGTACGCGATATGGACGTTGCGGCAGAAGTCATTGGCATTCCACTGATGAAGACAAAACTACTTGCTTTTGCAATTAGCTCTTTCTACTGCGGCATTGCGGGTGCCCTGTACGCTTACTGCTACCTTGGATCTGTAGAACCAGATGGCTTTTCATTAGATATGTCATTCAAGATTTTATTTATGGTGATTATTGGTGGCGTTGGCAGCATTCTGGGTAATTTCCTAGGTGCGGCGTTTATTTTGCTATTGCCGATATTTTTGGATATTGCCCTCCCCTTTATTTCTCAAATTTTGCATTTACCAATACCAAGCTCAGTGGTGTCACACATCCAGCTCATGGTGTTTGGCTCTTTAATTATTTTCTTTTTAATCGTAGAGCCCCATGGACTAGCTAGACTTTGGCAAATCAGTAAAGAGAAGCTAAGACTCTGGCCATTCCCGCATTAAGCAGTAATTGCAGTAAATGATTTAGTAATTGAAGTATGTACACAGCATGTTTTACCAAGGAGATGACAATGAAACGTATTAAAACCTCGGTCTTGGGGGCTGCTTTTGCTCTCATTACCTCCCTCTGCAGCATTTACCCGCTGCAAGCTCAGGCTGATGATCAGTTTGTAGCATTACCGAGCTTCCGCGTTGGCCCATACGGTCAAAATGGTCAAGCTTTCTACGGCGGCTTTATCGACTACCTCTCTTACGTCAACATCAAGGATGGCGGCGTAAATGGTGTCAAATTCGCCTGGGAAGAGTGCGAGACTGAATACAACAATGCTAAAGGCGTTGAGTGCTATGAGCGCTTGAAAGGTAAATCTGGCCCATCAAAAGGCACTGCTATTCATGTGATGTCTACAGGCATTTCTTATGCGATCTTGGATAAAACCCAAAATGACAAAGTTCCTTTGATCATGATGGGCTATGGCCGTACTGATGCCGTTGATGGCTCTGTATTCCCATATGCCTTCCCTTTGGTTACCACCTATCAGATGCAAGCTTCTGCGATCGTGAAGTTTTTAGCGCAAAAGAATGGTGGCAAGCTCAATGGCAAAAAAATTGTGTTCCTCTACCATGATTCTGCGTATGGCAAAGAGCCGCTAGTTGCCTTACAAGCTGAAAGCAAAATCAACAACTTCAAACTAGTTGAGATTCCTGTTGCCCATCCAGGCAATGAACAAGGCGCACAGTGGTTGAAGATCCGTGAAGAAAATCCAGACTATGTAATCTTCTGGGGTTGGGGTGTCATGAACCAAACAGCACTCAAAGCAGCTCAAAAAGTGGGCTACCCAAGGGATAAGATTATTGGCTCTTGGTGGGCTGGCTCTGAAGAGGACGTTGTACCTGCTGGTGAAGCGGCCAAAGGTTATATGAGCGCAACTTGGAACGTATCCGGCAAGAATGTTCCAGCCATCGCTGATATTGAAAAAGTAGTTTATGGCGCAGGCAAAGGCAACTTCTCTGACAAAAACAAAATTGGCACCGTTCTCTACAACCGTGGAGTTTCAGCTGCTATTGTCACTGTTGAAGCAACCCGTTTAGCCCAAAATAAATACGGCAAAGGTAAGCCAGCGACTGGTGAGCAAATGCGCTGGGCATTTGAGAACCTCAATATCACTGAAGCTCAACTCAAAGCCTTGGGTGCTACAGGCTTGCTACCTGAAATTAAGACTTCATGCGAAAACCACGAAGGATCTGGCAAGATCAAGATCCAGCAGTGGGATGGCACGAAATGGGTAGTGATCTCTGATTGGATCGAAGGTAATAAAACTTTGATTCACCCATTGTTTAAAGCTTCAGCACGTGACTATGCAAAAGAGAAGAACATCACCCCTTCTTGCATGAAAAACTAACTTAATAGATTACCTATATGACTTCTCTACTTTCCGTTAACAATATCGAAGTGATCTACGATCACGTGATTTTGGTCTTGAAAGGTGTTTCCCTCGAGGTTCCAAAAGGGAAAATTGTAGCCCTCCTGGGGGCGAACGGTGCTGGAAAATCCACCACTCTCAAGGCTATTTCAAACTTATTGGGTGCGGAAAGGGGAGATGTCACTAAAGGTAGCATTCAGTACAAAAATGAACGGGTTGATAAGCTTTCGCCAAATAAACTCGTTACGCGTGGTGTGATTCAGGTAATGGAGGGCAGACACTGTTTTGCCCACCTTTCCATTGAAGATAATTTACTCACTGGAGCCTACACTCGCAAAATTAGCAATGCCGAAGTAAAACGTGAATTAGAAAAGATTTACGAGTATTTTCCACGCCTCAAAGTACGTAGAAAATCTCAGGCCGCATATACATCGGGTGGCGAGCAACAGATGTGCGCTATTGGACGTGCCATGATGGCAAAACCAGAAATGATCCTCTTGGATGAACCATCCATGGGTCTTGCTCCGCAAATCGTTGAAGAAGTCTTCGAGATTGTGAAAGACTTAAATAAACGTGAAGATGTGAGCTTCTTGCTGGCAGAACAAAATACGATGGTCGCCTTGAAATATAGCGATTATGGCTACATCCTAGAAAACGGTCGCGTAGTAATGGATGGAGCAGCAGAAGACCTGCGAAATAACGAAGATGTTAAAGAATTCTATTTGGGCGTATCAGCCAATGATGAGGCTGAGCGCAAATCATTTAAGGATGTTAAATCTTATCGCCGACGTAAGCGTTGGCTGTCATAAAAATAGTAAACCCATGGATAAACTCGAAACTCGCCAACCTGAAGCGAGAGAGCAAGCCTTGCTGCAAAGACTCTCCGCTCAAATTGAACACGCCAAGAAAAATACCGAATATTTTGCTCATATTTTCTCGAATGTAGATCCAAGCAAAATTAATTCTAGAAATGCATTGGCGCAGTTGCCAGTCACTAGAAAATCAGAGTTAAGCGTAGAACAAAAAAGGTTGCCGCCCTTTGGTGGCATGAATGGCACGCCTATTCATAAACTAAAGCGGATTTTTCAATCCCCAGGTCCAATACACGAACCTCAGGGCGCTGAAATTGATAACTTTCGCTTAGCCAGGGCATTAAGAGCCGCAGGCTTTAAAGAAGGTGACTTAGTACACAATACCTTCTCATATCACTTTACGCCAGGCGCATGGATGCTCGAAGGTGGCGCACATGCCTTAGGTTGCTGCGTATTCCCCGCGGGAATTGGCCAAACTGAACTTCAAGCACAAACGATTGCGCATCTAAAGCCAAACGCTTACGCCGGAACCCCATCCTTCCTCAAAATTATTCTAGAAAAGGCGGATGAACTGGGTTTAGATTGTTCCAGCCTCACAAAAGCAGTTGTCTCTGGCGAAGCATTAACACCCAGCATGCGCGCATGGTTTAAAGAGCGCGGCATTCAAGTCAACTCTACCTATGCGACAGCTGATGTAGGCTTAATTGCCTATGAGTCACCCGATCTACCGGGTGGAATGATTGTTGATGAAGACATTATTCTAGAAATTATCGAACCCAATGGCAGTAAACCTGTGCCTATTGGAGAAACCGGTGAAGTTGTCATCACGGTTTTTGATAAAGACTATCCTTTGATTCGTTTTGGCACCGGAGATCTCTCCGCAATTGATCCAGAATCTTTGACCAAACCCTCGCCATGCGGCAGAACCAATATCCGCATTAAAGGATGGCTAGGAAGAGCAGATCAAACCACCAAAATCAAAGGTATGTTTGTTCACCCAGGCCAAATTCAGGACATCATCAGAAGACATCCTGAGATTAATAAAGCTAGAGTGATTGTCACTGGTAATATTGGTAACGAAGAAATGACTGTGCATTGTGAATTAAAGAATGATGCCAAATGTGATTTGAGCGCATTAGAAACAGGGATTGCTCAATCTACTAGAGAAGTCACTAAACTCCGTGCCAATGTTCGTTTTGAAGCCATGAACTCATTGCCGGCAGATGGAAAACTCATTGAGGATGCCAGAACATACGCGTAATAGCGTATGTTCCACTTACTCGCCTAATTTGGCTAGATAAGCCCTACCGGCCCGAGATCCATTTGGACGGTTTATCAACTTAGAGATCTGTCCTCCAATTCGGGCAACCGCTTCAAAATCAACATTTGTCTCGATGCCCAAGCCGCGTAAGAGATAAAGTACGTCTTCAGTAGCCACATTTCCAGTAGCTCCTTTTGCATAGGGGCACCCGCCCAAACCGGCAACAGAAGAGTGAAAAGTGCTGACGCCAACTTCTAAGGCCGCATAAATATTTGCAAGTGATTGGCCATAGGTATCGTGAAAATGTCCAGATAAACGAGCAATTGGAAATATCTGAGAAACCCTCTCAAATACCGCCTTTACCTTTCCAGGGGTACCTACCCCGATTGTGTCAGCAATGTCAATTTCGTCACAACCTAAATCAGCCATACGTTGAACCACATTCGCAACCTTTGCTGGATCAATATCGCCTTCATAGGGGCAACCCAGAGCACAAGAAACACTAGCCCTAGTTCTCACCCCTGCCTCCTTGGCTGCATTGACCACAGGAATAAACCGCGCAATAGACTCTTCGATACTGCAGTTAATATTTTTTTGTGAAAAAGCCTCTGAGGCAGCTCCAAAAATGACAATTTCATCCGCTTTGGCTGCTAATGCCTTTTCCAAGCCCTGCATATTTGGCACCAATACTGAATAGATCGTATTTGGCTTACGCTCAATACCTTGCATAACCACATCACTTCCAGCCATTTGTGGCACCCATTTGGGAGATACAAAGGCAGCAGCCTCAATGTTCGCAAACCCAGCAGCAGAAAGCTGGTTAATGAGGTGAATCTTGATCTGATTTTCTACAAATTGCTTTTCGTTTTGCAAGCCATCTCGTGGCCCCACTTCAACGATTTTTACTTTTTTAGGTAGAGTTGTTGAGTGATTCATGATGATTCGAGTTTTATTACTCTTGCGTTTTAAAAATAATCAACTGATCGCCTTCGTCAACCTGATCCCCTTTGGCATAGTTAATCTCAGCCACTTCGCCATCAATTGGCGCGGTAATCGTATGCTCCATTTTCATTGCCTCTACAACGATTAATGGATCGCCTACCTTCACTTTGTCACCAATTTTGACGTGTATTGAAATCACTTTGCCCGGCATCGGTGCGGATAATTTTCCTGAAGCGCCATCTTCAACATGGCTAACTTCTAAAGGATTTTGATAATGCCAAACTTGATGTCTGCCATTGCGAAATAAATGCAAGGTATTGGGATGAATCGTATTGGGAATGACGTAGGCAGAAAGTTTAGCGCCATCTAGCGTTAATCGAATCGATGAGCCCTCCCCATCAAATCCAAATAAATGCTCTTTGCCCGCATGGAGTATCGACTGATTTTGATAGCAGTATTCGATTGCCTGGTTTGCAGATTGTCCTTCAAGTTGGAAGGCAAAATGGCGATTGCATGCTCCATTCATGCGCCATCCATCTAATGTATGCCAAGGTGAAATAGCCTTACCATTTGCATGATGAGTCTGCTGCTGTTCATAAGCTAATCTACCGGCCAATAAGAAGGCAAGATCTTCAACTTCTACCCCTGTATCACTTTGTAGCAGAGTCTGTTCATTGCGAGCAATCAAACCAGTATCTAGATTGGCAAAAGAAAAATCTTTGGTTCTTAATAAGCGCCCTAAAAAAGCAAGGTTTGTTGATAAACCAACAATGTGCGCTTCATCTAAAGCGCGGCGCATGCCAGAAACCGCAGATATGCGGTCTTTACCCCAAACGATCAATTTGGCAATCATGGGATCATAGAAGGGGCTAATCACATCACCAGCACGCACTCCAGTATCGATTCGAACACTGCCATCAATCTCATTTGGCATTTCTAGTGCCAGTAATTTTCCGGTTGACGGCAGAAATTGATTCTCTGGATTTTCAGCATAAATACGCGCTTCAATAGCATGACCATTAAGAACAATTTCATCTTGCAACAGTGGCAATCTTTCTCCAGAAGCCACACGCAATTGCCATTCGACTAAATCCTGACCACTAACCATTTCTGTTACTGGGTGCTCTACTTGAAGACGGGTATTCATCTCCATGAAGAAAAATTGCTGCGCATTACCTGCTGGGCCAGCTTCTACAATAAATTCAATCGTTCCCGCGCCTTCATACGCAACTGCTTTAGCGGCATTTACAGCTGCCTCACCCATTGCCCGCCTAATTTCAGGGCTAACCTTAGGAGCAGGCGCCTCCTCTAAAACCTTTTGATGTCGACGCTGCACAGAGCAATCTCGATCAAATAGATAGATGCAATTACCCTTTGAGTCAGAAAATACCTGAATTTCAATATGTCTTGAGCGTTCGAGATACTTTTCCACCAAAACCTTTTGATCGCCAAAACTACTCTGGGCTTCACGTTTACAAGATTCCAATGCATCAATAAATGAAGCACTGTCTTTTACGATACGCATTCCTTTGCCCCCGCCGCCAGCAGAAGCCTTTAAAAGGACGGGGTAGCCAATCTTATCGGCTTGCGCTCTTAAAAAATCAGGGGTCTGTTCTTCACCGTGATACCCCGGCACCAATGGTACTTGCGCACCCTCCATCAAAGATTTGGCTGCTGACTTAGACCCCATTGCACGAATGGCATCAGCTGGTGGCCCAATAAAAACCAAGCCTGCTTTTGCACAAGCGTCCGCAAAGTCTGCATTTTCAGATAGAAATCCATATCCTGGATGAATAGCTTGAGCTTTTGATGCCAAGGCAATTTGAATCAACTTCTCGCCCAGCAAATAACTTTCTTTAGGCGCCGACCCGCCTATATATAAAGCCTCATCGCAAGCCTCAACATGCAGCGCATTGGCATCTGCATCTGAATAAACCGCTACTGTAGCTATACCCAAACGCTTACAAGTCTTCGCAATCCGGCATGCAATCTCACCGCGATTGGCAATTAATATCTTATTAAACACTAGCTTTTCTCCAGAAAAGATTTCATGCGATGTTGCGCTTCTTTGCTGCAACGAATTTTTGCGATTCTTTCAACAGAATCCTGCACTAGGGCTGCATCAATATTTTTAGACGCGTAGTCCTGTACTAATTTTTTGCATTCAATCACTGCTGCTGGTCCATTTTGAAGAATAGATTGAGCAATTTTTTCAACACTCGGATCTAACCCTGAAGGTTCGCAAATAATGTGTACAAAACCCAAACGATAGGCTTCAGCCGCTGAAAATCTTTCAGAAGTAATAAAGTAGCGTCGACAAGCTTGCTCACCCAAGGCCTTGATCACATATGGGCTGATCGTGGCTGGTAGCAAGCCTAGCCTAGCTTCAGATAGACAGAAGTGAGTCTCTTCGCTAGTTATTACAACATCACAAACAGCAACCAATCCCACTCCACCTCCGTAAGCATCCCCTTGCACTTTGGCAATAAGGGGTTTAGGGAAGCGATACAAAATCTCCAGCATCTTCGCCAACTGCTGTGCATCCGCTATATTTTCATCATAGGAATAACCTGCCATGGCTTTCATCCATGTTAGATCGGCACCAGCACAAAAACTTTTTCCATTTGCAGCTAATACAACTAGATCAACACCATCTTGTTTTTCTAAAGCAGTAAATGCTGAAGTTAATTCTGCAATTAATACATCATTAAATGCATTCCTTACGTCAGGACGATTGAGAGTTACCGTAGCAACTAGGTTTTCAACTTGTACGGTTAATGTTTTATAGAGCAAATTCATTTTTTGTCCGAGTAAAAATTACATGCGGAATAAACCAAATTTGGTTTCTGGTATCGGCGCATTCAAGCTAGCTGAAATTGCGAGTGCGAGAATTTTTCTCGTATCTTTTGGATCAATGACGCCATCATCCCAAAGCCGCGCACTGGCGTAATACGGATGCCCCTGAGTTTCATACTGCTCTCTAAGTGGAGCTTTGAATGCAGCCTCTTCTTCTGGACTCCATGCGCCACCCTTTGCCTCTATGCCATCACGCCGAACCGTGGCCAAGACGCTTGCAGCCTGTTCTCCACCCATGACTGATATGCGGGCATTGGGCCACATCCAGAGCATCCGCGGACTATAAGCGCGCCCACACATTCCATAATTACCTGCGCCAAATGAGCCGCCAATAATGACGGTAAATTTTGGAACTTGCGCAGTTGCTACAGCGGTAACCATCTTTGCACCATTACGTGCAATACCTTCATTCTCATACTTACGGCCCACCATGAAGCCCGTAATGTTTTGTAGAAAAACAAGGGGGATTTTTCTTTGGCAGCACAACTCAATGAAATGTGCTCCTTTGAGTGCGCTTTCAGAAAATAGAATGCCATTATTGGCAATGATGCCCACTGGGTATCCATCGATATGGGCAAAACCCGTTACCAAAGTTGTTCCAAAGCGCGCCTTAAATTCATCAAACTCAGAACCATCAACTAGCCTTGCAATCACCTCTCTTACATCATAGGGCTTACGAGTATCACTAGGAATAATCCCATAAAGCTCATCTTCAGAATACTGGGGAGGTACAGGTGGCAAGCGCAGTAACGGATCTGGCTTCTTGCGATTTAAATTCGCTACAACATTGCGAGCAATTGCCAAGGCGTGCGCATCATCTTGCGCAAAGTGATCCGCCACACCAGAAAGGCGTGTATGTACATCTGCTCCACCCAAATCCTCAGCACTGACGACTTCACCTGTAGCCGCCTTTACTAATGGAGGTCCAGCCAAAAATATGGTGCCTTGCTCTTTCACGATAATGCTCTCATCGCTCATTGCAGGAACATAAGCACCGCCAGCCGTACATGAACCCATTACTACTGCAATTTGCGGGATGCCTTTGGCTGACATATTGGCCTGGTTGTAAAAGATTCTTCCGAAGTGATCGCGATCGGCAAATACCTCATCCTGATTTGGCAAATTAGCCCCACCAGAATCAACTAAATACACACATGGCAAATTATTTTGATCCGCAATTTCTTGTGCTCTTAAATGTTTTTTTACCGTCATCGGAAAGTAAGTTCCACCCTTGACCGTTGCATCGTTACAGACAATCACACACTCTTGCCCTGAGATGGAACCGATGCCGGTAATTAAACCTGCGCCAGGCGCTGCATCAGCTCCAGATTTTTCTGGGTACATTCCATATGCAGCCAGCTGCGAAAACTCCATGAAAGGCATGCCAGGATCAAGCAATAATTGAACGCGATCTCTTGGTAATAATTTCTCGCGATCGGTATGCTTTTTCCGAGCAAGCTCACCCCCACCTAAGGCAATTTGTTCAACCTTACTTTTGAGATCAGTCACCAAGGACTGCATTAGCCGTGCGTTATCTGAAAATTCAGCGCTGCGCGTATTTAATTTTGACTCAATCTTAGGCATGAAATTTGTCTCTTATTTACATTGTTTCCGCAAACAACTCGCGGCCAATTAACATCCTACGAATTTCTGAAGTACCAGCGCCAATTTCATACAACTTCGCATCTCTCCATAAGCGGCCAACAGGATATTCATTAACGTAACCGTTACCACCTAAGATTTGAATTGCCTCACCTGCCATCCAGGTTGCTTTTTCAGCGGTATAGAGAATGATGCCTGCAGCATCCTTGCGAACTTGACGGGCATGCTCAGAGCCCAAGGCATCTAATTGCTTGCCTACGGCATAGCAATACGCGCGGCAGGCTTGCAAAGTGGTGTACATGTCCGCCACCTTACCTTGTATCAGCTGAAATTCACCGATGGACTGGCCAAATTGTTTCCGATCATGAATATAGGGAACCACTGCATCCATACAGGCCTGCATAATGCCCAATGGACCAGCGGCTAAGACGGCGCGCTCATAATCAAGGCCACTCATTAGCACCTTAACGCCACCGTTCAAGCTCCCAAGAATATTCTCCGCAGGCACTTTGACGTTCTCAAAAACCAACTCTCCAGTATGAGAACCACGCATACCGAGCTTATCGAGCTTTTGCGCCACTGAGAAACCTGGCATGCCCTTCTCAACAATAAACGCAGTAATACCTTTTGCTCCCGCTTGAGGATCTGTTTTGGCATACACGACCAAGACATCACAATCAGGACCATTAGTAATCCACATTTTGGTGCCATTCAAAATGTAATGGCCATCTTTTTCAGTAGCAGCAAGCTTCATACTGACTACGTCAGATCCTGCATTGGGCTCGCTCATTGCTAAAGCGCCAATATATTCACCCGTTACAAGCTTAGGAAGATATTTTTGTTTCTGCGCAGCAGTTCCGTTGCGATGGATCTGGTTTACACATAAATTAGAGTGAGCTCCATAAGAGAGGCCGACTGATGCAGAAGCTCTCGAAATCTCCTCTAAAGCGACCATGTGTGCCAAATAACCCATATTTGCACCGCCATACTCTTCGGCTACGGTAATACCTAAAAGCCCCAAATCACCCATCTTTCTCCACTGCTCCATCGGGAATTCATCTGTACGATCAATCTCGTTGGCCAACGGCGCTATCTCTGCTTGCGCATATGCATTGACTGCATCTCGTAATGAGTCGATGTCTTCACCTAAATAAAAATTGATCCCTGGAATATTGCTCATCATTACCCCCGTTACTTATGCTCAAGATTTTTAACTACACACATAGTCATGAGCATGAAGGCGCATAACTTTCGCTTACCGTCTTTTTCGATAAATACATCGCCCTGACAAACAATCAAGGTACGACCTGATTTGATAATGCTTCCCACAGCAATCAAACGATCGCCATCAGCTGGTGCCAATAAATTAATTTTGTATTCCGCAGTTAATGCTGCCTCGTCCTCGCCAATCATGCTGATTGCAGCGTAACCACAAGCGGTATCAGCCAATGCGCCAATCGCACCCCCATGAAAAAATCCATGCTGCTGTGAAACAGCATCGGAATAGGGCATCGATATCTCTAGCGCCCCATGTTCAAGCTTATTAATGCTTGCCTGAAATATCCGCATTAAGCCCTGTTTAGCAAAGCTTGCTTCGATTTCTGCTCTACGCCCTTCCAACAAAGTTTTCATGGTTTACCTCAAAGATTCAATTCCATCAATTTACTTTACGTTAACGTAAACGTCAACATAATTTGGGATGTGTAATATTTATATTATTCCCTTAAATATCAATAGGTTATAGTATTTTTAGCCAGCATTAAGGGAAAACGATGAGGGCTAATTAACCTACTTTCTTGCTCTTTAAAATCCTTTTGCACTCCAGCTCGTGGGAGGCTAATTCATTGAGCTGATCACTCAAATCCTCCATTTGCCTCTCTAGAGCCTCTCGATGCTTGGCTAAGGTGCCGATAAATCGCCCCAACTGAAGAATGGAGCCCCCTGGCTTGCTGTACAGATCAATATCTAAGATTTCCTTAATTTCAGCTAAAGAAAAGCCCAAGCGTTTTCCTCGCAATATCAATTTCAGTCTTGTCTTATCTGATCCGGAATACATTCTGACCTGAGCATTTCTTCCACCCCTCTCTGGGGATAGCAGCCCTTGATCTTCATAAAAACGTATTGCCCGATGCGTCACATCAAACTCATCGGCCAGGTCGGCAATGGTGTACTTTGAGATTATTGCTTTCGATTTTCTAGCAGTCGACATATGCAGCATCCAATTATCATTTACTTAACGTTAACGTCAATATAACCGCTTGTACATAAAAATTTGAAAAAGTGTTGGCACTCAAAAAGGAAACCCCCACCATTGCTGATGAGGGTTTTTTTATTCGGCGATTACACTCCACCAAATTATGTGAGCTTCACACTTTTTTCCAAACAATTAGACATAAATTCAATGTATTTGGCGGCCAATCTTGTGGGAATCACTGATTTTTTTCGAGCGTCCTTTTTGTCGGCAATTAACTTAACGTAACCATGTAATACCAAGTCTTTAAGCCTGCTATGCAATGTAGCCTGGTTTTGTGCTTGTTGCTGAACAATAAATTCAAGTAATTGAATCTCAAGAGAGTCTAAAGAGCGGTCAGGATTCATATGATCGAGCGCATCAATCAGATTTAAAAAACGAATATAGGCATTTGACACAGACACATCCTATGCAATAGAAACGTTGTATGCATTGATTATGGTCAAGCAAAACGTTTTTAAGGCACCCTTTATTTTGCGGCAGTGCATTATAAAAAATTAGAACTAAATGAAGGTTCTGGGCGTATAGTTATTTTCATAGAAAGCTACTATGAAACGAATAGTCGACATCTACCGTAAAGATCAACGAGATCAAGTGATTTGGACATACATCGTCAGTCTGGGAGGCGATGGATTTCATCCCAGTCTTGAAGACTTTAAACAAGAGGGATTAAGACTGGCTGTTTTAGATAAACGCGGTCCGGCAGATAGTCTTGATGCCCATGTCCATCTAGAAATCATTTAATACGACCATGGCCAACAGCGCACTACACGCTATTGCGATAGAGGAGCTGCGACACTCAAACCCTCTCTTTTATCAAGAATATTGCAAGTTGGTTGAAGGCTTAAGCAGCCAAATACGCGAGATTGCTAGTCAACATGCTGACACTATGGATTACACCAGCTTTACCGAGAGCTATGACAGAGCAAGCCGCGAACCCATATTACAAATTGTGATTGGCGCCAATAAAACTGAGCTTTATATCCACATTTACATTCATAAAGACAATTATTTTGTTGTTGGCAAGTCCGGAAGTGGTGAAATTGCCAAAAATGCACAAGAAGCTCTGGCTTTAGTGACTCAAAGAATGAAAGCATTAACCCAGTGAACATGCGGCAAGCAACTTCAAATCCCACCAATACCAAACCCTCCATCCAAAGCGGCGTAGTTTATGTGATCGATGATGACGAGGCGATTCGGGATTCATTATCCTTACTTCTAAATGCCAATGGTTTTAGAGTGAGCCCCCATGAGAGCGCCGAAAGATTCTTAAAATCCCTAGCTTCAAGCGATCCGCAATCTTTGAGCTGTGCCCTAGTAGATATTCACCTTGGTGGCATGTCCGGGATTGAGCTACAAGAAACGCTTTTAAATACGGGCCTTAATATTCCTATTTGCTTTATCACCGGGCAAGCAGAAATTCATAGTGCAGTAACAGCTTTTAAAAAAGGTGCTTTTGACTTTATTCAAAAACCAGTAGATGAAGAAAAGCTTTGTGGCTTAATCAATGAAATGCTATCAAAGGCTTATCTCAGTAAAGAACAATCTTCGGAGCTCAAAGAGATCAAAGAGAGATTTAGACTTCTAACCCAAAGAGAAGTTGATGTGCTTGATCGCATTGTTGCTGGCAGGATTAATAAGGAAGTTGGCATGGACTTAGGTATTTCAATTAAAACCGTAGAAGCGCATCGAGCGAACCTCATGGAAAAGCTTAAGGTAAATCGTGCGGCTAAGCTACTTCAGTTAACCTTGAGATATCGAGAGGCTAAAGCCAAAGGGCTTGTCTAATTGGAGCCGTTACTTAAAGTAACGCTCAAATAGGCATTCTCGATTCCAACATTTTTATCATTGCATAGACTGATTCATTCAATGGGGTAGGAATTTCATATTCCTTTCCAAGCTTAACAATATAGCCGTTGAGATAATCAATTTCGGATTTCTTTCCACGCCTTAAGTCCTGCGCAGTTGACGATATCTGAGTAGACATAGTTTTTGCTATAGCATCATTAGCCGCCATTGCTTCATGCCTCTCTATATGCAGTCCTTTTTGAGCGGCTATCTGTAAAAACTCCTCAGTAATCCCGTTAATTAATTTCACAATTTCAGGAACCTTTACCATTTCCCCGTATGCAATCTGACCAATTCCTGAAATGGCGTTGTAGGAGCAATTAACCAAAAACTTTAACCACATGTCCTTTAGTATTTGGGGCGCTATTTCACAAGGCACAGCTGCACTTTCAAAAAGAGTACAAATTTCTCTAAGACTTTCGAGTTCATGAGGTGAAATAGCATTGATGCTGCCTACCAATAATTCACCTCTACCGTGGTGTTTGAGAACTCTCTGACCATGCATCCCACAGGCAACATACACGACCGCAGGATATACGGGGTTATTAGTAATGCTAGAGGCTATTTCCACATTAGCAACCCCATTTTGCAAACTTAATATCACGGCCTCTTTTGGAATGATGGATGACACCTGCTTCATCGTATTTTCTGTATCGGGCGACTTAACACAAAGCAAAACAAGATCTGCATCAGTCAAAGCAGAAAGGTCGTGACTTACATTAATTGAAACAATCTCTTGAAATTTTTGACATTGCATCTCTAGTCCATCAGCACTTATAGCATTTGCACGCTCTGGCCTAGCGATAAGCGTTGTATCTTTATTTGATCGAGCAAGCATTCCGCCGAAAAAACAACCGACAGCACCGGCACCTAGAACATAGATCTTTTTAAATTTTCTCAATTTCAATTACTTCGTATTTTTTAATGTAAAAACCCGATTTTTAGGCGGGTATTAAATTCATAGAAGACCACAGAGCAATCCTACTTTTACCCCTCTCAAGAGGCAATCATTACTTTAAGTAACACTCAAAAGTTCGAAATCCGAGCTACAGATTTGATCTTTGCACCAAAAAGCAATCGCACAGTCAATCGCACAGTCATTTTTTGGCTCTATAACCTATTGATTTATATGGATTTTTGAAGAGCCACGACTTCTTTTAATCCGTTGGTCGCGAGTTCGAATCTCGCCCGACCCACCAGTTATACAAAGGGATCACAGAAATGAACTGACCCACAAAAGTTGGACAGTTTTATTAGGTTAGCAGAAGGGATTTGACCTCCTCCCACAAACCGGTCAGCTCTGAGCCAGAAAATCGGGCGGTGTGGTTGAACTACAAAATGACTTTGCAAACATCGCTGGTGGGAGATCCCCCAGCGATGAATGCGGTCTAAAACAAT
>NZ_JACVOO010000005.1 GCF_018882405.1 Polynucleobacter sp. 31A-FELB | reverse complement strand
GAATATATCCACTACTACAACCATGATCGGATCAAGCAAAAACTAAAGGGATTGAGCCCGGTGCAATACCGAACTCAATCCCTTCTGGTAACCTAATCAAACTGTCCAACTTTTGTGGGTCAGTTCACTACTAAGGGCTTTTTTATTGGATTGAGATTAAATCAGCTTGCTTTGACAGCCTTTTCTAAGCACTTGGAAATTTCTTCATAGCGCTTGATAGCAATTTTGCTGGGAACCACTTCTTTTTTGCGCCCATCTTCATTCGCTGCCATCTTGATATAGCCCATGGCGCTGAGATTCTTGAGTCGCCCATGAAGGGTTGCCTGGGAGCCAAGCTCAGAAAGCGAAATCAGATCGCCTACCAAAATGGACTGTTTGGCATGAAAACTCAAAATGATTTTATCTAGAAGGCTTTCCTCAATGGAGTCGAGCTTTTTGCCAGGATTGATGCGGTCTAGAACATCAATCAGGTTCAAAAATCGAATGTAGCAAGAAGACTTAATTGTGGACATGGCTTTATCTTGTTGTTAGAAGCTATTAGCCTCAGGGTTAATCTCAGTATATTCCCTAATTCATGGGCTGTTAGTATGAGGGAATATTACAAAAATAACCATGCTGGCAGTCATGAAAAGAATATTCTCGGAATCGACGACAGGCTTTCTGGTTAGCATTTTCTTTTATACGACCCTGTTTTACCTCAACGATTGGCTTACAAGTCACCTGACATTTGGTCTAGGGGTGAACTGGATCTATCTACCTGCTGGGCTTCGTTTATTTCTTACCCTCATATTTGGTTTACCAGGTGCCTTAGGGATTGCGTTCGCATCCTTTTTTATTAGTTATTTAGGGCCATTCCCCCATGAGATCACAGCTTGTGTTGGTGTTGGGTTCATATCAGGCTTTGCTCCGTACTTAGCAACAATTTTTGTATTGAGTAATCTCAAGATCTCGCCCACTCTGAGTAACTTGAGTTTGCCTAAACTAGCAATCTGCACTCTGATCTACGCAGCTCTAAGTGCTGGCTTACATCAATGTTGGTTTGCGATCCGGGGTCTGGATGAGACCGGAAGCTTTAATCACTTCTTAGTGATGCTAATTGGTGATGTACTTGGCACAATCGTACTTGTTGGACTAATTAAAGTCGGGCTCGATTTACTCAAGCCCTCTAAGCTTGCCTAGTTAAACAGTTCGCTTAAGGCTGCGCCAGGATCACTCGCGCGCATAAATGCCTCGCCCACCAAGAATGCATTAATTTGGTGATCACGCATCAACTGCACATCGGCTCGACTCATGATGCCCGATTCAGTAACTAAGGTTTTTCCAGCTGGCACCATTGATAGCAGTGAGAGCGTGGTTTGAAGAGTCACTTCAAAAGTTTTCAGATTGCGATTATTAATTCCGAGTAGTGGGGTTTTCAATTCAAGCGCCTGCTCTAGCTCAGGAGCGTTATGCACCTCAACCAGAACATCTAATCCCAGCTCATGCGCACAGGCTTCTAACTCTTTCATTTGATTGAGCTCTAAACAAGCCACAATGAGCAAAATAGCATCGGCACCAATCGCTCTAGCTTCATAGACTTGATAAGGATCGATCGTAAAGTCTTTGCGTAAAACTGGAATGCTGCACGCAGCTCTTGCAGCTTGAAGGTAAGCATTCGCTCCCTGGAAATAATCTTTATCCGTGAGAACAGATAAGCAGGCTGCGCCATTTTTTTCATAAGACTGAGCAATCTCGGCCGGCTGAAAATTTTCTCGCAAGATTCCTTTGCTGGGGCTCGCTTTTTTAATCTCGGTAATCACACCAGCTTTACCTGCCGCAATCTTATTTTCGATAGATTGAATAAAACCCCGAGGCTTCAAGAGCGGATCGCGATTGTTTTCTTCAGCCTGATCGCGTTGATTCGCTAAAGAGATTTTTTTTAAATCAGCGGCAACCTCAATTTTTTTGGTGGCAACAATTTTATCGAGGATATCGCTCATGAAGATCTTAATTAGTTTTGGGTTGCTGCTACAAATTGGTCCAGCTTTTGACGGGCAGCACCAGAAGCAATGGCTGCTTGAGCCATCTGAATGCCGCTAGCAATGCTTGGTGCTACATCGGCTACATATAAAACTGCTCCGGCATTGAGGCAAACAATGTCACTCGCTGGGCCAGATTTTTTATTGAGTACATCTAAAACAATGGCTTTGGATTCTTCAGCATCAGCCACCTTAAAGCTATTGGTAGGCGCGGTATTTAGGCCAAAGTCTTTTGGATGAATTTCGTATTCGCGGACCTGGCCATCTTTCAGTTCGCCTACGAGGGTAGGGCCTTCAAGAGAGATTTCATCTAGACCATCGCGACCATAAACTACCAATGCATGATCCATGCCCATGGCCTGCAGTACGCGCGCCTGAATGCCTACCAAGTCAGCATGAAATACGCCCATCAAGATGCGCTTGGCATCTGCTGGGTTAGTAAGAGGACCTAAGATATTAAAAATCGTACGTACACCCAAATCTTTGCGAATTGGCACAACATTCTTCATTGCAGGATGATGGTTTGGGGCAAACATAAAGCCAGCCCCAACTTCTGAAATACATTTGGCGACTTGCTCTGGTGAGAGTGACAGTTTTACGCCTAGCGACTCCAGAATATCTGCGCTTCCAGATTTGCTGCTGACGCTGCGATTGCCATGCTTGGCAATTTTTGCACCGGCCGCTGCCGCGACAAACATCGCAGCAGTAGAAATATTGAAAGTATGGGCGCCATCGCCACCAGTGCCCACTACATCCACTAAATTTTTTCTATCTTCGACGTGTACTGGTGTCGCAAACTCACGCATCACTTGAGCAGCTGCCGCGATCTCGCCAACAGTCTCTTTTTTAGTGCGTAGGGCGACTAGTAGGCCAGCTACTAAAGTTGGCGGCATCTCACCACTCATGATGAGACGCATCATTGCTGTCATCTCATCATGAAAAAGTTCACGATGTTCAATACAACGTTGTAGTGCTTGCTGAGGCGTAATAGGCATGGGGATCGAGTTAATGCTTTTGAGTTATTTGGCTTGCAAGAAATTCTTCAAGAGTGCATGGCCATGTTCAGAAAGAATCGATTCTGGATGGAATTGCACACCCTCTACTGCCAGTTCTTTATGGCGCACGCCCATGATTTCACCATCGGAAGAAGTGGCCGTGACTTCAAGAACTGCGGGTAATGAACTCTTCTCAATCGCGAGGGAGTGATAGCGAGTTACTTTAAATGGGTTTGGTAAATCTTTGAAAACGCCAACACCAGTATGGTGAATATCATCCGTCTTGCCGTGCATGACTTTCTGGGCGCGAATAATCTTGCCGCCAAATGCTTCACCAATCGCTTGGTGTCCAAGACAGACGCCGAGGATAGGAATCTGTCCGGCATAGCGCTGAATCGTGGCTACAGAAATCCCCGCTTCAGCTGGACTACATGGTCCAGGTGAAATACAAATGCGCGCAGGATTGATTTTGGCAATCTCATCAACGGAAATTTCATCATTTCGGAAAACTTTGACCTCTTCACCAAGCTCCGCAAAATACTGAACGAGGTTATAGGTAAATGAATCGTAGTTATCAATCATGAGGAGCATCGAGTCCTCCTTGTACTAAATCAGCCGCCATTAATACTGCTCGGGCTTTGGCTTCGGTTTCTTTCCACTCGGCAGTAGGGTCGGAATCTGCAACTACACCAGCGCCAGCCTGAGAATGCAGTACGCCATCACGAATCACGCCAGTGCGAATCGCAATTGCCACATCCATATCTCCAGAGAAGGAGAGGTAGCCTACTGCGCCACCATAGACACCACGTTTCACAATTTCCATCTCATCAATAATTTCCATCGCCCGAATTTTTGGCGCACCGGATAATGTGCCAGCTGGGAAGGTTGCGCGCAGAACATCCATATTGCTCATATTGTCTAGCAATTCACCTTCGACCGAACTAACAATATGTTGTACATGAGAATACTTTTCGATCGACATCGAATCGGTCACCTTGACGGTGCCCGTCTTTGCAATACGACCCACATCGTTGCGCGCTAGGTCAATCAACATGACGTGCTCAGCAATTTCTTTTGGATCGGCAAGCAATTCGGTGGCAAGACGCTCATCTTCTTCAGGTGTAGCGCCACGAGGGCGTGTGCCAGCTAGTGGGCGAATCGTCACAATCTTTTGGCTCTCACGTTGTTCTTGGCGTACCAAAATCTCTGGTGATGACCCTACTACTTGCAAGTCACCAAAGTCATAGAAGTACATGTAGGGGGATGGATTCAAAGATCGCAACGCACGATACAGAGCGAGCGGTGATTCTGTGAATGGTTTGCTGATGCGTTGACCGATTACTACCTGCATACAATCGCCAGCCAAAATATATTCTTTAGTTTTAAGAACGGCATTTTCAAAATCAGCCGCTTTGAACTTGCGTACCAATTCTGTTTTGGTGCTTGGTAATGACGCTGGCATGCTCACCGGTTTGCTTAGGCAAGCAAGTAATTCTTTTAATCGAGCTTGACCCTTTTCAAAACTATCGGCAACACTAGGGTCTGCATAGACGATTAAGTAAATACGACCTGCAACGTTATCAACCACTGCCAACTCTTCGGTGAGCATCAATTGAATATCAGGCACACCTAACTCATCTGGCAGATTATGCTTAGCCAAACGGGATTCGATGTAGCGAACCGTGTCATAACCAAAGTAGCCAGCAAGCCCACCACAGAAGCGCGGGAGGCCAGGTTGCACAGCTACTTTGAATCGTTTGAAATAGGCGTCTACAAAATCCAATGGGTTGTCATGATTAGTTTCAATCACTTTGTCATTAAAGAGGACTTCAGTCAGTGGCGCATCTGGAGTGCCAACGGTTCTTAAAACAGTTTTAGCGGGCAGACCGATAAAAGAGAAGCGACCAAAGCGCTCACCACCTAGAACAGACTCCAGCAAATAAGTATTTTTTTGTCCAAAAGCTTGAGTGAGCTTGACGTACAGCGATAGAGGCGTCTCTAAGTCAGCTAGCACTTCTTTTACTAACGGAATGCGATTGAAACCCTGTTTTGCTAGGGCAAGAAATTCTTGGCGCTGCATTATGACTTTCCTGACGTCGCTAGTTCTGCGCGCATCGCTTTAATCACATCGGCATAATTTTCTTTGCCAAAGATTGCAGAGCCTGCAACAAATGTATCTGCACCAGCTTTAGCTACTTCTGCAATATTGTCGACTTTAATACCACCATCAACTTCAAGTCGAATATGGCGACCTGTTTCTTGTTGGTGGCGATCTAAGCGTGCGCGTACCTGCGCAATCTTATTGAGAGTGCTTGGAATAAACGACTGACCACCAAAGCCTGGGTTCACTGACATCAATAAAACCAGATCAAGTAATTCAAGCGTGTGATCGAGGTGATCAAGTGGAGTGGCAGGATTTAAAACTAAGCCAGCTTGACAACCTTGATCGCGAATCAAATTAATTGTGCGGTTCACATGAGGACTTGCCTCTGGATGAAAGCTAATCAGGTTTGCACCCGCTTTTGCAAAGTCTGGAACGAGGCGGTCTACCGGCTCAACCATTAAATGAACATCAATCATCGCTGGCTTGCCATCTTTTGTTGCGTGTGGGCGAATCGCCTCGCAAACTAAAGGTCCAATAGTGAGGTTCGGAACGTAATGGTTGTCCATCACATCAAAGTGAATCCAGTCGGCACCCGCCAAGAGAACATCTTGAACTTCTTTGCCTAGGCAGGCAAAGTCAGCCGACAAAATGGAGGGGGCGATGACAAACTGGCTATTTGAGGGTGATTTCTGGCTATCCATCCCTAGATTCTAGCTTGCAGTTGGGCTTAGGATGGAGCAGAATTCGAGCATGAATCCTCATGAAATCAGCATTACGGTCAAAACCCAGTATTTGTCCGACCAGTCTGACCCCGATAACCGCCAATTTGCGTTTGCTTATACCGTCACCATCCGAAATACGGGTACGGCCAGCATTCAGCTTATTGCTCGTCATTGGTTCATCACTGACGGGGACAATGATGTCCAGGAAGTCCGTGGCTTGGGGGTTGTAGGGCAACAACCGCTTCTACGGGCGGGTGAGCAGTTCGAGTACACCAGCTGGGCTACTTTGCCGACGCCAGCAGGAACCATGCGTGGTGAGTACTTCTGCGTAACTGAAGAGGCTCAGTTTTTCCAAGCCCCAATTCCTGAATTTGCCTTGGTAATGCCAAGAACCTTGCATTGAGTCCTGAAGCAAACCCTATTTTTTACCCTTACCAGTCCAAAGGACAATAAAGAGCAGGAGGGCTAAAGCGATGCCTCCCTCAACAGCAAACAGGATCATTGGGTATTCATCGAGTAAATTGGCAATCATGATTTCTATATCCAAATTAATAAGTCGCGAGAATCCTTCGCGAATCCTTGTCTGCAGTGTATTCGTAATCAGCATTGCCAGCTTATTAGCCGCTTGCTCTACCCCCTCTACTCGTGGATCTGGCTACCGATCTGGCGGTAGCGCCCCATCTTCCTATACCTCCTCGATTGCCAGCTTTAGATCAGTTTCATGGCAAGACTTGCCTGGCTGGCAAGAGGATGATTTAACGCAGGCTTGGCCAGCTTGGCTCAAAAGTTGTGATGCCCTACGCAAACGTAATAGTGAAATTAATTGGCGCCAGGCATGTGCTCAGGCCAGTAGCGTTTCAGGCCGTGACGGACGTGCAATTCGCCAATATTTTGAGGGAAATTTTCAGGCATATGAGGTGCGTAACAGCGCTACTGGCAATGAATCCGGTCTTATCACTGGGTATTACGAGCCGGTCATGAATGGCTCCCAGACCCGCACGGCCACTTACTCTGTACCTTTATATGGCTTGCCAGCTGCGTGGAAGACCTCAAAGCCAAATCCTGCACCCCCACGCGCAGAGTTGATGAGTTCTGGGGTACTGCGTGGCTCTGAAATTGCTTGGGTGCAAGATCCTGTCGCCGCTGCGTTTATGCAAATTCAGGGCTCTGGAAAAATTCGTTTGGAAGATGGGCGCGTATTACGGCTCGGCTATGCCGGCACCAATGATCAGCCATTTAAGTCATTTGCGCAGTGGTTGCTAGACCGTAAGGAAATCACACGGAGCGAGGCAACGATGCAAGGCATATCTGCTTGGGCTAAGCGCAATCCTGGACGTGTAGAGGAGATGTTCAACGCCAATCCACGCTTCGTGTTCTTCAAAGAGCTTCCTGGGAATGTCAGCGCAGATCTTGGCCCTAATGGCGCCTTGGGAGTGCCTTTAACTGCCGAGCGAAGCATTGCTATTGATTTGAAGGCCATGCCCTTAGGCGCCCCAGTATTTTTGAGTACAACTAGGCCCTTAAGTAGTCAGGCATTACAGAAGTTGGTGATGGCCCAGGATACGGGCAAGGCCATTGTGGGTGGGGTGCGAGCGGATTACTATTGGGGATCAGGGGATTCTGCAGGTGAATTAGCTGGACGCATGAAACAAGATGGCAAGATGTGGTTATTGTTGCCGCGCTGAACCAATCTATTTTTGAAAGAAATCGATGACTTACAACACCATATTGACTGAAGTGGATGGCAAAGTTGCCGTCATTACTCTCAATCGCCCGCAAGTATTAAATGCCCTAAATGACGAGTTAATGGATGAGCTGGGTGCTGCGCTGTTGAGCTTTGATGCTGACGACAATATTGGTTGCATCATTGTTACCGGTAGTGAAAAAGCATTTGCTGCTGGTGCAGATATTGCAGCGATGGCGAAGTATGGATTCGCTGATGTTTATCGCGGCGACTTTATCTCTCGTAATTGGGAGGAGATGAAAAAAGTACGCAAGCCAGTGATCGCAGCAGTTTCTGGCTACGCTCTTGGTGGCGGATGTGAATTGGCGATGATGTGCGACACCATCATGGCAGCTGACAGTGCTAAGTTTGCACAGCCAGAAGTTAAGTTAGGAATCATTCCTGGCGCTGGTGGTACGCAGCGTTTACCGCGCGCTGTTTCCAAAGCAAAGGCAATGGACTTGGCTTTAACAGGTCGCATGATGGATGCTGCTGAAGCGGAGCGCTCAGGCCTTGTTGCTCGCATTTTTCCTCAAGCGGATTTGCTAAAAGAAGTTAAAGCGATTGCTAAGACGATTGCAGACATGCCATTGCTGACTGCAATGATGGTGAAAGAAGCAATTAATACTGCTTATGAAACTACGCTTTCAGAAGGCATTCATTTTGAGCGTCGTTTATTCCACTCTTGTTTTGCGACCAATGATCAAAAAGAAGGTATGGCAGCTTTTATGGAAAAGCGTCCAGCTCAATTTACGAACTCCTAAAAAATTAGCTCTCGAAGTAGATTATTTTTCTAGGTAGCGTTGAGCTAGCTTGACCCAGTAGCTCACGCCAACAGGGATCAATGCGTCATTGAAGTCATAAGAAGGATTATGTAGATGGCATGGACCCATGCCATGACCTACTGCGCGGTGATCGCCATCACCGTTGCCTAGGAACACATAGCAACCAGGCTTCTCCAACAGCATGAATGCAAAGTCTTCTGCGCCCATCGTGGGATCAATTGAGGTATTGACGTTTTGTATCCCAACCAATTCACTCATGACATCGCTTGCGAAGTCTACTTCTTTGTCATGATTAATGAGTGGGGGATAGTTGCGAGAAAAACTCACTTCTGCTTGACAGTCAAATGCACTGGAGACGTTGTGAGAGATTTCTCTCAAACGTTGCTCTATTAAATCCAATACTTCTATCGTGAATGTGCGAACGGTTCCACCGATAAATGCACTATCCGGAATGACATTACTCGTCTCGCCTGCATGAAACTGCGTAACTGATAACACCGCTGCATCTACTGGACGCTTGTTTCGGGTAATGATGCTTTGTAGTGCTTGGACAACTTGAGCTCCTGTTAGAACGGGGTCAGCACTGTTGTGTGGCAAAGCAGCATGTCCACCTTTGCCGCGGATAGTGATTTCAAACGTATTGCTTGAAGCCATCATCGGACCAGAGGTCACACCAAAATGGCCTTCGGCAAGTCCTGGCCAGTTGTGCAAACCAAAGACAGCATCGCAAGGAAATTGCTTAAATAACCCATCGTTAATCATTTCTTGCGCGCCAGCACCACCTTCTTCAGCTGGCTGAAAAATAAAAATGACTGAGCCTTTGAAGTCGCGATGATTAGATAAATATTGGGCGGCACCTAAGAGCATTGCAGTGTGACCATCATGGCCACAGGCATGCATCTTGCCGGGATTCTTTGAAGTGTGTTCAAAGGTATTGTGTTCTTGTAGAGGTAGCGCATCCATATCGGCACGCAAGCCAATCATCTTACCTTGGCCTAAGTCGCCATCAAGCTTGCCAACAACCCCTGTTTTTCCAAGGCCGCGGAATACCGAAATTCCCCAGCTTGAAAGCGCTTCTGCTACCAGGTCGGAAGTACGATTTTCTTCAAAGCGCAATTCTGGATGTGCATGAATATTGCGTCGAATCTCTTGAATGGCTGATGCGGAGTCGATGATTTCTGGAAGTAATCGCATAGCTTCATCTTATCTGAATTTACTCAGGCAGTTTTATGTGCTCCGCAGCAAATCGTAAGGCCTCTATGGAGTAGGGGGCATTCTCGGGCTTTTGAAGCTGCTTAGGAAGAGTAGGAATGACACCTAAAAATGGCGCAAAAATTCGGTCTTTTAGGGTTTGAATATTTTCTTCTAAATTAGGCATTTCCTCAGAAAGCGTGTTCGCTACCCAGCCGGCAATCGTCAACTGGCGCGACACAATTGCTTCACAAGTGAGTAAGGCGTGATTAATGCAGCCTAAACGCATACCGACTACAAGGATGACTGGTAAATCCATTGCCTGAGCTAGATCACCTAAATCTTCCTGCTCATTTAGAGGAACCAAAAATCCGCCCGCGCCTTCAACAACGACCACCTCAAATTGTTGACTCAGGGAATGTAAATCACTCAAGATGATGGAGGAGTCTAGATAAATATTATTTTTCTTGGCAACAAGGTGTGGGGCAGCTGCCTCATCTAAAACATAGGGACAGAGGCTTTGCTCCTGAGAATCCAATCCTGATGCGATTCTTAATGTTTCTAGGTCTTCATTCAGTTTCTGACCACGGGAGTCAATGTAGGTGCCGGCCACTACAGGTTTAAAACCAATTGCGCCGATGCCCGCCTCTCTTAGTTTGAGAATAAGTGCACCGCTAAGCAAGGTTTTGCCAACTTCCGTATCGGTGCCGGTGACAAAGAAACCAGCAGGGGTATTAATTGTCATAACTTACTTTCTACAGTTTGCTCAATGATCTTCAATGCCTGAATCAACTCACGTAAGTCATTAACACTATGGTTTGCAGAAAAAGTAATACGCAGGCGAGAAGTGCCAACAGGAACGGTGGGCGGACGGATTGCTGGAATCCAAAAACCCGCTTCATCCAAGAGTTTAGCTACAGCCAATGCATTGGCATTGCTTCCTAAAATGACGGGCTGAATTGGGGTGGATGAAGGGGTTTTTTCCCAGTTTGAGAAAGTCATCTCTTCGTTCCAGATCTGAATCAGTTCATTTAGTTTTTTACGACGAGCAATGCCTTCATCGCCCTCGATCAATGCAAGGCTACTGAGTAAGGTGTGGGCAATCGCCGGTGGTGTAGCCGTGCTGTAAATGTAGGGGCGTCCCTTTTGGATAAGCCACTCAATAAAAGGTGAGGCAGCGCAAATAAATGCGCCACTAACGCCAGCCGCTTTACCAAGTGTGCCGACATAAATGATTCGCTCTGAATGCACTCCTGCTTGCTCCAAAATACCGTGGCCTTGTTCGCCGAGCACGCCAAATCCATGAGCGTCATCCACCATCAACAAGGCATCGTATTGTTCAGCAATGTGCAGGAGTTTTTCTACGGGCGCGATATCCCCATCCATGCTGAATACGCCATCGACCACAATCAACTTGAGAGGGTGGGTATCTTGACTTAGAGATTCCTCTAGAGAGCTGAGGTTTTGGTGATCAAACAAAGTCACCTTCGCTTTAGTTTGTGCGCTAGCTAAGCGAACACCATCAATCAAAGAGGCGTGATTGAGTTTGGCTGAATAAATACTCGCTTGCCCTTGTTCGGCCAGTCTGGAAATTCCAGTAATGGCGTTGATGTTTGCGAGATAGCCAGTGCTAAAGAACAGTGCTCTTGCATTGGGAATGTGCTTTTCCTCGCAGGCGGCCAATTTTTTTTCAAGCAAGTCATGTGCAATGCTGTGACCGCTAATTAAGTGTGATGCGCCGCTCCCAACCCCATACAGGTTTGCACCTTCCGCAAGCGCAGCAACTAACTTAGGGTGGTTAGCTAAACCTAGGTAGTCATTGCTACAAAACGCTTTAAGTTCTCGTTTGCCAACACGGGTCTTGGTGTCACAGGGAGATTCGGTGGTACGTAGTTTGCGTTTAAGTAGCTGCTCATCTAGGTCCGCAATCTGGTGCTCAGCCATATCGCGCGCTTTAAAGTTTGCACTCATGCCAACACCTGATTGAGTGCGCGTTGAACGGATGCACCCATTTGCATCGCTTCCTCTGAAGAGAGGATGTATGGCGGCATTACATAAATCGTATTGCCAATTGGTCTAATAAGAATGCCTTCTACCATGCTTGCTGAAAACATGTCTCGTGAAAACCTAGCTGAATTTTTTAGTGCTGCGAGTTTGATATCAAACGCTAGGATCATGCCTTGCTGGCGCCAATGTTCGATGCGAGGATCTACTTTTGCCCAAGCAAATGCATTGGCAAGATCTTTGCTGCGTTCAAGATTTTTTTCAAGAACAGATTCAGTTTCAAAAATTTCTAAACACGCAAGCGCTGCAGCGCATGCTAATGGATTGCCCGTATAGGAATGCGAGTGTAAGAAGCCTTGTTGCATTTGATCGCCATAAAAGGCGCGATAAATTTTGTCAGTTGTCATGGAGAGTGACAGCGGAAGATAGCCGCCACTGATGCCTTTAGACAGTGTTAAGAAGTCCGGCCAAATTCCCGCATGTTCGCAAGCAAAAAACTTGCCCGATCGACCGCATCCCACTGCGATCTCATCGGCGATGAGGTGAACGTTATAGCGATCGCAGAGTAAGCGTACTAAGCGTAAATATTCTGGTGAGTACATCGCCATTTGTCCTGCGCATTGAACGAGTGGTTCAACAATGATGGCAGCAATATGATGATGCTCTGCTTCTAGTAGAGTCGCTAATTTTTTTGCGGCTTGTCTAGCAACATCATCAGCACTTTCACCGGACTTTGCTTTACGTGCATCAGGTGAAGGCACAGTAAAAACATCTTGTAAAAGTGAGCCGTAAGCTTCACGAAATATTGCAACGTCAGTCACCGCTAATGCGCCTAAGGTTTCACCGTGATAACCATTTTCTAAGCAGACGAATTTTTTCTTTTGCGGTTGATTATTCAGACGCCAAAAGTGATGACTCATCTTCAAAGCAATCTCTACTGCAGAGGCGCCATCAGACGCAAAAAAAACGTGACCCAAATGACCTTGAGTTAAGGCGGACAGTTTCTCGGAAAGCTCTACTACGGGTGGGTGCGTAAATCCGGCGAGCATCACATGCTCAATTTTTTCAAGCTGATTAGTAATGGCTTTGTTGATGCGTGGATTGGAGTGGCCAAACAGATTGGTCCACCAAGAACTAATGCAATCGAGTAGCGCATTTTCTTTGTCGTCAAAGAGCCAAGCACCCTTACCCTTAGTAATGGCAATCAAAGGCAATGACTCGTGATGCTTCATCTGAGTGCAGGGGTGCCAAACGGCATCTAGGCTGCGATCAACCAGTGAGGTTTGATTTGGATCAGAAATAAGCTTCATGTTTGGTATTTGACCACTAGTTTTTCCTAATTTAGGCCTGTATCTGTTATGTTTATGGCTTGAATTGATCTATTTTCTGGAATTCCATCATGCAGGCCACCCAAACTACTGAAAAACCCCTCACCCAAGTCAAGTCTCAAAAGGATTTGCATAAAGAGGTCGACGCATCGGGTGCTTGGTCAGTCGCCCAGATTGAGGCTCTATTTGCCCTCCCATTTAGTGAATTGATGTTTAAAGCGCAGGAGACTCATCGCGCCAACTTCCCTGATGGCGATGTGGAATTGGCTACGCTTTTGTCAATTAAGACTGGCGGGTGCCCTGAAGATTGTGGCTATTGCCCTCAGGCCGCTCGTTACGACACTGACGTGAAGGCTAATAAGTTGATGGATCTGGATGAGGTGCTTGAGGCTGCTAAGGCTGCCAAGGCCGCTGGATCTAACCGTTTTTGTATGGGTGCCGCCTGGCGGGAGCCTAAAGACCGCGATATTGAAAAAGTCACTGCCATGATTAAGGGCGTGAAGGCCTTAGGCCTTGAAACCTGCGCCACCCTAGGGATGCTGGAGGCTAATCAGGCTCAAGCCCTTCAGGAGGCCGGCTTAGACTTCTATAACCACAATTTGGATACCAGTGAGGACTTCTATCGCTCAGTCATCTCTACTCGGGGATATCAAGACCGTTTAGACACGATTTCTAATGTACGTTCAGCAGGCATGTCAGTGTGTTGCGGCGGTATTGTGGGTATGGGTGAGTCCCGCGAACAGCGTGCAGCTTTCTTGGCCCGTTTGGCCAATTTAAGCCCATATCCAGAGTCAGTTCCAATTAATCACCTGGTTCCTGTTGCAGGCACCCCCTTGGAAGATCAGAAGCCTTTAGACCCGTTGGAATTCGTCAGAACCATTGCTGTAGCTCGCATTACGATGCCGCGTGCACGAGTGCGTTTATCGGCTGGTCGTCAGGAGCTCGGAAGGGCAGTGCAGGCCATGTGCTTCCAGGCTGGTGCGAATTCTATTTTCTATGGTGAGCAACTACTCACTACCGGTAATCCCGAGGCAGAACAAGACCGAGAGCTTTTAGCTGAATTGGGTTTGAAGACTAAACAAAGCTGCAAAGCAGAGGTTTTGGTCTAGTTCTTACAAGCCTATGGCGCTAATTGATCGGTTCATTATTGAGTTTGATACAGCCTTGCGCTCGGTGGTTGGGGGTGCACATGCTCATCGCCCAACCCCAGGTTCAGATACCCAATCTAATGCTTTGCTTGGTGTCAAGGAGCGAGAGCACGCTGCAGGATTAATGCGTGTCAACCATGTGGGTGAGGTTTGTGCTCAAGCCCTCTATCAATCGCAAAAATTAGTGGCCCGTAATCCTGAAATTCGGCAGATGTTGGATCACTCTGGACAAGAGGAAATGGACCATTTAGCTTGGTGTGAAACACGCCTTCAAGAGCTAGGCTCACATACCAGCTATCTCAATCCAATTTGGTATGCAGGATCCTTTGCAATCGGCTTGGCTGCTGGCTTAGCGGGTGATAAGTGGAGTCTTGGATTTGTTGCTGAAACAGAAAAACAAGTAGAGAATCACCTCGAGAGCCACCTCAAAAAATTGCCTGCAGAAGATGAGCGTTCTCGAGCCATTGTTGATCAAATGCGCATCGATGAAATCGAACATGGACAAGCTGCAATTTCTGCTGGTGGTGCGGTCTTGCCGGACCCGATTCAGAAGCTAATGCAGGCGATGTCAAAAGTCATGACGCGCACTGCTTACAAAATCTAGTTCTAAATTAATTATTTTGCAGATTTTTATTTGGAATACTGTTTATTAATACAGTATATTTATCCATTATTGGGCTAAATAGCTAAGACCTATTCTTAAGTATATTTTCCAAGCCGTTGTTTCAAGTAGCATTTTTATAGTCACCATTTTATCAACACATGACGCTAAGTGTTTGTAATCACTAGGAAATTTCCTAAAAAATTACCCAAAAACACTTGACCCTCTTATTGCGATCCTCTAAAGTGGGAGGAAGTGTGAAAAAGTGGGGTAAATGGTGTTTCAAGGTGCGTCAGCTCTCAATTTAGATGCAAAAGGCCGCATGTCTGTGCCGGCAAAGCATCGTGACGCCTTGTTAGTTCAAGGTGAGGGCCGAATTACGCTCACAAAACACCCCGATGGATGCCTCTTGTTGTTCCCCCGCCCTGAGTGGGAAACATTTCGATCACGTGTCGCGCAATTGCCCATGGATGCCCATTGGTGGCGCCGAATCTTCCTAGGTAATGCTGCAGAAGTAGATTTGGACAGCGCAGGAAGAATTTTGGTGAGCCCAGAGTTGCGATCAGCTGCTGGCATTGAAAAGGAAGTGATGCTACTCGGTATGGGTAGTCATCTGGAGTTGTGGGACGCCGCTACTTACGCCGCAAAAGAACAGGCTGCCATTGCACAAGGTATGCCTGAAGCCCTGAAGCAATTTAATTTTTGATGACAGGGTGCCATGAACATAACTCATCGCCCAGTATTACTGGCCGAGGCGGTGACGGCGCTGATCAGTGGCCCGCGCATTACTTCTCCCGAGGCATCAAAAAATCTACTCTTGATCGATGGAACCTTTGGGCGTGGCGGTCATACGCAAGCACTGCTTTCACAACTGCCTTCGAGCGCGCGAATGATTTCCTTCGACAAGGATTTAGATGCGATCGCAGTAGCGGAAAAAATCAACGATCCGCGTTTACGAATCGTGCACGACAGTTTTGCGCAGATGGATCAATACGCAGAGTCAGAATCAGTCGATGGCATTTTGTTAGATCTCGGCATCAGCTCTCCACAGGTGGACGAGGCACATCGCGGCTTTTCCTTTCGCAAGGATGGCCCACTCGATATGCGTATGAACACGGATCATGGTTTGACAGCGGCAGAATGGTTAGAGCAAGCATCACAAGAGGACATCACGCGCGTGATTAAGACTTATGGTGAAGAACGTTTTGCATTTCAGATCGCAAAAGCTATCGTAGCTAAGCGAGAAGAGGGGCTGTCGCCAAAAACAACTTTGCAATTAGCAAGCTTGGTTGCCAGCGTCGTTCGCACAAGAGAAGTTGGACAAGATCCAGCTACGAGAACTTTTCAGGCCTTACGTATTTTTATTAATCGCGAGTTAGAAGATTTAGAGCTTGGATTAAAGGCCGCGCTCAATTTATTAAAGCCAGGCGCGCGCTTAGCAGTGATTAGTTTTCATTCGCTAGAAGATCGTATCGTTAAGCAATTTTTGCAGTCACATGCAAAGGTTGAAGTACCTCGTGGTTTGCCGGTCCGCGATCGTGATTTGCCTCAAAGTGCTCTAGAGATTATTGGACGCGTTAAGCCAAGTGATGAAGAGGTTCGAGAGAATCCTCGTGCTCGTTCAGCCATCATGCGAGTTGCTGAAAAACGTGCGGGAGTGCTAGCTTGAATCGCGCTACGCTGACCTTACTTGTTTTGCTGTTGGTTTGCGCCCTCTCTTTGGTTGCGGCACAGCAGCGTGCACGTAAATTATTTATCTCCTTAGAGCGTGCACAAATTGAAGAGCGCAAACTCAATCAAGATTGGTTGCGTCTAGAGTATGAGCAGCGCAACCTTTCCAAGTCTGCACGTATTCGTGATGTTGCTCGTAATCAGTTACACATGGTTCCCATCTCTCCAGAGCGTACTTTGTACTTGAAGGAGGCTAGATGAGGCCGGTAGGTTTTTCAACTACGCCAAATTTAGTATTGCGTCTGCCAATGTGGCGGTCACGCCTGATGCTGTTCATGTTGTTCTTCGTCTTCATGTTGCTCTTAATTCGCGCCTTCTGGATTCAAGGTCCGGGAAATGCTTTCTATGAAGCTAAAGGTGTGCGCGGTACTCAGCGTGAGTTGGAGTTGCCTGCTTCCCGTGGAAAAATATTGGATCGCAATGGTCAAGTGATTGCTACCAGCTTGGAAGCAAAGTCGGTGATCGCCTATAACGACACTGTTCCTGATGATTTGGCTGCAGATAGAGTGCAGAAATTGGCAAGTCTTTTGCAGATTAGCGAAGCGGAATTACGTAAAAAATTAAGAGAAGAACGTAAACAGATTTTCTTGAAGCGCCAAGTAGACCCAGAAGTGGCGCAACAGATTAAGCAATTAGAAATCCCGGGCATTGGCTTGAATAATGAATATCGTCGCTTCTATCCTGAGGGTGAAGCGATGGCGCACGTCGTTGGCTTTACTAATGTGGAAGATCGTGGTCAAGAGGGTATGGAACTCTCTCGGGAAAAAGAGCTGGCCGGACATCCAGGTGCTCGTCGCGTGGTTGTGGATCGCCTCGGTCGCGTTGTTGAAGATGTTGCAATTTTGCAGTTGCCGCAAAACGGTAAAGACTTACAACTTTCTATTGATAGCAAGATTCAGTTCCTGGCTTACAACGCCGTTAAAAATGCAGTCGAACAGCATCATGCAAGCGCTGGTGGCGCAGTCGTGTTGGATACCCAAACTGGCGAGATCTTAGCATTAGCAAATTATCCAAGTTACAACCCGAATGATCGTAAGAAGCTGACGGGTGAGCAGTTGCGTAATCGCGTTTTAACTGACACCTTTGAACCTGGCTCAACGATGAAGCCATTAACGGTTGCTATTGCATTGGAGAAGGGTGTAATTACTCCGAGTACCAATATGGCAATTGGTGCCAAATATTTGGTTGGTCCAAAGCCGATTACAGATACACACCCTTACGGCAATCTCACTGTTGCACAAATTATTCAAAAATCGAGCAATATTGGTACGGCCAAAATTGCAATGAATAATCTATCCGCAGAAGAGATGTGGAATTTCTATACGTCAGTTGGTTTAGGTCAGGCGCCGAAGATTGGTTTTCCTGGTGCTGTGGCTGGCACTGTGCATCCTTATAAAAAATGGATGCCAACGGATCAAGCGCGGATTGCGTTTGGTTATGGTATTTCAGGTTCACTCTTTCAGGTGGCACGCGCTTATACGATCTTCGCGCGTGATGGTGAATTGGTGCCGCTCACGATTGAGCGTAGTCCGGAATTTAAGCCTGGTACACACGTCATTTCTGCTAAGACGGCCATTGAGATGCGCAGCATGATGGAGTCAGTAACAGAGCCAGGTGGCACCGCCATTAAAGCGCAAGCTGAAGGTTATCGTGTTGGTGGAAAAACAGGAACAGCCCATAAATTAGTAGGTAAGGGGTATGGCAATAAATACCGCGCTTACTTTGCAGGCTTGGCACCCATTAGTGCGCCACGCATTGTGGTGGCCGTCATGATTGATGAGCCGACTGGCGGCAGCCACTACGGTGGAGATGTTGCAGCGCCAGTGTTTTCTACTATCGTGAGTGAGACTTTGCGCACCTTGAATGTCTTGCCAGATAGCCCTCTGAAGCAAAAAGCAATGCAGGATCAAAGTCCCGCACAAATACAGAGTGCCGCAGTCAAAACAAATACAGCGGTTTTAAAAAGATGATGGCAATGATTAATATTGAACCCCATCTCTTGATCTCGCATTTACGTGATCTCACTTCTGCAGATGCAAAAGTAACTGCTGATAGCCGTCAAATCCAATCTGGTGACATCTTCTTTGCATACCCTGTTGGTCATGGCAATGCCCTACGTGACGGTCGTGATTACATTGCGGCTGCCTTAGCAAATGGTGCAGCAGCAGTTGTATTTGATCCGGCAGATGGTGTTGCTAACGAGTACTTAGATCGCTCAGACTGTTTTGCTATTGATAATTTAGCTAACTTAGCTGGAGAACTCTGTGCTGAGTGGTATGGCTACCCAAGTAAAAAGCTGAACGTTATCGGCGTTACCGGCACCAATGGCAAAACTAGCATTACGCAGTGGCTGGCACAGGCATTGGATGGGCCTAATCAACGCGCTGCAGTTTTAGGTACTTTGGGTACCGGTTTCCCGGGTGCATTGATCGAGACTGGCTACACCACACCCGATGCACCACGTTTACAGACTCAATTAAAAGAATTATTGAATGTAGGTGCTCAGCAGGTGGCCATAGAGATTTCTTCTCATGCACTCGATCAAAATCGCATTTCTGGTTTGGATGTGCGTACTGCGGTATTTACTAATTTGACTCAAGATCACTTGGATTACCACGGTACGATGGGTGAATACGCTGAGGCAAAAGCTAAGCTGTTCAAACTACCTCAGCTTGAAAATGCCATCATCAATTTTGACGATGCATTTGGGCGCGAATTAGCAATGAAGCTCCTCGCTGTCGACGGCCCTCAAGTGTGGGGTTATGCATTCAGCAGCAATGCATTTGCCGGATTTGAAAAATTTGGCGATCGATTGAAACGCACCTATGCAGAAAACACCCTGTTTACAGCTGCTGGCTATGACTCTCAATTTAACTGTGATGCGTCAGGTTCAAGCGATGTTCGGCTTGCAGTATTGGGCGAATTTAATTTAAGTAATTGTCTTGCTGTTTGGACGGTTCTGTTGTCTCAAGGCTTGAGCCCGAGCGAGGCCTCTAAGCGCATGAGCAAGTTGACTGCTGTTCCAGGGCGGATGGAGTTGATTCGCTTAAATAAAACGCAGAGAACTGAGGGGCCACTAATTGTTGTGGACTATGCACATACACCAGATGCCCTCACTAAAGCATTGAATGCATTGCGCCCCATTGCAAATCAACGTAACGGAAAAGTATGGTGTGTCTTTGGTTGCGGCGGTGATCGAGATTCCGGTAAGCGTCCACAAATGGGTCGTGCAGCACAAGAGTTTGCCGATCATATTGTGATTACAAGTGACAACTCTAGATCGGAAGATCCTGTTTCTATTATTGCCATGATTCAAGCTGGTATGTCAGGCGACCTATCGAATGTGCAAGCACTACCTGATAGAGCGGCTGCCATTATGGCTGCAGTACGACATGCCGATATCAACGATATTGTTCTAGTTGCTGGCAAAGGGCATGAGTCTACTCAAGAGATCAATGGCAAGAAATTTGATTTTTCTGATCAAGAACATATTCGTTTGGCTGCGGGGGGTAGCGTATGAGTACGCCTATGACTACTCTCGCCCAAGTGCATGCCATGTTGCCAGGCAGTCAGTTGATTCATGCTGATGCAAAGTCTGCTGAAGCAATTTCCATTTCTCATGTTGGCAGCGATAGTCGTCAGATTCAGTCTGGCGAATTATTTATTGCTTTGTCGGGCGATCGTTTCGATGCGCATGACTTCTTGAGCGATGTGGCAACATCGGGCGCAAGCGCGGCACTTATTAGTCATAAAGAAAAATGCCCTACAAACTTACCTGCAGTATGTGTCCAGGATGTTAAACAGGGTTTGGGCGAGTTGGCAAAGGCATGGCGTGCACAATTTTCTATCCCGGTGGCTTTGGTAACGGGATCTAATGGCAAGACCACTGTAAAAGAGATGATTGCTTCGATCTTCAAGGCTGCTGCCGGTGAAGAGTGCACTTTGGTAACTAAAGGCAATTTCAATAATGATATTGGCCTACCCTTAACTTTGCTACGCATGCGATCAACCGATCGCTTAGCAGTGATTGAGTTGGGGATGAATCATCCTGGCGAAACAGCAGAACTAGCCCTGATTGCTCAAGCCAATATCGCTCTGATTAACAATGCCCAGCGTGAGCATCAAGAATTTATGGCGACTGTAGAAGCAGTTGCAAAAGAACATGCAACTGCCTTGACCGCACTTCCTGCAGATGGTGTTGCAGTGTTTCCGGCGGATTCTGAGTTCTCTTCGGTTTGGCATCAAGCTGCCGCAGGACGCAAGGTAATTGACTTTGCTTTATCTACTGAATCGGCGTTAGTCAAAGCCTCAGTGACTGGAAAGTTATTAGCTAGCGGAAAAATTGAGATTTCAACTGAATTTGGCAGAGTTGAGGTTCAGCTCAATACCTTAGGAAATCACAATGTGCGTAATGCTCTAGCGGCTAGCGCAGTAGCTTTGGGTGCTGGATTAAGTTTGGAGCAAATCAAGGTCGGTCTGGAATCTTTTATTCCGGTAAATGGACGCATGCAAGCAAAGCCTTTAAATGCAGGTCGCACCCTGATTGACGATAGTTATAACGCGAACCCTGATTCCGTAAGAGCTGCTATTGATGCGCTTAAACAGTCTGGAAATACTTCCTGGATGGTGTTGGGTGATATGGGCGAGGTAGGTGATCAAGGTCCTGCGTTCCACGAGGAAGTTGGTGCCTATGCTGCCGAGCAGGGCATCAGCAAGTTATTTGCGCTCGGAGAGCAGTGCAAATTTGCAGTGCAGGGCTTTAATGATTCACAAAAGACTCAGCTTGCTAGCAGTGCTAAGCACTTCACCAAACTGGATCAGTTGCTTGACGAGCTCAATGTGGCACTAGCGGATCAAGAGTCAAGCAAGCAGTTGCACTTAGATATTTTGGTTAAGGGATCTCGTTTTATGCGTATGGAGCGTGTAGTACAGGCCTTATTAGAGGAGGCTAAAACATGCTCTTGATATTGGCACAATGGTTACAGGATGATTTTGGATTTTTCCGAGTCTTTAACTACATCACTTTTAGAGCGGTAATGGCAACAGTGACTGCTTTGCTAATTGGCTTGGCGGCTGGTCCATGGGTTATTCGGAAGCTGACTGCATTGAAGATGGGTCAAGCGGTTCGTACGGATGGCCCACAAACCCATTTAGTGAAATCAGGCACCCCAACAATGGGTGGTGTACTGATCCTTTTGGGTATTTTTATATCCTGCATGTTGTGGGCTGATTTAAGCAATCGCTTTATTTGGATTGTGATGATTGTGACTTTTGGATTTGGTTTGGTGGGTTGGGTTGATGACTATCGAAAAGTAGCCCGCAAAGATCCTAAAGGAATGGCCTCACGAGAAAAATTCTTTTGGCAGACTTTGATTGGATTATTTGCCGCTATTTATTTAGCTTTCTCTGTATCCGAAGTAAATAACCTCAAGGTCTTGCAGTTGTTCTTTGATTGGCTCAAAAGCGGCTTCGCTTTGGATCTACCAGCAAAATCAAACTTGCTGATTCCTTTTATGAAAGAGGTGAGCTACCCCTTGGGAGTAATGGGCTTCATTATTTTGAGTTACTTGGTGATTGTTGGTAGTAGTAATGCCGTGAACTTAACTGATGGTCTTGATGGCTTAGTCATCATGCCGGTGATATTGGTTGGTGCCGCTCTAGGTGCTTTTGCTTATGTGATGGGTAATGCAATTTATGCAAAGTATTTATTGTTCCCATATATTCCTGGCGCAGGTGAGCTAATGATTTTCTGTGGCGCTATGGGTGGTGCGGGGCTGGCATTCCTTTGGTACAACACACATCCTGCTCAAGTATTTATGGGTGATGTTGGTGCGCTCGCATTAGGTGGTGCACTCGGTACTATTGCCGTGATTGTTCGCCAGGAAATTGTGCTCTTTGTCATGGGCGGAATTTTTGTGGCAGAAACACTGTCAGTAATGCTGCAAGTATTTTGGTTCAAATTTACCAAGAAGCGTTTTGGTGAGGGTCGTCGTATTTTTAGGATGGCGCCACTACATCACCATTTTGAGTTGGGTGGCTGGCGCGAAACACAGGTAGTTGTTCGCTTCTGGATCATCACCATTTTATTAGTTCTCATTGGCCTCTCCAGCCTGAAATTACGGTAAGCCAAAGAATATGCATAACTTAGACCAAGCCTTCGCTAACCCAGCTCTCATCGCAGATGAGGGTTATCAAGCACCTCAACATTTCTTAATCTTAGGATTGGGAGAGTCTGGATATGCAATGGCTAAGTGGTGTTTGCGAAATGCTGCTAAGGTTAGTCTGGCTGATACACGTGATCGCGAAAAGCTGAATGAGCGACAAAAAGCCTGGTTGGCTGATCTTGAATTTGCAGGGCTTCAGGATGCTTTCTTTGGACCTCTTGACGACATTAATTTAAAGAATATTGATGTCATCGGAATTAGCCCTGGCTTATCTCCACTTCAAGAACCAACAGCTTCATTCTTGGCTAAGGCGCAAGAATCCAATATTGATATCTGGGGGGAATTGGAATTCTTTGCCAGAGCTATTGCTGCATTAGATCGCATGGCCCAAGTCGCAGCGTCTCAATACAAGCCGGCCTTATTGGCAATTACTGGAACCAATGGAAAGACAACTACGACTGCACTGACAGGACAGTTGTGTGAGCGTGCTGGCAAGAGAGTTGCTGTTGCTGGAAATATCAGCCCAGCGGCTTTAGATAAGTTGATGTCTTGCTTGGATGAGTCTGATCAAGTTGTAGATATGCCTGAGATTTGGGTGTTGGAACTCTCTAGCTTCCAATTGGTTTACACAAGTACCTTTAATGCAACAGCAGCAACTGTATTAAATATTACGCAAGATCACTTAGATTGGCACGGTGATATGCAGGCCTATGTTGATGCAAAAGCGAATATTTTTGGGCAAGACACTATTTGCATTCTGAATCGTGATGATTCATTAGCAATGAATTTACTGACTGACGAGCAAAAAGCAAATAAATCCGTTATTACTTTTGGCGCAGGCCGACCTGATGAGCAGGGTGCCTTTGGAATCGAGCATGATCTACGTGCCGGTGGAATTGATTGGCTAGTTTGGGCTGAGGTAGATGAAGATCTTGAGCCTCAACCTAAGCGTCGTCGTAAAGCAGCCGCTGTAGAGGAAGAGCCGTTAAGACTAAAGCGTTTAATACCTGCTGATGCTTTACGCATTCGTGGTCGCCACAATGCCTTGAATGCATTAGCTTCATTGGCCTTGGCGCGCGCAGCTGGTTTGCCAATGAATATGCTTTTACATGGTTTGCGTGACTACCACGGTGAACCGCATCGCGTTCAAAGTGTTTCGATTGTGTCGAATGTTGAGTATGTGGATGACAGTAAAGGCACCAATGTGGGTGCCACTGTAGCTGCGCTCAATGGTTTAAGTGCCAATGAGGCTGGCAAGCGGATCTGGTTGATTGCTGGTGGTGAAGGAAAAGGCCAGGACTTTAGTCCTTTACGTGATCCTGCATTGCGCTTTGTAAAAGGTGTTTTCCTGATTGGTAAAGACGCCCCAATTATTGCTGAGGCTTTAGCTGATGCAGTGCCGTGCGTCATGAGTGAGACCCTCCAAAGTGCAGTGGCAGAAGCTGCAAAACAAGCTCAGTCTGGTGACATCGTTTTACTCTCACCAGCTTGCGCTAGCTTTGATCAGTTCAGCGATTACGTAGCACGAGCTGAAGCATTCGTTGCTGAAGTTCAAGAATTGGGAATGCAATTCGAAGGAGTCCATGCATGAGTTTGAAGGAAAAACTTTTTCCTGAGAATCGTTTGGGCCTTGGCCGCTTCTGGAATTTCTCCAGAGGTGGGATAGACAATTTCCGCAGTGGCTTGAGAGATGCAGTATCTGGTGTTGAGCAAACTCGCTCACGCATGATGGACTACGACCAATTGTTAGTTTGGGCGGTACTGTCTTTAGCCTTGATCGGTTTAGTCATGGTCTACTCCGCATCCATTACTTTGGCTGATGGTCCTAAGTATGCAAATTACAGCAGCAACTTCTTCTTAATTCGGCATTGCATTTCATTGGCAATTGCCATCGGTGTTGGTATTTGGGCATTCAAGATTCCAACAAAAGTTTGGGATCGTTATTCACCGGTCATTTTTGGCTTTACGGTTTTACTCTTGATTGCTGTTCTCATCCCTGGCGTAGGCAAGGGCGTAAACGGTGCGAAGCGTTGGATTCCATTGGGTCTGATGAACTTCCAGCCATCTGAATTAATGAAATTTGCTGCAGTGATTTTTGCCGCAAGCTACACAGTGCAGCGTCAAGAGTATCTCCACTCATTTGTTAAGGGCATGTTGCCCATGGGTATCGCTGTTGCCTTAGTTGGCGGCCTACTGATGGCTGAACCTGACATGGGCGCATTCGTGGTGGTAGCTTTAATTGCTTTTGGAATTTTGTTCTTAGGCGGCATTAACGCTAAGTTGTTTGGCGGCTTGATCTTGGTTGGCTTGATGAGCGGTGCCACGATGATTGCTCTTTCTCCATTCCGTCGCGGTCGCATGCTGGCGTTTATGGATCCATGGCAAGTCGACAATGCAGCAAATAAAGGTTATCAATTAACTCATTCACTCATGGCATTCGGCCGTGGCGAATGGTTTGGTTTGGGTCTAGGCGGTAGTGTTGAAAAATTACATTACCTTCCTGAAGCGCATACTGATTTCATCATGGCTGTGATTGGTGAAGAGCTTGGATTCGTTGGCGTAGTGGTGATGATCTTCTTGTTCTATTGGATCGTACGTCGTGCATTCTTGATTGGTCGTACTGCTTTGCAATTGGATCGTAGTTTTGCTGGCCTTGCTGCTAAAGGTGTTGCGATATGGATTGGTTGGCAGGCATTTATCAATATGGGCGTGAACTTAGGCCTACTTCCTACCAAAGGCTTGACTCTTCCTTTAGTCAGTTATGGCGGTTCAGGAATTTTGATGAATGCAGTGGCAGTCGCCATGCTCCTGCGTATTGATTATGAGAACCGAATCTTGATGCGGGGTGGCAAGCTATGACCAAGCCATCCATCTTGATTATGGCCGGCGGTACTGGGGGGCATATTTTCCCAGGCTTAGCTGTTGCTGAATATCTACGCATCTGTGGCTGGAAAGTTTTTTGGCTTGGTAATCAAAGTGGCATGGAATATCGCCTGGTAAAAGCATGTGACTTCCCATTTGAGGCAGTTGAGTTTGGCGGCTTACGTGGCAAAGGCATCAAAGCAAAATTGATGTTGCCATTCAATCTTGCAAGAGCGAGCTTTCAGAGTCTGAAGATCATGCGCCGTATTAAGCCAAATGTCGTTTTAGGTATGGGCGGATACATTACATTTCCCGGCGGCTTGATGACGAAGTTTTTGAAGAGGCCATTGGTTCTGCATGAGGCTAATTCTGTGGCGGGAAGCGCTAATCGTGCCCTAGCCAAAATTGCTATGCGTACATTGACTGGCTTCCCAGATACGATGGCCCATGCTGAATGGGTTGGCAATCCAATCCGTGAAGAGTTTGAAGCTGTGGGCGCGCCAGCAAAACGATATGAAGCGCGCACTGGACCTTTGTCGATATTGGTAGTTGGTGGCAGCTTAGGTGCGGCTGCTTTAAATGAAGCAATTCCAGCGGCCCTGGCATTGATGGATAAAGACGCACGTCCACATGTGATCCATCAGGCGGGCGATAAACATCTCGCAGATTTACAGCAGCGCTATGCCGACTTAGGCGTTAATGCAGACATTCGTCCTTTCATTGACGACATGCCAAGCGCCTATGCTCAAGCGGATCTCGTTATCTGCCGTTCTGGCGCGATGACTGTTTCAGAAATCGCGGCTTGCGGTGTTGCATCCTGCTTGATCCCATTCCCCTATGCGATTGATGATCATCAGACGGCGAATGCACGCTTCTTGTCAGATTCAGACGCAGCAATTCTGCTCCCACAACAAGATCTCAATCCACAGGATCTCGCATCCATGATTCAAAACTTTAGCCGCCAAGATTTACAGGTGATGGCTGAGCGTGCCCATACTTTAGCTAAGCCCCATGCAACTCAGCGGGTAGCCGAGATATGTGCAGACTGTGCAGGAGTTGGTATATGAAACATATCGTTCAGCAAATACATTTTGTTGGCATTGGCGGCGCAGGCATGAGCGGTATTGCCGAAGTGCTCCTGAATCTGGGTTATCAAGTATCCGGATCTGACTTAGCGGAAGGCGCTGCTACTAAGCGCTTAAAGGATTTGGGTGCGGTCATTCACATTGGGCATGACCCTAAAAATATTGGCACCGCAGAAGCGGTAGTGATTTCTACTGCAGTTGCAGGAAACAATCCTGAGGTACTGGCTGCTCGCGCAGCTAAGGTGCCTGTGATTCAACGTGCTGTCATGCTCGGCGAGCTCATGCGCCTAAAGCAGGGCATTGCGATTGCTGGCACTCATGGCAAAACAACAACAACTAGTTTGGTTGCCTCAGTCTTGGCCGAAGGTGGTTTAGATCCAACCTTTGTGATTGGTGGCAAGTTAAATTCCGCAGGTGCTAATGCGCGCTTAGGTCAGGGTGACTTTATTGTGGTTGAAGCGGATGAGTCTGACGCCTCTTTCCTCCAATTATTTCCAGCGATGGAAGTGGTCACCAATATTGATGCTGATCACATGGATACCTATCAGCATGACATGGCAAGGTTGAAGCAAGCATTTGTCCAATTTATTCAGCGCATGCCTTTTTATGGCGTTGCAGTGCTTTGTATTGATGATGCGAATGTTCGCGACATTATTCCGTTTGTATCTCAACCGGTATTGCGCTACGGCTTATCTGAAGATGCAGATATTCGTGCAAGTAATGTGCGCGCTGAAGGTACTCGCATGCACTTTACGGTTGATCGTAAAACTGTACGCCGTCATGGCAATAAGCCAGGTCGACTTGAAGTGCAATTAAATTTACCGGGCTTACATAATGTACGTAATGCCTTGGCGGCGATTGGTATTGCGACAGAGCTTGGAGTGGGTAATGAAGCTATTGTGAAGGCTTTATCTGAATTTAGTGGTGTTGGTCGACGCTTTCAAAGATACGGAGAAATTCCTTTGGCATCGGGTGGAAGTTTCACATTGATAGATGACTACGGACATCATCCTGTTGAAATGGCGGCCACTTTATCTGCAGCACGTGGGGCTTATCCTGATCGACGCTTGGTATTGGCATTCCAACCCCATCGCTTTACAAGAACGCGTGATTGTTTTGGTGAGTTTGTGCAAGTACTCAAAAACTTTGATGCTCTCGTGTTAACCGAGGTTTACCCAGCTGGCGAAGCTAAGATTCCAGGCGCTGATGGTCAAAGCCTCATGAAGGCGGCGCTTACGACTGATCAAAATTTGAAGGGCTCTTTGGATGGTGCGGCTGTGGCCTTTGCCCCGAGCGTTACTGAGATGCCAGAAAAGCTCAGCAGCTTATTGCGTGATGGTGATGTCTTAATCACGATGGGTGCAGGCTCTATCTCTGGCTTGCCTCATGTATTGGCGGAGGCAAAACATGTCTAAGCAAAATCAACAATTGCTTTCTTGGGGTGAGCGAGTGAAGCAAGAGCTCGCAAATCTAGATGTCAAATCGCTTGGTCGGGTCGGTGTATTGCTTGGCGGTCGTTCTGGCGAGCGTGAGATTTCCTTGATGTCGGGTAATGGCGTATTAGAAGCGCTACTCTCTAAAGGGGTGGATGCGCATCCATTTGATCCAGGATTACGTTGCCCAACTGAATTAGCAAATGAAAAATTTGACCGTATCTTTATTTCCTTACATGGACGCTACGGTGAAGATGGCACGATCCAAGGATTGCTTGAGCTTTTAGGTTTGCCTTATACCGGTAGCGGTGTACTGGCATCTGCACTAGCGATCGACAAAATTGCTACTAAGCTTGTCTGGCTCAGTAGCGGTCTTTCAACTCCAGAGTTTCAGGAGCTAAAAGCTGATAGTGATTGGAATGCAGTGGTGAAGCACTTAGGTTTGCCATTGATTGTCAAGCCAGCGCATGAAGGCTCTTCACTTGGTCTTACTAAAGTGAAATCTGTCGAAGAGTTGCCTGCGGCCTATAAGTTAGCTGCAGGGATGGATAAAAAGGTGATTGCTGAAACTTGTATTGTTGGTGATGAGTTAACTTGCCCATTGGTTGGATTTGGAGAAAATGCCGAGGCATTGCCTGTAATCAAAATCATTCCACCAGAAGCCAATTACGATTTCCATAATAAGTATTTCTCTGATGAGACTAAATACTTGTGCCCAACTGGCTTAGCGCCAGAAGTAAATAAAGCGGTTCAAGATTTAGCTTTAGCTGCTTATCGCACCCTTGGCTGTAAAACCTGGGGGCGTGCTGATGTGATGTTGGATCAAAAAACCGGCAAACCCTATCTCTTGGAGATGAATACATCTCCAGGTATGACTTCGCATTCTTTAGTTCCAATGGCCGCCAAAGCAGCCGGTGTTGAATATGCTGAATTAGTTCTCTGGGTCATTAGCCAAACCTTAAATACCAAGGGGGCTGCGCAAGCATGAGTCGGATGAGCGCCTTCTTAAATGGCTTCGGTGAAGTATTTGCTTCACTGGCGTCTCCGCTTTGGAATCATCCCGAGCGGATGCAAAAGCTGAGCCGTTTCTTGATGCGCTGTTTCGCGGTCATGGTTTGCGTTGGAATTTTAGTGTGGTTGAGTCAACGACCCGTCTTTGCATTGCGCCAAATAGTGATTGAGCCGGTAGCTGGACAAACGCTGAAGCATATTAATAAGCCTGTAGTGAAGCAACAAGTCTTAGAGACGGTCCAGGGAAACTTCTTTAGCGTGAGATTGGAAGATGTGAAGCGTGGTTTCGAGTCTATGCCATGGGTGCGTCATGCCAATGTTCGTAGAGTCTGGCCCAACGGATTAATTGTGAGCATTGAAGAGCAAAAGCCATTTGGTACTTGGGGTGGAGTCGATAGCCATACCTTAATGAATACCCATGGTGAGCTATTTGCTGGTCGTGTTTCTGATGTGGGAGACGGAATTCAGTTGATTGATTTCTCTGGACCAGAAGATGCAAGCAAAGAAGTGATGCGCTTGTATGAAAAAGCGAACGCTTGGTTTAAGCCTTGGAGTGCAGAAGTAAAAAGCTTAACCCTCTCTGAGCGCTATGCCTGGCATGTGAGGTTATCCAACGGTATGAAGGTGGAGTTCGGTAGGGATGAAGAGAACTCCGACAAAACATTAACCGAGGATCGTGTAGCGCGACTCTTTAAATACTGGCCGCAAGTTCAAGAGAAATGGGCTAATCGCGTAGACGCAATTGATTTGCGCTATGCAAATGGTTTTGCAGTGCATCTTGCTTCGGCAAGTTTGAAAAAGAATGAAGCAGATGGCAAGAAAAGTGAGCAGAAGCAATGAGGAATGAGAATGAGTAAAGACAACCGCGATTTATTGGTCGGATTAGATATTGGGACCTCCAAGGTGGTTGCTTTGGTTGCTGAATTGGCGCCGGATGGCCAATTTAATGTCGTTGGCGTTGGCCAAACTGCATCTAAAGGCCTGAAGAAAGGCGTAGTTGTCAATATTGAAGCTACTGTCCAATCCATTCAAAAGGCGCTAGAAGAAGCTGAGGTCATGGCAGATCGCCAGATCGTTCAAGTCTTTACTGGTATCGCTGGAAATCACATTGTGAGTTTTAACTCTAGCGGTATGGTGGCCATTCGCGATAAAGAGGTTAGCGCTGGAGATGTTGAGCGCGTCCTGGAAACTGCCAAAGCAATCAACATCCCTACAGATCAGCAAATCCTTCACATCCTTGTTCAAGAATTCATTATTGATGGGCAAGAAGATGTGCGTGAGCCAATCGGTATGAGTGGTTTGCGCCTAGAAGTGAAAGTGCACATTGTCACTGGCGCTGTTAGTGCTGCGCAAAATATTGTGAAGTGTGTGCGTCGCTGTGGCTTGGAAGTGAATGATCTTATTTTGCAGCCGCTAGCATCGAGCTTGGCTGTGCTAACAGAAGATGAAAAAGAGTTGGGCGTTGTCTTAGTTGATATTGGTGGCGGCACAACTGATATCGCTATCTATTGCCAGGGCTCTATTCGACATACTGCTGTGATTCCGATTGCAGGCGATCAAATTACTAATGACATTGCGATGGCATTGCGTACGCCGACGATTGATGCGGAAGATCTCAAGATTCAATATGGCATTGCTCGTCAAGATATGGCAGATCCAACCACCATGATTGATGTGCCCGGAGTTGGAGATCGCGAGCCACGTCCAATGTCTAAGCAGGCTTTAGCAGCCGTTATTGAGCCGCGTGTAGAAGAGTTATTTACCTTGGTGCGTGGTGTAGTTCGAGATTCAGGTTACGAAGATATGGTGTCTTCAGGGATCGTGCTGACTGGTGGAACTTCTTTAATGCCAGGCATGGTTGAGCTTGCTGAGCAAGTGTTTTTACGTCCAGCACGTATCGGCACCCCTGAGTACCGGGGCCATCTGCATGAAGTTTTGCGTAGCCCACGTTTTGCTACCAGCATCGGTTTATTAATGGAAGGTCAGGCGCAGTTGTTGCGTGGCCGTCGAGTATCTCAGTCAGGCGCGTTGCAAAGTGTGATTTCGCGCATGAAGGAATGGTTCGCAGGAAATTTTTAAGTTTTTCGTCGTCGTCAACGTAGTACTTATTACCTAGGAGGGTATATGGAATTTGAAATGTTAGATCAAGAAACAGCCGGCAAAACCATTATTAAAGTGGTTGGAGTTGGTGGTGCAGGTGGTAATGCAGTTCAGCACATGATTCGTCGCGGTGTTAATGGCGTAGAGTTTATTTGCATGAACACCGATGCTGGCGCTTTACAGCGTTCTGAGGCATCTGTGAATTTGCAACTAGGCTCTAGCGGACTCGGTGCTGGCGCAAAGCCTGAAATCGGTGCAGCTTCTGCTGAAGAGGCGCGTGCTCGTATTGCAGATACATTGCAAGGTGCACATATGGTGTTTATCACTGCTGGTATGGGTGGTGGCACAGGTACTGGTGCAGCGCCAATCGTTGCTCAAGTTGCTAAAGAGATGGGTATTTTGACTGTGGGCGTTATTAGCAAACCATTTGACTTTGAAGGCGTGAAGCGTTTGAAGGTTGCAGAAAATGGTGCAGCTGAGCTTGAGTCATATGTAGATTCATTGATCGTAGTTCTCAATGAGAAACTATTCGAAGTGATGGGTGAGGATGCTGAGTTTGATAAGGCATTCGCATGCGCAGATGATGTATTGCATAACGCTGTTTCAGGTATTGCAGAAATCATTAACGTACAAGGTTTGATCAACGTCGACTTTGAGGACGTGAAAACAGTAATGGGCGAGCAAGGTAAGGCGATGATGGGAACTGCAACAGTTTCTGGCATGGATCGTGCACGCTTGGCCGCTGAAGCTGCGGTTGCATCACCATTACTCGAAGGTGTTGATTTGTCTGGTGCGCGTGGCGTATTGGTAAATATCACTGCTAGCCGTTCATTGAAGTTGTCTGAGACTCGTGAAGTGATGGCAGCGATCCGTGGCTATGCTGCAGATGATGCTACTGTGATCTTTGGTACTGTATATGACGAGAGCCTAGGTGATGCCTTGCGCGTTACTGTAGTGGCTACTGGCTTGAATAATCCACAAGCACGTCAACATCATCAACCAGAAGTAGTTTGGAGACAAGCTACTGGTACGCATGATGCGATGCCAACAATGGCTGACTTGAATAGCTTTGCTCCAGCAAGTGCTTCAGCAGCAATGAGCAAGGTAAGTCTTGATTCAGCTTTAAGCACTAGCGCTGGTTTGGCGATGACAGGTGCGGGTAGTGCGCCTTCGATGGCTGCTCAACCAGCAACTAGCGGAGTCGATTACAGCCAATATGATTTGCCACGGGTATTCCGTAGTTCACGTGAAGCTACACCAGCTCCTACATTAGGTGCTGATAGCTCACCACAGGCAAAAACCATGTTGGATAAAGGGGCTGATTACTACGAAATCCCAGCCTTTTTACGTAAGCAAGCAGACTAAACCACTGCTCAATACAATATGTAGTTGCAGAATGCCAGCGCGGCGCCCCTCCGGACGACGAATCCCGCGCTAGCGTTGGCATACTCATGACAACTATTTCATTGGAGATCTTATGATCGCAGTCGGACAAAAATTACCAAACGCTACTCTTTATGAGTTTTTAGATGAAGCTAGCGAAGGTTGCGCTATTGGCCCAAACGCATTCGAAGTTGAAAAACTCACTGCCGGCAAGAAGATTGTGATCTTTGCTTTGCCTGGTGCATTTACTCCGACTTGTTCAGCAAAGCACGTTCCTAGCTACGTTGAGCACTTTGATGCAATCAAAGCAAAAGGTGTTGATGAGATCTGGTGTATTTCAGTTAATGATCCATTTGTAATGGGTGCTTGGGGACGTGATCAAAAAGTTGGAAAAAAGATCCGCATGTTGGGCGATGGTAGTGCTGAATTTACTAAGAAACTTGGCCTCGAATTAGATTTGACTTCGCGAGGTTTGGGTGTTCGTTCAGATCGTTATGCCATGATTGTTGAAGACGGTGTAGTGACAACTTTAGATCGTGAAGCACCTGGTAAGTTTGAAGTGAGCGACGCTGCTTCAATTTTGAAAAAGCTGTAAGAAATCATTCCTGAATTTAGATAAAACCATGATGAAGCAACGCACAATCGCCACCCCGATTAAAACCGTGGGGATTGGCTTGCACTCTGGGCGCAAGGTGACCTTATCTATTAAGCCTGCTCCGATAAATTCAGGAATCTTATTTGTACGTGTAGACACCCCAGAGCAATCGGTTGTTCCAGCTACTGCTCTGGCGGTTTGTGATACTCGCCTCGCCTCAGTGATTCAAAAAGATGGAGTACGTGTTTCCACCGTGGAGCATTTACTTTCAGCTTGTGCAGGCCTAGGGCTTGATAACTTATTGATTGAGCTTGATGGGGAAGAAGTTCCCATCATGGATGGCAGCGCAGCCTCATTCTTATTTCTGATGGAATCAGCTGGTATTGCTGAGCAAGATGCGCCAAGACAGTTTGTAGTTATTAAGAAGCCTATAGAGGTGAGAGAGGGTGACAAGCTCGCGCGTCTAGAACCTTTCTTTGGCTATAAGTTAGATTTCACAATCGACTTTAAGCATCCGGCAGTAGATAAAACTGGTCAGCGCTTTGTAGTGGATTTTGCAGAACATGCATATCGAAGCGAGATTGGCCGTGCGCGCACTTTTGGCTTTGCACATGAAGTTGAAGCTTTGCGAGAAATGGGATTAGCTCGTGGCGGAAGTTTAGATAATGCGATCGTGCTTGATGAGCATCGCATTCTGAATAACGAAGAGTTACGTTATGAAGATGAGTTTGTTCGCCACAAAATTTTGGACGCTATCGGCGATCTGTATTTAGTTGGCCATCCGATTGTGGGTTCTTATGTCGCTGAAAAATCAGGACATGCTCTGAATAACGCGCTTTTGCGTAAGCTTTTGGAAGACCCTAGCTCTTACGAAATCAGTAGTTTTCCAGAAAATAAGGCTCCCGCTGCCTATTCCAAAGAGAGTCAACCCCTCTTTTTCTAGGTTTATTTGGGCTTGCTTTGAAGTAGGCGTTCAACCGCCTTACGCAGATCAGAGTCTGGCGCCAATTTCTCCAATAAGGATTCCCAAGAAGCCCTCGCTACGGCATTAAAGCCTTTTGGCTTCTGGCTGACCTGCTGACCTTCACGGGGTTTAATTTCCCAGGTGGGTGGCGCTGGTTTTAGGCGTACCTTAATACTGGCACAAATGACCCCTTTTTTAGCTAACTCATTGATTAGACTAGGTAAAACCTGTTGAAGACGGGTGGCGATACTTGCCCCATTCACCAGTAAAAACAATTCATTCTGACCGCCGGAACGCCAGCCAGCCTCAATTTTGGGCGCTAAGTTATCTAAATCCAGCTCGAATAGGGCCGCTTTCAAGGCAATTTTGAGTTTGGCCAGATCTTCTGTCTTTGCCAAAATTCCGCCCAAGCCCTCAGAGTCACGCAAATACTCTAGCCACTCATGGGCGGCTTTCGTGCGGACGGGTTTCGGGGCGAAGTTCATATAAAAAGAGGGTGCGGGTGATAAACTCAAGGTCTTAATTTACTTCAATATCCCATGGTAATCGGTCTTCTTAAAACCCTGGTCGGCAGTCGTAATGACCGCCTCTTAAAACAGTATCGCAAAGTAGTTGCCAAAGTTAGCGCTTTCGAGCCTAGCCTGCAAGCTTTGGATGATGCCGCACTGCAAGCAAAAACTGCTGAGTTCAAGTCGCGTTTGGCTGCGGGTGAGTCATTAGATGATATTGCTCCTGAGGCTTTTGCGGTAGTTCGTGAGGCAAGTTCACGAGTGATGAAGATGCGCCACTTTGATGCGCAGATGATGGGTGGCCTTGCATTACATCAAGGCAAGATTGCTGAAATGGGAACGGGCGAAGGTAAAACCTTAACCGCTACGCTTCCTGTGTATTTGAATGCCTTAACAGGTAAAGGTGTTCACGTTATTACGGTAAATGACTACTTGGCTCAGCGTGATGCTGAGTGGATGTCAACACTCTATAACTTCTTAGGTATGAAGGTTGGTGTCAATCTATCTCAGATGGATCACACCACTAAGCAAGAAGCTTATGCAGCTGATATCACCTACGGTACTAATAATGAGTTTGGTTTTGATTACCTTCGCGACAACATGGTGCAAGACTTGGGTCAACGTGTTCAGCGTGGCCTAGCTTATGCGATTGTTGATGAGGTTGATTCCATTCTGATTGATGAGGCTCGCACCCCATTGATTATTTCTGGTCAGGCTGAAGACCACACCGATTTGTATATCAAGATCAATGCATTGCCTGCTTACTTAGAACGTCAAATTGGTGAAGAAAAAGCAGACGGCACTGGTGTTGAAAAGCCAGGTGATTATTGGGTTGATGAAAAGTCCCAGCAGGTTTATTTAACAGAGCGTGGTCATGACAAAGCTGAAACAGTTTTAGTTGAGCTTGGCGCTTTGAATGATGGTGACTCTTTGTATGCCCCGCAAAATATTACTCTGATGCATCACGTGTATGCCGCATTACGTGCGCATACTCTGTACAACCGTGATCAACAATATGTTGTTCAGAATGGTGAAGTCATTATTGTTGATGAGTTCACAGGGCGTCTAATGCAGGGTCGTCGTTGGTCTGATGGTTTGCATCAAGCTGTTGAGGCTAAAGAGGGTGTGCAGATTCAGAATGAGAATCAGACACTAGCCACAATTACTTTCCAGAACTACTTCCGTATGTACGGTAAGTTGGCCGGTATGACTGGTACTGCGGATACCGAAGCGTATGAGTTCAAGGAGATTTACAACCTTGAGACTGTAGTTATCCCCCCTAATCGCATCAGCCAAAGAAAAGATCGTCAAGATCAGATCTATAAGACATCGCGTGAGCGCTACGATGCGGTAATTAAAGATATTGAGGATTGCTACAAACGCGGTCAACCTGTCTTGGTTGGTACAACCTCGATTGAGAATTCAGAATTAATTGCTGGTTTACTAGATAAGCGTCAATTGCCGCATCAAGTATTGAATGCGAAACAGCATGCTCGCGAAGCAGAGATCATTGCTCAAGCTGGTAGACCAAAGATGATCACCATTGCCACCAATATGGCTGGTCGTGGAACAGATATTGTTTTGGGCGGAAACGTTGGCAAACAATCTTCTTTAATAGAAGCGGATGCCGCTTTATCTGATGTAGAGAAAGCAGCCAAGATTAAGACCTTGCAGGATGAGTGGCAAAGCTTGCATGATCAAGTATTAGCTGCGGGTGGTTTACACATTATTGGTACAGAGCGTCACGAGAGCCGTCGTATTGATAATCAGCTTCGCGGTCGTGCTGGCCGTCAAGGTGATTCAGGCTCCTCCCGTTTTTATCTTTCTTTAGATGACTCTCTCTTGCGTATTTTTGCTGGGGATCGTTTGCGTGCAGTCATGGATCGTCTCAAGATGCCGGATGGCGAACCAATTGAAGCTGGTATGGTGACTCGCTCAATTGAGTCTGCTCAGCGTAAGGTTGAGGGTCGTAACTTTGATATTCGTAAGCAATTGTTGGAATATGACGATGTCGCCAACGATCAGCGCAAAGAGACTTATCGCTTAAGAAATCAAGTTCTTGAAAGTGCCGATGTTGGTGAGTTGATTGCCAATTTGCGTGAAGATGTTTTGCGTGGCATTTGTGGTTTATACGTTCCCCTGGAATCGATGGAAGAGCAGTGGGACCTAGTTGGCTTGGAGAATGTATTGGCCAGCGACTGGGGCTTAACAGTTGACCTGAAAAATTGGGTTGAAAATGCTGCATCCATGGACGATGAGCAGATTGTTGATCGTGTATTAGAGGCTGCAAAAGAAACTTACGATGCAAAAGTAGAGCTTTCTGGACGTGCATCATTTGCAGGATTTGAGCGCTCAGTTTTACTCTACAGCTTAGATACGCATTGGCGTGAACATTTAGCTGCTTTGGATCATTTGCGTCAAGGCATCCATTTACGTGGCTATGCTCAAAAGGATCCAAAACAAGAATATCGCCGCGAAGCATTCGAGCTCTATGGTGAATTGCTTAGTGTCATCAAGAATGATGTTGTGAAAAGCATCATGACTGTACAGATTCGTAGTGCAAGTGAGTTGGACGAAGCTTCTGAGTCGATGAATGAAGATTTGGCTAAGCTCTCAGATGTGCAGTATCAGCATGCTGATGCAGACCTTGAGGTCGCTGGTTCAACTGGGGACCGCGGTGCAGCGATTGAAATTGCTCCTGCCCCGATGCGCGCTGGTCCTAAAGTCGGTCGCAATGATCCCTGCACCTGCGGTAGCGGTAAGAAATACAAGAACTGCTGCGGGGCTTTGGCTTAAGTAGCTTGTAATCCTGCAGCATTCAAATTGAATGGGGGCTTAGGCCTCCATTTTTATTCGGTTCACCATCTAGGGCTTTCCCTAGCTATCTAGATGCTCTAAGATCGCTGATGATGTTTTCTTATATGCAAGAAATTGCAGTTATAGGTAAAAGGAACCGGTATGCAAAAGTCCCTGCACATCAATGCAGATAAATGCACAGGCTGTCTTCAGTGTGAGATGGCTTGCAGTTATGAGCACTATGGAGTATTCAATACCTCTAAGTCCCGAATCAAGGTATTTGAATTTCATGATACGGGTAAAAAAGTTCCCTATACCTGCACACAGTGCTCTGAGGCTTGGTGCCTTCAAGCTTGTCCAGTAGATGCGATTAGTTTAGACATCCTTACTGGAGCTAAAGTCGTTTCTGATGACACTTGTGTGGGTTGCAAGGTTTGCACGATCTCTTGCCCTTTTGGAACAATTAATTATGTTCAAGACACTGGCAAGGTTCAGAAGTGTGACTTATGTGGTGGTGATCCAGCCTGTGCAACTGCTTGTCCAACCCAGGCTATTACCTATGTAGATGCCGATTGGACAGGTTTAGACAAAATGCGTGAATGGGCAGACAAGCTCGGCAATCAAAATAGCTCCAATTAAATAGCATAGGAAAAAATCATGTCATGGGCTGGAAAATTACTACGCGTTAATTTAACTGCGGGCACTTGTGTCTCAGAGCCAATCAATATGAAGTGGGCTAAAGAATATTTGGGCTCACGAGGCTTGGCATCAAAGTATTTAGTTGAAGAATTGGATCCCAAGGTAGATCCACTTTCTGCTGAAAATAAAATGATTTGGGCGACCGGCCCTCTGACTGGCACGATGGCATCAACTGGTGGCCGTTATACGGTGGTGACCAAGGGTCCACTGACTGGAGCCATTGCCTGCTCTAACTCCGGTGGATATTGGGGCGCAGAGCTGAAGATGGCTGGTTGGGATATGGTGATTGTCGAAGGCAAATCACCTAAGCCAGTTTATTTATTTATTGAGAATGACAATGCCGAGCTTATAGATGCTTCTGAGCTATGGGGAAAAACTGTTTGGGAAACAGAACCTGCAATTAAAACTAAACATCAAGACCCGCAAATTAGGGTGTCCTGTATTGGACGCGCCGGTGAAAATGAAGTGCTTTACGCTGCAATCGTGAATGACTTGCATCGTGCGGCTGGACGCTCAGGCGTAGGCGCAGTGATGGGCAGTAAAAACTTAAAAGCAGTTGCAGTTCGAGGCACAAAAGGTGTCGGCAATATTAAGAATCCTAAAGCCTTTATGGAGGCAACCCGCGCGGGTAAGGCAGTGTTGGCTGGCAATGGTGTGACTGGAGAGGGTTTACCAACGTACGGCACTCAAGTATTGATGAATGTGATTAATGAGGTTGGTGCATTACCCACTCGTAATCACCAGGATGTTCAGTTTGATGGGGCCAAGGATATTTCTGCTGAAGCAATGGCGACGCCGCGTGCATCTGATGGCAAGGCTCAGCTAGTAACGAATCAGGCGTGTTTTGCATGCACCATTGCATGCGGTCGAATCTCAAAGATTGATGACACACATTTCTCAATTGAAAATAAACCGCAGTATATGAATGCCTCGGGTGGCCTGGAGTATGAGGCTGCTTGGGCTTTAGGTGCGGCAAATGGTGTGAATGACTTGGAGGCTTTGCAGTTTGCCAACATGTTGTGCAATGAAGACGGCTTTGACCCTATTTCTTTTGGCGCAACCGTAGGTGCCGTCATGGAGATGTATGAGATGGGCGTCCTAACTAAAGAGCAGTTAGGTATTGAGGCTCCATTTGGCTCCGCTAAAGCACTTTGCTACTTCGCAGAAATTACTGCAAATGGTGTTGGCTTTGGAAAAGAGCTCGGACTTGGTTCTGCTCGCTTGACCAAAAAATATGGTCAGCCTGATCTCTCCATGAGTGTTAAGGGTCAAGAATTTCCAGCCTATGACGGTCGAGTGATTCAAGGTATTGGCTTGGCATATGCAACCTCAAACCGGGGGGCATGTCACTTACGTGGATATACCATTGCGTCTGAAGTATTGGGCATTCCAGTGAAGACTGAACCAGCTGACACACAAGGCAAGCCAGAGTTAGTGAAAGCATTCCAAGATGCAACTGCTGCATTTGACTCGGCAGGGATTTGTATTTTTACGAGCTTTGCTTGGACACTTGCTGATGTGGCGCCGCAGCTACAAGCCGCATGTGGAGACGAGTTTACTGTGGAGAACTTGACTACGATTGGCGAGCGTATTTGGAATATGGAGCGCGACTTTAATAACCGTGCGGGCTTCACGAACAAGGACGATAAATTACCGAAGCGCCTCATGACAGAAGCGGCAAAAACTGGCCCTGGTAAAGGCGCTGTGAGTGGTCTGGACAAAATGTTGCCCGAATATTACAAGATTCGAGGCTGGGATCCTGAGGGTCGTCCGAGTGCAGAAACACTTAAACGTCTTGGCCTTTAAGATTCTTTAGATGAAGCACGTCATCTTAGGTAACGGACCTGCAGGAGTGATTGCTGCGGAGACTATTCGCAAACGTTCTCCTTCCGATCAAATTATCATGATTGGTTCGGAGGACGTGCCTCCCTATTCAAGGATGGCAATTCCTTATTTGTTAATGGGGAATATCCAAGAATCAGGAACCTATTTACGCAAAGACCCTCAGCATTTTGATAAATTAAAGATTGAGCAGGTACACGGCCACGTAGATTCTGTTGATTGCAAGGCTAAAGAGTTGCTCCTTCAAGGCGGTGCTCGAGTTTCTTTCGATAAGCTGTTGATTGCAACTGGCTCCGTCCCCGTGCAGCCGCCAATTCCAGGCATTCAATTGCCGGGAGTACATTCTTGCTGGACTATGAGCGATGCTAGGGCTATTGCGTCCCTTGCTAAGCCAGGTACTCGGGTGCTTCAGATGGGAGCTGGTTTTATTGGCTGCATTATTTTGGAAGCTCTAGCTAGCCGTGATGTGAGACTTACTGTAGTGGAAATGGGTGATCGCATGGTGCCCAGAATGATGACTGGGCTGGCGGGTGGAATGATCAAAGAATGGGTTCAGTCCAAGGGTGTTGATGTTTTTACTGGCACTCGAGTTGAGGAGATCTCTTCCTCTGGCTCGGCTCTCAGTGTCAAGCTATCTAATGACAAAGTCCTAGAGGTAGACCTCGTGATTTCTGCAACGGGAGTCAAGCCAAATATTGGATGTCTTCAAAATTCAGGCCTTGATTTATTGACTGGCGTTTTAGTAAATGAGCGCATGCAAACATCCCATCCAGATGTATATGCTGCAGGAGATGTTGCTGAGAGTATCGATTTTTCAACAGGACAGCGAATTGTTAATGCTATTCAGCCTAATGCAGCAGATCAAGCTCGAATCGCTGGTATTGCGATGACTGGCGGAGATGCTGAAAGCCTAGGGGCGCTCCAAATTAACGTACTGGATACGCTGGGACTCATTTCCTCTTCTTTTGGATTGTGGGCTGGCGCAAAAGATGGCGAGCATGTAGAAATCGTAGATCGTGAGCACTTCAAATATCTCCGATTGGAGTTTTTGGGAGATGTATTGGTTGGAGCTACTTGCGTTGGGAATACTGATCACATTGGCGTGTTGCGCGGACTCATTCAATCAAAGACTCGACTAGGCGAATGGAAGTCACATTTATTACGTGACCCCACACAAGTAATGGAAGCTTACTTAGCAAAAGGGCAAGCACAATCGGCTTGGATGAATTAAGCTTTACGCATGCAAATTACCTTGAAGTTGTTTGCCAGTTTGGCAAGTTATCTACCGCCCTCTAAAAAGAATGGGATTGAAGCTGATATTGTTGTTCCTCAGGGAAGTACTATTGGGGACATGATTGAGCTTTACAAAATCCCCAGCAAATCAGCTCATTTGGTTATGGTCAATGGGGTTTATATAAATCCAGATCAGCGTTTTTCATATGTTCTCAAGGAAAATGATGCTCTAGCTATTTGCCCGCCAGTAGCAGGCGGCTAATCCCTTGGCTGGTAGTGAAATTTTCGCGGTCAGGCGGGAAATGGGGTGCACTCCAGAAGATTTGCTGCGCTGGCTGCCCAAAGCTTTAGGGGATTTATACCCACAAACTTCGCTTATAGTTGATGATCAGAAGCTTCTTGCTGGGGAGCCTGCTAGGATTCTGATGCACGGAGCCGCCTTAAGAAGTCGCAAAATTGCCCTTTTACTGATTCCGGTGCTTGAGCTTGAAATCATATTTGATGCATCATTTTCGGCCGAACACATTCAGTCAATCCTAACTCGCTTTGATCTTTATACTCGGAGAGGTGGCGGATAACGCCTTTCCTATTAATACCTTTTGATTTAAATGCTTATATGACCGTTAATTTGCCACTCCCCCAAAAAGATCAGCTAAAGCCTGTTAAAGGTTTTCAGATGGGTATCGCCGAAGCTGGAATTAAAAAAGCCAATCGCAAAGATTTATTGGTGATGACTTTGGCCCCTGGCTCACAAGTTGCCGGTGTTTTTACTTTAAATCGTTTCTGCGCTGCACCGGTTCAGGTTTGCCGTGAGCATTTAGTTCTAGATGGCTCCAAGGGTGAGATTCGCGCTTTGGTGGTCAATACTGGTAATGCTAATGCAGGGACTGGTGAGCGAGGCATGCAGGATGCCTTAGCAACATGCGCTGAGTTAGCAAAAGAGCTCAAGCTCAATCCAGAACAAATTTTGCCGTTTTCCACTGGCGTGATTCTAGAGCCACTTCCAATTGATAAATTAATTTCTGCTTTACCGAAAGCAGTAGCCAATCTAGGCGAGGACCATTGGTTGGATGCTGCAGAAGCCATCATGACTACGGATACGCAGCCTAAAGCTACATCCATGACGGTAGAGACTCCTGCTGGGCTTGTGACGATCACTGGTATTTGCAAGGGTGCCGGAATGATTCATCCGAATATGGCGACCATGTTGGGATTCATTGCAACGGATGCTGGTTTTGCACCTGGTTTGCTCTCTACATTAACTCAAGAAATTGCTGATCAGTCATTTAACGCTATTACGATTGATGGTGATACCTCGACGAATGATTCATTCATCATCATGGCGACTGGCCAGTCAGCGGTACAGATTAAATCAACTAGTGACGCTAGTTATGGTTTAGTTCGGTCCGCACTAATAGATCTCTCGCGCAAGCTTGCGCAAATGATTGTGAGAGACGGCGAGGGAGCAACAAAATTTATTACGATTGATGTGCAAGGCGGCAAGACTGAACAAGAGTGCCGTCTAGTTGCAGAGGCGATTGCCCACTCACCTTTAGTAAAAACGGCTTTTTTTGCTAGCGACCCTAACCTAGGCCGCATCTTGGCCGCGATTGGCTATGCCGGCATTGCCGACCTTGATGTTAATAAAGTACAAATGTGGCTTGGAGACGTGTGGGTTGCTAAGAATGGTGGTCGTAACCCTGATTACCAAGAGGCTGACGGACAAAGGGTTATGCAGGCTCCAGAAATTACCATCAAGATTGATTTGGGTCGTGGATCAGCGCAGCAGACGATGTGGACTTGCGACTTATCGCATGACTACGTTTCCATTAATGCTGATTACCGCTCATAGGAACGCGTTACATGAACGAAAAATTAGAGCAGCTCTTAAATCATCTTGAAACTTTTTTGCCGAAGCAGCTAACTGAAGAGCAGTGGAAATCCTCGACCGCTTTTAGATGGCGTCGTCGCGATAGTATTTTTGGAAGCATTGGTTTTTTACAGCCAGTTAAACATGTTGCCGATATTTCTTTTGAGGATCTCAAGAATATCGATCGTCAACGTGATGCGATTCGCGACAATACAAAAAATTTCATCCAAAAAAAGCCTGCTAATAATATTTTGCTAACGGGCGCACGCGGCACAGGAAAGTCATCACTCATTAAAGCGAGTTTGCATGAGTTTGCTAGCCAGGGCTTGCGCTTAGTTGAAGTTGAAAAAGAGCATTTGGCTGACTTGGCTGACATTACGGATTTATTGGCTGACCGGCCTGAGCGCTTTATTGTTTTTTGTGATGATCTCTCATTTGAAGATGGTGAGTCTGGTTATAAAGCGATGAAGTCTGCACTAGACGGCTCTGTATCGGCTCAGGTCGACAATATCTTGATTTACGCTACCTCCAATCGACGCCATCTCTTACCTGAATATATGAAGGACAACGAGGGCTATGTTCATGGTGATGATGGAGAAATTCATCCAGGAGAGGTGGTTGAGGAAAAAATTTCTCTCTCAGAGCGTTTTGGTTTATGGCTTTCTTTCTACCCGCCAAAGCAAGATGAGTATCTAGAAATTGTTGCTCATTGGCTGCGTCATTTTGGTTTAAGTGACGCACAGATTGATGGAGCTAGAGCTGAAGCATTAGTTTGGGCCTTAGAGCGCGGCTCACGCTCTGGTCGTGTAGCTTGGCAGTTTGCTAAGCACTGGGCAGGCTCACATACCGCTTAATCATTGACGACTCATGAGTGACTCAAATCGCCCTGTTACAGAAGTTGCGGCTGGAATCTTATTGGATTCAGAAGGACGCTATCTTCTGGGGCAGCGACCAGAAGGAAAGCCTTATGCAGGTTACTGGGAAGTTCCGGGCGGAAAGATAGAAGCTGGTGAATCGGTTTTCGCAGCACTGAAACGCGAATTACAAGAAGAGCTTGGAATTGATATTGAGTCTAGCGAAGAGTTAGTTGTTTTAGAACATGACTATCCACATGCTTACGTCCGCTTGCATGTGAGCATTATTCGCAAATGGACTGGAATACCTAAGGGGTGTGAGGGTCAGGCATTGTCTTGGCAACAGCTCAGTGACGCACTTCCAACGGTAGAGCCTTTGTTGCCAGCCGCATGGCCCATGCTGGAAAAACTTAAGCTAGTAAGGCTTTAGAGCTGGCAGAGGTTGAGTCTAAAGGGCACATCCTCATTAATGAGCTGAGGCTTTTTATCTCCATCCGCCTTTAAAAAACGAATCGACAATAAATATTTATTAGCACTGATTTCTGAGAAGAGAGAATCATCTTCTACAGTAATGCGCATCAATTGATAAACCTTGCCAGACGGCGCTTGTTGATAAGAGCCTTGATGCGCAACAACATCTTTTGCTTCACCAGACTGTCGCAACAATCTCAAGAAAATTTGGCAAGCTTCATGCCATGGCAAAAGTGGTGCAACATATTTTTCTAGCAACTCTCTACGTTGAGATGAGGGAGTGTTTTTCCAGGCATGGTAGCTTGGCAAATCAATTGGACTAGTTCCACCAGGAATACTCAATCGTGTGCGAATAGCATTGAGCCATTCACTCTCAGTAATTACTGAATTTGGCTTGCCCATCGACTGATTAATATTTAGTGCAGCCTTATCAATTTCAGACAGTGTTTGTGTCAGCGCTTCTTGGTCTACTTTCTGGGAAGACTTTAAACCGTTCAGGGCATATTTCTGACGCTCAAATTCTTTGAGTAATAGAGATTTGATATCACCCCGAGAACCAATATCCCCTAAATCAAACAACATCGCAATTGCATTATGGTGTAGCTCAGGATCATCGGATCGAATGAAGTGATTAAAGCGGGCGAACAAGTACTCCAGTCGAAGCATGCTTCGAACTAGTTCATTGAAGGGGTATTCGTAGACAATCACAAGCCTATATTCTATGACGAACTCAGGGGTTCACCCTAAATTTTGAGCAATTGTTGGTGCAGCTTTAGAACTTCTGATTTAAGTTCATCTAGGCCACCCTGATTTTCAATAACAGCGTTAGCTGCTGCTAGACGGGCATTGCGGCTGGTTTGTGCTTTCAGAACATTTTCCACGTCTGAGCGGGTCATATTGTTGCGCTGCATCACTCTTTGGATTTGGGTTTCCTCTGGGCAATCAACTACTACAAGATAGTCTATTAGCTTTGCCCAAGAGCCAGATTCAATGAGCAGGGGGACCACAAAAACAAGATAGGGCGCTCCGGATTTAGCCAGCTCGATAGCTTGCTTGCTAGTTTCTTCTTGAATTAAGGGGTGGGTGATTTGCTCTAGAACCTTGCGAGCACCGGGATTTTCGAAGACTACGGTCCGCATTTTGGGGCGAATAAGGGCGCCCTGGGCATCAATAAAGTCGGCCCCGAATGCTTTTGCAATCAATGGAATGGCTTTTCCACCGGGGGCGGTGATTTGATGGGAAATCAGGTCTGTATCAATAATCCCAGCTCCAAGCTCGCCCAGCATATCGCTGACTGCAGTTTTGCCAGAGCCAATCCCGCCAGTTAAGCCAATTAAGGGAATCGCCCCCTTTAAGGCTTTTAAACCAGCTTGGACAGAATCAAGGTTGGAATGAGTTGAGGCCATAACAATTCAATAATGCCAGCAATCACTAAAAAGGGGCCAAAAGGAAAAGCCTGTTGCAGTTGATGACCCCGCCATTTGAGCCAGATAATGCCACCCGCAATTCCTGTAACCGAGGCTATTAAGAGAATACTGGGTAAAGAGCTCCACCCTAACCAGGCGCCCAGCGCTGCCAAGAGCTTGGCATCACCCATGCCAATGCCATTTCGGTTTTGTAGAAGACGATAGCCTGCATTCAATGCCCACAGTGATACATATCCTAGGAGAGCCCCAAGGAGTGCCGAGCTTAGAGCAGTCAAGCGCAAGTCTGAGACCCAATTAAAAGTAATACCAAAAACAATCAAGGGGAATGTAATGGCGTTCGGAAGGCGGAGAGTGCGCCAATCAATATAGGCTAAGTAAATCAAAGCCAGAATCAGTAGGGATTTAATGATCCAGATACTTATTTTGGGATCCACTAAACGATTTGTCCTAAATTAAAGATGGGTAGATATAGGATTATGACTAAGCTACCAATAATGGCGCCAACAAGAAGAATCAGTACAGGCTCCAAATTTTGGCTCAGTGCATTGAGTTGACTGCTTAACTGTGAGCCTAGGGTAGTAGAGCGCTTATTTAACATCTCAGCCAATGTGCCACTTTCAGCACCAATGTGCAGCAGTAATAGAGTCTCCACATCAAGAATTCTTGATTTAGGGTCTGCTCGCTTAAGTGATTCACCTAAAGGCCAGCCCCGAGTGAGGTGTTTAAATATTTCAGCACTAAAGTCGTGACTCACCCAGTGATTGGATGATTGCGCGGTCACTCTTAGTGCATCTGGAAGTGGTAAACCTGTCTCTAGAAGATGTCCTAAAGTTCGACACCAATGACTGAGTGTTGCCAGTCTAAATAGATTGCCAAAAAACGGAATGCGTAACAGGAATACATCACAGTATTTTTGGAGTGCGGTGGATTTGAACCAGGTGTATATAAAGCTTGCGGCAATCACAAGCATGCCTAGTGCTATCTCTAGACAGTAGTTTTGGACACCTGTGGAAATGGAGATGAGCATTCTAGTTGGCGCTGGAAGTTCCGCGTTAAAGTGCCCAAAGACCTCTTTGAATACAGGCACAACCCAAATCATCATTACCAAGACGAGTAGAAAAGAAGTGGCTAAAGTGATTGCAGGGTAGGTTAGTGACTGCTGCACTTTTCTTCGAAGCTCAATCTGAGCTTCCAGCTGCTGTGAGATTGTGCGAAGTGCTAAGCTGAGGTCGCCCGTTCTCTCGCTCACCCTGATGAGGTTGGAAAACTCTGGGGAAAATTTTCCGTCTTGTGCGCTGAGGCAAAAAGAAAAGCTATTACCTTTTTGAAGCTGCTTGCGAATATCTTCCAGCCAAATTTTCCAGGATATTGGCGCGGACTGGATTAATAGCTGAATAGCGTTGAGCAAGGGAAGTCCAGCCTGAAGGAGGGCGAGCATTTGTTGTGCAAAATGCAATTGCTCAGATTTACTGAGTTTTCTGTTTATGAGCATTTGGGCTAATGCCAAGTGCCAAGCTCAGAATCTAGTGATATCTGATCTATTAGGCCGGTATTCAGTAATTGCATTCCTGCTGAGTAGATATCTAATGCTTGAGTTGAATTAAACAAGTGCTCGCTTCCCAAAACTTCATGGACACCGATGCGACCAAAATATCCAGCCCCCTTGCAAAGTTCGCAAGATTTTTTGGCTGGAATTCGATAGCACTCTTTGCAGAGTTTTCGAACTAATCTTTGAGAGCTGACGCAACGAAGACAGGATTCAATGGACTCTTGATCGATGCCGAGACTTTTAAGCCGACATAAGGCACCAATGGCATTGCGGGTATGAAGGGTGCTTAGCACTAAGTGCCCGGTTTGTGCGGCCTGTATGGCAAGTAGTGCGCTAGCAGAATCACGAATTTCACCAATCATGATGACATCTGGATCTTGGCGCAGAAGGGCGCGAATGATTGTAGGAAAGTCCAATCCCGCCTTTGGGTGATAAGCCACTTGATTGACTCCAGGAAGTCGGATCTCAATAGGATCTTCAACTGAGCAAATATTGCGTTGCACTTGGTTTAGTGCGCTCAAGCAGCTATATAAGGTTCGTGTCTTACCACTGCCAGTCGGTCCCGTTACTAGAATCAAGCCATTGGTTTGGCTAATGGCTTCTTTAAGTATTTCTAGTTGATCTGGTAACAGGCCAAGCTGGTCTAAAGCCAACTCTTCGAGGCGGCTTGGCAAAATACGGATAACTGCTTTTTCACCATACAAAGTAGGAAGAATCGATACTCGACAATCAATATTGGGATGACTAAAGTCATGGCCAATAGCAAGTCGCCCATCTTGAGGTACGCGTTTTTCTGCAATATCAAGACGTGCCAATATTTTGATGCGCGTAATTAATCGCTCATGCAGATCAATGGGGTATTGGTTTTGTAATGTGAGGCGACCATCTATTCTGGTACGCACTACGGTCTCTTGAGGTCTTGCCTCAATATGAATATCCGTAGACCGTGTATTTAATGCATTAACAGCAATTTCATGCCAGGTTCGAATAATGTGAGAGTCATGCAGCAGTTCACTCAATCTTGATTTTCTTGAGTGAGGGGGCGGTATAACTTCACTGTTTTTACGCCATGCTCATCAAACTGAACAATTTCCATCACCACACCAGCAATCCGAATGCTGACATCGTAATCAGGAATTGCCTCAAGTTTCTCTAAAATGAGGCCATTCAGGGTCCGCGGTCCATCGAGTGGAAGATCTAGCTTCAGTAATCGATTTAAATCCCGCAATGATGCGGTACCGCTTGCAAGGTAAGTGCCATCAGCAAGCCAATGAGGCTCATTGGAAAGATTGGAGAATGAGGTGGTGAACTCACCAATCAGCTCCTCAACAATGTCTTCAAAGGTGACTAGACCGAGTACTTCACCATACTCATTCACAACCAGACTTAAGCGCTGTTGATTGTCTTGGAAAAATTGCATCTGCTGTAGAACAGGCGTTCCACTCGGAATGAAATAGGGCTCATTTAACAATGATCTGAAGTCTTCGTGATGAAGCTCTGCATTGCCAAGTAAAGAGAGTGCTTTTTTAACAGACAAAATGCCAACAATGCGCTCAGAGTCGCCATCGCATACCGGCAATTTATTGTGATAGCAGGTTTCTAATTGTTCAACTACCTCATCAATAGGTCTTGAGAGGTCTAATACTTCAATCTTGGAGCGAGGCGTCATCACATCGTCAACCAAGATATTTTCGAGATTGAAAAGATTGAGCAAGATATTGCGATGATGGGCGGAAACAAATCGGTTGGATTCCAGAACTAAGCTACGCAATTCTTCTTTGCTCATTACCCGGTTGTCAGTTGAGGCTTGTAGTCCAGAGACTTTCATTAGGCCCGATACAAAACTATTAATGAACCAAAGTAGCGGCTTAAGAATGAAGGTAAGAGGAAGAATGAACCAGCCAACATTGCTGGCAATTTTTTCAGGAAAGGCTGCGCCGATCACTTTCGGTGTGATCTCACTAAAAATAATGATGAGTAGCGCCACGACCAAAGTGGCAATCGATAGCACCAGCCCGCTATCACCAAAAATATGTAAGGCGATGCCGGTAACCAAGATCGGCAAGATCGTATTGATGAGGTTGTTAGAGATCAGTAGCGCTGAAAGCAGTGAATCAATGCGCTTCAACAGTCTTTCAGCAAGGGCGGCTCCAGCGTTCCCGCTATTAGCCATTGCACGCAGGCGATGGCGATTGGAGGACAGCATGCTGGTTTCGGCCATTGAAAAGAAGCCGGATAGTGCGAGTAAAAATAGGACTAATGCGACTTGGCTAATAAAGGGCCAATCATCAAAAAAGGTGTCCATCAGTTATGCCTGCAAAGAATAAGGAACAACCAATATAGCAAAGTGCCATTTCACTAGCTATAGCCAGTTCAGAATCCTGCCTGAATTTATCCTTCAATCTGTGTCAGAATCTTCTTCATGCCCACCCCTACATCCACTGAGTATTGCGTGATATCAGCCCCTTTTGGGTGCCTAGGCGTGCAAACGGAGTTAGTCGACGGTAGTTTGATGATCTCGAAAATTGATTACTTGCCTCCGGATACCGCTTTAATTTCCCCAAGAAATGCTTTGGCTAAAGCATTCTCAAAACAGTGCGAGCAGTACTTCAAAGACGCTTCATCAATTTTTGATGTCCCACTAAAGCCTGCAGGAACAGTTCACCAGCAAAAGGTATGGAATGCCACTCAAGGTATTGGAGTGGGTGAGACAAGTACCTATGGTGAGATCGCAAAAATGATTAAGAGTGGCCCGCGTGCAGTTGGGACCGCTTGCGGTGCAAACCCATATCCCTTGGTTACACCATGCCATCGGATTATTTCAGCGCAAGGTCTTGGGGGTTTTATGAAGGAAGATGCCCCTGGTTTTTATCGCCAGATCAAGATTTGGCTCTTGAAGCACGAGGGCGCGCTTTAAAGATGCTTTATGTAAGTTTTCTGAGTTGCTTAGATGTTAAGTAAAAGAACGCTTTCATCAGAAATGGATTACTTGCCGCAATCTTCGTAAAGGCATAGAACACCCAAACGGTATTTCTAGAGAGCTTCACTTCAGATTTATTGCTAAATTCTTTTCTAGTAGCAATTTTTTCAAGCGTCATGACCGCAAGGCCAAAAGCAAGAAAGCAGAAGCGTCTCATACCCACTTCATTTGCTGGGATCAGAAGAATGTAGCTCATAGAGTCTTGTAGTTTTTCGTAGGCAATCTTGAGTAGCTCGCCTTGACTCATTGATGCAGGTTTCCAGGAGACCCCGCGTGCACGATCTTCTGGCGAGTCTTTCAGAATATTGGTCATTTGTAAGGCCTGACCAAAGGCGATGGCCAGCTGCTCATGCCCTTGAATCTGCTTGGCAAACCCAGCGGAGTAATTACTAAAGATGCTGGTGAGCAGTTCTCCAACTACGCCAGCAACCACATAGCAGTACTTCTCAAATTCTGCGAGGTCTTTTAGCCCCTCCTGAGTTTGTTTGCCATGGAAATAAGACATGCCATCGGACATAATTGAAACGCAACGACTAATAGCCGCCTGATCTTTATCAGGGAAGGTATGCAGAATGCGAAGAACGGTAGGGGTATGCGCAATTAAATCGAGCTCATCGACATTGGAGTAGCCCTTCAGCGCAACTAGGCAGGGACTTACAAAATCTTCCACCGGAATTGCGCCTAGAACTGCCTCTAAAAATAGTTTAGATAAGCCTTGCTTGTCTGTTGGACTGAGTTCGGCCGCATCTTCGATAGTGTCGACAATTCGACACAGTAAATAGGTGTTGCCAACTACTACCTCAATTGCTGGGGGTAGGAGGGGGATGGTGAGTGCAAAAGTACGCGATACAGAACTCAAAATCGCCTTTTGATAGGCTAGATCGCTGTTGGAGTTCTGATTAAGGTGTGCGCTGGAATTCACCCATGAATTATGTCAGACCAGACCGCCCAAATTTGGTTCTTATTGATTAAATGCCATAAGTAACAAGGCCATATAATTTGACCAAATTCCTGAAGGAGAAATTGGGCGATGTTGATTTGGTTTGTCATCATCTATTGGGTGGTATCTGTAGGTATTGGTCTTTGGGCTGCGCTACGGGTCAAAAATACCGCTGACTTTGCTGCGGCTGGTCATAGCCTCCCTTTGCCTATTGTTACTGCTACGGTATTTGCCACCTGGTTTGGATCTGAAACGGTTTTAGGTATCCCAGCCACTTTCTTGAAAGAGGGGGATCGGTGGAATAGTATCCGATCCTTTTGGATCTTCCATGTGCCTGATTTTGGTGGGACTCTTTTTTGCCCGGCATCTCTACAACCGCCGCATGCTCACGATTGGTGATTTCTTTAGAGAAAAGTATGGCCGTACTGTTGAGGTTTTAGTAACCCTTTGCATTGTGGTTTCCTATTTGGGTTGGGTGGCAGCGCAGATTAAAGCTTTGGGACTTGTCTTTAATGTCGTATCTGAAGGCAGCATTTCTCAAACAGGCGGCATGTTAATTGGTGCTGGCAGTGTGCTGATCTATACGCTATTTGGCGGCATGTGGTCTGTAGCTATTACCGACTTCATTCAGATGATCATCATTGTTGTGGGCATGCTCTACATTGGTGGTGAGATGACCGTCCAAACTGGCGGTGTTGGCGTTGTCTTGGAGCATGCCGCTGCTGCTGGACAGTTCTCCAATTTCTGGCCGGATATGAATCTTGCTTCCATCTTGGGATTTGTGGCTGCCTTATGCACCATGATGCTGGGCTCTATCCCGCAGCAAGATGTATTTCAACGGATTACCTCCTCTAAAAATGTCAATATTGCGGTGCAGGCAGCCTTATTGGGTGGTGTGCTGTATTTCATATTTGCATTTGTTCCCTTGTATCTAGCCTATTCAGCAACCATCATCAGTCCGGATTTAGTGAAGCAATATCTTGATACAGACCCGCAAATGATTTTGCCTAAGCTGATACTGAACCACGCTCCGCTGATTGCGCAGGTAATGTTTTTCGGAGCCTTACTTTCGGCTATTAAGAGTTGCGCTAGTGCAACCTTGCTTGCCCCGTCCGTCACCTTTGCTGAAAATATTGTCAGAGGTTTCTTTAAGCACTTGTCCGATAAGGACTTGTTAAAAGTGATGAGAATCACTGTGCTTTGTTTTGCGGTAGTGGTTACTTTCTTTGCGATTAACTCCCATTTGTCTATTTTTAAGATGGTCGAGAATGCCTATAAAGTAACTTTGGTTGCTGCTTTTGTACCACTGGCTTTCGGGGTGTATTGGTCAAAAGCCAATTCTTTGGGTGGTCTATTGGCTGTAGTTGGTGGCCTGACTGTTTGGATTAGCTGTGAGGTTCTTGCCCCTCAGGCTATTCTCCCCCCTCAATTGGCAGGCCTTATAGCGAGCATTATTGGCATGCTTTTGGGTGGATTGGTGCCACGCGCCAGATTGATTGCGAGTTAATTTAAATTGCTTAAATATTAAGCATAATATCTTGTTGCACCGCAAAATATTCACCTCTAAAATGACACTAATTCAAAATTTCTTATCTTTATGGAGTTCTTATGAAAATCTGTGTGATCGGTGGAGGGGGCGCAATTGGCGGTTACCTTGCTGTCATGTTGGCGCGAGCTGGCAATGACGTCACGGTTGTAGCGCGTGGTGCTACATTAGCTGCGATTAAAGAGCGTGGCCTCGCATTAATTATGGATGACCAACCTGAGCCTTTAGTGGCGCAGGTAAAAGCAGTTGAAAAAATTCGGGATGCGGAAACTCCTGATGTTGTGATCTTGGCTGTGAAGGCGCATCAGGTTGAGCCGATCATTGAAGATCTCGCTGCAATCATGGGACCAGAAACTATTTTGATTCCGATGCAAAACGGAATTCCTTGGTGGTACTTCCAGAAGTTGGGTGGCGACTATCAAGATCACTCGGTTGAAACAGTTGATGCTGGTGGTGTTGCGAAGAATGCAATTAATCCAAACAACATTATTGGTTGCGTAGTGTATCCAGCTACCTTCACCCAAGCGCCTGGCGTGATTCGTCACGTTGAAGGCAATCGTTTCCCATTGGGTGAGTTGGATGGCAAGCAGACCGAGCGCATTCAGAAGATGTCTGAGATGATGTCGGCTGCCGGATTTAAGTCACCAATCTTGGAAGATATTCGTTCTGAAATTTGGTTGAAATTGTGGGGCAATATGACCTTCAATCCAATCAGCTCTTTGACTCATGGAACATTAGAAGGCATTTGCCAATATCCACTTACTAAAGAGTTAGCTCGCAACATGATGGCTGAGGCTCAAACGATTGCCGAGAAATTGGGTGTGACTTTCCGTGTGGATATTGAGCGTCGTATTGCAGGTGCTGAAAAAGTTGGCAAACACAAAACATCGATGTTGCAAGACTTGGAAGCGGGCCGTAGCTTAGAGATTGATGCCTTATTGGGTTCCGTGATTGAGCTTGGCAAGATTACAGAAACTCCAACACCTTGCCTCAATACAGTCTTTGCGTTGACGAAGTATCTTGATGAAAATGTCCAGGCTTCTAAAGGTAGCTTGGCTTTGCCATCCGTTTCTGGTTACTAAGTATCTGCAGTTTTGAGTATTAAAAAACCCTCACCACTAATTATGGTGAGGGTTTTTGTTTTAAGGGTCTAGTTTTAGAGTTACGAATTAGATAGCTTATTCAAAAAGATTATCTAAACGTCCAACGCCATCAATGATGATGCTGACATTGCTGCCAGGTTTCATTGAGCCAACACCAACAGAAGTTCCGCAAGCGATGATGTCGCCAGCTTGTAGAGGTACATCCTGAGAAATTAAGCTGACCAATTTCGCTGGCGGGAAAATCATGTCAGCAATGGGATAGTTTTGGCGCTCTTGATCATTCAAAATGGTTTTAATTGTTAGTTTGCTTGGATCTACGTCGGTAGTGATGTAGGGACCAAAGACACCAAAGGTATTAAAGCTCTTAGAGCGTGTCCACTGCGCATATCCAGGGTCGCGATTCAAAATCTCAATTGCAGTGACATCGTTAATGCAGGTGTAACCAAAAATTGCAGCGGCTGCTTGTGATTCATCTACTTCATGACATGCTTTGCCGATAACAATTCCGAGTTCGCCTTCATAAACGACTTTTCCAGAGTAGGACTTTGGCGTCCGAATCACTTGATTGGCTGCCAAGAAAGAGTTGTTACCTTTTAGAAAATACAAAGGCTCAGCTGGTACTGCATGCTCAAGCTTGGTGACAAGTGCATGAAAGTTATCCACCATGGCAACCATTTTGGATGGGGTGCATGGGATATCGATGGTGACATTGGATAGTTTTAATGTCTCGCCAGTGGCTTTTGGATCATTAAATAGATCGCCGGTGTAGACGGCAATCTGATCACCCTGTACTTGACCTAAACCGGATTTGCCTTGATGTTGAAACCTGAGCCATTGAGCCATAATGAATTCTCCTGATAGTTAATATTTGATAAGCAATATCTTACAGGGACAGATTGATGACCAAGAATTCTGAATTGCTATTTGCGCCTGAATTGGACCAGCCAGTTCGCTATATTGACCGCACTCGTAATTACTATCTTGGATTGGGGTATGAGACGCCGTATGTTTGGGCGCATTACATTGATGTGCCTTTTGCCGCGCTGCAAAAGCCCCTCAATCAATCGATCCTAGGTTTGATCACTACCGCAGTGCCCTATGACGCAAACAAAGGACCCCAGGGGCCTGGCGCAGCGTACAACGCTGCTGCCAAGTTTTACGACCCCTATGCTCGCTCTATAGATGAGGATGCAGACTTACGTATTGCGCATGTTGGTATTGATAGGCGTAATGCTGACATGCAGGACAGCAATTGTTGGTTTCCATTGGATGCAGCGAAACGCGCTGTTGCAAAGGGCCGTATTCAATCTCTATCGAAACATTTTTACGGGCTACCAACCAATCGCAGTCAACGCCATACCCTCGAGATTGATGCGCCGTTGATCCTCGGCAAGATGCGCACAGATCAGGTTGATGTTGCTGTATTGATTCCGAATTGCCCTATCTGTCACCAGAGCCAAAGTTTATTGGCGCGTTATTTGGAGGCTGCCGGTATTCCAACAGTCGTCATGGGCGCAGCGAAAGATATTGTGGAGTATTGCGGTGTGCCACGCTTGCTCTTTAGCGACTTCCCGCTTGGTAATGCCGCAGCACTACCCAATAACATTGAATCGCAAGACTCCAATTTTGAATTGGCTCTGCGTTTACTTGCGGGCGCGCCAGGACCAAGAACAACAGTGCAGTCCCCTTTGGTTTGGGATTCTGATCCTGCATGGAAACTAGATTATTCCAATCTTGAACGACTTACCGCTGAGGAAATTGTGCGCCTGCGTGATGAGGCAGAAAAAGCGCGCATCACTGCGCGCGATATCAGGCTAAAGAGTGTTGGCGCTTAGGCCTGTCTAGATAAAGAGTACTTACACAAGGCGTGTAACGCTGAAGTGGCCTCATTTGTAGGGAAGTCTTTGAGACATTCGAGCGCCAAGTCAACTTCTTGTTTCGCAGCAGCTTGGGTGTAATCCAAAGCCCCGGAATTTTGAACTGCGCTCAGAATCTGCTGGAACACATCATCTGGTAAATCTTGATTTTGTTCGATTGCGGCGCGAACCAGTAAGCGTTCTTCAATACTGCCATTTTCAAGAAGGTAAATCAATGGAAGGGTAGGTTTGCCTTCCCTTAAATCGTCGCCAGCATTTTTCCCCATTTGGGATGCGTCGGCGGTGTAGTCCAGAAGGTCATCCATTAATTGGAAGGCGGTGCCAATATGGCGCCCAAATGCTGCGGACTGCTCTCTCTGCTTGACATCAGTCCCAGCCAAAATTGCCCCAAGTTCTGTAGATGCTTCAAATAACTTAGCAGTTTTATAGCGAATCACCCGCAAATAGCTTTCTTCGTCTACTTCGGGGTCGTTCATATTGAGGAGCTGTAAAACCTCTCCCTCGGCAATCGTATTGGTTGCATCAGACAGGATTTCCATTACCCGCAGGTCGTTGGGCCCAACCATCATCTGAAAGGCTCTGGAATACAGAAAATCGCCCACCAATACGCTTGCTGCATTACCAAAAGCAGCGTTAGCAGTCTCACGACCCCTTCTCAGGGTCGATTCGTCTACAACGTCATCATGCAGGAGGGTGGCTGTATGGATAAATTCCACTACGGCCGCCAGTTCTAGGGCATGGGGGGTTTCTTTACCGTTGGCTAAGGCTTTGCTTACTAGGAGCAAAAGGGCTGGCCGAACCCGTTTTCCGCCCGCCTGGATGATGTAAGTGGAGATTTGGTCAATTAAAGCCACTTTTGAGGCTAATCGTAGGCGAATAACCTCATCTAAGGCCTTGAAATCTAAGGCTATTGGGGCCAAAATTTGGCTTAATTCATTGGTTTTGACAGTGCTCGTCATGCAAGATATAATAATCCGCTTAGCTCATCCAGGGTGGATTAGCTTAAATGTAGATATTAATTGAGGTTTCAAACCATGTACGCGGTCATAAAAACCGGTGGCAAACAGTATAAAGTTGCTGCAGGCGAAAAATTGAAAATAGAACAGATACCAGCGGAAATCGGCAGCGAAATCACTCTTGACCAAGTCTTAGCCGTAGGCGAAGGCGCTTCACTCAAATTGGGTGATCCATTGGTTAATGGTGCAGCTGTGATGGCCACTGTCGTCTCCCAGGGACGTCACGATAAAGTGACAATCTTTAAGATGCGCCGTCGCAAGCATTATCAAAAGCACCAAGGCCATCGTCAGAATTACACAGAAATTCTGATTAACACGATTAAAGCCTAATTTAGGCTAACGGCTAAATAGCAGGAGAAAGATATGGCACAGAAAAAAGGCGGCGGCTCGACACGAAATGGCCGCGACTCAGAATCGAAACGCTTAGGCGTTAAAGTTTTTGGCGGCGAGCAAATCAACGCTGGTAGCATCATCATTCGTCAACGTGGTACACGAGTACATCCGGGTATGAACGTTGGTATTGGTAAAGATCACACTTTGTTTGCCTTAGTTGACGGACAAGTGGAATTTGGCGTTAAGGGTGCTTTGAAGAAGGCCCAGGTTTCAGTTCTCCCGCGTTCATAAGACGCCTGACTGAGACACGTTTGATTCAGATTTATTCCGAATTTAACTCTTAGGAACAGGCCTCGCTAAGCGAGGCCTTTTTTATTCATGAAATTTATAGACGAAGCTCGTATTGAAGTCATAGCTGGCCAAGGTGGCGCCGGGAGTGCCTCCATGCGCCGCGAAAAGTTTATCGAATTCGGTGGCCCCGATGGTGGTGACGGCGGTAAAGGCGGAAGCGTTTGGGCTACTGCTGATCGCAACATCAACACATTGATTGACTATCGCTACGCTAAAACGCACACTGCAAAAAATGGTGAGCCTGGTCGTGGCGCTGATTGCTATGGTCGCGCAGGCGACGATATTGAATTGCGTATGCCAGTTGGCACCATCATTTCTGATTACGAAACTGGTGAACCAATTGCTGACTTAACTACCCACGGTGAACGTCTTTGTTTAGCGCAGGGCGGTGTTGGTGGTTGGGGAAATATTCATTTCAAAAGCAGTACGAACCGCGCTCCTCGCCAGAAGACGAATGGTAAAGAGGGCGAGCGTCGTAAGCTCAAGCTCGAATTAAAAGTATTGGCTGACGTTGGTTTGTTAGGCATGCCTAATGCGGGTAAATCGACTTTGATTACCGCTGTGTCTAATGCGCGTCCAAAGATTGCAGACTATCCGTTTACAACCTTGCATCCAAATTTGGGTGTGGTGCGTGTAGGTGCTGAGCGTAGCTTTGTGATTGCCGATATTCCAGGCTTGATTGAGGGTGCTGCAGAAGGTGCGGGCTTGGGTCATCGCTTCTTAAGACACTTGCAGCGCACTGGCGTACTTTTGCATTTAGTCGATATTGCTCCATTCGATGAGAATATTGATCCGGTGGCAGATGCTGTTGCTATCGTGAATGAATTACGTAAGTACGATGAAGCTCTGGTTGAAAAGCCACGTTGGTTGGTGCTGAATAAAGTCGACATGATTCCTGAGGAAGATCGCAAGCAAGTAGTTGCGGACTTTATTAAACGGTTTAAGTGGAAGGGACCTGTTTTTGAGATCTCCGCTTTAACAGGTTTAGGTTGCGATAAGTTGTGCTACTCATTGCAGGATTACTTAGACTCTATTCGCAAGGATAGGGATGATGAGGATGAGCGTGCTGCTGATCCACGTTATCAAGAGCAAGCTCAGCCAGAAGATAAAACTCCAGATTAAGCAATAGTCATTTGGGATCCGTGTTTGATATGAATACTCAGAAAGCTAAACGAATCGTAGTGAAGGTAGGTTCAAGTCTGGTCACTAATAATGGTGAAGGCCTGGATCGTGCTGCAATCGGTATGTGGGCAGAGCAAATGGCTGCCTTGTTAGCTGCTGGCCATGAGGTATTGATGGTCAGTTCCGGTGCGATTGCTGAGGGTATGCAACGTCTCGGCTGGAGCAAACGCCCAACGGAAATTCATCAACTGCAAGCTGCGGCTGCAGTTGGCCAAATGGGCTTAGTGCAGGTTTATGAAAGTTGTTTTGCGCGCTTTAATTTACGTAGCGCCCAAGTGCTCTTGACTAATGCAGACTTAGCGCATGCTGAGCGCAATGCTAACGCTAAGGCGACTTTAGATACCTTGTTAAAGCTCGGTGTAGTTCCAATCATTAATGAAAACGATACCGTTGTTACAGATGAAATTAAATTCGGAGATAACGACAGCTTGGCTGCTTTGGTTACCAACTTAATTCATGCAGATTTATTGGTAATTCTGACTGATCAAGGTGGATTGTTTACTGCTGATCCGCGTCAAGATGCATCTGCCACTCTTTTGAGTGATGCCATTGCTGGCGATCCTGCTTTGGAAAAAATGGCTGGTGGCGCTGCTAGTGAACTCAGTAAGGGTGGCATGCTGACCAAAGTGCTGGCTGCGAAAGTTGCAGCTCAAACTGATGCTACAACCGTTATTGCTTCCGGGCGAGAGCCTCAAGTTCTACCTCGTCTTTTGGCTGGTGAGGCTATCGGAACGCGTTTAACCCCAAGAACTTATTAAAGTTGTTAGAGCATTTGACCAAAAGAATTGGTAGGCTTTGTGCCGCCAGTAAATCCATTTGGATTTAGTGACTGAATAATATTTTTGATGTTCTTCTCTTGGGTGTTGAAGCTGCAGAATGCGCCTTGGGCTAAAGCGGCTTGATAGCGATTTGGGGCGTGATCTTTGATGGGATTCCAGCTAGACAAGGGGTTTTCTTTCCAGGCTTCATTTTCAAAGGTCCCGTAGAGGCGCCACTGGAAAGAGTCGCAACGAATGCCTTCGTATTGGGTTTGGTTATTGCCGTTTGGGCTCGTGATTATTACTATGTACCGAGTAATACCATCGTTTCCAATCAAAATCGAGTCTGTATCTACTGCAAACTTAAAAATAGTTTGTTGAGAGACATAAAAAGGTTGAATAGTTGCCTGATTAGGAGGGTTCAGTGGCATTGCCGTTGCACCCTCTTTGAAAATCATTGGCGCAAAAGGATCGACTCCACTTTCTAAGGGGTCACCAGCACACCCTGCTAACCCTAAACTCAAGGCCAGAGCGAGGATGGAAAGTCGAGAGCTGCAAATAGAGAGTTTCATCATGGCTTACCAGTAGGTTTTGTTTCTTTGGATTCGTCTTCCTCGCCCCCACCATACAGGGATTGAAATAGATCGAGTGGAGATCCCCAGGCAAGTTGCTGCATTCGCATGCCGCGAGACAGGTAACGCGCAAGTTCGGAAAGGGCTAATTGGTAGACTTCGCGCTTGAAATCAATAACGGAGTCCAGTTGAATCCAAAAAGGAACCCAGCGCCAGGCGTCAAATTCTGGATGTTCAGTAGCGCGTAACTGAATATCGCTATCTAGGCCCACCAAACGCAGTAAAAACCAGATTTGCTTTTGGCCGCGATAACTTGCGCGATGGTTTTTGGAGGTATGTTGCCGACGCAAGAACTCCTCAGGGACGTCGTAACGAAGCCAGTCCCTGGTTCGTCCAATAATTTGGACATGTTCCGGTAGCAAGCCAACTTCCTCATGCAATTCGCGGTACATGGCCTGCTCTGGGCTCTCACCATGCTGAATCCCGCCCTGCGGGAACTGCCACGAATGCTGCCCAACGCGTTTTCCCCAGAAAACCTCGTTATGGCTGTTGAGGAGGACTATGCCGACATTGGGTCGATACCCTTCACGGTCAAGCATGAGATCGTGCCTCAAATCCTTTAAAATCAATGATTTGATTATATCCATACATGAAAGCTTCACAGTCATTTCTCGCCACGCTAAAAGAAGCCCCCTCCGACGCTGAGGTGGTTTCGCACAAACTTATGGTGCGTGCCGGTTTAATTCGCAAGCTCAGTGCTGGCATCTACAACTATTTGCCTTTGGGTTTGAAGTCCATTCGTAAGGTGGAAAACATCATCCGCGAGGAAATGAATCGCGCTGGCGCCATTGAGTTGCTCATGCCAATGATTCAGCCTGCAGAATTATGGCAAGAAACAGGTCGCTGGGAAAAGATGGGACCAGAGTTACTCCGCATTAAAGATCGCCATGACCGTGACTTTTTAATTCAACCTACTTCTGAGGAAGTGGTGACTGATTTAGCGCGTAATGAAATCAAGAGTTACAAACAGTTGCCGGTTAATTTCTATCAAATTCAGACGAAGTTCCGAGATGAACGTCGTCCACGGTTTGGAATTATGCGTGGGCGCGAGTTTAGTATGAAAGATGCTTATTCATTCGATCGCGATACCGAAGGATTAAAGAAGTCTTACCAAATTATGTTTGATGCTTACACTCGTATCTTCAAGCGTATGGGTTTGAAGTTCCGTGCAGTGACAGCAGATAACGGCGCCATTGGTGGATCGGGTAGCCAAGAGTTTCATGTGATTGCTGATACTGGCGAAGACGCGATTGTGTATTGCCCGAGCTCGGATTACGCGGCCAATCTAGAGGCTGCTGAATCAATCTCATTGATTGCAGCACGCGGCGCCGCAACTCAAGCAATGGCAAAGGTCACAACACCAGATCAAACAAACTGTGCTGATGTGGCAAAGTTTTTAAAATTACCACTAGAGCAAACTGTGAAGTCATTACTATTTGCTGCTGATCAAGAGAATGGCCCAGCTAAATTATTTATGGTGCTGGTTCGTGGTGACCATGAGCTCAATGAAATTAAAGCAAGCAAGATTCCAGGTATGGCTGAATCTCGCTTCGCAAGTGAGTCTGAGATTAAACAAGCCTGTAATGCACCGGCAGGCTACTTGGGCCCTGTCGGAATTGCTGCTGATGTAACCATAGTTGCAGATCGTACTGTTGCCAATATGGCTGACTTTGTATGCGGTGCCAATGATGCTGGTCATCACTTAACTGGCGTGAACTGGGGCCGTGACTTGCCAGAGCCTTTAGTGATGGATTTGCGTAATGCTGTAATCGGCGATCCTTCTCCTGATGGTAAGGGTGTTGTCGATATCTGCCGTGGTATTGAGGTGGGTCATGTATTCCAATTGGGTACGCGTTACTCCGAGGCAATGGACTGTACATACTTAGATCAACAAGGCAAAGCACAGCCGATGGTAATGGGTTGTTATGGCATTGGCGTCACTCGTTTGTTAGGCGCTGCAATTGAGCAAGGCAATGACGAGCGTGGAATTATTTGGCCGATTTCTATGGCGCCATTTGAAGTGGTAATCTGCCCAATGGGTTACGACAAATCCGAAGCTGTCAAAGCTGCCGCCGATCAATTACATGATGAATTGCTAGCTACTGGAGTAGATGTAGTACTTGATGATCGTGGAGAAAGACCTGGCGCGATGTTTGCTGACTGGGAATTGATTGGCGTTCCATTCCGCGTTGTGATCGGTGATCGCGGTCTTGCAGATGCTCAAGTGGAATTTAAAGGTCGTACTGATGCTGAATCAGAAAATATTCCGTTGGCAGAAATCAAGGCAAAAGTGATTGCCGCGGTTGATGCTGCTAAGAAACTGGTTTCTTAAGTTAAAAATCTTTTAACTATTATTTTTTAAAGAGTCCGCCAATACCTTTGGCGGCTCCTTTAGCTGCCATGGATGCCATGGTGCGCGCCATCTTGCCGCCTTTGAACTGTTTCATCATGGTTTGCATCTGTTCAAACTGCGCCAATAGGCGATTGACCTCTTGAACTTCGACCCCAGCACCAGCAGCAATGCGACGTTTGCGAGTGGCTTTTAGTAACTCCGGCTTCGCACGCTCTTTTGGGGTCATGCTATCGATGATCCCGCGCATGCGTTTTGTTTGTTTGTCGGCAGCGCTTAAATTGGTTTTTGATGCGGCTTGTGCCATCTGACTTGGCAACTTATCCATCAAGCTAGCCATACCACCCATTTGTTGCATCTGTGCCAACTGATCTCGGAAATCACCTAGATCAAATCCGCCTTTAGAAATCTTGCTCGCTAGTTTTTCTGCCTTAGCAACGTCGACGTTTTGTTGGGCTTGTTCAACTAAGGCAAGAATATCGCCCATACCCAAAATGCGGCTTGCCATTCTCTCGGCATCGAATGCTTCGAGGCCATCCATCTTTTCGGCAACACCAATGAATTTGAGTGGCACACCCGTAACTTGACGCACGGAGAGTGCAGCACCACCGCGTGAATCACCATCAAGTTTGGTAAGGATTACACCAGTAAGAGGTAGTGCTTCATGGAAAGCTTTGGCTGTATTGACGGCATCTTGACCTAGCATGGCATCAACCACAAACAAGGTTTCAATCGGATTGAGATTAGCATGCAAGGTTTTGATTTCTTGCATGAGCGCTTCATCAATACCGAGACGGCCTGCTGTATCCACTAAGAGCACATCAAAATAATGACGACGCGCCCAATCTAAAGCCGCAGCTGCAATCTCACTTGGTTTTTGATTGATATTGCTTGGGAAGAATTCAGCGCCCACTTGTTTGCTGACGGTTTCTAGCTGCTCGATAGCGGCTGGACGGTAGACGTCACAAGAAACAGTGAGGACTTTCTTTTTCTTCTTCTCTTGCAAAAACTTAGCCAACTTACCGACAGAGGTAGTTTTACCTGCACCCTGTAGACCCGCCATGAGGATTACCGCTGGGGGTTGGGTGGCTAGATTCAGTTCGCCGCTTTGGGAGGTGTCGCCACGCATGACTTGAGCAAGTTCACGCTGGACAACACCGACTAGCGCTTGGCCTGGACTGAGGCTGCCAACCACTTCTTCGCCAAGGGCTTTAAATTTAATTTGTTCTAGTAAAGATTTAACTACTGGAAGCGCAACGTCAGCCTCCAATAAGGCCAGACGTATCTCCCGCAGCATTTCAGTGGTGTTTGCTTCGGTGAGGCGAGCTTGCCCCCGCATTGTTTTAACAACACGAGATAGGCGGTCGGTGAGATTCTCTAGCATTTATCGATTAGACTTTCCAGATGGATATTTTAGGTTACTCAGGCTCGGGATGGCTCCCATCTGCACTTTATTTAATTCTTTTGGTCTTTTTAGGTTCGCGGCCAAAGGGAAAAATTGAATCCCCAGCTTTTACAGGCTTGGTTCAGGCATTCATCCTATTGATTTTGCTGGTACATGGAATTCAGTTGCACGACTCGGTCTTTACGCCCGAGGGGTTTGTTTTTGGTTTTGCTCAGGACCTGTCGCTAATTGCTTGGGTTGGCCTCGCTTTTTATTGGTTTCAGTCTTGGTTTTTACCCATCTCCAGTTTGCGCTGGCTGGTTTTGTGTTTTGCGCTGATTTGTTCCGCTTTACCCGCCATTTTCTCTGGCACCCTGATTTCTCCAAAGGCTGTCTCTGACCCTTGGTTTAAGGGGCACTTTATTGTTGCCACTATTTCGGTGGGGCTGTTGAGCTTGGCTGCGATGCATGCCATGTTGATGAGTATTCAGGATCGAGCGTTGCATCGTCAGTTGGCCATCATCCCAAATAGCCGGATTGCACATTGGCTAGAGGATTTGCCGCCCTTAATGACAATGGAAAGCTTACTGTTTAATTTGCTTTACGTGGGTGTTGCACTTCTCACCTTGACCGTATTTTCTGGGCTGCTCTTTTCGCAAACATTATTTGGTAAGCCGCTTGTTTTTGATCACAAAACCATTTTCGCATTGATTTCCTGGTTCTTATTTTCCGGTCTTCTAATAGCGCGTTGGCGGGTTGGCTTGCGTGGGCGCGTAGCCGTTCGTTGGGTCTTGAGCGCTTATACCGCCTTGCTCCTGGCCTATGTCGGCAGTAGATTTGTTTTGGAAGTCATTCTTCAGAGAGCATGACCTTTTGATTAAGTGGCTTCTACTATTTGCTGGCGCAGGTGTTTTGTACCTTTGGATAAAAGGGAAAAAGCAGGCAAAGCTCAACACGGATGAGGCTGCCAAGATCAAGGCTGAACACAGCAAGGTTGCCGAGCCAGAGGTGATTGTCCAGTGCCAGCATTGTTCAGTACATCTTCCAAAGTCTGAGGCAATAAAACAAGAGGATCGCTTCTATTGCTCGAGTGATCATCTTGATTGTTTGGATGCTCAGGGTTGGTTGGGCTCTTCCGCTTGGCGAAGCTCACCCAATCAAGATATTCGACCAGAAGGCATTGCGCCGGATTTGGTCGTGATTCATCACATCAGCTTGCCACCTAGCGTTTTTGTGGATCGCCGTTCCACCCAATTTATTGTGGATTTTTTTCAAAACAAACTGGATTCATCGCTGCACCCTTATTTTGAAGAGATTGCCGATCAAAAGGTATCTAGTCATTTCTTGATTTCACGCAGTGGTGAGGTTTTTCAGTTTGTTTCTACCCAAAACAAAGCCTGGCATGCTGGCGTTTCATCCTTCTTAGGTCGTGAAAAGTGTAATGATTTCTCTATCGGCATTGAGCTAGAAGGTGATAGTGACCATCCTTTTGAGGATATTCAGTATTCGGCTCTTGCTAAATTAAGCTCTCAATTAAGCGCTGTTTACCCCAATCTTCAATTTGCTGGGCATAGTGATATTGCTCCTGGTAGAAAAATAGATCCCGGCATTCAATTTAGTTGGCAAAAGTTCCAGGCAAAAACTGGCATTTCGGCCAAAAAACTACCCTTTGGTTTAGACCCAAGATAGGTCTCTAAAGTAGTATGTGAGCACACGCTCACTTTCTTGCCCTTTGCCTAAAAAGGGCTGTAAATTTCGCACCAAAATAGCCCCTAAATTACTGTAAAACTTAGGAAAAATACTTATAAATATTCGTCAGAAATGTCTTACTAAATTCAGAATATTTCCCTATACTTAGTAGCAAATGCGCTTCGAAACACTAGATGTAGTGTTTGAATACAGCAATACCCTATTGTTTTTTAACGATTTTTTGCCCAAATAACTATATATAAGCAGGAGAAATATGACATATGCCAACCCCCAGACAGCAGGACAGACTGCCGGCACAAACAACCCAGGAATGAATCCTTCGGAAGCTATGAACCAGGCCCCATCTGCTGGCTTTGTAGCTGGTGGAGTAGGTGGCGGCCAAGCCACCCAGTTATCTGACTACAAAATTATTCGCCGCAATGGTTCAGTGGTGGCATTTGAGCCATCCAAAATCGCTATTGCAGTTACAAAAGCGTTTTTAGCGGTTAACGGTGGTCAGGGTGCAGCTTCCGCACGCGTTCGCGAACAAGTAGAGCAATTAACTCACTCAGTAGTGCGCGCCTTGTTGCGTAGTCGCCCAAATGGCGGCACTTTCCATATTGAAGATATTCAAGATCAGGTTGAGTTGGCGTTGATGCGAAGTGGTGAGCACAACGTTGCTCGTGCCTATGTTCTTTATCGTGAGAAACGTAATCAAGAACGTGCAGCACAACAAGGCATTGCTCAGGAGACTCAAACCGCAACTCAAGCTGGTGAGTCTGGCATCAAGGTAACTGACAACGGTGTAGAGAAGTGGTTGGACATGGCTGCCTTGCGCACCATTATTGAGGCGGCATGTGAAGGTCTCGGCAACAACATCGATGCAAGTCCAATCATCACTGAAACCATCAAGAATTTATACGATGGCGTTCCAATGGCTCAGGTGTACGACTCTGCAATTTTGGCCTCACGTACTTTGATTGAAAAAGATCCTGCCTACAGCCAGGTAACTGCACGCATCTTGATGCACGTGATTCGTAAAGAAATTCTAGGTCGCGAAGTATTGCAAGGTGATATGCAAGCTGAGTACGGCACTTATTTCGCCAAGTACATCAACGAAGGTATTTCTGCTGAGTTGTTAGATCCACGTATGCGTGAGTTTGATCTCCCGCGCTTAGCTGCCGCTTTGAATGCCAGCCGTGACTTGCAGTTCAACTATCTCGGTTTGCAAACTTTGTATGACCGTTATTTCTTGCACATTGAAGATCGCCGTATTGAAATGCCACAAGCTTTCTTTATGCGTGTTGCAATGGGCTTGTCTTTGAATGAGCTTGACCGTGAGCGTCGTGCCATCGAGTTCTATGAAATCCTGTCTACATTTGATTTCATGTCCAGCACGCCAACCTTGTTTAACTCAGCGACGACACGTCCACAGTTATCAAGCTGCTACCTAACAACAGTAGATGATGATCTTGACGGTATCTACGAAGCGTTAAAAGAGAATGCACTCTTGTCTAAGTTTGCCGGTGGTTTGGGTAATGACTGGACTAACGTTCGCGCCTTGGGAAGTCATATCAAAGGCACTAACGGCAAGTCACAAGGTGTTGTGCCTTTCTTAAAAGTGGTGAACGATACAGCGGTTGCCGTGAATCAAGGTGGTAAACGTAAAGGTGCAGTTTGTGCATATTTAGAAACATGGCACTTGGATATTGAAGAGTTCCTCGAGTTGCGCAAAAACACGGGTGATGATCGTCGCCGTACGCACGACATGAATACATCCAACTGGATTCCAGACTTGTTTATGAAGCGCGTAATGGAAGGTGGAGAGTGGACATTGTTCTCTCCTTCAAATACTCCTGACTTGCATGACAAATTCGGTAAGGCTTTTGAAGAGGCGTATGTTGCCTATGAGAAAAAAGCGGATGCTGGTGAATTGAAACCATTCCGTCGTATTCCTGCGCAGCAATTGTGGCGCAAGATGTTGGGTATGTTGTTCGAAACTGGCCACCCATGGATCACATTTAAAGATCCTTGCAACATTCGTAGCCCACAACAACACATCGGCGTAGTTCACTCTTCTAACTTGTGTACTGAAATTACTCTGAACACAAACGAGAGCGAAATAGCGGTATGTAACTTAGGTTCTGTGAACTTGACAGCGCACATGACTACAGATGCGTCTGGCAAGATGATTTTGGATCACGAGAAGCTTCAGAAAACAATTCGCACTGCAATGCGCATGTTGGACAACGTGATTGATATCAACTACTACGCTGTTGCTAAAGCGCGTAACTCAAACTTGAAGCATCGTCCAGTCGGCATGGGCATCATGGGCTTCCAGGATTGCTTGCATATGCAACGTATTCCTTACGCTAGCGATGAGGCAGTGAAGTTTGCGGATTCATCTATGGAAGCAGTCTGCTACTACGCTTACCAAGCATCCAATGAATTAGCTGAAGAGCGTGGCGTTTACAGCACATACAAGGGCTCATTGTGGGATCGCGGCATTCTTCCGCAAGATTCAGTAGCCTTGTTGGCGGCCGAGCGCGGTGGTTACCTTGAAGTAGATAGCTCTTCCACAATGAATTGGGATGGTTTACGTGCCCGCATCAAGCAGTTCGGTATGCGTAACTCAAACTGTGTGGCGATTGCACCGACTGCAACGATTTCTAACATCATTGGTGTTTCAGCTTGTATCGAGCCTACATTCCAGAACTTATTCGTGAAATCTAACCTCTCAGGTGAGTTCACCGTAGTAAATGAGTATTTGGTGCGTGATTTGAAAGATCGCGGCCTTTGGGATGAGGTCATGATTGCTGACTTGAAGTACTTTGACGGTACTTTGTCCAAGATTGATCGTGTTCCACAAGATTTGCGTGATTTGTACGCCACTGCATTTGAAGTGGAGCCAAGCTGGTTGGTTGAAGCTGCTTCACGTCGTCAAAAGTGGATTGACCAAGCGCAGTCACTCAACATTTACATGGGTGGCGCATCTGGTAAGAAATTGGATGACACATACAAGTTGGCTTGGTTGCGCGGTCTAAAAACTACGTACTACCTCCGCACAATGGCTGCAACCCACGTTGAGAAGTCAACCGTTACAAGCGGTCAGTTAAACGCTGTATCCAGTGGTGGTGGTGTGAATGGTACTGATGCTGCAGCTGCACAAGAAGCTGATGGTCCAGTTTGCACAATGCGCCCAGGCGATGCTGGCTTTGAAGAATGTGAAGCATGTCAGTAAGCTATTTGCTAACTGATTTAGAAAAATAAGAATTAGGAGAGAGTTATGTTGAATTGGGAAGAAGAAGTTGCTCCTGCGCTAGCAAAAGCTGGTCTGGCACCGCAACCGGTAGTAGCTGAGCCACAGCGTCCGCAGCCAGATCAAGTTGCAATTGCAGCACCTCAAAATGTTGCGCCTGCACCTGTGCAAGCTGCTTCATTGGCTGGTGGCGCAGCATTGCGTGTGAACGCTGCCGATAAGCGCGTGATTAATGCCAAGACTGACGTAAATCAGTTAGTCCCATTTAAATATAAGTGGGCTTGGGAGAAATATCTGGCTGGTTGTGCAAACCATTGGATGCCACAAGAGATCAATATGAATCGCGATATCGCGCTTTGGAAAGATCCTAATGGCTTAACTGAAGATGAGCGCCGCATCATTAAGCGCAATCTTGGTTTCTTCACTACAGCAGATTCTTTAGCGGCAAATAATATTGTTTTGGGTACTTATCGTCACATTACCGCCCCAGAATGCCGTCAATATCTATTGCGCCAGGCATTTGAAGAGGCAATTCACACTCACGCATACCAATATATTGTGGAATCTTTGGGATTAGACCAGAGCGAAATCTTTAATGCGTACAACGAAATCGAGTCAATTCGCGCTAAAGATGAGTTCTTAATTCCTTATATTGATGTGTTGACTAACCCAAATTTCAAAACTGGGACATTGGAAGCTGACCAAACATTGCTGCGATCACTGATTGTTTTTGCTTGTGTGATGGAAGGTTTGTTCTTTTATGTTGGTTTTACGCAAATACTTGCAATGGGTCGTCAAAACAAAATGACGGGTGCTGCTGAACAGTATCAATACATCCTTCGCGATGAGTCTATGCACTGCAATTTTGGTATTGATTTAATTAATCAAATCAAGCTGGAGAACCCGCAGTTATGGACTTCTGCGTTCAAAGACGAGATCAAATCCATCTTCGAAAAAGCAGTTGAATTAGAGTACCGCTATGCAGAGGATACGATGCCTCGCGGAGTACTCGGATTGAACGCGCCGATGTTCAAAGGATACCTAAGATACATCTGTAATCGCAGATGTTTGCAAATAGGACTTGACGCGATGTTCCCAAATGAAGAGAATCCATTCCCATGGATGTCAGAAATGATTGATCTGAAAAAAGAGAGAAACTTTTTTGAGACACGCGTTATTGAGTATCAAACTGGCGGTGCGCTAAGTTGGGAATAAGAAGTTAATTAAAAAGCGCATGGCCGGCTAAATAGGAGATTAGACGGTTGGATAGTTTTAAAAGTCAGCAAAACCAGACTCAAATCCGAAAACCCTTGTCCAAGGGTGTCTGGGCTATTCTCTCTATTTTTTCCAGCAAATTTAAGAAGCCGTTGTCCTTTGGGGCCACGGCTTTTTTTCCAGGATTCATTAGCGTGCAGCACTTAGTATCAAGCCGCGCGCCGATGAATGGCTCGCTCGTCGGCTCCAAGCGGTTGCAAAACCAGGCGGAAATGAATGGTCGGGTCTTCTTAATCGGTAGTTTGTATTAATCCTCACGTGAAGGAGCATTACTATGGCAATCGCCAAGAAAAAAGTTGCTGCAAAGAAACCAGCTGCTAAGAAAAAAGTAGCTGCTAAGAAGCCTGCTGCTAAAAAAGTAGCTAAGAAGAAGCCTGCTGCTAAAAAAGTAGCTGCTAAGAAGCCTGCTGCTAAGAAAGTAGCTAAAAAAGCTGCTGCTAAGAAGCCTGCTGCTAAGAAAGTAGCTAAAAAAGCTGCTGCTAAGAAGCCTGCTGCTAAGAAAGTAGCTAAAAAAGCTGCTGCTAAGAAGCCTGCTGCTAAAAAAGTAGCTCGTAAAGTAGCAAAAAAAAAGTAAGTAAGCCTGCTGCGAAGAAAGCGGGCAAGGCTGTAAAAAAGCCCGTGGCTAAAAAAGCTGCTGCTTCAACAACGTTGAATCCTGCTGCTGCTTGGCCCTTCCCAACTGGCACACGCCCATAAGCTCTGCTTGTAGACGTGTGAAGTTCAAAGGGATCTCTCACGAGATCCCTTTTTTATTGCCACTTCCAGGAATTATTGGACTTAGAGGGCGAATCCAAACGCGGATTTGAATTGAGCGGCGATTTCATCTTTGCTCATTTGGTGATTTTGTGGTCCCTGGTGGGTAATTTTGATTGAACCCATTAAGCTGGCTAATCGGCCAGTAGTTTCCCAGTCCATGCCATTTTCCAGTCCAAAGAGTAATCCACCCCGGAATGCATCGCCGCAACCAGTAGGATCAACTACTTTAGCCGCTGGCACCGGTGGAATTGCGATGCATTTACCTTCAAAGTAGATATCTGCACCTTCAGCACCCTTGGTAACAATCAACGCTTTCACTCTTTCAGCTACTTTTGCCAAGCTCAGACCTGTTCTTTGGGAAAGCATTTCGCCTTCATAGTCATTTACGGCTAGGTAGCTTGCAATATCTACGAGCTCTAGCAGTTCTGGACCATTGAACATGGGCAGGCCCTGGCCTGGATCAAATACAAATGAAATGCCTGCTTCAGCCAGTTGATGACAGTGCTCCCACATTCCTTGGCGACCATCTGGGGCAACGATGCCGAATTTTGCTGCACCTTTGCCATTCTTGCTACGTTCTGCAACCACAGTAGAAACTTGGTTTAGGTGAGATTCACCCATTGCGCCAGGATGAAAAGCGGTAATTTGATTATTGGCTTGATCGGTAGTGATCATTGCCTGCGCAGTGAATGCTTGTTCAATTTGACGGATGTGCGTTGCATCAATCTTGAGTTGTTTGAGGCGATCAAGATATGGGGCTGCATCACCACCTACCGTTGCCATGATGATAGGGTCTCCACCAAGTAGGCTTAGGTTGTAAGCAATATTGCCTGCACAGCCACCGAATTCGCGACGCATTGTAGGTACGAGGAAGGCGACATTGAGAATGTGAATCTGCTCTGGCAGGATTTGATCGGCAAATTTGCCTTCAAAGTTCATGATGGTGTCGTAAGCGATAGAACCGCAGATCAAGCTGGCCATAAATAATTACTTTCTAATAAAAATCAATTGGAATAAGTGTGAATTAGAGTTTGCAGTCTATTTTTCAGGATAAAAAATTCTGACGCGATAGCCAGCAGCATTTTGCGGGAGGGAAATCGGTAACGCGGACGCAAAGATTTCACCGGAAGGAGCGCCATGACGCAAAAAATCCGGATGCGACTCTTGCCAAGCAGTTGGCAACCATTCTTGTGGAGAAAACTGAATCGTTTTAATCTCCGATTCCTCTGCATCGGTGAGAGAAATTTCTAAATTTGGGAATAAAACGGGTATTGCAAGACGATTTTGTATTTCAACTTGCAGTACAGATTGATTTAAAACGTTTTTAAGGCCCTCTCGCGCGTTTTCAGGTGAAAGGGTGACCGAAGTTATTTTCCAAGCCGCAAAATTGCTTACAGAGCGATTTACGCATCCTAGTGCACGACACAATTGCTCATCCAACTTCTGTAAAAGAGAAAAACTACTTGTTGCAATCGCGGAAGAGCTGCCATCCACGCGCGTTGCTAGTGTTGGCAGTAAGGAATTTCTAGAAAGATGCTCGCCAAAAATAATAAGCAGGAGGAAAAAAAGACTAAGAAGAATTAATTTAGGACTTTTTTTTTGAGCCGGCACCGAAGTGTTTGTGTTTTTGACGTTCACGCTCGCTTTATCACCTTGCGGAGGTAGCGTTCCATGTAAACAGACCCAGCCTTCACTTTCTTTCCAAACGGAAAGAGTTAACCACTGGCTATAAGTTGCAATGACTTCCTCTGCTTGGCGAGCAAGAACACCTGAGAGAACAATTTTTCCCCCTGGACGCATCTTGTTTACTAAGGCAGGCGCTAAAACTTGCAGTGGATTGGCCAAAATATTCGCCATCACGATGTCGTATTTGGTTTCTGCAGCGAGTTCTGGCGCATTTTCATTGGGCAGAACAAAGCGAATAGTCGTATTGTTGATTTCTGCATTGCTGCGAGCTGCAACCATCGCTTGAGGATCAATATCAGTCCCCACAACTGGTATGCATCCCAGTTTTGCGGCGGCAATAGCCAGAATTCCAGATCCACAACCGTAATCGAGCAAACTTTGATTCGAAAGTTGCGTATTTTGTTCAAGCCAAAGCAAGCAAAGATGGGTGGTAGGGTGGCTGCCGGTACCAAATGCGAGACCTGGATCTACCGCCAGGCAAATTGCGTTCGGGTCAGCAGGTGCTTCATGCCAGGAAGGCACTACCCAAATACGTTCACCAATTTGAATTGGGGCAAATTGACTTTGCGTTAAGCGAACCCAGTCTTGTTCCTCAACAATCTTTTCTTGCGGAGCTGGAAGATTGAAGCCTGCTTCCTTAAGAGATGCGAGGAGCTCGGGGATAAAGTTCACTGCGTCCGAGTCATCAATCTCTGGATTAAAGAGTGCAGTTACTGAAGAGCGATCCCAGGCTTGAACTTCAGGTGAAAGCCCTGGCTCGCCATAAAGTGGATTTTCATCGTAACCACCTGCAGCATCATCTTCAACGGTGACGGAGAGTGCGCCCACTTCCAGCAATGCATCACCCAAAGGCTCTGCAATTTCTGCTGGTACCGTGAAAATGAGTTCACGATAGGACATGTTGACTCCAAACGGACATCAATTGACCTAGGACTTCGGGTTGCCGCGACTAGCGGCTTGCTCTTCGAGGCGATGCTCTAGATAGTGAATACTGGTTCCGCCTTCCATGAAGTTCGGGTCGAGCATGAGTTCACGATGCAGAGGTACGTTCGTTGTAATGCCGTCAATCACCATTTCAGAAAGCGCAATTTGCATGCGACGAATCGCTTGTTCGCGAGTATTGCCGTAAGAAATCAGCTTGCCGATCATCGAATCGTAATTGGATGGCACAACGTAGCCACTGTAGGCATGTGAGTCAACACGAATGCCAGGACCGCCTGGCATGTGGAATGAACCAATTTTGCCTGGGCTTGGTGTGAACTTAAAGGGATCTTCCGCATTCAGACGGCATTCAATGGCGTGACCACGGAAAACAATGTCTTTCTGGCGATAACTGAGTTTTAAGCCTGCAGCAATACGAATTTGTTCCTGAACGATATCAACGCCAGTAATCATTTCAGTGACTGGGTGCTCTACTTGAACGCGGGTATTCATTTCAATAAAGAAGAATTCCCCGTCTTCGTACAAGAATTCGAAAGTACCAGCACCACGGTACCCAATTTTTCTACAGGCTTCTGCACAGCGCTCACCAATCTTTGCAATCAAGCGACGATCGATGCCTGGTGCTGGAGCTTCTTCGATCACTTTTTGGTGGCGACGTTGCATTGAGCAATCACGCTCGCCCAACCAAATAGCATTGCCATGGGTATCGGCCAAAATTTGAATCTCTACGTGGCGAGGTTTCTCTAAAAACTTCTCCATATAGACTTCTGGGTTACCAAAAGCGCGGCCAGCCTCTTCTTTGGTCATATTGACTGCATTTAGAAGAGCGGCTTCGGTATGCACTACGCGCATACCGCGACCACCACCGCCACCAGCAGCTTTAATGATGACTGGATAGCCAACACGCTTTGCTGTAGTAATAATTTCTTTTGGATTGTCAGGCAATGCGCCTTCAGATCCAGGAACGCAAGGAACACCCGCTTTAATCATGGCGCGCTTGGCCGAAACCTTATCGCCCATCAGGCGAATTGAAGCGGCAGTTGGGCCAATGAATGCAAAGCCTGATTTCTCAACACGTTCAGCAAAGTCAGCATTCTCAGAGAGAAAGCCATAGCCTGGATGGATCGCCTCAGCATCAGTCACTTCTGCCGCCGAAATAATGGCTGGCATATTGAGATAGCTGAGTGGTGACGGAGCAGGTCCAATACAAACAGCTTCATCTGCAAGCTTCACGTATTTAGCTTCTTTGTCTGCAGTCGAATAGACCACTACAGTTTTAATTCCCAACTCGCGACATGCGCGTTGGATACGGAGAGCAATTTCTCCGCGATTGGCAATCAGAATCTTATCGAACATGTCGGCTCTGAGTTAAGTAACGGTGGATTGGAATAGATCTAAGAGAGATCTATTAAGCGATGATGAATAGCGGCTGGTCAAATTCAACACCTTGGCCGTTTTCACACAGAATTTGCTTAATGACACCAGCTTGCTCTGATTCAATCTCATTAAGCAGCTTCATCGCTTCAATAATGCACAGCGTTTGACCAACTTTCACTGTGTCGCCAACTTTCACAAAGTCTGGAGACTCAGGATTGGGTGCGCGATAGAAAGTTCCCACCATTGGTGAGCGAGCTACAAAACCAGTTTCAGCAGGCGCTTCTTCAGCAGCTGGTGCGGAAACAGTTGGCGCAGCTGCGGGAGCAGCTTGCAATGCCTGAACCGGTGCTGGATTGGCGTAAACCACTTGACCGGCAGGAGCTGGAGATCCGGCATTCACAATGCGAACACGATCTTCACCTTCATTCACTTCTAATTCAGAAATTCCTGATTCAGAAACGAGGTCGATTAGGGTTTTTAGTTTTCTCAAGTCCATGGAAAGGCTTCCTCTCTTGTAATTCTTAATTAATCTTTATTTTTGTAAACGTGCGATTGCTGCTTGCAAGGCCAATTCATATCCAATTGCCCCTAGTCCACAGATCACGCCAGTGGCGATATCTGACAGATAGGAATGTTTGCGGAATTCTTCGCGCTGATGAATATTGGATAGGTGCACTTCCGTGAATGGGATCGCAACCCCAGCCAAGGCATCACGCAAGGCAACGCTGGTATGGGTAAAGGCGCCTGGATTGATGATGATGAAATCCACACCATCTTGTTTAGCCTTTTGAACTCGGTCAATCAGCTCGCCTTCATGATTGCTTTGGAAGGTAGATAGATCGACTGAGTGAGTCTTGGCGATTGCGCCAAGCTTTGTATGAATATCTTCTAGGGTAGTTTTGCCATAAACCTCTGGCTCACGGGTGCCCAACAGATTGAGATTGGGGCCTTGGATAACGAGAATTGAAGTATTTTTCGACATAAATCGATATTTTTAGAGGCAGTTAAGTTTAATTACGTTAATAAAGCATTTCTCTAAAACTGCTTACTTCATGAAGAATCCTCTTCACCAAGTACAAGGAAAGTATACCCCCAGACTCTGATGGCAAGTCTAAAAAATAGGGGATAAATTCGCTAATTTTTATGATTTTAAGAGCAGATATTGCAAAATTCAGGTGAGAAATGCCACATTCCTGCCTAAATGATCGCTAGCGAATAGTTTTTAAAAATCCTTATAAAGCTGATTTAATGGCTTTTCTGAGCTCTTCTTCGCTTATCTTCCCTAATTTGCTGCTAGTTGCTTTGCCTTGAGCATTAATGATGATGGTGTACGGAAGAGCGCCTTGGCTATTCCCCATTTGCTTGGATAAATTACTGCCTTCTAGTCCGCCAATCACGATGGGGTAAGAAACTGGGGTTTTTTCAAGGAATTCGCGAATATTAGAGGGTGAATCGATACCGATGCCGACAAATAAGACATTTTGAGTCTTAAATTCAGCTTGTAATTTGTCCAAAGTCGGCATTTCTTCGACGCAAGGGGGGCACCAAGAGGCCCAAAAGTTCACTACTAGGACTTTTCCGCGCCATTGCTCGGTATCGACTGGTTTTCCATCGGGCGTTTGCCACGGGTTGGCAAAAAAGGCTTTGATAGCCGGATCACTTGCAAGACCTGTTTTGTAAATCCATTGCGAAGTCAGGACCCCAGCAAGGAGCGCTGCGAGACTAATCGCGATGATGCTAATCCACTGTCTTCGGTTCATTGCTACTCCTTAGCTAAAATTCCCCAATGCATATTCATATCTTGGGCATTTGCGGTACTTTCATGGGCGGCATTGCCGCAATCGCTCGGCAGGCCGGACATCGCGTAACTGGCTGTGATGCCAACGTGTATCCACCAATGAGTACTCAGCTTGAAGCGCAGGGCATTGAGCTCATCGAGGGATTCTCGCCCGACCAATTATTACAGTTTGAGACGATGCCGGATTTATTTGTAATCGGCAATGTCGTTTCTCGTGGCAATCCGCTAATGGAGGCCATTCTTAGCCAAGGACTTCCTTACACCTCTGGACCCCAGTGGCTGGGCGAACAAGTTCTGTTTGGTCGACATGTCTTGGCTGTGGCAGGAACGCATGGCAAAACAACCACCTCTGCAATGCTGGCTTGGATTTTGGAATTCAATGATTACAAGCCGGGTTACTTAATTGGTGGAGTGCCATTGAATTTCACGGTATCGGCTCGCTTAGGCGAGAGTAAATACTTTGTGATCGAAGCTGATGAATATGACACGGCGTTTTTTGATAAACGCAGTAAGTTTGTTCACTATCGCCCACGCACTGCTTTGTTAAATAATCTCGAGTTTGATCACGCCGATATCTTTGCTGATCTTGCTGCAATCGAAACACAGTTTCATCATTTGGTTCGCACAGTGCCGGGCAACGGTCTCGTGGTGGTGAATGGTGAAGAGCCTGCTCTAGAGAGAGTCATCGCACGAGGTGCTTGGGCGCCTGTTGAAAAGTTTGGCCAAGATAAAAAGAATGCCTGGTCTTTAATTTCTCAAGCGGCAGATGGCTTTATTGTTTTGCAAGATGGTAAAGAAGTTGCAACGGTTGCGTGGGCTCGGGACTCTGGCGTCATGGGTCGACATAATCAACTCAATGCATTGGCGGCGATTGCCTCAGCTAATCACATTGGCATTTCACCGACGGATGCAGCGCGTGCACTTGCTGAGTTTAAGAATGTGAAACGTCGTTTAGAAATAATTGGCGTAGCAAATGAAGTAACGGTCTACGATGATTTTGCGCACCACCCTACAGCAATTATTACTACGGTAGATGGCTTACGTCGCCGCGTAGGACAGTCTCGTATTTTGGCAGTATTGGAGCCACGCTCTAATACGATGAAACTCGGAGTGATGAAGGCACAGCTACCGAATAGTCTAGAGGCAGCCGATAAGATTTTTGCTTATGGCGCTAGCGCCGGTAAAGATTCTTTAGGTTGGGATTTAAACGAGGTCTTGGCCCCATTAAATACAAAGAGTGACAATCGTGCTGCAGCCTTTGATGATCTATCCGCTTTGGTCAAGGCTGTTGCAAATCAAGCAAAGCCTGGCGATCACATTTTGGTGATGAGTAATGGTGGCTTTGGTGGCGTGCATCAAAAAATATTGACCGCAATACAAGAGAAAGCAAAGTAATGAATATGAGACTAAGAGATAAAGTAGCCATCATTACTGGGGCAGCAAAAGGTATTGGCTTCGCAACGGCAAAGCGCTTTGCGCAAGAGGGTGCGAAAGTCATGATTGCGGATGTGAATCCTGAGGCGGTAAAAGCCGCGGTTGATCTCATTCCAGGCTCAGAAGCCTATGTCATGAATGTGACCGATCGCGCGAGTATTGAAGCGGCTGTTGATCAAATCATGCAGCGTCACGGGCGCATTGATATCTTGATTAATAATGCTGGCATCACACAAGATGCACGCTTGGTCAAAATGACGGAAGCGCAATTTGATACGGTGATTGATGTCAATTTAAAGGGTGTATTCAATTGCACGCAGTTGGTAGTGCCGCACATGTTGGAGGCGGGCAAAGGTGCCGTTGTGAATGCTTCAAGCGTTGTTGGCATCTATGGAAACTTTGGTCAGACAAATTATTCCGCCACGAAATTTGGTGTCATTGGCTTTACTAAAACTTGGGCGCGTGAATTGGGTGCAAAAGGGATTCGGGTAAATGCAGTGTGCCCAGGCTTTATTGCAACTGAGATGGTCAAGGCCATGCCAGAAAACATTCTGAAAGATATTGAAAGACGCAGCTGGCTTGGTCGCCTAGGTACTCCAGAAGAAATGGCGAACGTGTATTTATTCTTAGCGAGCGATGAAGCTAGTTATGTCAATGGCGTAGCACTTGAGGCCAGCGGCGGGATCTCTCTTTAAGCATGCATCTTTTATATGAAGAGGGTGGTGACATCAAGGTCGCCACAGTCCAGTCTGCCTCGGGCGCTGGAGATGCTGAATCTTGGCAGGCGACGAGCCTGTCCGGGAAAAAGATCAAACTAAAGGCCAAAGAAGTTTGGCTACGTTTTGAAAAGCCAGAGCCTCAGGCATTAATGGATGAGGCAAATGCTTTATCTAAAGAGATTGATCTGCAGTTCTTATGGGACTGTGCGCCTGATGAAGAATTTGGCCTGGTAGATGTTGCTCAAGAATATTTTGGCGCACAAGCCAGCATCCCGCAACAGACGGCATTAGCGATTGCCTTACAAGGTGCGCCAGTATTTTTCCGTCGTAAAGGGCGCGGACGTTTTCAAAGAGCGCCGCTAGAACAGTTGCAGGCTGGTCTAGCTGCACTCGAGCGCAAGCAAAAAGAATTAGAGCAGCAGGCTGCGTGGCAAAAGGAGTTGGTATCTGGCGTATTTCCAGAAACTCTCCAGTCTCAAGCAAATCAACTCCTATTTTCTCCAGATAAAAATACCTCTGCCTATAAAGCTTTGATTGCTGCTTGCACTGAATCAGGAGAATCGCCTGCCCAGTTGATGATCCGCTGCGGCGCCATTGATTCACCTTTGCAATATCACCAAGGCATGTTTTTAAAAGCCCATTTCCCTCGGGGTGCTGAACACGACCAAAGTTTGGTGGTTGAGCAAGCTGCATTAGATGCCGCTATTTCAGAGTTACCTTTAGCCGAAGTGACCGCCTTCTCGATTGATGATTCAGGCACTACTGAGATTGATGATGCTTTATCGGTTACTGCGCTTGAGGGTGGCGGACATCGTATTGGCATTCATATTGCGGCGCCTGGTTTGGTGATCGCTAAGGATGACGCTTTAGATAAGGTTGCACGTACCCGCATGTCTACGGTGTATTTCCCTGGCGATAAGATCACGATGTTGCCCGACACAGTGATTTCGCAGTTCTCATTGGATGAGGGTGCCGCTCGCCCAGCTTTATCGATTTATGTGGACATCGATGCGGCTGGAGTCGTAGATAAAGAGACGCTGCAGTTGCGTGCTGAGATGGTTCCCATGGGATCCAACCTTCGTCTCGAGAATTTGGAGCATCTAGTAACGGAAGAAAGTTTGGTCGATGAATCGTCTAACTATCCGTATCGTCAAGAGCTCAGTGTGTTGTGGACTGCAGCAAAGTTATTGCATGCAGGACGTCAGGAGCAACGAGTAGTCAATGGATTACGTGCTGAGCAATTGGGGGTCTTGGATCCCAATGCCTTAGCGAGAGACTTCCATTTTCAAATCAAAGAAGTGGGTGGAGTACAGCGGGTAGACATTACTCCGCGCCAGCGCGGTTCAATCCTGGATACCATCGTTGCTGAGTGGATGATTTATTGCAACAGTGCTTCAGGGCGTTTACTGGCAGATCATGGGATTCCTGGTTTGTTCCGAACTCAAAAGGGTTGGGGCCCATTGCGGACACGTATGCAGACGACACCTGGCCCTCATGAGGGATTGGGTTTGGAGTATTACGCTTGGTGTACATCGCCATTGCGCCGCTATTCAGATTTGGTGAATCAGTGGCAGTTGATCGCCATAGCCAAGCATGGCATCACTGCCAAGATGGTGGCACCATTCCCGCCGCGAGATGCTGCCCTGATGGGTATTGCTGCAGACTTTGAAGCTTGTTATTCAGCCTATGGTGAATACCAGGACCGCCTTGAAAAATATTGGTGCCTACGCTGGGTTGCTCAAGATGAAGTTCCTAAGCAAGTTTTTGTGAGACATCTCAAAGAAGGTATGTCGCGCGTTGAGCCGGTTCCTTTGCATTTGCCTATTCCAGAGTTAGCTAGTCACCCACGTATGACTCGGGCTGAAGTGAGTATTGCTGATGTAGATCTTCTGCAGCTCACTGCGGGGGTACGAGTGCTTCATATTGAAACACCAGAAATGCCTGAGAGTGATGCAAGTCCCACCTAAGCTGCAGCAGTTAGTTGCTCGTTTGGATGGTAGTTGGCGCCGCTACCCATTTGGCTATGCGCTGGGCCTCTCGATTTTGGCTCATCTCATCTTCTTGTCGTTTCGTTGGGGTATTGGTGAAATAGAAAATCGCCGTTTAAACACGCCTCTGAGCGTTGTTTTGGTGAATGCTAGCAATCAAGTGGCGCCCAAGCAGGCCAATAAATTAGCCCAGGCAGATTTACATGGGGGTGGCAACACTTCCAATCAAGATGCAAGCGCATTGCACCGTGCAAGGCTTGGTGCAGATGCCCGCCTTGAGGTCCTGGAGAAACAACAAAAACAAATGCTGGCCAAGCTTGAAGCAGATCGCGCGCTAGCAGGTGGCCGTAAAAGTGGTAATGAGAAAAAAGCCACATCGCAGCTAAACTCTTTAGAAGCTGAGTTAGCGAAGCGTTTGCAGGTCAATGGACGCGAGCCTCGTCGTAAGGTCTTGACCGGAGCTAGTACGAAGGCAGTTGTATTTGCGCAGTATTACGATGCTATGCGTCAAAAGATTGAGGCTTATGGAAGTGCATTTTTCCCACGTGCTAATGGCCGACCTTTATATGGTAGCTTGGTGATTGTGGTTAGTGTCGATGCTCAGGGGCGGATTGCTAACAATGCCCAAGGTAAAGATGGCTTGAGTATTGGGCGCAGCTCTGGCAATCCTGAGTTAGATCGCCAGGCCTTAGCGATTGTTCGTGCTTCTGCCCCCTTTGGAGTTTTCCCTGTGGAAATGCGTAATCAGATTGATATCTTGGATTGGGTTTCGACTTTTGATTTCACGAGAGATGGATCTGATCGTTTAGATCTACGTCCCTAATTCTGTAGACATCACTCAATTTCGCTTATCCTGTAGTCACTATGAGCCAAGCCACTTCCGTTGAATTGCATACCGATCCCACCCAATTTCCTGGTGTGGATATTTATGCGGTCGCCGGTAATCCGATCTCACACAGTAAATCGCCCGTGATTCATCAACGGTTTGCTGAGCAGTCAAATCAAAAAATGCACTACGGTCGTTTGCAGCCTGCACTTGATCAATTCAAAACTGCTGCGCAAGCTTTCTTTGCTGCTGGCGGCAAAGGCATGAATGTCACTGTTCCATTTAAGTTGGATGCTCAGGCACTTGCAGATGTATTAACACCGCGTGCGCAGCTCGCTGGCGCTGTAAATACTTTGCGTATTAAGGATGGAAAAATCTTTGGCGATAACACCGATGGCGCTGGTTTAGTTAGAGACCTATTAGCGCAGGGTATCCAGATTCAAGGCTCCCGAATTCTATTATTGGGAGCGGGCGGTGCATCGCGCGGAGTGCTGGGCCCATTGCTAGAGCAGTCGCCAAAAGAATTAATGATTGCCAATCGATCTAATGCCAAGGCTGAAGAATTGGTTCGCTTGTTTGGTGATTTGGCTGGCTCACTGGATGTTGTATTCCAGGCAGTTTCTTTAAGCGATCTTGAAGATGCTAGTAAGACTACGTCTCCTTTTGATCTCATTATTAATGCCACTGCTGCCGGACTATCCGATACATCGCCGATTAGTGATGCAGCAGCAAGTAATATTTTTATTCCAAAATCTTTCGCCTACGACATGGTTTACGGCAAAGTCACCGCCTTTATGCAGCAAGCATTACATCGCGGCGCACGGGTAAGTGATGGCTTGGGCATGCTAGTAGAGCAGGCTGCAGACGCCTTCTTAATTTGGCGTGGCGCTTCGCTTGCTGATGCGATTGATTCTCGCGCCGTATTGGCAGAACTTCGCACTTACTAGTTTCTAGCTGAGCTTCGATGCGCTGGCTTTCTCACCTTCTGAAATGTTTACTTTGTGGTTTTGTTGCCATGCAAATGTACTTTGTAATGCAGATTGGCTTATGGGCGGCGCTGGATCCAAGTAGCACTGCATTTCAGAGGGCGGAACGCTGGCGGCTTTGTGGTCTGTCTTGGTCTTGCCCGGTGCAGTCATCTTGGGTTCCCTACGAAAAAATCTCTGCCAATCTCAAGCGTGCGGTCTTGGTGAGCGAAGATGACATCTTCTTTCAGCATATGGGTGTACGAGTGGAGGATATGCAAAAGGCATGGGCTAAAAATTCACAGCTCAATCAACAGGGCGGTAAAGCTAAAACTGCTTTACGTGGTGGCTCCACAATTACGCAGCAACTAGCAAAGAATCTTTTTCTCTCTTCTGAGCAGAATTATTTTCGCAAAGCGCAGGAGCTGATTATTACGGGCCTACTTGAGGTCATGCTATCTAAGCAGAGGCTGTTCGAGATTTATCTGAATTCAGTAGAGTGGGGCGAAGGTATTTTTGGAATTGGTGCCGCTTCTCAACATTACTATGGAGTAAAGCCGGCATCACTTGATCGCGAACAGGCGGCAGCTTTAGCCTCAGCATTGCCAGCTCCAAAGTGTTTCGACAAAGCGCAGTACTGCCGCAAAGCCAATATTCATTTCCCTACAAGACAAGACTTTATTTTAGAAAACATGGATAGAGTGGCTCTAACGCCCACTCCAAAACCAAAGGCGCGATAGGTTTACTGAAACTAGACCCAACTCCTTTTTATTTTCCAGCTACAGCCCTTAATGCATCTCTCGTAGTGATAGCTACTTTTCTGGCTGCCTCAGCAAAATCATTTCCTGAGCTCGCGTACAAGATTGCTCTAGAAGAGTTAATCATCATGCCAGTGCCTGGTTTATTCGGGATGCCGCCAGCCTTCACAGTGGCATCGATATCGCCGCCTTGAGCGCCAATACCTGGGATGAGCAAAGGCATCTCGCCCACAATCGCTCTTACCTTAGCAATTTCTTCGGGGAAGGTTGCGCCAACAACGAGGCTGATTTGACCAGAGGTATTCCATTTCTGCGCAGCCAGCTTGGCAACATGCAGGTAAAGCGGTTCGCCATTGGGGGCCACATTCAAGAACTGAAGGTCAGAGCCTCCTGGATTTGAGGTGCGGCATAAAACAATCACACCCTTACCAGCGTGCTTTAGATAAGGCTCGATCGTGTCAAAGCCCATGTAAGGATTCACGGTCACCGCATCCGCACCATAGCGTTCAAAAGCCTCTAAGGCATAGTGGTCAGCAGTGCTGCCGATATCGCCGCGTTTAGAGTCCAAGATGACTGGGATATGGGGGTATTTATCTTTAAGGTATCTAGTCAGTTTTTCTAGTTGGGCTTCAGCTCTTTGGGAGGCGAAGTAGGCGAACTGGGGTTTAAAGGAACAGGCGGTATCCACAGTGGCATCAGCGATCTCGCGGCAGAACTCAAAAATCCCCTCAGGCTTACTCTGGAATACGGCGGGCAAGCGCTGAGGATCTGGATCAAAGCCCACACACAACATACTGCCTTGGGAAGCCCATGCGGACTGGAGTTGTTGGGTAAAGGTGTTTGGGCTGGAGTTCATTGGGAATAAGCTTATTTTAGTGAAACTGTCATGAGCTATAGGATAAACTAGCGACCATTCCTTAGGAGTTCACCATGATCAACTTGTTCGTCCTGCAAAATGGCCGCCTCTCTCAAGAGCAAGTGGAAGATCGCAATGAATTGTTGCAATACTCCAACCCTATCTGGATCGACGTTGTAGACCCTGAAGAGGAAGAGCTCCTATGGATTAAAGAGGCTTTTGGCGTTCTTTTGCCTGAATTAGATGATTTGGGTGACTTAGAAGCGTCTGCGCGTTATTTCGAGGCAGATGACGGCCACCTCCATATTCGTACTGATTTCCTATTGGATGAAGAAGAAACTTCTCGTAACGTGCGAGTCGCTTTCGTAATGACCAAGCAAGTTTTGTTCTCTATTCATGATGAAGATTTACCGGTGTTCCGTTTGGTTCGCTTGCGTGCCCGTTTGCGCCCAGGGTCAGTAAGTAATGCAAAAGACGTTTTACTCGACCTGTATTCCACTGATGCGGAGTATTCCGCTGATGCTTTGGAAGAGGTTTATGAAAACCTCGAGCAAGCAGGTAAGCGCGTTCTGCAAGATGACATTACTGATAACGATGCAGAAGAGGTGCTTGAAACAATTGCCAAGGAAGAGGATACCAACGGACGTATCCGTCGCAATGTGATGGATACCCGCCGTGCATTGTCTTTCTTAATGCGCAGCAAATTATTGTCTGATGAGCAGCAAGAAGAAGCGCGTCAGATTTTGCGAGATATTGATTCGCTAGAAAACCATACCGCGTTCTTGTTCGATAAGATCAACTTCTTGATGGATGCGACAGTCGGTTTTATTAATTTGAACCAAAGTAAGATCATCAAGATCTTCTCGGTGGTATCGGTTGCCTTAATGCCGCCTACTTTATTGGCTAGTGTGTGGGGTATGAATTTCCGCTACATGCCTGAGTTAGAAGAGACTTGGGGTTATCCAGTCGCCATTATCTCTATGGTGATTTCAGCGATGATTCCATTAGGCTACTTCCGCCACAAGGGCTGGCTAAGCTCACGCTAATTCTGTATTGCTGCCTTATTAGGCGTTTTTAGGTTTAAGCATTTCCAGAAATTGAGAGAGCGCAAAATCGCGCGCTTGCTCTCGTACGATTTGACGATCACCGTTGAAATGCTTGGTCAGTGTGACGGTATTGATCACATCATTTCCAACACTCTCTTTGATCGCCCAGCCAAAGCAAACAGTGCCAACTGGTTTTTCAGGTGAACCTCCTGTTGGGCCAGCGATGCCAGTAATAGAGATGGCGGCGTTGACATTCGCATTGCGAAGTGCCCCTTCAGCCATCGCTTTAGCTACTTGCTCGCTGACTGCGCCAAAAGATTCAATCGTTTCCACTGGCACATTTAAGCATTCAGATTTTGCGGCATTGCTATAGGTGATGTAGCCTCGCTCAAGCCAATCGCTTGAGCCCGCTAAATCCGTCAGGGTTGCGCAGACAAGGCCGCCGGTACAGGATTCAGCTAGGGCAATTTTCCAATCTCGGCTGATTAAAGTTAGCGCAACTGCTCTCGCTAGTTCATGTTGGGGGTCGTTATTATTTTTCATGAGATATAGCTCAATCCAATGTGTAAAAGCGTAATGGTGAGTAGAGTGAAAAATGCTGCAGCCAAATCATCGGCAATGATTCCGAAACCGCGCCAAAGTATTAAACCAAAATTGGATGGAGTGGAATTATCGCCACCTTCTAAATGTTTAAAGTGTCGATCAATCATTCCAATCGGACCTGGCTTCACGGCATCAAAAAATCGGAAGAGTGCAAAAGCCAAAATTTGTACCCATAGGCTTGCTGGCATGATGAAGATCAACACAAGCCAGAAGGCGACAACTTCATCCCACACAATTCCGCCAAAATCTTTTTTACCCAACTCTTCGCTGACTTGTCCGCAGATCCAGCAACCCAGCAGTATTCCCATTCCGATGATCCACAACCATGCTTCGGTAGATAGAAAATACTCGCCTACTAAGAATGCAGCCCAAGCCCACAGGGTTCCCGCGGTGCCAGGGGCGAATGGCGCCAAACCACTGCCCATGCCGAATGCAAGGGCGCGACTAGGTTTGCTAAACACCCACTTGAAGCTGGGAGTGAGGGTGGAGGAGCTTGGCGTATTAGTTTGGGTGTTCATGCGAAGTGATCAAAAGATTTCAGCAGGAAGGTTGCTTGCTGAGAATTTAATTCTTTCCCATTGTTATCGATGATGTGTATCTCAGGTGCTGAGTGTTGCATGGATTTGATGCTACCAATTTGAGTCAGCGGAAGATTTAGATCTGCACTGATTTTGGCGATGACATCCCGTTTGCATTTTGGAGCGGTAAAACACAGCTCGTAATCATCCCCACCGCTCGCAGCGTATTGATGATGGATGATTTGTGATTGCTTGAGTAGCGTGCTAGATTTTGGAATCTTGTCTAAAAATATTTCTGCATCTTTGCTTGACTGTTTGAGGATGTGTTTCAAATCACCCAAGAGGCCATCGGAAATATCTAAAGCGGAATTAGCAAGACCTCTCAAGGCAAGACCCAAATTCACTCTTGGGGTTGGTTGATGCATGCGTACCTCAACAAGTGCTAAATCATCTTTTGATAATTCAATTTCATGACGCAGTGCAGCAAGCGCAATTCTGGCGTCGCCAACGGTTCCCGAAACCCAAATATCATCACCTTCCAAGGCCCCCGATCTTCGAATGGCCTTGTCTTTCGGAGTGCCGCCAAAGGCCGTGATGCAAATATTCAGTGGGCCAGCAGTGGTGTCGCCACCAATCAGTGGGCAGTCATATTCATTTGCAATGGCAAATAAACCTCTACTAAAAGCCTCCAGCCAGCTTGGATTGGGGTCTGGCAATGCCAGTGCCAAGGTAAAGCCCAAAGGCTTAGCGCCCATGGCTGCTAGGTCTGAGAGGTTGACTGCTAGGGCTTTCCAGCCTAGCCACTCTGGGTTGGCATCTGCAAAAAAGTGTCGTCCAGAGATCAGCATGTCGCTGGTGATCGCAATTTCTTCAGTGGGGTCGATTTTAAGTAAAGCGCAGTCATCACCAATCCCCAGCTTTACTGAACCGGGATTCTTGGTGAGCATGAGTTCCGACTGCGTTTTGAAGAAACGCTGAATCAGGTCAAATTCGCCGAGTGGGGATGTTTGAGATTGCATGCCCCATTTTATGGCTCTTGGGACTCTTTCATCTGAGAGGAATAGAATTAGAAGCTTGAATACGTCTGATTGATGAGTGAACTGATGAGTAAACCAAGCAATAGCAGTAAAGAACAACAAATAGCGGATTTAAGAGCCGCCGCTCTCCACTATCACGAGTTTCCTGTTCCAGGAAAAATTGAAATTGCCCCAACAAAGCAGTTAACCAATCAGCGAGACCTCGCATTGGCTTACACGCCTGGTGTTGCTGCAGCTTGCGAAGAGATTGCTAAAGATCCTGCCAATGCATTCCGTTATACAGCGCGTGGCAATTTAGTTGGCGTGATTACTAACGGAACTGCGGTCTTGGGTTTAGGGAATATTGGACCATTGGCAAGTAAGCCGGTAATGGAAGGTAAAGCAGTTCTCTTTAAGAAATTTGCTGGCATTGATGTTTTCGATATCGAAGTGAATGAAAACGATCCAGATAAATTAGTTGAAATTATTGCTGCGCTTGAGCCGACTTTTGGCGGTATCAATTTAGAAGATATCAAGGCACCAGATTGTTTTGTGGTCGAGCGCAAGTTACAGGCTCGCATGAAGATCCCAGTCTTCCATGATGATCAACATGGAACTGCGATCGTGGTTGCTGCCGCAATTCTGAATGGCTTGAAAGTTGTTGGTAAAGATGTCGGTAATGTGAAGTTAGTTACTTCGGGTGCTGGTGCTGCCGCATTAGCTTGTTTGGATTTATTAGTTGATCTTGGTATTCCACGTAAAAATATTTGGGTTACTGACTTAGCTGGGGTTGCGTACAAGGGCCGTAAAGAGTTGATGGATCCTGAGAAGGAGCCGTTCTGCCAAGAGACAGAACTACGTACTCTAGATCAAGCAATTGAAGGCGCAGATATTTTCTTAGGTCTTTCTGCTGGTGGCGTACTGAAACAAGATATGGTTAAAAAGATGGCGCCTAAGCCATTGGTCTACGCCTTGGCAAATCCAACCCCAGAGATTCTTCCTGAAGAGGTAAAAGAAGTTCGCCCTGATGCCGTGATGGCAACTGGCCGTACTGATTATCCAAATCAAGTGAATAACGTGTTGTGCTTTCCATTCATCTTCCGTGGTGCATTAGACGTTGGTGCAACCACCATTACGCGTGGCATGGAAGTCGCTGCAGTCAAGGCTGTGGCGGAGTTGGCGCAAGCTGAACAGAGCGAAGTGGTGACCTCTGTGTACGGTATTGAGAACTTATCTTTTGGCCCAGAATATTTAATTCCGAAACCATTTGACCCGCGCCTTATTACTGTCATCGCACCTGCAGTTGCTAAGGCGGCGATGGATGATGGTGTTGCTCAACGTCCGATTAAAGACTTTGATGCTTACCGTAATCAGTTGCAACAATTTGTGTACCACTCAGGTACTTTGATGAAGCCACTATTTAGCATTGCTAAACGTGTGCCTGCTGCACAAAAACGCATCGTGTTTGCCGAAGGTGAAGATGAGCGCGTATTGCGTGCAGTACAAATCATTATTGATGAGCATTTAGCTACCCCGATTTTGATTGGTCGTCCAGCAGTGATCGAGCATCGCATTGAGAAGTTTGGTTTACGTATTAAATCAGGTGAAGACTTTGAGGTTGTGAATCCCGAGAATGATCCGCGCTATCGTGATTTCTGGCAAACCTATTTAGCCTTGACTGAACGTAAGGGTGTTACCGAATCTTTTGCCAAGTTAGAGATGCGTCGTCGCAATAGCTTGATTGGCTCAATCATGATTAGTAAAGGCATGGCTGACGGCATGATTTGCGGAACGGTTGGTAATTCAGCTACGCATTTAAAGTATGTCGACGAAGTAGTGGGTCGCGAGCCTGGTGCCAATGTTTATGGCGCAATGTCTGGATTGATTTTGCCGGGACGCCAAGTGTTTTTGCTAGACACCCATGTCAATATTGATCCGACTGCCGAGCAATTGGCTGAATTGACTTTGATGGCTGCAAGTGAAATGCGTAAATTAGGTTTAGCACCGAAGGTTGCACTCTTGTCCCATTCCAACTTTGGTTCAAGCAGCGCTCCTTCCGCAGTCAAAATGCGTGAAGTGTTGGCTTTGATTCAAAAAGCAGACCCAACTCTCGAGGTGGATGGTGAAATGCATGGCGATAGCGCTTTGGACGAAACCATTCGTGCCAGCGCGGTGACTTCATCTACTTTAAAAGGCGATGCCAACTTGTTAGTGTTGCCAAATATTGATGCTGCCAACATTTCCTACAACTTGCTAAAGACTGCTGCTGGTAACGGTATTGCAATCGGCCCATTGCTCTTAGGTGCTGCTAAGCCGATTCATATTCTGACGCCATCAGCCACTGTGCGTCGTATCGTCAATGTCACCACTTTGGCGGTAGTTGAGGCAGCAAGTAATGCTAGAGGCGTAGCTTAAGCTGTAAATGTAAGCTTTTATTTATGTTAGTTAGCAATAACTAACATAAATAATTATTATATAAATCAACAGTTTATATAAAATGCACTGTAATTGGGCTTGATTTGATGGCGTGTTAAGGGTAACCTAGCACCCATCATGAATAATCGCTCTGAAAACGGCACTACAGTAGGCTTCGACGAACACAGTCGAGCTGAAAGCTGGGATAGCAACGATCGACTTGAAGTAGAGTCATCCGCTGCCAACATCTATGCTGAGGGCGGTTTATCTCGTTTACAAACCTATGCAGCAAATCAAGTTTCGGGGAAAAAAGTGACAGCTTCTTGGCGTGCCGCTTTGGCCGTTCGCGATGCCGGACCGCCGGCAATGTTGCGCAGTGTGCGCCCTAATATCGTGCAATCTATTCGTGCTTTCCGCACTCCTGACCTTCAGGAGGCTGCTACTGAGCTTGGCCAACATTTCATTTATGCTAATTGTGCAAATGCGATGACTAAAGGTGAAGTGTTGGAGGCGATTGCGATTGCCTACACATTTACCAAGCAACAAGCGAAGAATTTCGATCCTTTGCTAGATGCTTTGACGACTACTGTTGATAAGTCTGGTCCACAGCCTGGTTTCGTAGTGGTGCTTGAAGGTCTGCCTTGTACACAGAAGTTTGACAAAGAAGCTCGCGAAACATTATTGGATGTGTTCCGTGATGCGGTTGATTTCTGGTCAGAGCGTCGCACACCTTATCGTGTGTTCTATTCATTCGCCTAATTGACTCAGCAGTAAATCAGCATAAATCGCCTCTATTTGAGGCGATTTTGCATTTCTGGGTCCCAAATACTGTGAACGGCAGTGATCGCCACAATTCCAGCGGTCTCAGTTCGCAATACTCGATCACCTAAAGAAACAATCTGATATCCAGCAGCCTGAGCTTGAGCCTCTTCTTCTGGAGAATGACCACCTTCGGGCCCAATCATCAAAATAACATCCTGCGGTGGACTTTCAATTAATACTGAATACAGGCTTTTGTCAGTATCTGGGCTTAAAAGTAGCTTAAGTGTGGCTTTTTGTGGCTTTTGTAGATAACTTTCAAAACTTTGAACGGGTTCTACAGAAGCTAAAACTGTGCGATCACATTGCTCACAGGCCGCCTGAACAATGCCCTCCCAGTGGAGGAGGCGCTTTTGCGCCCTCTCCGCATCACTAGAGCGAGTTAATTTAATGACTGAGCGCTCACACTGCAGTGGCGCAATGACTTGAGCGCCGGTCTCTATGGCCTTCTCGACGACCCAATCCATCTTGTCGCCACCAGCCAGGCCTTGTGCCAAGGTGATCGCATATGGGCTCTCACGATGGGTGTCTAGGTGAATGTCGCTCAGCTCAGCCTCGCCGGATTTATTGCTAATGGAAAGAAGCTTAGCCTTGGCAACCTGGCCTTTTCCATCAAAGATGGGGAAGAATTCACCAACCTGGATACGGCGGACGCGCAAGTGATGTGCGAGCTCAGGGGTGAGGGTATTTGGCTTTTGGATTTCCCATGGGCCGGGAAGATAAAATTGAGGCATTACTGAAATATAGCTAATTAATTTCCTAGAGACCCAATTTACGATGTCAAACCTTCAAATTCGTATGGCAAACGCCATTCGTGCTTTATCCATGGATGCAGTTCAACAAGCCAATTCTGGTCACCCTGGAATGCCAATGGGTATGGCCGATATTGCAGTTGGTCTTTGGAACGAGCATTTGCAACATAACCCAACTGATCCGCATTGGATGAATCGCGATCGCTTTGTTTTATCAAACGGTCACGGCTCGATGTTGTTGTATTCCTTACTGCATCTCACGGGTTACGACTTACCAATTGGCGAGCTGAAAAATTTCCGTCAGTTGCATAGCAAAACTCCTGGGCATCCTGAATATGGAATTACTCCTGGAGTAGAAACAACTACTGGTCCTTTGGGCCAGGGGATTTCAAACGCAGTGGGTATGGCGCTTGCTGAAAAATTATTAGCGCAAGAATTTAATCGCCCAGGTCACGATATTGTTGATCACTACACCTATGTATTTTTGGGTGATGGTTGTTTGATGGAGGGTATTAGTCATGAAGTGTGTTCATTGGCTGGCACACTCAAACTCAATAAATTGATTGCACTATGGGATGACAACGGTATCTCCATTGATGGCAAAGTGGTGTCTTGGTTTAACGAAGATACGCCTAAGCGTTTTGAGGCTTATGGCTGGAATGTTCTGCGCGATGTGGATGGTCATGATGCAGAGGCTATATCTAGTGCAATTGCTAAAGCCAAAAAGAGCGACAAGCCTACCTTGATCTGTTGCAAGACAGCGATTGGTCAAGGTTCGCCGAATATGGCTGGCAGCGATAAGGTGCATGGTTCCCCATTGGGCGCAGCAGAAATTGCAGCAACTCGTGTTGCCTTGAACTGGCCGTATGCCCCGTTTGAAATTCCGAAAGATATTTACGATGCTTGGGATTTCAAGAAACGTGGTCAAGCTGCTGAGCATGAGTGGAATAAAGAATTCCAGGCCTACAAAAATAAATATCCAGAGTTGGCCTCTGAATTACAGCGCCGTATGCAGGGCGACTTATCTAAAGATTTCTCTAAAACTTTAGATGCTTATTTAAAAACTTGCGAAACCAAAGCGGAAACCATTGCTACTCGCAAGGCAAGTCAAAATGCCATCGAGGCATTAGCTCCTGCATTACCAGAATTCATGGGCGGCTCTGCCGACTTAACGGGCTCTAATTTAACCAACTGGTCTTCATGTAAAGCTGTACGTGGTGACCAATGGGGTAACCACATTAATTACGGTGTGCGCGAATTTGGTATGAGCGCCATCATGAATGGCATCGCTTTGCATGGCGGCTATATTCCATTTGGTGGAACATTCCTAACTTTCTCTGATTACAGCCGCAACGCATTGCGCATGGCTGCATTAATGAAGTTGCGCAGCATCTTTGTCTTTACGCATGACTCTATTGGCTTGGGTGAAGATGGCCCAACTCACCAATCTGTTGAGCACGTAGCAAGCTTGCGCCTCATTCCGAATTTGATGGTTTGGCGTCCATGTGACACCACTGAGAGTGCGGTTGCATGGGGCGCTGCGATTGAACGTAAGCATGGCCCAAGCGCCTTGATCTTCAGTCGTCAAAACTGCCCATTTGTGTCGCGCAATAGCCAGCAAGTAAAAGATATTGCACGCGGTGGATATATTTTGCGTGACCCTAAGAAATCCAAAATCGATGCAGTGATTATTGCTACAGGATCTGAGATTGCTTTGGCCTTACAAACTGCAGAGCGTTTAGAAGGTGAAGGTTTTGGAATTCGTGTGGTGTCAATTCCATCAACTACCGTGTTCGATCAACAAGATGCTACTTACAAAGCAAAAGTCTTGCCGGCCGACATTCCGCGCATTGCTGTTGAAGCAGGTGTGACTGATTTCTGGTGGAAGTATGGTTGTGCAGCAGTACACGGTGTTGATACTTTTGGTGAATCAGCTCCAGCACCTGTGCTCTATGAATATTTTGGTTTAACAGTCGATCAGATTGCTAAAACTGTGAAGCAATGCATCGCAAAGAAATAGAACAGACAAGAAGCAAGGTATTTATTTAGGAATTCAAAATTAGTAAGGGGAATGGAATGACAATTCGTGTCGCAATTAACGGTTATGGTCGTATTGGTCGCATGGTCTTACGTGCTTTGTATGAAGATCAAGTCAATGGCAAGCCAAGACGTGATATCAAAATCGTCGCAATTAACGCGATGGGTGATATCGATATCAATGCACATCTGACGCAATATGATTCTGCGCACGGCCGTTTTCCTGCTGAAGTAAAAGTGGATGGCGATTGCATGGTGGTGAACGGCGATCGCATCAAGATGTTCTCTACCCGCAATCCTTTAGAAACCCCTTGGGGTGAATTGGGTGTGGACTTGGTGCTCGAGTGCTCAGGCAAATTCACTTCAAAAGAAAAAGCCATGGTGCATATTGCTCAGGGCGCGAAGAAAGTGCTGATTTCCGCTCCGGGTGAAAAGGATGTGGATGCCACAATCGTTTACGGTGTGAATCAGCAAGTTCTCAAACCAAGCGATGTCGTGGTTTCTAACGCAAGTTGTACAACTAACTGTCTAGCACCTTTGGTTAAGCCATTACTAGAAAAGATTGGTATCGAGTCTGGTTTGATGACCACGATTCATGCGTTTACAAATGATCAGGTTCTGACTGACGTGTATCACAAGGATATGCGCCGTGCGCGTTCTGCTGTGACCAGCATGATCCCAACCAAGACTGGCGCTGCAAAAGCGGTTGGCTTAGTATTGCCAGCTTTAGCAGGACGCTTTGACGGTTTTGCAATGCGCGTGCCTGTCATTAACGTTTCTGTTGTGGACTTAACCTTTGCTGCCAGCCGCGCTACCAGCGTGGACGAAGTGAACTCTATCCTCAAAACAGCGAGTGAAGGTGAATTGAAGGGTATTTTGGGTTTCAATACCTTGCCTTTGGTTTCCATCGACTTCAATCACGATCCACGCCCAAGTATTTACGATGCTTCCCAGACTCGCGTATCAGCAGATGGCAAGTTGGTCAAAGTCTTGGCTTGGTACGACAACGAGTGGGGCTATTCAGTCCAAATGCTCAATGCTGCTGAAGCATTGATGGCTGTAAAGTAAGAAATTGATGAGGTTTTAAGGTTAAAAGCGCTTAACATCTTGTTTTATATGTAAAAAAGACCTCAATTGAGGTCTTTTGTCATTATTTGTGCTTATCTTCCTAGATTAGGACTTTGGCTTATTCAGACAATTCTTCTTTTGACAGTGGCCATACATCGCTAAAGAGTGCTCTTGGAGCTTAAAACCGAGGTTTTTGGCAATATCGCGTTGCCTTTTCTCAATTGCCTCATCGACAAACTCCTCCACGTGGCCGCAATCCAGGCAAACCAAGTGGTCGTGGTGCTGTCCTTCATTGAGCTCATAAATAGCCCTGCTGTCGCCTTTACTAGACTCAAAATGACTGCGGAGCAAGAGCCCTGCTTGTTCAAACTGGGTGAGTACCCGGTATACCGTGGCCAAGCCAATTTCTTTGTCATCCTTGGCCAAGGCCATAAAGACGTCTTCGGCGCTAAAGTGCGTGCCACCATTTTGATGAAAAAAGTCCAGGATTTTCATGCGTGGACCGGTCGCCTTGAGGCCAATGTCGCGTAAATCTGCTGGAGTCGGGTTTTGGTTCATATTCATGGGTTTGGGAGCTAAAATCAATGTCTTAATGATACGGCCTGCCATGCAAAATTGCCCTCAACTTTTTACTCGTCTATTGAACTCCATTTTTGGGGTTTTTGGCCTCGCTCGGTCTGGGTTAGTTATTGCCGCTGTTAGTTCGGTGATGATCGTTACCGGCTGTACTAGCGCCGTAGATGAAACCCAGCGCGCCTGGATGAATAAAGTCTTTAGACCTTACGTCCCTGATGTGGTGCAGGGAAACTTTATTTCTAGTGAGCAATACGCCAAGCTGCAAGTAGGTCAGAGTCGCGAACAAGTTCGTCAAATTTTGGGAACACCTTTACTGGCTAGTTATTTCCACGCCAATCGTTGGGACTATGTTTTTGAATTCAAGCGTTCTGGTCAGGTGATGGGTAAAGAGCGTCGCGTCACCGTGTTTTTTGAAGGCGATAAATTAGTTAAGTTCCAAGGCGATGCCTTGCCAACTGAAGTGGAGTTGGTTGCCGAGATTGATGGCTATGCAAAAACTAAGCGTTCATTCTGGGATGTCATGACGGGCTCGAACAAGCCTCCAGTAACTGCGCCTTTGCAGCAGCCAGAGTTGCTGGTGCCTAGCCCAACCAATAATTTGCCCGCTGGGGCGCCTGTGCCTGCGGCTCCCGCTAGTAGTTCCTTTTGGGACTTTTTTAGTTTTTCAAAAGAATCACCAGATGCCCAGCCTGATCCTCAACCCTTGGGTCCTGGCGCTCTCAATGTTCCGCAGGCTAGTGAAGCAAAGTAAAGATAAAGTTGTGTTGATGTCGAGCGGCTTTTTCGACAACCTTGAATAAGAAACGAAGATACAAATGATGAAAATCGCAATTGCTGGTGCAACCGGCCGCATGGGAAAAATGTTGATCGAGGCCGTACTCAATTTCTCGGATGCTGAGTTGGTTGGTGCCTTAGAGCATGAGTCTTGCCCGCTATTAGGTGAAGATGCTGGTGCGTTCTTGGGTAAAAAAACTGGCGTATCCATTACATCGGATATTGCTAAGGCCTTGAGTGGCGCTGAATTCTTAATTGACTTCACTCGACCAGAAGGCACGATGGCCCATTTAGCTGTAGCGCAAAAGACCGGCAGCAAAATGATTATCGGAACCACTGGTCTGAGTCCAGAACAAATCGATAGCCTGAAGAAAGCATCCGCAAATTTAGCCATCGTGTTTGCTCCAAACATGAGTGTGGGCGTGAATGCCACATTCAAATTATTAGAAATTGCTGCCAAGATGTTGAACGAAGGTTACGACATTGAAATCATTGAAGCCCACCATCGCCATAAGGTCGATGCTCCATCAGGCACCGCACTGCGAATGGGTGAAGTGATTGCGGATGCGCTTGGTGAAAAATTAGACGATGTTGCTGTGTATGCCCGCGAAGGTCATACCGGCGAGCGTAAAGCCGGTTCGATAGGTTTTGCCACTATTCGTGGTGGAGATATTGTGGGCGATCACACCGTCTTATTTGCAGGTGAGGGTGAGCGCATTGAGATTAGCCACAAGTCTTCGAGCCGCCAGTCTTATGCGCAAGGTTCATTGCGCGCTGCACGTTTCTTGCAGACTCAGAATTCCGGCTTGTATGACATGCAAGATGTTCTTGGCCTGCGTAAATCAGTTTAGTAAAACAGAGTAGAAGAAAAGAGTTGTATTGAATGAGCAAGGATTACGATCACCGCAGTATTGAAGCTGCAGCACGTGCTGATTGGGAAAGTGCGCAAGCTTACAAGGTAGCCGAGAACGCGGTTGATGCTTCCGGTAAGCCAAGACCAAAATACTATGCTTGCTCCATGTTGCCTTACCCATCAGGTAAGTTGCATATGGGCCATGTCCGTAACTACACCATCAATGATGTGATGGCACGACAGCTGCGCATGCAGGGCTATAACGTCTTGATGCCAATGGGTTGGGACGCTTTTGGTATGCCTGCTGAAAATGCAGCGATTCAGAATAAAGTGCCACCGGCTAAATGGACCTACGACAACATTGCTTATATGAAAAAGCAAATGGCAGCGATGGGTCTCGCAATTGATTGGTCGCGCGAAGTTGCTACTTGTAGCCCTGATTACTATCGCTGGAACCAATGGCTCTTTTTGAAGATGCTTGAAAAGGGTATTGCTTATCGCAAGACTCAAGTCGTGAATTGGGATCCAATCGATCAAACCGTATTGGCAAATGAGCAGGTGATTGATGGGCGCGGATGGCGCTCCGGCGCTTTGGTAGAAAAACGTGAGATTCCAGGTTATTACTTCAATATCACTGCCTATGCTGAGCAATTGCTTTCAGGTTTAGATGGTTTAGGTTGGCCTGAGCGTGTGAAGACTATGCAGCAAAACTGGATTGGTAAAAGTCGTGGTGTACGTTTTGCGTTCAAGCATGAGATCCAAGACGCACATGGCAATTTTGTTCAAGATGGTCAGTTGTATGTATTTACAACGCGTGCCGACACCATCATGGGAGTTACTTTCTGTGCAGTCGCTGCAGAGCATCCATTAGCAATATTGGCGGCCACCAATAATCCTGAGCTATCTGTATTTATTGAGAAATGCAAAACGGGTAGCGTGATTGAAGCTGACCTAGCTACCCAAGAAAAAGAGGGTATGTTCACTGGTTTGTATGTGACACATCCGCTGACTAATGAACCTGTGCCAGTTTGGGTTGGTAACTATGTACTGATGTCGTATGGTGATGGCGCTGTCATGGGTGTACCTGCGCATGATGAGCGTGACTTTGCGTTTGCACTTAAATATGACTTGCCGATTAAGCAGGTGATTGCTTTGCGCACTCCATCAGACATGTTCAACACTAGCCATTGGCAAGATTGGTATGCTCAAAAAGATGATGTTGTTTGCTTAAACAGCGGCAAATACGATGGCTTATCGCATGAAGAGGCGGTTGATGCGGTAGCTCAAGATTTGGCAAAGATGGGTATTGGTGAAATCAAAACCACTTACCGTTTGCGCGATTGGGGTATCTCTCGTCAGCGTTATTGGGGAACACCAATTCCGATTATTCACTGTGGCGATGAGCAGAACCCAGGTTGTGGCGCTGTGCCAGTTCCTGAAGCAGATTTACCAGTAGTGTTACCTGAAGATTGCGTTCCAGATGGCAGCGGCAATCCGCTCAATAAGCGTGCAGACTTCCTGAATGTGAAGTGTCCAAAATGTGGCAAGGCCGCTCGTCGCGAGACTGACACCATGGATACCTTCGTGGATTCTTCTTGGTACTTCATGCGTTATACCGGTTCAGATGCGAAGACCATGGTCGATGCGCGTAACGAATACTGGATGCCAATGGATCAGTACATTGGCGGTATTGAGCATGCGATTTTGCATCTGCTCTATGCGCGCTTCTGGACTAAGGTCATGCGCGATCTGAACCTTATTACTTTTGATGAGCCATTCCAAAACTTGCTGACGCAAGGCATGGTGCTCAATGAGACTTATTACTCTGAAGAAGCATCAGGCAAAAAGACTTGGTTAAATCCTTTAGATGTAGAGCTCGAGCTAGATGAAAAGGGCCGTCCTCAAAGCGCCAAGCTAAAAGGCGATACTTCTGGCACACCAGTCATTATTGGTGGCGTTGAGAAGATGTCTAAGAGTAAAAACAATGGCGTTGATCCCCAGGCATTGATTGATCAATATGGTGCGGATACTGCGCGTTTATTTGTGATGTTTGCTGCTCCTCCTGAGCAGCAGCTCGAGTGGTCTAGTGCCGGCGTAGAAGGTGCCTCACGTTTCTTGCGCCGCGTATGGATGTATTCCAGCAGTCAGGCTGATGCAATCCGTGTTGCCAGTGAAGCGTTGCCAAGCGATTTGAATGATGCAGAAAAAGAATTGCGTCGTGAAGTACATACTATTCTGAAGCAGGCGAATTTTGATTATCAGCGTCGCCAGTACAACACCGTAGTTTCTGCGGCAATGAAGATGTTGAACGTCTTAGAACCCGTGAAATTAGGTGATAAGACTGCAGTACGACCTGCAGTATTGCGTGAGTGTTTAAGTATTTTGATTCGGGTGCTTTACCCAGTTGTGCCTCACTTGACGCATGCCCTCTGGAATGAGATTGGTTGCGATCAATCTTTTGGCACTCTATTGGATGCGCCATGGCCTGTAGTAGATGAAGCTGCGCTGATTCAAACTGAATTGACCATCATGTTGCAAATCAATGGCAAGTTGCGTGGTGATATCCGTGTGCCTGCGGATGCCACCAAAGAGCAAATTGAGGCTTTGGCATTACAAAGCGAGCCTGCCGTGAAAGCATTAAATGGCGGAGCCCCTAAAAAGGTGATTGTGGTGCCGGGTCGCTTAATTAATATTGTTGCTTAGATCGTTGCAAATTACTTTGAATAGAAACTAAACACATGCGCGTAAATCACCTTCGACGTACCATGCTTGGGTTTCTGGCCTTGGCTCCTGTCAGTGGTTTGATCGCCTGCGGCTATCGCGTGCGTGGCATGGTTGATTTGCCATTTAAGGTTATCGCAATTACCGGCAACCCATCGCCACCATTACGAGCTGATTTGCAAACAGCTATCTTGACCGGCACCGATGCAAAGGTCGCAATTAATCCTAAAGATGCAGATCTCATCTTGGAAATCACTAACGATGTGAATGGTCGTGAGATCTTGGCCTATAACTCAAATGGCCAAGTTTCTGCCTATCGCTTAAACATTCGCGTTGGATTTAGAGCTTATGACAATGCTGGGGCTGATGTCGTGCCTGAAGCTGAAATCTACATGACTCGAGATATGGACTTCTCGGTATCCACTGTTTTGGCGACTGATGTCCAAATGCAGCAGTTTTTGACTCAGATGCGTAAAGATCTTGCGATACAGATTCTGCGTCGTGTTTCTGCATCTGGTAGAGCGCCACAGGCTAAAAGCTTTTAAAGAATGACGAGCAAATCGCATGGTTAAGAGCGATGCCTTGCAGGTTCATTTGAAGTCACTTAATTCAGCGGCTTCTTTAAAGCCGCTCTACATATTTAGTGGTGATGAGCCCCTCCTCATGATGGAGGCGATGGATCAGCTGCGCGCTACTGCGAAAAAAATGGGTTACACCGATCGTGAAGTCTTATTGCAAGAGCGTGGGTTTGATTGGAGCGCTTTACTAAGTGCCGGCCAAACCATGTCTTTGTTTGGAGACAAGCGCTGGGTAGAGTTACGTATACCAACAGGTAAGCCTGGCCGTGATGGTGCGGACGCACTCAAGCAGTTCTCCGCTCAAATCGAGTCTCAGCCACTAGGACCCGAAGGACCAGACACTATTTTTTGCATCATCTTGCCCAAATTAGATGGCAAGACCAAGACCTCTGCCTGGTTTAGCGCTTTAGATGAAGTGGGCATGGCTATTCAATTGGATTCCCTCGACAGAAGCCAATTGCCACAATGGATTGCAGGACGACTCAAGAAGCAAGGGCAAGAAGTGCAGTCAGGTCCAGATGGGCAGCGCGCCTTAGCTTTCATTGCTGAGCAGGTAGAGGGCAACCTTATTGCTGCTCATCAAGAGATTCAGAAGTTAGGTTTGTTGCATCCTACTGGCGTACTGACGGAAGAGCAAATTCGGTCAGCCATTTTGAAGGTGGCTCGCTATAACGTCTTTGAATTAACTGAAGCGATGTTGGCTGGCGATCTGCCACGTCTTAATCGCATGTTAGATGGCCTCAAAGGTGAGGGTGAGCCGTTGGTCTTGATTCTGTGGAGCGTAACCGAAGAGCTTCGGATACTATCGAAACTGAAGGCGGCGAGTGATGCAGGAGAGTCGGTTCAGAATTTAATGCGTGCCAATCGCATCTGGGGCAATAAAGAGCGTTTATATCCTATGGCTCTAAAACGGGTGCAGCCTTTGAAATTGCGCAGAGCGATGCAGGTGGCTGCAGACTTAGATCGTCAGGCCAAAGGATTGCATGCGGCGGAATTGCCAGCAGATCCTTGGGATGGCTTGCGTTTGGTGGGTAACTTATTGCGCTAGATAGATCTAGGGCGAAGATTGAAGTTGAGATAAAACAATATTAATTTAGACATAGCAAAGATATGAGCAATTCAAAAAATACTATTGGGCAAATGATGCAAGATATTGGCCGACGTGCTCGTCAGGCCTCACGCGCAATGGCGCGGGCATCTAGCGAACAGAAAAATAAGGCCTTATTGCATATTGCAAAGTTGGTTCGTGAACGTTCTGAAGAAATTTTTCGAGTGAATGCGCTCGATGTTGCTCGAGCAAAAACCAATGGCCAAGATGCTGCATTTATTGACCGACTCACTATGACTCCGAAAACAATTGAGTCCATGGCCTTGGGTTTGGAACAAATTGTTTCTCTCGAAGATCCGATTGGCAAAATAACGCCATTGCAAAAACAGGCTTCCGGTATCGAGCTTGGTCAAATGCGAGTGCCATTAGGTGTGATTGGCATTATTTATGAGTCACGCCCTAACGTCACGATTGATGCGGCAGCGCTATGTCTTAAATCTGGTAATGCCGTCATTTTGCGCGGTGGCTCAGAAGCGATTGACTCAAATGCTTTATTGGCGCAATTGATTCAAGAAGGTTTGGATGCTGCTAATTTACCGATGGATGCAGTGCAGGTTGTGACAACTACAGATCGCGCTGCTGTTGGTGAAATGATCACCATGACTGAATATATTGATGTGATCGTGCCACGCGGTGGCAAGAGTTTAATTGCCCGCTTGATGGCGGAGGCACGCGTACCGATGATTAAGCATTTGGATGGCATCTGCCATACCTATATTGATGCTGATGCAGATATCGCGATGGCGATTAAGGTTTGCGATAACGCCAAGACCCAACGTTATGCACCTTGCAATGCGATGGAAACGCTCCTGGTCAACAAAACTATTGCGCCGCAAGTGTTGCCAGCTCTTTGTAAGATTTACCAAGATAAGGGTGTTGAGTTGCGCGTTGATGAGGAAACCCGAAACACGCTTGAGGCTGTGGGATTCAAAAATCTAGTTAATGCAGTTGAAGAAGATTGGCAAACAGAATATTTGGCACCAATTTTGTCGATTAAGACTGTTGCCGATATGGATGAGGCAATGGGCCATATCGAGCAATACGGCAGCAAACATACCGATGCCATCATTACGAATAATCAAGCACAAGCAAATCGCTTTTTACGAGAAGTCGATAGTGCTAGCGTGATGGTCAATGCCAGCACCCGTTTTGCAGATGGCTTTGAATATGGACTTGGTGCTGAGATTGGCATTTCCAATGACAAATTACATGCCCGTGGCCCTGTGGGCTTAGATGGCCTTACTTCTCTCAAATACATCGTCATGGGTCATGGCGAAATTCGCATTTAAATGCGTACTTAATCAATCCTGATTAAAGAACGATAAAAAATACAGAACGGAAACTATTCATTATGGGCAACGCATATTTATGGACTAAGACTTTTCACATTGTCTTGATTGCCTCTTGGTTCGCAGGCTTGTTTTACCTCCCACGCATCTTTGTAAATCTAGCCGATGAAAAAAATCCTGAAGTGTATGCACGTCTTCTTGGGATGGCTGATCGCCTCTTTCGTTTCATGACAATTTTGGCAGTACCGGCCGTCTTATTGGGTTTAACCCTTTGGTTGCATTTCAAGATTGGCGCCGGTGAGGTTTGGATGCATGCCAAGATGTTCTTTGTCATCCTAGTCATTGGTTATCACCATGCATGCTGGAGTTTGCTGAAGAAGTTTCGTAATGGTGTTAATACCCGTTCGGGAGTTTGGTTCCGTTGGTTTAACGAAGTGCCTGTCATTCTCCTGTTAGTAGTGACGGCCTTGGTAGTGATTAAGCCGTAACGCTGACCCCCAACCAACTATTTGTTTATTCTTATTTTTTACTTCACCCTTTTTAGATTGCTAGCCTCATGAGATTTTTTGTTGTTTGTCCTGGTGGACTGGAAGTGCCTCTTGCACAAGAGCTAGCAAGCATTGCACAACGCCCTGACTGTAAGGCTTTGGGCGCTTGGGTGATTGATCCTACGCCTACCAGTCCAACTGGTGGGGTTGGCTTAGCAGCACCTATTTCCGCTGCAATGGCCTTGAACCTGCATTCACGTATTGCAAGCCGAGTCTTATTGCAAATGGCGGAATCGCCATATCGCCAGGAAGAGGACTTATATAAGCTTGCTAGCGGCTTGGCTTGGGAGGAGTGGTTTTCTTCTAAACAAACTCTGCGCGTTGATGTCACAGCGCATCGCTCCCCGCTTAAGAGTTTGAATTTCGCAACTCTGAAGATCAAGGATGCGATTGTGGATCGTCTGCGCGATGTGACTGGCGATCGCCCAAGTATTGACACTGCGTTCCCGGATGTGCGAGTGCAAGCCCATCTAACTGCAACGCATGCCACTATCTATTTGGATACTTCTGGCGAAGCTTTATTTAAACGTGGTTGGCGCGATGAAAAAGGTGATGCACCTTTAAAAGAAAATCTCGCAGCTGGAATTTTGTCGATTACCGGCTGGAAACCAGCTCAAACTCTATTTGATCCGATGTGCGGTAGTGGAACCTTTTTAATTGAAGCTGCGCAGATGGCTTTGGCTATTCCTCCAGGAGCGATTCGAGCTGGGATGTATGGCGATGATGCTAAGCCAAGCCGCTTGGCTTATCGTCCATTGGTAACCTCTGCTCATGGCTTTGGGTTTCAAAGACTGAAACCCTTTAACGAAGCTGCGGAACAAAAGCGCTGGGGCTCCCTGAAGGATGCTGCACACGCCGAAATGATGGAAAAGCGCAAACAGTTCCCAGATTCAGAATCTTTAGGCATTAGCGGTGGCGATATTAATGAGCGCCTAGTGGCGATGTTTAAAGGTAATTGGCAGCGTGCTCAATTGCCTGGCTTGCCAGTAACTCGTCAGATTGACGCTTTGGCCAGTAAGCCACCAGCAAATGCTAATGAAGGTGTCATGCTCTTGAATCCTCCATATGGTGAGCGCTTAGTAATCAAGGGTGGAAGAGGTCAGGATCGCACTACGGGCGGTGATATGGAGCGCGACTCCTATGAGCAAGCCGAAGAGCCAGAAGACCGCTATGCATTTAATTTAGAAACTGGCCGTCAGAGTGCCAAACGCTCTAGCCGCGAGTCTCTTAAAAAGTTACAAGCTCAAGAAGAGCAAGATCCAAAATTTGTCGAGTTCTTAAGGCAATTTGGTCAGCACCTCAAGGATGCTTTTGGTGGTTGGAATGTCTTTGTACTCACGGCAGACATGGCATTGCCAGGTCAATTGCGCATTAAGGAGTCCAAGCGCACCCCTTTATTTAATGGTCCGCTGGAATGTAGATTATTTAAGTTTGAGATGCATCAAAAGCGCGATGCAGCAGCAGATTTAAAATAAAAAATATTGACAAGGAAGACGGCTATGGAATTCAAAACATACATGTGTTTAATTTGCGGCTGGGTTTATGACGAAGCTGCTGGTCTACCAGAGGAAGGTATTGCGCCGGGCACGCTTTGGAAAGATGTGCCTATGAACTGGACTTGTCCTGAGTGCGGTGCACGCAAAGAAGACTTTGAAATGATGGCGATCTAATCGTTCTAAATCAATTAATTACTAAAAATACTTTAGCGAAAGCAGGGCAGCATCTTGGGACAGAACGACATCTTATTTGAACGTGCGCAACAAACGATTCCTGGTGGAGTTAACTCTCCAGTGCGCGCTTTTCGTCAAGTGGGTGGTACACCACGCTTTGTTGCCAAGGCTAAAGGCCCTTATTTCTGGGATGCTGAAGGCACCCGTTATATTGATTTGATTATGTCTTGGGGCCCCATGATTGCGGGCCATGCGAATCCAGAAGTAGTTGAGGCAGTAAAGCATGCCGCAGAAACTAGCTTTAGCTACGGCGCCCCTACCGAGGGTGAAATTGAGTTAGCAGAACGTATTTGCCAGCTTGTTCCTAGTATTGAGCAAGTGCGTATGGTATCGAGTGGAACCGAAGCCACTATGAGCGCTCTGCGTCTTGCACGTGGCTATACTGGCCGTGACCTCATCATCAAGTTCGAAGGCTGTTATCACGGGCATGCAGATAGTTTGTTGGTGAAAGCAGGCTCTGGCCTCCTGACCTTTGCGGACTCTACTCAAAATGCACCATCTTCTGGTGGTGTGCCACACGATCTCGTGAAACATACTTTGGTATTGCCATACAACGATGTGGCAGCACTGAAGGAAGTATTTGCTAAGCAGGGAGATCAGGTTGCGGCACTCATTATTGAGCCGATTGCCGGCAATATGAATCTGATTAAACCCTCAAAAGAATTTTTAACAACACTACGTCAATTGACTAGCCAGCATGGCAGCGTATTAATTTACGACGAAGTGATGACTGGCTTTAGGGTTGCTTTAGGTGGAGCTCAATCTCTACAAGGTATTACTCCTGACCTTACCTGTCTTGGCAAGGTCATGGGCGGCGGCATGCCGATGGCTGCCTTTGGCGGTAAAAAAGAAATTATGTCCAAGCTTGCACCCCTGGGCAATGTTTATCAAGCTGGCACTTTGTCTGGTAACCCAGTGGCTGTAGCTGCAGGCTTAAAGACATTAGAGATTATTTCTAGAGAAGGTTTCTATGAGTGTCTGACTGGCCAAACTGAAAAACTGATGGCAGGTTTAAAGCTCGCTGCCGATGAAGCGGGTGTGCCGTTCGCTGTGGATAGCGTTGGCGGTATGTTCGGCTTCTATTTTGCGAATGAAGTCCCAACTTCTTTTGAAGCGGTGACTAAAACCGATATCGAAGCGTTCAAGAAATTCTTCCATTTGATGCTCGATCAAGGAGTGTACTTAGCACCATCAGCATATGAGGCTGGATTTACCTCTATTGCTCATGATAATTCCGTGCTTGATGAAATCATCGCCGCAGCAAAAACTGCATTTAAAAAGTTATAAAAGGCGATAGTCCGAATTACATTCTGAGTGGGTGGTCATAACCGTCCACTTGAATGATTTCCAGGCCCTTACTGGGTTTGCCGGATTCGGGAATTTCCATAGCGGTGAGTTTGCCGCCCCAGACGCAGCCTGTATCAAGCCCAATGACATTTCCTTGCTGGAGGAGTCCCAAGGTTGACCAATGCCCAAAGTAAATCAGAGAGTCTTTTGTTTTTCTCTTGGGAGTTTTGAACCAGGGGATGTAGCCCTTGGGCCCATCCTCAAAACCTTCCTTGCTCTCAAACTCCATGATGCCGGTGGGAGTACAAAAACGAATACGGGTTAGTGCATTGGTAATGACGCGTAAACGCGCATACCCTTTTAGGGAATTACTCCACTTATTTGGAGTGTTGCCATACATATTCGCTAAAAAATCTTTATAGGATTTTTTGCGAAGTACTTTCTCTACTTCTTGTGCGCACTCAATCGTTTGTTGCAAATCCCATTGAGGTACGACGCCTGCATGGACAGTCAATACCTTGCCATTACTTAATGCCATCGGTCGATGGCGTAACCAATGGATTAATTCAGCCCTATCAGGTGCATCTAGGATGGGTTGAGCAGTATCAAGCCCCTTGGTTTTACGAATGCCCGCATCTACTGCGAGCAAATGTAGGTCATGATTTCCGAGAATGCATTCAATACGCTTTTCTTCTTGCAATTGCTTTAAATAGCGTAGGGTGCCTAATGAATCAGGACCTCGATTCACAAGATCACCCAAAAAAATCATCTTAGATTGAGTTGGGAGTTTTTTGACGAGCGCCTTTAAGGATGGTGCGCACCCTTGAATATCACCGACGGCGTAGATCTTGCTCATGCCCTATCTTAAATCGGAAAGTGCCAGAGTCTTCAATAAGTTATTCGGATGCAGATTCTGGACTGACTTTTTTAACTACGCTATATCGCACTAAGGTCTTTTTGCGTGCCTCATCATGATTAACAACTGGCAGGGGATAGTCGCGTCCTAAAAGAATACCGGCAGCCTCTAGTTCAATGTGACCGGCTTCCCAGGGTGCATGAATGGATTTCTTGGAAAGCTTATCTAGTTGGGGTAAGTAGCGACGGATAAATTTTCCTTCGGGATCAAACTTTTGGGATTGGGTGATTGGGTTGAAGATGCGGAAGTAGGGTTGCGCATCGCATCCTGAAGAGGAGGCCCATTGCCATCCACCATTGTTGGAAGATAGCTCAAAGTCATTGAGGTGTTTTGCGAAATACATTTCACCCCAGCGCCAATCAATTCCTAAGTCTTTAGTAAGAAAGCTGGCAACCACCATGCGTAAGCGGTTATGCATATAACCACTTTGGTTGAGTTGGCACATGGCAGCATCTACTAATGGGTAACCCGTTTTGCCATCACACCAAGCTTTAAATAATTTCTTAGCCGCGGCGCCGGTTTCCCACTCGATATTGTCGTAGTCTGGTTTGAAGGCTGCGCCCTCAGCGAGGCGTGGATGATTAGCAAGAATCATGAAATAAAAATCACGCCAGATCAGCTCACTTAACCAGATTGTTGCACCCATACTGCCAGCAAGCATACGGCGATGTGCTTCGCGTACCAAACCTCGTATCGATAGCATGCCAAAGCGCAAGTGTGTGGACAAATAGCTCACACCTTTGATGGCAGGGAAGTCTCGACCGATTTGGTATTGATCGATGCGGTGTAGGAAGTCTTCTAAGAAACTTTGGCCACCCTCTGATCCTGGTGGAAGGTAGGCTTCAATCCCGGTTGGGCGAAAGCCCATGGATTCTAGAGAGGGGAAGGGTGTCAGCAGTGATTTGGGGATGGTACCTAACTGACCCTTTTTAGGATCGCAGTCATAGGCTGTAATATCTTTTTCTTGTAGCGTCTTGAGCCAATTATTTTTATAAGGCGTAAAGATGGAGAATACGGTATTGGAGTTAGTGAGAATTTCTTTTTTCTCAAAAATCACTTGATCTTTAAAAGTCTCAAAACTAATACCAAGTTTCTCTAGTGAGCTTGCCACTGACGCATCGCGGGTTATGGCCGAGGGCTCATAGTCATGATTGGTATAAACGGTATTAACACCCAAAGTCTCGGCTATCTTCGGAATACACGTGGTGGGCTTGCCGTACTGAATAACCAGTCCGCCACCTTGTTTGCGTAATTGCTCGTCGATCTGCTCAAGACCTTGCCAAATAAAGTCTACGCGCCGATCATGCTTCAGACCGCTTGCATCTAGATCTTCAGACTTCAGTGGATCCAGGATGTCGGTATCGAAGATAAATACTAGCCAAACTTGGCTATTATTTTTCAAGGCGTAATGAAGGGCGACGTTGTCATAGAGACGCAGGTCGCGACGGAGCCAAACGAGAGCTTTTTGCATAGGCAACATCTTATGGCTTATTGTCTAAAAGTGCTTGAATATGTAGGAATTTCTGTAAAATAAAACCTTATATGAACATGGCTAAAAAAGCCCCTACGGGTCAAGCTGCAGCATCTACCCAAACTTCCCAAGCTTCTGCTACTGGGCCATCAATTGCTTATTTTGCTGATCATTTAGCAAATCAATTCCTCATTGCCATGCCCGGGATGGTTGATCCCAACTTTGCAGGTTCAGTTATCTACCTTTTTGAGCATACCGAGCGTGGTGCAATGGGCTTGGTGATTAATCGGCCGACCGAGCTTGATATGGGTGCCTTATTTGAAAAAATTGAGGTCAAGCTGGAGGCTGAGCCAGTATCTGAGCAACTGGTCTATTTTGGTGGCCCAGTGCAAATTGAGCGTGGTTTTGTCTTGCACGAGCCCACAACTGGGGTGACTTACAGCTCTTCCTTGGCCATTCCAGGAGGGTTGACCATGACAACATCTAAGGATGTGCTTGAGGCTGTGGCGACAGGTGCTGGACCTAGTAAATTCTTAATGACCTTGGGTTATGCGGGTTGGAGTGCCGGCCAGCTTGAAGAGGAGATTACCCTCAATGACTGGATCAATGTCCCCCTATCCCAGCAGCAAATGATTGAGATTATTTTTGATACCCCCTCTAGCCAGCGCTATGAGAGGACCATGAGTCTTTTAGGTTTTGATCCATCCCATCTTTTTGGCGAGGCGGGGCATGCCTGACGGCATCGGGATGAGTGCGGAGTTGACGGTCATGGCTTTTGACTTCGGAACGCGGCGTATTGGAGTCGCTGTTGGCAATACTCTGACCAAAGCTGGTCAGCCTTTGAGGATTATTGAGGAGCCATCTGAGGATGTGCGATTTAAGGTTATTCAAACCCTCATCAAAGAGTGGCAACCAAATCAGTTAGTGGTGGGGCTGCCGTGTCATCCTGATGGTACTGAGCATGAGATGAGTGCAAAGGCTCGTCGCTTTGGTAATCAGTTGCACGGGCGCTTTCATTTACCCGTAGAGTGGGTGGATGAGCGCTATACCTCGGCTGTTTTAGAGGGTGATCCAGATATGCGAGACAATTTGGATGCCGAGTCTGCGGTCTTGATTTTGGAGCAGTATTTTCTTGAGAAGAATTGGATTAGTTGAGATGAATGCAGAGCAGTCCTATTTGAAATTACTAGAGACTTTGAGTCAGCGTAAAAAGGCGGGCGATTCATTTGAGTTGGCCGGTCTTGCAATGGGCGGGGCTTGGATTGCAGAGCGTTTAGCTGCAGATTTAAATTTTTCCCACTTTGGCGTAATTAATGTGGCATTTCATCGAGATGACTATGCGGAGAAAGGTATGACAGCACTTCGTACTGCCAGCACGATGTCAACCCATCTTCCTTTTGAGGTCAATGGCGCTAATGTGATTTTGATTGATGATGTTTTGCTGACTGGCCGCACGGTTCGTGCAGCACTAAATGAGTTATTTGATTTTGGTAGGCCTGCTCAGGTAGAGCTGATGGTTTTAGCGGATCGTGAGAATCGTGAGTTGCCGATCTCAGCAGATTTTGTGGGAGCGCAAGTGAGTGTTCCAGAGAATCAAATTTTAGTTTTAGAAAAGGATGGCGCTGGCAAGTTCAGCTTTCAATTAGAGGGGCGTGCAGAATGAGCGGCACTCATAATTCAATCATTGCTCCAGTCAATCAATTTAATGCCGCTGGTGAGTTAACCCATCTGTTGACTTTGGAAGGTTTGCCAAAAGAACAGATTTTGCATATTTTGGATACTGCGCAACAATTTGTCAGTGTGACGGATCCTGCTCGAGAAGTGAAAAAAGTACCTCTATTGCGCGGCAAGAGTGTATTCAATCTGTTCTTCGAAAACTCTACGCGCACTCGCACTACTTTCGAGATTGCTGCTAAGCGTTTATCGGCTGATGTGATTAATTTAGACATCTCTACATCTTCAACTGCAAAAGGCGAAAGTCTTTTGGATACCATTGATAACTTAGTGGCGATGCAGGCAGATATTTTTGTAGTGCGTCATAGCGTTTCTAGAGCACCCATTGAGATCGCTCAACATATTCCTGCACACGTCCACGTAGTGAATGCTGGTGATGGTAGTCACCAGCATCCGACTCAAGGCTTGCTGGATATGTATACGATGCGCCACTTTAAGAAAGATTTCAGTGGTCTGAAGGTGGCAATTGTAGGTGACATTGTGCATAGTCGAGTTGCTAAATCGAATATTTGCGCCTTGAGAACTTTGGGCTGTACGGATATTCGTGCGATTGGCCCTGAGAGTCTCTTGCCTGGAGATTTAGATATGCTGGGTGTGAAGGTATTCCACAGCATGGGGGAGGGGCTTAAAGGGGTTGATGTTGTGATGACCTTGCGAATTCAGAAAGAGCGCATGGAGGCTGGTCAGGTACCTGAGGGTGATGCTTTCTTCAAGCAGTATGGCTTAACGCCCGCTCGCTTGGCCTTGGCTAAGAACGATGCCATCGTGATGCATCCAGGCCCCATGAACCGTGGTGTAGAAATCGATTCTATAGTTGCGGATGGCCCCCAATCTGTCATTCTCAACCAGGTCACATTTGGAATCGCCGTTCGCATGGCTGTGATGTCAATAGTTGCTGGTAATTAGTCGTTATTTCCTAATGCAAAAAAAGAACTGGTTAATTCTGTCGCATGGTTTCAATATGGATGGCCGTGCTGCCAGCCAAACCATTACCGATAAGATTCCCTACTTGCTAGACGCTGGTATTGAGCCTCACGTATTTAGTGCCATCACTGGAATCAAGGATGCTCGATTTTCTCATCAGCAATTTTTGGCTTGGGGTCCAGCCGCTTTCCGATTTGATTTTCGACACTGGGTCGCTAATCAGTATGGCCGAGGAATCTTTTATAAGATTTCCACGGGTTTAGTTTCTTTGCTGCTAGCCCCCTTTATTGCATTAGAGAAATTTTTTCTGGGTTATTCAAGTCAATGGTCTTGGGCGATGCCGGCATATGTTCACGGATTAAAGTTAATTGAGAGTGGAAAAATTAATTTTATTTATTCCACTGGTGGCGCTTGGTCTGCTCATTTAGCTGGTTTATGGTTAAAGAAAAAAACAGGCTTGCCTTGGATTGCGGAGATTCATGATCCTTTGGTGATTCGAAGAAATCCAAATGATCCGGGATTTGATAAGCCCAAAAACCGCGATGCTCAATTCCGTCACTATCTTGAAAAGAAAATCTGTAAATATGCTGATTTAGTTTGGTGGTTTACGGATGGGGCTTTGCATTTTGCCAAGGTGCGCAACCCCAATCTCAATACCAGTGGGAATGCCCAGGGTTTTGTAGTCCTTCCAGGTGCAGAGCCGCCTGGAGGTTTAACTACAACCCAGTCTCATCAATATAAGGATAAGTTAAATTTTTGCCATTTTGGTTCTTTGGCAAGCGATCGCTCTCTATCAATCATTTTAAAGGCTTTATTGCCTTTATTGAGTAAATATCCCGAAGCTAGAGATTGCATACGGGTTCATGCCTACGGTGCGCCCCTCGATTCTTTGAGTGTTGCAGCGATTCAAAAGTGGGGTTTTGAAGATATTTTATTGGCGCATGGGCGCCTAGAGAAAGACCCTCAAACTGGAAAATCCGGAAGGGAGCGGGTTGTAGAAAAGATGCAATCAGCAGATGTTCTGATTCTCTTGCATGGCAATGATGAGTGGTGCGCTGAATATATCCCCTCCAAGTTCTATGAATATCTTTGGACCGGTCGTCCAATTTGGGGTATTACTCATCGCAACCCTCAGTTGGATGCAATGCTACTTGAGCGTGGAGCTTACCTTAGTAATGAAGGGGATGAGGAAGGAATTTCTATGGCGCTCGAGCGAATTTGGCTGGATTGGCAAGGCAAAAAACTTACTGAGCCTAGGGGTGATCCTATTGGAGTAGATCAAGCTGTTCATCAGATTTTGGCAGTCATTACTAGCAAGTTTGAGGGGGTCCATTGAAAGACTTTGTTCTTTATTGCAAGTCTTATCGTAATGACTTTCTGAGGCTTAAGAGACTGCTCTCTTCAGTTAATCAATATAACTTAGAGCACATCCCTTTTTATATTTCCACTCCTGTGGCCGATCGAGCAAGTCTTGTCAGCACTTTAGGTGGGGAAGTTGGATATATATGGGTTGCGGATGAGGATATTGTTGCAGCAAATCCTCGTGCCAGTGCCGAGAAGTATCAATCTACGCCTGGCGGCCTTTCTCAGGCGATTGTGAAATCTGAATTTTGGCGACTTGGAATCTCCGAGAGTTACTTATGCTTGGACTCCGATTGCGTATTTATTCGCCCTTTTAGTAAAACAGATTTCTTATCTTCTGAGTCGATTCCTTATACGGTTCTTCATCAGAACAAGGAATACTTTCAATTGGCCATGAATCGCGGTGAAGCGAAGGTTGCTCAAAATTTACGTGCAGAAGCGCATAGGGTGCAGACCTTATTTAGGCGCGATGGACCTGAATTTTATTGTGCCCCAGCCCCATTTATTTGGTCGGCAAAAGTCTGGGAGTCGCTTGATAAAGAGTATCTTCAGCCTCGCGGCATGACGCTTTGGGATTTGGTTAGTCCCGAATATCCTGAAACTTTGATTTATGGAGAGGCTCTCTTAAAGTACCGAGCTATTCCGATAATTGCAATTGAACCCTTGTTTAGGGTGTATCACTATGATTGGCAGTACTTCTTAATGAAGCGTCTTGGAGAGACAGAGGAAAAGCTTGCCAACAATTACCTGGGCGTCCTCTATCAATCTAATTGGGAGCCTCATCTTCATTTTGGGGAGGGGACTAAGTCTTGGGCATCTAGGACTCTCAAGGCCTTGAAGCGTTTCTTCCGTTATTTGCAGAGTTATATCTAATGTCAGATATTCAGCTATTGGTTATTTCATTGGCAGGCTCAGATCAGCGCCAAAAAAAGGTTAGATCTGAGCTTGATAAAACTAAATTCACTTGGCATTTTTTGGATGCTGTTAGAGGGTCTGCATTAGAAAGACCTCCTGTCGAGTACAAGGCAGACAAAGTAAAGAGCTTACTGGGGTTTGAGTTAACCCCAAACGAATTGGGTTGTTTCTTATCGCATAAAAAAGCATGGCAAGCATGCGTTGATAAGAATGTGATTACCATCATCTTTGAGGATGATTTCTATCTACTACCGCACTTTGAAAAAGTAGTGCACTTTTTATCCAGTAATTTAAAAATTTGGGATGCTGTGAGGTTGCAGGGTCTGAGCAATGTTCCGCAAGAATTAATTCGAGATGCTGGAGAATTTAGTCTCGTCAGAAATCTAGGGGATGCGGTAGGCGCCACTGCTTACATTATTAAGCCTCATGTTGCGAGACAATTGATTGAATCCTCAGGCGATATCTACGAGCCGTTAGATCATTTTCTAGAGCATTATCAAAAGCATCAATTGACGTTCTTGGCGATTAACCCCTATCCAGTCGATATTACTGGAGTGGAAACTACTATTGCTGATCGCCCTGGCAGGCGGCCAATCAAAGGCTTTGCCAAGAATCGGAGATCTATTTTGCGTGCGCTTGACCGTTGGTTTTCAAAAAACCCCTGGTTTCCTAAATAGCCAAAGAACAGAATTAGAGGTAAAGCTTTTTTTCTAGATTGCGCAGCTTTCGCTCAAAGCGATGCGCCTGTATCACCGCCTTATCTAAATTGGAAATTGATATTTCTGAAAGGTTCTTACCTCGAATGAAAACATCATTAAATTGATGCATGATATTTTTTGGAGAAAATTTTTCCGAGTATGCGTCCCAGTCCTTCCGATTTTGAATCTGCCGATCAAAATTCATAAAAATATCGCTTAACTCTTTTTTCCCTTTATATAGCAGGGCTTTATCGCCAAGAATCTCAATATGACTTCGTTGGGGTGACATGGAGTAAGTAATCACTGGCTTGCCTTTAATGGAAAACTCCCCACAAGCGAGGCCAAAACTCTCCCCTATACCTCTTGCATGAATCATGCCATCACTGGTATTGATAAATTTTGACTTGTAGATGAGGTCTGAGTTTCCGGGGAGGAATATCAGTCGCTCATGTTTTGCGAATGGCTCAATATTCATAAAAAGAAAGTAAAGATCTGAGCGTTTCTCTAGCGCCAAAATCACCTCTTTTTTGGCAAACTCCAGATTGAAGCTATCCGACCCCCCATAGCAAGCTAATACTGTTGCGGCATTGGGAATATTGAATTCGCTGCGCAAGTTGCCATCATGATCTGGAAGAGTGATCATGTGCGGCACAAATGGAATTTTTCGATTAGAGCAATCTTTAGAAAGCCATTCAGAGACAAATGCATACTTATCTCCATGAAACTCTTGTGGTTTAGTCGGAAATACGGCATGAATGAGTGCGGGTGAACTTTCGCAGATTGCATCATCGCGTTCACCAGATTTAATAAAGTAAGTGAGATCAATTTGCTCTTTTTCGATGAGCTGATTCAGCTGTCTTTGCCCTTCGTATGGCAAAAGCTTAAAGTGTTTTGAAAACTTATTAAAAACAGATCCATTAATGGGACTACTCTTTCGATAAAAAATGACTGATTCGTTGCTGAGAAGCTCTTGATTGTGAAATGCATAGTCATATAGAGCAATTTCAGTCCCTCTAAGTGATAGGCCATTTGTGTGAAATCCAATTTTCATCTGCAGATCTTTTTATGAGCTCGCATCTTCAAGAATGCGTTTTACAAAATCTCTAAATGGGAGAATGCTGGGCGCATTTAATATCAATGCTTGTGAGCTATATTTCTCAAGTAATGCGCGGGATTCAATAATTTCTTGGAGTGGAGAAAAATTACACCAAGTCATGGGCGCCAAGTTAATAAATGCATTTGGATTGAAATCGTTTTTTACATTTTCATCCGTCCATGTAATTGGAAGGCATTCTGCGTAAAAGGCTTCGGGAATCTTTTCCGTGTAATAGCCTGGGTACATGCCGTTCTCAGGACAAAGGTTGAATGCAAAATCCTGAAGCAATGTGTGTTTTAACAACCCGCTGCGATGATGGTCCTCTATTTTTTTATTGAAGTGGGCCCCAAAACCCGTTACCGGGATTACTTTTTGAACTGCCTCGAAAAGGGTTTTTCTGGGTTCCCTGATATGGGAGCTCAAAAATGCGGCTCCCCAGTTTCTTTTGAGGAACTGGTTGCCAAGGGGCTGCATCATTCTCTCAATTTTCAAGAGCTGGCCATAGCGGGGGTTTTGATTGCCAATAACGCCCTCATGGGACCAATCGATCATTTCCATCCAATAGGGCAGTCTAAAGTGGGTGCTAGATTGGATGTTCAAATCAAAGGAGATTGAATAATCGGCCTTATAGACATCATGCCGTATGTTTTCAGCGCTCTGAAAGAGGGTTAAAGGGGTTGCTCTAGGTCCTATTGCCTCAATCAGGAGCTCTTTAAGGGGTTGGATAGTGGGGCGCAGGGGTTTGGGGCACCATCTGAGGGGTTTTGGCTCTGGGTTGGCAAATGGCCCAAATATCACTAGATTGCTATCTTGAGGGCGAACCCAATTGATTTTGAAGCCTAAGCTTTGGGCGATAATTGGGAACAGGCTTTGGCGGTAGTCGCTAGGGCTGCCAATGGTGGCAATTCGTACACTTCTCATACCTTAATACTAATTTATTTTATGCCTCAGGATTGGACCCCCTATTCAGCTGTCTTCATCATCTTGGATAAGCGCTTTGAGGCTTTTTAGCCCCCTTCATATCTGTAGTTAAGGTGAAACTAAATTTGGAGAGCATCGTGACTGCAATTAGCCCTGGTACAAAAGTGCTTTGTGTAAGGCACACTTTTGATGTCCAGCCATCCTTTCGACTTTCGAACCGCTGGTAAGAATGTGAAATCCTAGTGCCTCACAGTTTGATCGTGATTTATTTCAGAGTTATGTAGAAATACCTCGCTTGGCAGTTATTCGAGGCGCTTGATATAACAGTAAAACCTGTTCTTGAGAAGAATATTTAATATCTTATATGAACAGTTTCATTCGGACAAAATAAAGAATCTATAGCGTGATGAATGTAAGTCCATACAAAAATACCCAATATTTTTCAGTTATATGCCTTATTTCAGTTATTGGGTTGTTAGGCATTTGGGTGCTTCCAAACACGATTGCCCTTAGGCATGTCTTTTTGGGGATCGGCTTTATAAGTTCTTTAGCCGTAATTTATAAAAGCAATTTTTTTGCAAGAAGAAATTTTGGCGATATTCTGCCACTATTTTTGCTATCTCTTGTTTTTATTTGGGCCCTTGTCCATTATTTATTTTTTTCCTTAAATCCCAATCTTGAGTTGCAGGAATTAAAAAGTATTTGGGCTAGATCTTTGGCTGGAGCGGTTATTGCAATTGGGCTTAGCATTGCTTTAAGGATCCAAAAAGACCTTAGGCCTTGGTTTTTTATCTCCCTCTTTCTTGTTTCTTGGATTAACTTGGCAGCTTATTTTTATCTGAGCTATGAAGAAGGACGCTTTATTTTACCCTCTGAATTTGTTTGGAAATTTGTCTTTAAAAAAATTGAAGCAGCATTCTTTGGTGTTATTGCCATTTCTATTGCTTGCGCAAATTTGGTGAATATTATGTCCCAAAAGTTAGATAAGAAATCTATTATTTATATGGCACTTTGGTTCTTGGCAATCACAACTGCAATTATTTCATCGCTAGTTGCAAATACCAAAAATGGAGTTGCGGTAGCTTTGGGTTTATGTGTTCTATTAGGGTTGACTTTGATATATATGGCGTGCTTCAAAGCGGCAGCCTCAAGAATGAGGATATTTATACCGGTAGCAATTGTTTGTCTAATGTTGCTGGCTAGTTGGAAGGTGCATGTCCAGTTTGCCACCCAAGGTTGGGGCACATTAATTGAGGACATTCAAATCTCCTCTCAACTCGATCAACATAATTTCTGGAGATTTAATAGTCCAAACTGGAATAAGGTGCATGGAGAAAGTTTTCCGACTAACAGTCGTGGACTGCCAGTAGCCGGAAATACTTATGAGCGAGTTGCATGGGCTACTCAGGGGATGATTTTAATCCGCCAATATCCAATGGGTTATGGTTCCATAAATCGCTCTTTTGCGGGTATGTTGAATCATGCTGGTATTCGACAGGAGCTAGAAAATCAAACGCATAGCGGCTGGATTGACTTTGGTTTGGCTTTCGGGATTCCTGGAATTTGCATTTTCCTCATCTTATTTTCTTGCATAGTTTATTTAGGTTTGCGCAATAACGATCAATTTGGATTGATGGGGACTTGGCTTATTATTGGATTTATTCCTTTTGGCATTATTGCAGAAATTAACTACAAACATAATTTTGAAATTCTTCTTTTCTTTATTGCTTTTGCGGCTGCTTCATCAATCCGCTTTAAGGACCCTCAAAAGCAATTTAGCTAACTCATATCAGGCCTATAAATGATTCTAGTTACTGGTGGTGCAGGTTTTATTGGGGGCAATTTTGTTTTGGATTGGCTTGCTGATCTAGATAATGAGGGCATTATTAATTTAGATAAATTAACCTATGCCGGAAATTTAGAGACACTTGAATCTCTCAGAGGGGATCCTCGTCATATCTTTGTTCATGGCGATATTGGCGATAAAGAATTGGTTTCTAAATTATTAAAAGAGTATCAGCCGCGTGCGATTGTGAATTTTGCTGCCGAGAGTCATGTGGATCGCTCGATTCATGGGCCGGCGGAGTTTATAGCTACCAATATTGTTGGTACCTTTAATTTATTGGAGTCCGCACGCGAGTATTGGAGTGGTCTCGATGATTCTGCCAGGAGGGCATTTCGCTTTCATCATGTTTCTACTGATGAAGTCTATGGATCTCTCTCTGCTGGCGACCCTGCATTTACCGAAACCAGTACATTTGAACCTAATAGCCCATACTCGGCATCCAAAGCAGCCTCCGATCATTTAGTGCGTGCATGGTTCCACACCTATGGATTCCCTGTTGTTACTACCAATTGTTCCAATAATTATGGCCCTTATCACTTCCCAGAGAAGTTGATTCCTTTGGTAATTCTCAATGCAATTAATCGCAAACCTTTGCCAATCTATGGCGACGGGCAACAAATTCGTGATTGGCTCTACGTGGGTGATCACTGCTCTGCAATTCGCGAGGTACTGGCCAAGGGGGCACTAGGCGAGACCTACAATATTGGCGGGTGGAATGAAAAAACGAATATGGATGTAGTCAAAACTATTTGCAGCATTTTGGATGAGCTCAAGCCGCGTTCTGATGGAAAGTCTTATTCAGAACAAATTACTTTTGTTAAGGATCGCCCGGGCCATGACCGCCGCTACGCTATTGATGCCAGCAAGGTTGAGAAAAAGTTGGGCTGGCGTCCTGCAGAGACATTTGATACTGGAATTCGGAAGACGGTTCAGTGGTATTTGGATAATCCAAATTGGATTGATGGAGTGGTCAGTGGCGCATATCGCGATTGGCTTTCCAAGCAGTACAAATAAAGGCTTTATGAATATCCTTGTATTTGGTAAAGATGGTCAATTGGGTAGAGCTTTTCAGGCTTTGCTAAATTCTCAATTGCCTCATTTGGCTGATAAGCCAAATATTCAATATATCGGTCGTACGGAATGCGACTTATCTGATGCAGATGCTTTGCTTGCAGTGCTCAATCAGTCCAAGGCAAATTTGATTATCAATGCTTCAGCATATACGGCTGTTGATAAAGCAGAATCTGAGCCTGAGTTAGCATTTGCAATTAATGCTAGGACACCCGAGATCATGGCTTTTTATGCTGCAGACCGTGGCGCTACTTTTTTGCATTACTCCACCGACTATGTTTTTGATGGAGAAAAGTATGGTTTTTATTTAGAGGGGGATGTGCGCAATCCTCTGGGTATCTATGGCAAGAGTAAGGCTGCTGGTGAAGAGGCTATAGCCAAAGCATTTGCTACTAGCGGTGGTAATGGACAATTTGCGATCTTTAGAACAAGTTGGGTCTACGGTGATGGGGGTAATTTCATTCGCACGATTTTGCGCTTAGCCAAAGAGCGTGAAGGGTTGAAGATTATTCATGACCAGTATGGTGTGCCAACTAGCGCTGAGTGGTTGGCTAAAGTAAGTTTGGATTTGGCGGTAGATAAAAATATAAAGATTAGAAAATTCAACTCCGGCATCTACCATGCTGTACCCGCTGGAGAGACTACCTGGCATGGCTTAGCCTCTTTGGCGGCTCAAGCTGCATTAGATGCAGGAGTCAATCTCAAGGCTGGTCCTATGGCAATTCAGCCTATTCTTGCTGTGGAGTATCCGTTACCAGCCCCAAGGCCAATGAACTCAAGGATGTCGGCTGATAAACTTCGCATAGCCTTAAGCAATGGGGCTTCAAATATGGTGCAATTTCCTGAGTGGGAGAGTATGGTGCGCAAATACGTATCCAAGCTCGCTGCTGATAAATTGATTTAAATAAAGTTAGGATCGCAATGGAAACGAATCGCAAAGGTATTATTTTGGCTGGGGGCTCTGGCACTCGTTTGTACCCAGTGACTCAGGCTGTTTCTAAGCAACTAATGCCCGTCTATGACAAGCCCATGGTGTATTACCCTTTGACTACGCTGATGCTTGCGGGCATCCGCGATATTTTGTTGATCTCTACACCGCATGACACGCCACGCTTTGCAGAGTTGTTGGGTGATGGTTCGCAATGGGGTTTAAATATTGAGTATTGCGTACAGCCATCCCCCGATGGTTTAGCACAGGCATTTACTTTGGGAAAAAACTTTATTGGCAATAATCCAAGTGCTTTAGTACTGGGCGACAATATTTTTTATGGCCATGAATTAGTCGATCAGCTCTATAGCGCTCATGCTCGTAATGATGGTGCGACGGTCTTTGCTTATCATGTCACGGATCCTGAGCGTTATGGCGTAGTGGAGTTTGATAAAGATTACAAAGCATTATCTATTGAAGAGAAGCCTCTTAAGCCGCGAAGTAGTTATGCAGTAACAGGACTCTATTTCTATGACAATCAGGTTTGCGATATCGCCTCCTCGATTAAACCTAGTGCACGTGGCGAACTGGAGATTACCGATGTCAATCGTGTTTATCTCGAAAAAAATGAGCTTAGCGTAGAAATCATGGGCCGTGGTTTTGCTTGGCTGGATACCGGAACACATGATTCTTTATTGGACGCTGCTGGCTTTATTGCGACGCTACAAAAGCGCCAAGGGCTAATGGTGGCTTGCCCTGAGGAGATCGCTTATCGTCAGGGATGGATTAGTGCTGAGACGGTACAAAAGGTGGCTACTCAATTAAGTAAGAATAGTTACGGTCAGTATTTAAGTAAGATTTTGAATGAGCTCAATAGTTCTGCCCAGCCTGTTTCCCTGTCGCATAAGAAGATGATTGGATGAGTACCACCGTGAAGTTGCAAGTCAGGCCTACGGCTATTCATGATGTATTGGTAATCGAGCCGAAAGTATTTGGTGATGAGCGCGGCTGGTTTACAGAATCCTTCAATGCCCAAGATTTTTGTATAGCTACGGATTTGAATGTGGAGTTCGTTCAGGACAACCATTCCTTTTCTCGGCAATGGACATTGCGTGGACTACATTATCAATTGGAGCAAACTCAGGGTAAGTTGGTTCGCGTTGTAGCTGGCAGCGTTTTTGATGTTGCTGTGGATATTCGAAAAGATTCGCCAACTTATGGCAAGTGGGTCGGACTCGAATTAAGCGCTCAAAATCATAAGCAACTCTGGATACCTGCAGGTTTGGCCCATGGCTTTCTTGTGCTATCCGAGACTGCAGAGTTTTTATATAAAACAACGGACTACTATCATCCGCAAAGTGAAGCTTGTTTGGCTTGGAATGATCCAGCCGTGGGTATCGTATGGCCCTTGCCAAAAGGCATCATGCCCAATATGAATGCCAAAGATTCTGCTGGTTTATCGTGGGATGCTGCCCCTAAGTTTTAATCAAATTTAGGCGTATTTTCAAAAGATAAGATAATGCTCGCATGAGCAATTCCCCCAAAATCCTATTAGTGAAACTATCCTCTCTTGGGGATGTGTTGCATAACTTGCCGATTTTGTGGGATTTGCGTGCACGCTTACCAGAAGCTCAAATCGATTGGGTGGTGGAAGAGGGGTATGTACACCTCTTGGAGCCTCTATTATCAAGAAACGGTTTTAGGGGTATCGATCGCATCATTCCTTTTGGGCTACGCCGCTGGAAGAAAAATCTTTTTAATCTGACGACATGGAAAGAGTTTTTTGAGTTTAGAAAAACCCTTCAAGCTAGCACTTACGACGTATTGATCGAAACGCAGGGTCTACTGAAATCTGCCATCGTATGCTCCCTGGCCAAGAAAAGTCCTAGTGCCATAGTTGCAGGCCTTGCCAATGCAACAGAGTTTTCTGGATATGAGCCTTTAGCTAGATCTTTTTACAACCAGTCAGTGCAAGTTCCTAGGCAGTGCCATGCTGTCGATCGTTCGCGTTGGGTGATGTGCTCAGCATTGGAGTGGCCTTTAATAGAGCGCAGTAATTCGCCGCAGTTTTATCCAGCAGAATGGGTTTCCACTATTTCAAAGAGTTCCGTTGATGGCCTTCATGCACCTTATGTCTTGTGCTTTCATTCCACGGCTCGAGAAGCTAAACGTTGGTCTAATGACAAATGGATTGCGCTAGGCAAAGAGTTATCTACTCATGGATATCAAGTAGTTTTCCCTTGGGGCAGTCTCTCTGAAAAAGCACTTAGCGAATTACTCGCTGCGCAGATTCCAAATGCACTGGTACCCCCAGCCTTTTCGATTGAGGATGCGTTTTCGGTAATTGCTGGGGCAGCTTTAACGGTAGGGGTGGATACAGGTCTGACGCATTTGGCGGCAGTTCTCGATAGGCCTACTGTCGAAATCTATTGCGACTCACCTCGCTGGAAAACTGAGGGTTACTGGTCTGAGAAAATTGCCAATGTGGGCGATATTCAAAATCCACCAAGCGTTCAAGAGGTTCTTGAAGCTTCTCTTGGGCTGCTTCGGCCTTAGCGCAGCAGGGTATTAATGGAGATCAGATCTTCATCTGTTAGTGATGCTACATGAGCCTTTAATTTAATGGCATTCAGAATCGTGTTGTAGCGTGCCTGCTGTAATTGTGAACGCGTTGTAATCACTGTATCGAGAGCTATCAGCACATCAATATTAATTAAAGTACCCACCTGAAATCCGAGCTTGCTAGATTCAAGCGCTGAAGTGGAAGAACGCTCTGCAGCCTCATACGCTTTAACGCTTGCCAGTCCACCATAGAAGCCAGTAAATGCTGCGCGAGTGCTTTGCGCGGCAGTACGTCTTGCATTATCGTAATTCGCCTTAGCCGCATCTAGTAGGGCTGCATTCTGACGAATCAAAGAGCTGTTGTATCCACCAGAGACCAAAGGAATGGTCATTTGCAGGGCGATGGTGTTGTTGTAAATATTTGTTTGTGAGGGCGTTAAGCTATTTGCCGTTCCATTTGAGGTGTTGTAGCCTGCTGTACCTACAAAATTGAGGGAAGGGTAATTCAGTGCTTGAGAGGCTTTATAAGTACTCTCGGCTAGAGAGACGGATAGCTGGCCAGCAAGCACGTTGAAGTTTGCAGTCTCTGCTTGATTGATCCAATCTTCTAGAGTTTGACCTTTCGGCAATTGGGGGTTGACGCTATCCGCAATCGGAATGCCATTGCCATCTTTTGATTTGGAGCGAGGGTCCTTGAGAACCCCATCAATCTTCGCTTCTTTAGTGAGTGGCTTTAAGGCGCCAACAGGGCGACCAACCAATTGCTCCAACACGCCACGTTTAACAATGAGATCTGCTTGGGCAGCAATCTCTTGGGAGTTGGCTAAATCAAAACCCGCTTGTGCTGTATTCACATCCACAATCGTTGCAAGGCCAGCATCAAACTTGGCTTGAGCAATTTCTAGTTGTTGTTTGATCAACCCTTTTTTATTGCGATAAAGTTCAACATTATCTTGGCTTGTGAGTGTATCGAAGTACGCTTGTGAAACGCGAATGATGAGATCTTGTTGCGCCAAGTAAAAGCGCATATCTGCAATCTTGGTATTTAAATCACCCTGTTTGAATGCCTCAAATGCAGCCATATTAAAAACAGGTTGGGTCAGAGTAACGGTATAGTTTTTTTGGTCGTATACCCGTGAACCTGTATAGGAATTGGCTGGTTGGTTGCCGGCGGTATGTTGGTAATAACGAGTTCCACCAGGCACAGCCGTGGCTTGTGGAAGTAAGAAAGATAAACCTTGCCAATATAGCTCTTTGCTTGCCTGATAGTTAAAGCGGGCAGCATTTAGTACTGGGTCACTAAAGGCTGCCTCTTGATATAGGCGAATCAGATCTGTAGTTTGCCCAGTATTGACTACGCCAGTCCCACCAACATTCGAGGGGGCACCATCTATAGAAATGGCTTGCTTCGAAGGTGTCACCATTTGTGGGGGCATATCCAGACCAACCAGCGACTGGGCGCTAATAGTTGTAGGCAACGAGGGTTTGGCACCATTGGCACTTTGTGCAAAACTGTCGGATGACATCACGCTGAGTTCAAGCACCTGACTCAGGATAAGACCAAAAGTAGCGAGCTTGGAGAGGTGAAAGCGTGTCAGGGTCATCTAATTCGGATACTTTTCAATGTGCCATGCAGTTTAAGGCTTATTTGCATAAATTGGCTTGTTTGAGCCTTATTTTGCCAAATCTTCAGTACATCTTCATCTATCTATAAAATTAGGGCCATGGATCTAATTTTGCTAGCAAAAGCGGTATTACTGGGAGTAGTTGAGGGCTTAACGGAGTTTTTGCCAATCTCTAGTACCGGCCACCTGATTTTGGTTGGCGACTTACTTAACTTCAATGATGAGCGCGGGAAGGCCTTCGAGGTCATTATTCAGTTTGGCGCAATCTTGGCTGTCTGCTGGGAGTTCCGAGCAAAGCTTTGGAAGGTGGCTTCTACCGCCCGGACAAGCTCGATCTCTCGACGCTTTATCCTCAATTTATTGATAGCCTCGATTCCGGCAATGGGCTTGGCCTTCATCTTTGGCAAGCATATTAAAGCGGTGTTATTTGCTCCCATTCCGGTGGCTAGCGCTTTTATCGTTGGCGCCTTGATTATTTTTTGGGCTGAACGTCGCCAAGCTAAATTAATTTACTCGGGCAAATCCTATATTCAGTCCGTAGATGACCTAACCCCTTTCGATGCTTTAAAGGTAGGTTTGGCTCAGTGTGCCGCTTTAATCCCTGGAACTTCTCGCTCAGGCGCGACCATTATTGGAGGTATGTTGTTTGGCTTACCGCGAGCAGTAGCTACTGAGTTCTCCTTCTTTTTAGCCATTCCGGTAATCGGCGGGGCAACCGCATATGAATTACTTAAGCTTTGGAAGAATCCAGTCTCCCTCTCGGGTGATTTTGTTTGGGCGATTGTGATTGGCTTTATTGCCGCTTTTATTTCTGCTTTTATCTGCGTGCGCTGGTTAATTCATTATGTTGCTGGACATAACTTCATCCCATTTGCCTGGTATCGCATCGTCTTTGGTGTACTGGTGCTATTAAGTGCATATAGTGGTTTAGTTGCTTGGTCTCATTGAGATAAGCCTTACAAAAAAAGATCGATTGGAATTTTCATGGATGTCTCAATAGACGCAATCACGAATAACATTCAACTGGCCTTAGCTCCAGTGTTTTTATTGACGGCAGTAGCTACCTTAATTAATGCCATCTCTGCTCGCTTGGCGCGTTCAGTGGATCGTATGCGTGCTATTCAGCATCGCATTCAGGAGGGTGGCATTCAGGATGCAGAGATGCTCGCTCACATGATGAAAGAGGCGAATGAGGCAAAAGTCCGGGGTCGTCTTTGTACGGCTGCTATTTTCTTTGATGTATTAAGCGGCGTCTTTATCTCTTTAACTGTCCTTGAGTTATTTTTCTTCCAAGCTGGAGCCGTGCGTTCTTTGCAGGCAACTTATGTCATCTGGACATTTGTATTGGGATTGATATCCTTTATGACTTCACTTTCTATCGTGCTGGGTGAAGTGGTTTATGCCTATCGCTCGGCTGGTTGGAACACACCTTTTCCAAAATAGAAATTAAAGACGCTATCAAGCATGAAAGTATTTCTCTCGTGAATTTTTCAAGAACTGAGCGCATCCGCTCTTTTGTTTTAAGGGCGGGCAGAACGACTGCTGGCCAACAGCGTGCCATTGAGGAATTGGGACCGCAATTTTTGTTGCCATTTCAAGAAACTATTTTGGATCTACCAAAAGCATTTAATGGTTCATCAAGCCCCAAGATATTAGAAATTGGTTTTGGTATGGGAGAGACTACCGCCAAAATTGCTGCCTTGCGTACTGGAGACGATTTCTTGGCAATTGAGGTGCATCCCCCGGGAGTAGGTGCCTTACTGAAACTGATTGGCGAGAATAGCCTCACTAATTTGCGATTGATTCGCCATGACGCTGTTGAGGTTCTGGACAAAATGATTTCGCCAAATTCCTTGGATGGTATTCACATCTACTTTGCAGACCCATGGCACAAGAAGCGTCACCACAAACGTCGCTTGATTCAAGTGGAGTTCGTAAGGCTGTTGATTTCTCGCTTAAAGCTCGGAGCTTATTTACATCTCGCTACTGATTGGCATAACTATGCTGAGCAAATGCTTTTAGTATTAAATGCTGAATCAGATTTGATAAATACCTCTACTGAGCAAATGAGCATTGAAACTTTTTCGGCTGCTGATATTGCCAGTGAGACTGAACTTGCTAAAGAGTCCTTTAAAGAATTTAAACCGACTCTTGAGCAACTCAACGCTAAGCATCTTGGATATGTCGAGAGACCTGCCTACAGACCAACCACCAAGTTTGAAACTCGCGGCATTAAGTTGGGACATGGTGTTTGGGACTTGGTCTACAAGAAAAAATAAAGTAGGGATGACAAAAATAAAGCCACTCTTTTAGGTTAAATGAGCGGCTTTATGGTTTGCTGATCTTAGCTTATAGACCAAGACAAACATATTTGAGTTCTAGGTATTCATCCATGCCGTAGACGCTACCTTCACGGCCCAGGCCGGACTGTTTAATTCCGCCAAATGGACCAACCTCATTTGAGATGATTCCAGAGTTGACACCAACGATGCCGTACTCAAGCGCTTCAGCGGCTTTCCAGATGCGGCCAATATCGCGACTGTAAAAATAGGACGCTAAGCCAAATTGGCTATTGTTAGCCAGTCTGATTGCTTCCTCATCGCTCTCAAATGGAATGATTGGTGCGACTGGTCCAAATGTCTCTTCATAGGTGATGAGCATGTCATTGGTGACATTGGACAAAATGGTGGGTTCATAAAAAGTGCCGCCTAAAGGAGAGGGCTTGCCACCAGCAACGAGCTTTGCACCCTTGCTAATGGCATCAGCTACATGTCTCTCTACCTTCTCTAGGGCGGCCTGTTCAATCAGCGGTCCTTGGGTATTACCAGGTTCCATGCCGTTGCCCACTTTGATGATTTCAATGGCTTTCGCAAACTTTTCGACAAACTCATCCTGTACTTTTTTATGTACGTAGAAGCGGTTCGCACAAACGCAGGTTTGACCGGAGTTGCGATATTTGGAGGCCATCGCACCTGAAACAGCTGCATCAATGTCGGCATCTTCAAAAACAATAAAGGGAGCATGACCACCGAGCTCTAGACCCAATTTCTTAACCGTAGGAGCGCATTGCGCCATTAAGATTCTTCCAACTTCGGTTGAGCCAGTGAATGACAAGTGGCGGACGGTGGGCGATGCGCAGAGTGTTTTTCCAATCGCAATAGATTCATCGGCATCCGCAGTAAGAATATTGATAACACCAGCTGGCACACCAGCGCGCTGAGCGAGCTCTGCCAGCGCTAATGCACTGAGTGGCGTGAGTTCAGCTGGCTTGATCACGATAGTACAACCTGCTGCCATTGCGGGTGCAATCTTGCGTGTAATCATAGCAATGGGGAAATTCCAAGGCGTAATGGCAACGCACACCCCAATTGGCTGCTTCATAACGATCATGCGCTTATCGCTCCAAGTTGTACTTGGAATGGAGCCAGCAACTCGTTTTGCTTCTTCAGCAAACCACTCTACAAAAGAGGCGCCATAGGCTACTTCGCCAGCTGCTTCAGTTAACGGCTTGCCTTGCTCAAGAGTCATGAGGGTGGCTAGGTCTTGGGTATTCTGAATAATCAGATCAAACCATTTGCGCATTACATTAGCGCGCTCTTTTCCGGTTTTGCTCTTCCAGCTTGAGAAGGCCTGTTCTGCAGCTTCAATTGCTCGCTCAGCATCTATTGGTTCAAGATTGCTGACATCTGCAATGAGCTCACCAGTAGCAGGATTGTGAACTGCAAACGTTTTTCCTGAATTTTTTTTGAACCATGCACCATTAATAAAAGCCTCTTCCTTGAATAGGCTTGGATCTTTGAGTAACTTACGAATATCCGTTTTCTGCATGATGATGTCTCTTTGGTAAAAAAGTTATTTTGATTTTATCTCTCAGTGTAGTTTGGATTGTCTGCCAAGGCTATGGACAAAAATAAACCCCCTGGACCTCTAGGAAGCGCAGGGGGTAGAGTCTTATGCGTATCTCGGCTTAGCTGGATTGCACCTCAGTGCTCCTGAGTTGTTGGGCTAAAAGATCCAATACGCCATTGACGTATTTATGACCATCCGTACCACCAAATGTTTTCGCTAATTCCACAGCTTCATTAATAGCTACTTTGTAGGGAACGGCTAAATCAATAGCTAGTTCGTATGTGCCAATCAGGAGCGCAGCATGCTCTACAGGAGATAGTTCATTGATAGGGCGATCGAGTGCTGGGGTAATGAGACCTTCTAACTCGTCAGTACGCTCCAGAACGCCAGCAAAAATACCCTGAAACAAATCATGCTGGCAACGGCGAAAGCCAGGATCTTCAGCTAACTGCTTGGCAATGGCCGCAGCATTCGGAAGGCTGCCAGCGCGGCGCATGACTAGGCTTTGATAAACGCCTTGTAAAGCATACTCACGGGCACGACGACGTGGCGTGAGTGAGCGCTTCGGCGCACTTGGTGTAGCAGGTGCTGCCTGTGGGCTAGGAACGTTTTTATTCATTTTGGAAATTACTCTTCTGAAGGGCTGATTTCAAAATCAATGTCGGGAGTAAGTGCTAGGGCAAGATTGGCCATTTCAACAACTGCTCTTGCGCAATCAGCACCTTTTATCTGAACGCGTACCTGAGCTTGTTCATCCGTTTCGCAGGTGAGAACACCGTTGGCAATCGGTAATCCAGACTCAAGGCAAACGCGGGTAATGCCAGCACCAGATTCATTCGATACGAGTTCAAAGTGATAAGTCTCACCACGGATGATTGCACCTAGTGCAACTAAGCCATCGAACTCACCTGTTTCAGCTAACTTTTGAAGTGCAAAGGGAATTTCAAGTGCGCCTGGTACGGTTACTAGTTTGATATCACTTTGGGAGACACCCAGCTTGATTAGCTCTTCAATGCAAGCGGTAGTCAGCGCAACACAATGCTCTTCATTAAAGCGTGCTTGCACAATGCCCACGCGCAGATCTTGCCCATTGAGGTCGGTAGCGAGAACGCCTACTGCAGATTCGTCATTGCTTGTGTTCATATTATTTTCTAAGATTACTTACTGATTAGATTTGAATGGGGTGTAGCCGGTTACTTCAAGCTTATATCCGGAAAGGCTGGGCACTGGACTGGGGTTGGCTAGTAAGCGCATTTTTCCAACGCCGATATCTTTGAGGATTTGCGCGCCGATACCATAGCTACGGAAATCAGTTTTACGAGCCAATGGCTTTTCAATTGCTTCAGTATGAGTGCCATTCAATTTATGAAATTGAGCTAACCAATCTACATCGTTAGGAGCTGCAATCCCGGATGCATTTAATAGGACTGCCACGCCAGAAGGTGCAGTCGCCAACTTCTGCAAAGCTTGAGCCAGAGGCCAAGAGTGCGTACTGACATTCGAGTCCAAGAAATCTAAAACTGTCACGGGCTCATGAACACGCACTAGAGTTTCTTCAGTTTCAGATGGCTTGCCATTCACTAATGCCAGATGCATGCATGAGCTTGGCGTATCGCGGTAGATGATTCCCTGAAATTTGCCCCAGGGGGTATCGAACTCACGCTCACCCTCACGCACCACAATACTTTCATGTTGGCTACGGTATTTAATGAGATCAGCAATACTGCCAATCTTTAATTGATGTTCTTTGGCAAACTCGAGCAAGTCTGGCAAGCGCGCCATGCTGCCATCATCTTTCATGATCTCGCAAATGACGGCAGTGGGTGAACAACCAGCCATCGCAGCCAAATCGCATCCAGCCTCAGTGTGACCAGAGCGGATCAATACACCACCAGGTTGTGCCATCAAAGGAAAGATGTGGCCTGGCTGAACTAGATCATTCGGCTTTGCATTTGCGGCAACCGCCGTCTTGATGGTGTGGGCACGATCTGCTGCTGAGATACCAGTAGTTACGCCGCTGGCTGCCTCAATCGAAACGGTGAAATTGGTACCCATGGAGGTGCCGTTATCCCTCACCATTAAAGGTAGGTTAATTTGTTGGCAGCGTTCACGTGTCAAAGTAAGGCAAATTAAGCCGCGACCATGCTTAGCCATGAAATTCACAGCCGCTGGAGTGACATGATCGGCAGCTAGCACTAAATCACCTTCATTCTCGCGATCTTCTTCATCGACCAGAATGACCATCTTGCCAGCTTTGAGCTCAGCAACGATTTCTTCTGTGGAGGCGAGGTTATTTTGCATAGCCCTCTATTTTAAGCTGAGGAGGGGGTTTCGGGCTTTAGCCTGGCATACCGCGGTCAATATTGGAGCAATATCCAGTTTTTCTGACAGTGAGCACCCATGAAAGGCCTATTTTTGGACCTCTAGTCTCGAGAAAATGCCCTGTGCGCTCTCAAATTCAAAAATCCCCAAGCCCTCATGTTTTAAATCCAGCAGCCAACGGATTCATCTTATTGGAGGTTTTGCTAGCAATGAGCCTAGTTGCAAGTAGTTGGATGAGCTTGAGCAATACCTACCAGGGGATGATTTTGCGATTAGGTCAACTCCAGGAGAAAAGGGTAGAACTCAGAAAAGAGATGGATCGGCATGAGCTCGCGATATTGACCGCTACTCAACTAAATAACTCAAACCAAATTTCACGAAAGTTAGCGGATGAATCTATTGGAGTGTCTCGTCGGTCTCGCCCTATCCCTAGTCTTGATCGCACCTCTCATCAAAAATAGCGGCGAGTTCATCGCTAAGCAAATCCAGCATGAAAAATCACAGTCTCTGACTGCAGAAGCAGATCGTGCGCTGGAATTAATCGGGCGTGCTATTCGGATGGCTGGTTATCAAAATGCTAATTCAGCGATTGCATCTGTAAGAAAAAATTCTTCCTCGAATAACTACATTCAGATTCAGAAAAATAGTGGATACCGAGGATCAGATTCGCTGATGGTGAAACATGGAATATCTTCAGGGTTGGACTTTGATTGCATTGGCAATACTTTGTCAAAAGAGCGTACTAAAAATAATTTAGCGCAGCAAGGATTTTTAGTGGACCGGCAAGCATCTGCACCCAAAGGGGCAAGGGTGAATGGAGGCTCCTTAGTCTGCCGATCTCTGGATCGCCACGGGCGACTCCAAAACACGACCTTAATGAATGGTATTCACTATCTTTCCTTTGAGGTACTTCCAACCAGTGCTGGCAAGGCTTTTAGGGTAATTCTGGAGATGACGGATGGCGCATCTATTCACCAGAAGTTTGAGCGAACATTCACCGCCCGTAATCTGTTGTGAGTGTATTGTGATTATTGCTTGGGCCCTATCGCTACTGACACTACTCTCAATGCTGGTCATTCAGTTGGAGCGCTTAGCTGCACTTGAAGTCATGAGCATCAATACATACATGCAATCCCAAAAAGAATTTATTGCCGCTGAAAAATCTTTGCTTGAGTGTGAACAGCATCTTTCTAACATCAGGACCTTAGAAAATTCCAATTGCCATATACAGTCTGCTGGAAAAAATCTTTGGTTGATATCCAGCAAATCAAAACCGAGCTTGGAGATCCTCGTATTTTTGGATGCAAAAACCCATATCGCTACACGACTAAATTGGCGTCAGAAATTTGAATAAGCAAGATCAAGGATATAGCTTGCTGGAGTTGATGGCTGTTGTGTTGATTATTGCCATCATTGCAATATCGACATTACCTTTATTGCATGAGCAAATGGCTGCACGAGAAATTGACATCATTGCTAGGCGTTTTATTGCGCACGCTCAATTTGCAAGAGCTCAAGCATTTGTATTGGGTGCGCCTGTACGCATTACTCCATTGAATGGTGGCCTGTGGGAGGAGGGTTGGGCGGTTAAAAATGTTTGTGATGAACATCAGCCAAAATCAATGTGCATAGAACGGCAGTGGATTTCCCAAGGGGATCTTGCGCAGGTGTATTTCAAGGGCGGAGGTAAGCAGTTTATTGATCCTCATACCTCCAAGAGGGGTATTTTGTTTAATGCTGCTGGTGCTGCAAAAACAGCGCATGGTGGGTTTGTAGCTAATCGCCTGATATTGGGTCACGACCGAGATTCTGGGCTTGAGCGTCATCTCATCTTAGGCAGTGGGGGTCGCTGGAGAATTTGCGATCCAAGCAAGGACTCCAAAGCCTGTAAGTAAGGAGGGTAAATTTGCTGCTTATGCCCACAATCGGTTTTAATAGACCCATGTACACCGCAGTCGACCATCAATTTATGAGCCAGGCCTTAGCCGAGGCTCAGCATGCTCTTTACCTATCGAACCCCAACCCACGGGTGGGATGCATCATTGTGAAAGATGGAGAGGTGATTGGGCGCGGGCATACCCAAAGAGTAGGCGGACCCCATGCGGAAGTTCAGGCCTTAGCTGATGTGAAATCAAAAGGGCTGAATCCTGCTGGATCTACGATCTATGTCACCTTAGAACCATGTAATCACACCGGTAGAACGCCGCCTTGTGTCGACGCCTTGATTGCAGCCAAGCCAGCCATGGTGATTGTGGCAATGTTAGATCCCAATCCTTTAGTTGGCGGCAAAGGTCTTGAGCGATTAAAGGCCGCGGGTATTGATGTGCGGTGTGGGTTATTGGAATCTGAAGCTCAAGCATTAAACCGAGGATTTATTTCCAGGATGACTCGAGGCTTGCCTTGGGTTCGTATGAAGATCGCTGCCAGCTTAGACGGTAAGACGGCCTTATCTAATGGCCAAAGCCAATGGATTACCGGTCCTTTGGCCAGGGCAGATGGCCATCATTGGCGTGCACAAGCTTGTGCCATATTGACTGGTGTAGGCACCGTTAAAGAAGATGACCCAAGCCTCAATGTTCGTGATGTCAAAACTGAGCGCCAGCCCTGGAGAATTATTGTGGACTCCAAGCTCGAGACGCCTCTGAACGCAAAGGTGTTGAGTAAGCCTCAAGCATCAGGCGTCATCTTGGTTTGCGCTTCATTGGATTCTCAGGAGAGTCGAGCTAAGGCAAAAGCATTTGAAGTTCTTGGTGTTGAAGTTATCGCGATCTCCAACGCCAACGGTAAGGTGGATTTGCCAAAACTCTTTGCGTATTTAGCAAAAGAGCGCCATATGAATGAAATCCATGTCGAGGCTGGATTTAAGCTCAATGGATCTTTACTGAGAGAGGATTGTGTTGATGAGCTTTTGCTCTATTACGCACCCTTCTTTATGGGTGACGGTATCGGGATGGCTAACATCTCCCCATTGATGGTTTTGGATCAACGTCAAGATTGGCAAATCATTGATCAAAGTCTATTTGGCCCAGATCTTCGTTTGCGCCTGAGCAAGAAATAGCAAATAAGAAACAATAAGAGACAACAAGAAACAACCATTCAAAAAAATTACAAAAACCTATTTAAGATCTCATTATGTTTACTGGAATTATTACTGCCGTTGGCCAAATTAAAAGCGCTCAAGCTAAAGGTGATGGCCTGCACTTAGTAGTTGAAGTGCCTTCTGGATATCTCGATGATGTTGCATTGGGTGACAGTATTGCTATTCAGGGTGCATGCATGACGGCTACTGAATTTACAGGCAGCACTTTTGCTCTGGATATCTCACGCGAGTCTTTAAACAAGACGGTTGGCCTGGATAAAGTGGGTCCAGTGAACTTGGAGAAGGCCTTGCGATTAAATGATCGCTTAGGCGGTCATCTGGTGAGTGGGCATGTTGATGGTGTTGGCAAGGTGGCGCACTTTGCAACTGTTGCTGACGATGCTTATGGTTCTTGGCTTCTGCAAATTGAAGCCCCCAAGGCATTGGCGCCATTCTTGGCCTACAAGGGATCAATTGTGGTGAATGGCGTTTCATTAACTGTAAACAAAACGCAAGACAGTAAAGATGCTTGCTTGGTAGATATCAACATCATTCCCCATACTCTTGAGAACACGACACTAGGCAAGCTAAAGCAGGATGATGCGGTGAATCTAGAGATAGATTTAATCGCGCGTTATGTTGCGCGGATGCTAGAAACCCAGAGTGATACTTAAGTAAAAGACCTGAATTACTTCTTCTGGTAGCGGGTTGGATCGCCTAAGTTGGCTTGCTTGAAGCCTGCCTGTCTCAAACGGCAAGATTCACACTCACCACAAGCTTCACCTAAATCATTCGCCTGATAGCAAGAAACGGTTTGAGAGTAGTCGACACCTAAAGTGGTGCCCAGTTGAATGATTTCTGCTTTGCTCATGCTGATGATGGGTGCATGCACCCGGAAGCGATTCTCATTATTGAGTGCCTCTACACCAGCCTTAGTGGCTAGGTTCGCCATCGTCTCAAATGAGGCGACATATTCTGGGCGGCAGTCAGGATAGCCTGAGTAGTCAACGGCATTAGCGCCATAAAAAATATCTAATCCACCCAATGACTCAGCCCACCCTAAAGCAAGAGATAACAAAATCGTATTGCGGGCAGGAACATAAGTAACGGGGATTTCTAAATCTTTACCCGGGGTAATCGGAATGTCGATGGATGAGTCAGTCAGAGCAGAGCCGCCGAAACGAGTGAGATCTAAATTCACGACCTCGTGACGCACAACACCCGTCTTCTTCGCAATATGTTTTGCTGCCGCTAATTCAGAGGAATGACGTTGACCATAGCCTACTGATAAGACATAAGGTGCGTAACCAAGATCTTTTGCCAAAGCTAGAATCGTGCTCGAATCTAATCCGCCTGAAAACAAAATGACGGCAGGCGCATTCGGTTTGCGCGGAGCGATGTTCTGAAAGGCAGCAGACAGCGATGACATGGCGAAACGTTTCTTTACTTAGCTTATTGAATTACTTCGTTGCAGCGATGAGTTGCTGCGCATCTTTTGCTGCTTCAGTGTCTGGGAACTTGCTGATGATCTCGCCAAAGGTTTTCTTGGCAGCCGCTTTATTGCCGCTTTCCAATTGCGCATTTCCAAGTGTCAGCATCGCTGACGGAATACGTGGGTGCGTTGGGTAGCGCTTAATCAGGCTTTGTAACTGGGTAATTGCACCCGTGTAATCCTTATTGGCGTATTTGCTATTACCGCTCCAAAAGAGTGCTAGCGGTACGTAAGGGCTCTTAGGGTAGCGATTTACAAAAGCAGAGAAGCCTTCATCTGCCTTCTTGAGATTGCCGGCTTGGAAGGCTTTTAAGGCATCGTCATAAGCTTTTTTCTCGCCAGGTTGGACTGTGCCGCTTACGCCCTCAATCGTAGCTGTACGGGGCTCAAAATTACCTAAGCGGTTATCCAGATCTTGGTAGTAGGTTTTCTGACTTGTGCTGATATCGTCACCTTGCTTTTCAAGATTTTCAATCTTGCCACGAAGCTCTGCATTATCGGCTTTGAGTTTTTCAATCTGATTTTGTAAATCCATTTGCGCAGTCGCAAATGATTTACGTAAATCTAAGATGGCTTTGCGAGCATCATCATCAGCAAAGAGAGCCCATGCATTGCTGGAGGTGCTTAAGCAAAGAGCGGCGGCACTTAAACAAAACGCTCGTGAGAGCGTTTGTTTAAAAGAATGTGTAAGGGTGCGCATTAGTTAGTAATGTAAACAATGTCAGAACGGCGATTTTCTGCCCAAGCTGCTTCGTTGTCGCCTTCAGCTTTTGGCTTTTCTTTACCAAAGCTCACTGCTTCCATTTGGTTTTCAGAAACACCCATCAAGTTAAGTGACTTACGTACTGCGTCTGAACGACGTTGACCCAAAGCCAAGTTGTACTCTGCGGTACCGCGCTCATCGGTATTGCCTTGAATGATGACCTTTTGCTGAGGATTGGCTTTTAAGAAGCTTGCATGAGCAGACAATTGTTTTTGGTATTTAGTTTGAACGGTGTATTCATTCAAATCAAAGTACACGCTGCGTTGGAAAAGTGGGCTACTTGGATCATTCCAAGGTTGTGAGCCATAGTTACCACTACCACCACCATTTGCGCCGTCAACATCATCTAATTTGACGCTGGAGCAAGCCGCTAAAAATAAGGCTGTTACACCAACGAGGGTGAGGGTTGCGGTGCGGCGTGCGATAGAAATCTTCATGATCTGTCCTTTTTCCTACAAACTGAGTAACCAAATAAGCTAATAGCCAATATTATGCCCCCAAGAGCCCAATATTGGCTATTTCGCCAGAAAGGTCTGGCTGTCTAGCTATGACTTAGCTGGGATTTAGTCCATAAATGGACCCCATGACGGCTGACGAACATCAGACCCCGGAATGCTCAATACCTGTTTTGAGTTTCCATCTACCGACACCGCAGCCAAAACCCGTTTGCCGCCCACTTTGGTGGAATATAGGACATAACGACCATTTGCTGCAAACGACGGGGACTCATCGGTAGTGCCATCGGTGAGCGCTTGGGAATCGCCAGTAGCCAAGTTGAGGATATAGAGGCGGAATGCGCCACCAATATTAGCGATATAGGCCAAATACTTACCATCCGGTGAAATACGTGGTGAGGTCACAAAACCTTGCTTATAAGTAATGCGCTTTGCACCTTCGACTTGCTCGCCTTCAGCGCTCATCCGGTAAATCTGGGGATTGCCACCGCGATCACTCGTGAAATAGATATAACGACCATCTGCTGAATATTGGGGCTCAGTGTCAATGGTGTAGCCGCGGGTAATGCGCTGCAAACCTGTGCCATCAGCATTGATGCTATAGATCTGGGTATTGCCATCCTTAGAAAGAGAGATTGCCAATTTCTTGCCATCAGGTGACCAGGCTGGCGCACTATTGTTTCCCTTCTGGTTTGACAGAGAGATGCGGCGGCCAGTTGCTAGTTCGTGAACGTAAATGACGGGTTTGCGATCTTCGAAAGAAACATAAGCCACTTTCTTGCCATCAGGTGACCATGATGGAGAGATGATTGGCTCGCCGCTATTCATGGCATTGCGAATATTTTGACCGTCCGCGTCAGAGATCACGAGACGATAACGTTTACCTTCTTTGATAACGTAGGAGAGGCGGGTTGAGAAGATGCCGCGCTCGCCTAATAGTTTGAAGATGATGTCATCAGCAATTTTGTGGGCTGCTGCGCGTAAATTGTCTGCGCTGGAATTAATATTCAAGCCGCCAAGACTTTCAGATTTGCGAATATCAAAAAGCTTGTAACGAATCTCAAACTGGCCTGCGCCGGTCTGCACTACAGAGCCTACGGCTAAAGCATCTGCACCGCGAGCTGCCCAAGATTTGTAATTTGGTGTGCCCTCGTCACTCTCGCTAGCATTGCCGTTCTCAGTATTTTTAAAATACCCGCTGCGCGCTAAGTCTTGGCGAATGATGTCGGTCACGCTAGTCGGCAACTTATTCTCATCCTTAAAGCGCATTACGGCGATAGGATAGAGAGACTGACCTACGCCAGTGATTTGAATATTCATTTGCGCTAGCGCAGAAGAACTCAGGCCAGTCATGGACAGCATCACTACGAATATTGATGCCAACAATGAAGAACCTTGTTTATAGGCAATACGTTTAGCTACTTGCAACATGCTTTAGTCCTTGGGTTTAAAGGTCAGCTTAACTTCTCTTTGAGGAATTTTGCCATTGTCGTCTTTCGGCAGACTTTCTGCGCGAGTGAGTGCGAGTAGGACTGCGCGATCCCAACCGGCATTGCCACTAGAGGTGACAAGCTCTGTACTTAAGATTGCACCATCCGGCGCTAGATTGACTTTAACAACTGCCGCTGGATTGCCGCTGATGGATTCTGGGTTAAACACGATGAGCGGTTTTACTTTCTTCACCACTTTATCTGTCCAGCCAGGAGGCGCATTGCCGCCACCGCCAACGCCGCTACCACTCGTGCCACCGCTACCACCTTCGGCGCCAGCTGCTGCACGTAAGCGCGCCAACTGATCTGCACGCACTTTTTCAGCGGCAGCATTTGCTTTGGTGTCTGCAGGAGTCGCCGCTTTAGGAGCCTCAACTTTTTTAGCTGGCTCCGTCTTTTTGGGCTTCTCTTTTTCCTTCTCCTTAGGCGGAGTCGGTTTCACTGGTTTTGGAGTTTCTTTCACAACCTCTTTTTTAGGAGGCTCTTTTTCCACCTTCTTTTTCTTGATCGCGATGTCAGCCGCTTCTTCCTTCATCTCAGTTTTTACTTCAGGCTCAACAGGCGCTTCAACTTGTTGATTAGCATCCCAGAGCTCAACCTCAACACCAGAGGGCGTGGAGTTATTCCAGCTAATGCCGATGACTAAGAATGCAAGTAAACCTAAGTGCGCAGCCAGTGAAAAACTAAAAGCACGTTTAGTGCTTTCGTTTTTAGTTGGGCGTCCTCGAGTAAAGGTCGAGTGAAAAGTTTGCGCGCTATTCATGTATGCAATACAAAGAGGCTTATTGGCTCTTCACGGCAAGGCCGACACGTTTCACGCCATTCTCTTTGAGCTTGGACATCACTTCCATTACAACTTCATATTTAATGGATTTGTCGGCAGCAAGAACTACGGGTTGCTCAGCAGACTTTTCTGCTTGTGATCTTGCAAATGCACCGAGTTCAAATTTATTTAATGTTTGAACAGGATCACCATCTTTACGAACGATGACATTTTCATTGGCATCAATCGTTAAAAAGACGGGCGGCAAAGATTGCACTTTTGCGCCACCGACAGTGGGCAGATTCACAACACCAGGATTGACCATCGGTGCAGTCACCATGAAGATGACAAGCAATACCAACATCACATCAATGTAGGGAACTACATTGATGTCGGCCATTGCCCGACGCTTTGAAGATTTTCTAAGTGAGCCGGCCATGCTTATTTGCCTGAAGCTTGACGTTGCAAGATGTTGGTGAACTCTTCAATGAAGGTTTCAAAACGAATTGCCAAGCGATCTACATCAGTAGCGGCACGGTTATAGGCAACAACAGCGGGGATAGCGGCAAACAGACCGATAGCGGTTGCGATCAGTGCTTCTGCAATACCAGGGGCTACGGCAGACAATGTCGCATTCTGGACGTTAGCTAAGCCACGGAAGGAGTGCATGATCCCCCAAACGGTGCCAAAGAGGCCGATATAAGGGGAGACTGAGCCCACGGAGGCCAAGAAGGGTAGGTTGGCTTCCAGCATGTCCATTTCGCGCTGGTAGGTGGCTTTCATGGCTCGGCGGGCAGCGTCGATTTCACGGACTTTCATGAACTCCTGCATGCCAGCTTCGAAGATGTGCTCTAAAACGGCATCACTACGGGTATTGCGCTGCGCTGCCTCTAAAAGGGTGTTTAGGTCGCCGCCAGACCAAAAATCCCGCTCAAAACGCTCAGTATCTTGTCTTACGCCCCGCAGAATGGCGGTTTTCTTAAAAATGATGGTCCAAGAGGCTACAGACATGCTTAGTAATAACAACATTACTAACTGGACTAATAGGCTGGCATTAAGGACTAGGGAGAGGAATGAGAGGTCTTGTGTGGTGGTCATGGTGGATTTTGTATGATGTAGGTTGATTTTACTAAGTTAATTCACTCAGCAATACAACTTCATCAGGATTATGACCATGTTTGACCGCCAAAACACCTTAGCCAAAACTGACCCAGAATTATGGGCAGCGATTCAGAATGAGAATAAGCGTCAAGAAGACCATATCGAGCTGATCGCTTCTGAGAACTACACCTCACCAGCAGTGATGCAGGCACAGGGCTCTCAGTTGACCAATAAGTATGCTGAAGGCTATCCAGGTAAGCGTTATTACGGTGGTTGTGAGTTCGTCGACGTCGCTGAGCAATTGGCGATTGATCGTGTGAAGGCTTTGTTTGGTGCTGAAGCAGCGAACGTTCAGCCGCATTGTGGAGCGTCTGCTAACCAGGCAGTGTTCTTGGCTTTCTTGAAGCCGGGCGACACATTCATGGGTATGAGTTTGGCTGAAGGCGGTCACTTAACCCACGGTATGGCATTGAACATGAGCGGCAAGTGGTTTAACCCAATCGCTTATGGCTTAGATAAAAATGAAGAAATTGATTACGACCAAATGGAGCGTTTGGCGCGTGAGCACAAACCAAAGTTGATCATTGCTGGCGCTTCTGCGTATTCCAAAAAAATTGATTTTGAGCGCATCGGTAAATTGGCTAAAGAAGTGGGCGCGATTTTCATGGTGGATATGGCTCACTATGCAGGCTTGGTAGCTGCTGGTGTTTATCCAAATCCAGTGCCACATGCTGACATTGTTACTTCTACTACTCACAAGAGTTTGCGCGGCCCACGTGGCGGCATCATCTTGATGAAAGCAGAGCACGAGAAAGCAATTAACTCCGCGGTATTCCCTGGCCTACAGGGCGGTCCTTTGATGCACGTGATCGCTGGTAAGGCTGCAGCGTTTAAAGAGGCGCAAGAGCCTGGATTTATTGATTACCAAAAACAGGTAGTTGCTAACGCAAAAGCCTTAGCTGAAACATTGATAGAGCGCGGTCTGCGTATCGTATCTGGCGGTACAGATTCACACGTGATGTTGGTGGACTTACGCGCCAAGAAAATGACTGGTAAAGAAGCTGAGCGTGTATTGGGTGAAGCACACATCACTTGCAATAAGAACGGTATTCCAAATGATCCAGAGAAACCAATGGTGACTAGTGGTATTCGTTTGGGTTCACCAGCGATGACTACTCGTGGCTTTAAGGAAGTGGAAGCGCGTCAAGTTGGTAATTTCATTGCGGATGTTTTAGACAATCCAAATGATGCTGACAATATTGCTAAGGTTCGTGCGCAGGTTGCTGAGCTCACGAAGCGTTTCCCAGTCTACGGTTAAGAAAGTCCTCATTGCGCTGCCCCTTTTGTCATAACGACGATACCCAGGTTCTGGATACCCGGGTATCGGACGAGGGCGATACCATTCGCCGTCGTCGCCGTTGTGCGAAATGCGATAAACGATTCACAACTTATGAGCGTGTTGAGCTAGTTCTTCCGGCCATTGTCAAAAAGAACGGTAGCCGCGTTGATTACAGTCATGACAAGCTGGCTAGTTCAATTAAGCTTGCATTGCGTAAGCGTCCAGTCTCTTCTGACTCTGTTGATGAATCTATTGCTCGGATTGAAGAGAAATTACTCAGCCTAGGTGAAAAGGAAATCCCAAGCGAACGTGTAGGCGAGCTGGTGATGCGTGAACTCAAGCGCCTAGATAAAGTTGCTTATATTCGCTTCGCCTCTGTCTACAGAAGCTTTGCGGATATTGAATCGTTTGAGAGTGCGCTGAAAGAATTGAAATAAGAAAAACTTCAATACTCAGTTAATTAAATACATCAAAGAAATAAAAAAGGACTGCAATGTGAACTGACCCACAAAAGTTGGACACCAAATCCAACTCAAAAGGGTCAGTCTCATGTCCAAATACAGCAAAGAGTTCAAACTAGAAGTTATTCAGCATTACCTCTCCGGTAAGGGTGGTTTTAAAGC